>NZ_CP058214.1:3426518-4028527 GCF_015482775.1 Kaustia mangrovi | reverse complement strand
TAGCAGTGCTCGGGGATCCCGAAGCTCTCCATCATGTCGGCAAAGGCGGCGCGCACGAGCGGCCAGCTTTCCGAACGCTCGATCCGGTGGCCGACGATCATGCCGGAATAGAGATCCTGGAAGGCGACCATGACGGGCCGTTCGATCTCGCCATCCGGCCAGCGCACGAACACGTCGAAGCGGTGCCCATCGCCGTTGATCGCTTCCATGGCGTGGAACACGGAGCGGTCGCGTGTTTGCGCGGGCAGGATCTTCGAGGCCGCGTCGCGCCCGCCGCGCGCCAGCACCCGCGCCCCGCGCGGTACCTCCCGTTCCAGCCGGCGCTTGAGGGTCTTCTCAGACGGTATGGGCGACCAGCCATGCTCGGCCGCCGCCTCCGTCATGCGCCGGTAGCAGGCGGAGAATGCCGGCTGCTCGGGGCGCAGATAATCCGCCTTGATCATGTCCCAGGCCTGCGGGTGGCAGCCGGCAGTCGCGGTGCGGCCGACGCGCTGATCGGCGAGCAGCGGCGCCCAGTCCGCGCGCGACGCGCCGGCAATCCGCCGCTCCCATCCCCAATAGGTGCTCGACGCGATCCCCTGCGGCTCGCAAACCAGATCGATTGCCAGTTCCTTCGCGGTTCCGGCCGCCTCCAGGGAGCGCACCTGCTCGACGATGGCGAGTTTCTCCAGCGCCTTGTTGCGCCGGCTCTCCGAAAGCGCCTCCCACCGGTCCCACAGGTCTTGCGTCGACTGCACCGGCCGCTCGGGCTGCACGACCGTGGGGCCGGTCGAGTACATCCGTGCTACACGGGCACGGGCACGCGCCGGGAGGACGGAGAAATGCAGCTCGATTCCGCCGCCCCGACCTGACCGTTCGCGCCAGACACCGTGCGGTGCATCGTCGGACCATTGCCGCTCGTCGGAGGTCCAGCCATCTCTGTGCGCCATCAACTGCACGCCACGTTTGGTCTTCGGCATCCCCGGCAGCGTCAACTCCGCCAGCTCCGCCGCCGTGAACCACTCCTGTGTGAGCGTCGATCGCATCATCCGCGCGCCCCCCTCCTGGCCGCACGCCGTGCCGCATCGAACGCGCCATTGATCTCGTCCCGCCGGTCGGCGAGTTGGCCGACCTCCACCCAGGGCAACCATCGATCCTCGACCACCGACTGCCCGAAGATCTCCGCGCCCATCTGGAGCAGGCGGATGTCGCCGGTGACGTGGACGAGCGCCAGGAGGCGCAGATAGGAGATGGTGTGGGCCTCGCGCGCGGGGCTCGCATAGGCGTCGAGCATCGCCCGGCTGACGTCCTCGCCGAGCCAGGCGCTCATCGCCTCCGCGATCTCATCCCGCGTCCGGCCGCTTTCCTTGCAGGTCTCCGAGACCGCCTGGGCGATCCGTGCGCGCATAGACGACGACCGGACCCGCTTCTCGTCGAAGCGGTGCACCAGCTCGGGTGGCTCCCAGGCAAGAAGGTCCAGCGTGCCCCTGTCGCGGCGGTCCCGTGCCATCTAGAGCTCCCCGATCAGCTCATTGATCTCGCCGCTCTCGGCAAGCTGCTCCAGAAAGGCGCGCTTCGTCGCGGTCGGCACATGGCGCCAAATCCGCTTGAGCTTCGCGAGCGGATCGTCGGCCGTCGCGCGCGGCCGGCCGGAGACTTGGGCCAGCGCGGCCTTGATGTCGGGCTTGGCCGCATAGGACTTCGCCACCGTGCGCTGCGCATCTGGCTCCAGCGCCGCCAGCTTCTTGAGCAGGCTCTGATTGTCTGCGTGCTCCGTCCCAGCCAGTGCTTGGCGCAGCTCGGGACGGAGCCGCGCGCCGATATACTGCGCGCGCTTGATCGCGCTCTCGCTGAGGCCCAGCCGCTCGGCGACATGCGCCTTGAAGCCGGTTCCCAGGTGCTCATTGAGAAACTGGGTCAAGTTGGCCCGGTTTTTCGGCCGCCCACCCTTGGCGTTGATCTTCCCGTGCTTGCGCTCCCAGGTCTCGCGGTACTTCATCACGAAGATGGCGCGCTCCAGGGCGGACAATTCGTTGCGGTGCAGGTTCTCCGCGATCTCGATCAGCAGGGTTTCCTCGCCGTCGGCGCTCGTCACGAACGCATCGACTTCCTGCCAGTCCAGCAGCTCGACGGCGCGCAGCCTGTGTGCGCCCGCGAGCAGCCGGTAGGCGTCGGCCGTGCCCTGCACCGTGATCGGGTTGAGAAGACCATGCTCGGCGATCGACGTGGAGATCACGAGCGCATGGTCCTCGTCGACCGCCCGCAGGCGTTCGGGAACCTCGATCCGGTCGAGCGGTATGGTCCGGAAACCGTCCTTCAACGAGAACCTCCATCTGTGATGAGACATGGCGCGCCCGCAGCCCGGTCGGGAGGCATGAGGGGTTGGGCCGCGGACGCGCCGCCCCCTACACTCGGAGCGCTACCAACCGAGTCGGGGGAATGTGGAATGAAGCGATTTGACGCTCTCAAGCGCTTTCTTGAGGCACAAACAGGCAAGCCGCTGGAGAGTCTGGAACCAATCGGCCTGTCGCCGGAGGACGTGATGCGTGCCCTATGGCCACTGAACAAGCAGGTGGCAGCAGCAGCATCGGAGATCGCTTGCGATAGCAGATACGGTACCGAGGTCGACGCAACGCTGGAATTTATGGGTCGCGACGGACTGCGAGCGCTCGAAACGTTGAGTTCCGGCGGATTAAGGCTGCTCCGCGAGCGGTATCTGCAGGCGATGGCAATGGCCAAGGCCAATGAACACGCAGGGACACGCATCATGGTGCATCTCCCTCGCGGCTTGACCGCAGTGCAGACGACAATCGCCGTAGCGCTGTTCTTGCTTCACGGAATGGAGCTCGACGCGACACCAGATGCGAAACGAGAGCACTGATCGCGTTGAGCTCCGACGCTTCAAGCGAATTTGCTACCTGGATTGCGCGGCGATGATCTGCCGCCAGCATCGCCTCAGTCATCGCGCCGCCTCCCCGTGCGCCGCCAGGTCATCGGCCAGCACCTCGCGCACGATCGAGGCCGCGAGCTTGGCCGATGTCGTACCCGCCTCCGCTGCCATCGCGGCGAGCCGCGCCATGTCCTCCTCGGACAACCGCACCGTCACCGTGAGCCACGGCGCGTCCGGCCGGTCGCCGAAGCGCCGCTCGTAGTCCCGCCAGCTCCAGGCCCACCGGGCGCTGTCAGGCCGCGTCGGTCTTTTTGACATTGCCTTGTGCCTTGTGGCCGCTACGATTGGGAACGCGCGTCCAGCCGATCCGCTGGCCGCGAGCGTCGTAGTGTTCGGGGAAGAGCTCCTGCGGCGTGAGGTCGATCGCGTGTGCGAGCGCCTCCTCCAGGTGACTTGATCCGAAGCCTGTTGCCGCCGCCGAAATCGCCTGGCGCGAGCAACCTTCGCGCGCGGCCAGCCGGCGGGTCGAAAGACCCCGGATGCGCAACTGGAACATGATCCATGCCCGCCTCACGGCGGGTTCTTTTGGGATGTCATGAATTGCAGGTGCTTTGGACATGACACAAACGATAGACCGGATTTTCGGTTCGCGTCAAACCGAAAATCCGTTCCCACTTTGTGGCCGGCAACCCATATCGGCGTGCACCGAAAATTCTTTTATTATCAACAAAATATGGGAAATGGGAACCAATGTCAGAGAAGGACAAGGCCGTTCCCTCTTTCCGTACTGAAGTGGGAAACCGGTTGAGAGAACTCGAAAAACGGTTCAAGAACCGGGCCGAGGCGGCAAGTGCAGCCGGCGTTGCCAAGTCGACCTTGCAAAGCTGGATTGAAGGTAAGGCAGACCCTTCGTTTGAAGGTCTTTCACGTCTGGCGGCGAAAACCGGTACCAGCCTCGATTGGCTGGCGGGCAGGAACCTCGGTGACATCGGAGGGGAGGAATCTAGCCCATCGTCCAGCACGTCCGGCATCCAGGCGGAAGTTTTCAAGGAAGTCAGCCGCGCCGTTGCACGCGTTCACAAGGAGGAGGGCATAAAACTGCCGCCGGACGCGCTGTCGGACGAGCTCACGCGCGCTTACAATGCGCTCATCGAGCGGGCCGAGGACGCCGGCGATCGCGACGAGCTGTTGAGCCTGGTGCCCTGGCTCGAGGCGCGGCTTCGAAAGCGCTTGCGCGAGGCCAGGGCGGCCCCTGGAGGCGGTAAACGTCGGGCCTGATGCTCGTCGGCTCACAGTGGTGATTGAATTGCGGCGAGAAAGTGAATTCAACCTCCGCGATTTGTGCGCGGAAGTTATTTCGAATCCTTGGTAAACGCATGGGTAGCAGAAAATGCTTGAAGCCGTTTCGAAGCGCGTTCGAACGCTCGCCGCGTGCTGTCGCCGCCTCCAGCTTCATGTGTCCAAACGCCCCGCGCCTCCACTTTCAAGTGTCCGACGCCGCACAGAACACCGCCGCGCCCAATCCCCCGCAACGCCCCGCGATCCCTGCACTTTTCACCAATTCCCGGACGTTCCCGGATATTCCCGGTTACTCCAGTTTGATGTGTCCCCTAACAGACAGTCTTCCATGATGTTATCCGCGCTCGATGCCGTCTCGCGCCTCGTCGCGAAGGTCACAGGCGCCGTCGTGGCCATCATGGCGGCCGTGGCGATGACCAGCCTCATCCTCCAGGTCTTCTCGCGCTATGTGCTCGGCGAGACCTTCGGCTGGACGGAGGAGCTGGCCCTGTTCCTGTTCACCTGGATCGTCCTGCTGGCGGGCAGCCTCGGTGTGCGCGAGGGCTTCCATGTGCGCCTCACCCTGATCACCGGGTTCCTGCCGGCGCCCGTCTCCGCCGTCTGGGAACGCGCCATCACGCTGCTGGTGATCGTCTTCGGCGCCGCGCTCGCGTCCTCGGGCTGGGACTATGTCGCCGCCACGCTCGGCCAGGTCTCCGCCGCCGTGCGCTATCCGGTGGAGTGGCTCCACATGGCCGCGCCGGTCGCCGGAGCCGCCATCGTGCTCCACGGTACCGTCCGCCTGTTCCGCCCCGTCGAGCGCACGTCCGACGCCGTCGTCGAGGAGTCTGTCGATGACTGAGACCGGCATCGCCCTCGGGCTCACCTTCCTTGCCCTGCTCGTCGGCGGCGTGCCCATCGTCGCCACGCTCGCGCTCGCCACCCTCGTCGGGCTCTGGTACGCCGATATCGACTTCATCGTGCTCGCCCAGCGCACCATCGCGGGCACGCAGGTCTTCAGCCTGCTCGCCATTCCGGGCTTCGTGCTCGCCGGCGACCTCATGATGCATGGCGGCCTGTCGGCCAGGCTCGTGCGGCTGTGCCAGGCGCTGGTGCGCCATGTCACCGGCGGGCTCGGCATGGTGACCGTGCTGTCGGCGAGTTTCTTCGCCGCCATTTCCGGCTCCGCGCCCGCGACCACCGCGGCCATCGGCAAGATCATGATCCCGGAGATGGAGGCGCGCGGCTACCGGCGCAACTTCTCCACAGCGCTCGCCACGGCATCCGGCCCCATCGGGCAGATGATCCCGCCCTCCATCCCCATGGTGATCTGGGGCGTGGTGTCGGAGGAGTCCATTTCCCAGCTCTTCCTCGCCGGCATCGTTCCCGGCATCCTGATCGCCGGCGGGCTGATGGTGTGGTGCTGGATCTCCGCGCGCGCCATGGGACTTTCGCGCGAGACCCGCCGCTCGACCGGCAAGGAGCTGCTGGCAGCCCTCAACGACGCCAAATGGGCGCTCGGTGCGCCCGCCGTCATCCTCGGCGGCATCTATGGCGGCATCTTCACGCCGACGGAGGCCGCCGCGGTCGGCGTCTTCTACGGGCTCGTCGTGGGCCTGTTCGTCCATCGCGAGCTGAAGGTCGCAAGCCTCTACGCGATCATCCTGGAATCGATGAAGACGACGGCCATCGTCTGCTTCATCATTGCCACGGCGTCGGCCTTCGGCTGGCTGATCGCGCTGGAACAGCTTCCCATAGCGCTCGCCGATGCGATCCTGTCGGTCTCCGACAATCCGATCGTCATCCTGCTGATGCTGAATGTGGCGCTGCTCGTGATTGGCGCGGTGATGGACAATATCGCCGCCATGATCATCCTCGGCGGCGTCCTGACCGCCATCGGCTCCCAGCTCGGCCTCGACCCGATCCATCTGGGCGCGCTCGTGGTGATCAACTTCGCCATCGGCATGGCGACGCCGCCCTTCGGCTATTCGCTGTTCGTCGGCTCGGCCATCTCCAAGCTGTCCATCGAGCAGATCTCGCGCGCGCTCTGGCCCATGCTCCTGATCCAGATCGCCGTGCTCATGGCCGTCACCTACATCCCGGAGGTCACGCTGGCCCTGCCGAGCCTGTTGCGCTGACCGCTCCCTGCCCTGCCGCCTGGAGCGACATGCGCCCGATTGGACGCAGATGGCTCCAGGTCCCTGTGTTCCCGCGCTTTCGAACCGGAAAGCTCACATCTAGCGCGCGCTGAGCATGGTGGTACGGAAGCGCGACAGGGCGATGGCGAAGACCGCGACGTCGATGCCCGCGATCCAGACGAGTTCCGGCCACACGATGGACAGCCCGGCACCGCGATAGAGCACGGCCTGCGCAAAGGCCACGAAGTGGGTCGAGGGCATGAGCTGCGTAACGTTCTGAAGCCAGACCGGCATGCTCTCCAGCGGCGTCGTGCTCCCCGACAAGAGGTTCATGATGACAATCACCGGGATGATCAGGAGCCCGAACTGCGCCATCGACCGGGTAAAGGTCGCCAGCAGAATGCCGAGCGCGGTCACGGAGAACTGGTAGAGCACGGCGCCCGCGATGAACAGCGCCAACGAGCCGTGCACCGGCACGCCGAGCAGCCCCTCCACCACGAGCAGCAGCGACAGCAGCGCCGCCGTCGCGATGACCAGCCCGTTGGCCCAGATCTTGGCGAGCATCACCTCCGCCGGGCTCACCGGCATGACGAGCAGGTGTTCGAGCGTCCCGTGCTCGCGCTCGCGGATCAGCGCCGCACCGGTCAGGATGACCGACAGGATGGTGATGTTGTTGATCACCTGCATGACCGCGGTGAACCACATGGACTGGAGATTGGGATTGAAGCGGGCGCGCGTGACGACCCTGACCGCCTGGCCCGCATCCGCGCCCTGAGAGAGATAGCCCGCCACCTCCTGCGCGACGATCTTCTGGAGGTAGGAGGCGCCGTTGCCGGCCTGCGCCATGGCGGTCGCGTCGATATCGATGAGCACGCTCGGCCGGTGGCCGCGCAGCACGTCCTTCTCGAAATCCGGCGGGATCTCGATCACGAACACATAGCGACCGGCATCCATCGCCGGCGTGATCTCCGCCGGCGCGATCTCGTCGGCCGGGCTGAAATAGGGCGGCTGAATCGCGCCGGCGATCCGTCTGGACAGATGGGACCGATCCTCGTCGGCGACCGCGACGGCGGCGTTGCGCACCTCGAACTGCACGCCCGTCGCCACCGAGTAGATGGCGAGGGTGAAGACGTAGAGGATCAGCACCGAAAGGACGGGATCGGCCTTGAGGCTGCGGAATTCCTTCACGCCGAGGCGGGCTATGTTGGCAAGACTCGGCATGCCTATCGTTCCTGCTTCCGCAGCGCGAAGCGCGCGGCGACCACGAACACGACGGCGAACAGCGCGAGCATGGCCTGCTCGGCCCACAGATCGCTCATCGGAAGCGCCTTGGTCATGGTGCCGACCGAAATCTGCTGGAACCACGCGGAGGGAAACAGGGGCGCGACCAGCCTGCTGCCGCCGGTCAGGGCGGAGACGGGCACCAGGAGGCCCGAGAAGTTGACCGCGGGAATGAGCGACAGGACGGCCGCCGCGGCGATGGCCGCCACCTGGCTGCGGGTGAAGGAGGACACGAACAGGCCGAACCCCGTCGCGGCCATGACATAGAGGAGCGCGCCGAGCGAGAGCGCCGCCATGGACCCCTTCACCGACACGCCGAACAGGACCTGCGCCAGCACGATCTGGCTGACGAAGCTGAAGAAGCCGATCAGCACATAAGGCACCTGCTTGCCGAGCAGGAATTCGAGCCGGCCGACAGGCGAGGCCCGGAAGTTCATGATCGACCCGGTCTCCTTCTCGCGCACCACGCCCACGGCCGTCATCATGGCGGGAATCAGGATCAGCATCATCATGATGACGCCGGGCACGATGGCATAGACGCTCTCGAAGGACTGGTTGTAGCGGAACCTCGTCTCGATCGAGATCGGGGTTTGCGGGGCGGCAAGCGCGCCGAGCCGCGCCTGTTCGCTCGCATAGGCCTGCGCGAGCCCGTCTATGTAGCCGCGCGCGGTCTCCGCCCTGAAGGGCATGGCTCCGTCCAGCACCACCTGGACTTCCGGCCGGCGGCCCGCCATCAGGTCGCGGCCGAAGCCCGGCGGGATCTCCACTGCGAACTTGATCTCCCCGCTCTGGAGGCGCCGGTCGAGATCGCGGCTGCTGGCGAGCGGTGCCTGCCGGTCGAAATAGCGCGTGCCCTCGAAAGTCTGCAGGAGCATTCGGCTTTCGCGCGAATTGTCCTGGTCGAGCACGGCATAGGGCAGGTCCTCCACATCGAAGGAGATGCCGTAGCCGAAGGTCAGCAGCAGGATCAAAGGCCCGAGCACCGCGAAGGCCAGCCGGACCGGATCGCGCGCGATCTCCATCAGCTCGCGCCGGGCATAGGCCCAGAAGCGCCGGATATCGAAGCCGCGCGCGGCGGGCGGCGCCGCCGTGCTTTCTCCAACGGGAACCTCGCCTGTCTCCTCCTGCGGCACGGCCTCGTCCGCCGTCTCCGCGGCGTCCTCAAGATAGGCGACGAAGGCCTCTTCCAGAGTGTCGGCGCCGCGCGTCTCCACAAGCTCCGCCGGCGCGCCGACGGCGAGCACCTTGCCGGCATGCATCAGCGAGATTCGGTCGCAGCGCTCCGCCTCGTTCATGAAGTGGGTGGAGATGAAGATCGTGACCTTCCGGTTGCGCGACAGGTCGACGAGATACTGCCAGAACCGGTCGCGCGCGACGGGGTCGACGCCGGAGGTCGGCTCGTCGAGGATCAGGACCTCCGGCCCGTGGATCAGGGCGACGGCAAGCTGCAGGCGCTGGCGGATGCCGAGCGGCAGCGCGTCGGGCAGGCTGTCGGCGACAGTCGCGAGGTCGAAGCGCTCCAGCATCTCCTCAACGCGCGGGCCGCACTCCTCGGGAGGGAGGCGGTAGAGGCGCGCATGAAGGTCGAGGTTCTGGCGCACTGTGAGCTCGGCATAGAGCGAGAAGGACTGCGACATGTAGCCGACGCGGCACCGGGTCTCCATGTCGCGCGCATCGAGCTCCCTGCCGAAGAGCCGTGCCGTGCCGGAACTCGCCGGCAGGAGGCCGGTCAGCATCTTCATGGTGGTGGTCTTGCCGCAACCGTTGGAGCCGAGGAAGCCGAAGATCTCCCCGCGCCTGATCTCGAAGCTCACATGGTCGACCGCGGTGAAGTCGCCGAACCACCGCGTCAGGTCGCGGGCCTCGATGGCGACCGCCCCGTCCTCGCTCTCCAGCGGCGGCACGGTGACTTCGGTATGCGCCGCGCGCTCTGCCTCCGGCAGCATGGCGATGAAGGCCGCCTCGAGGTCCTCCGCGCCCGCCGCGTCGCGGATCTCGTCGGGCGTGCCCGTCGCGATGATCCTGCCGTCATTCATCGCGGCAAGCCACGAGAAGCCCTCCGCCTCCTCCATATAGGCGGTGGCGACGAGCACGCTCATCTGCGGGCGCCGTGTCCTGATCCGGTCGATGAGCGCCCAGAACTGGCGGCGCGACAGCGGGTCGATGCCGGTGGTCGGCTCGTCGAGGATGAGCAGGTCTGGATCGTGGACCAGCGCGCAGCACAGGCCCAGCTTCTGCTTCATGCCGCCGGAGAGCTTGCCGGCCGGCCGGTCCGGAAAGGGCGCGAGCCCGGTCGCCTCCAGGAGGTCCATGATCCGGCGGTGGCGCTCGCGCGCATCCTGGCCGAACAGCCGGGCAAAGAAATCCACGTTCTCATAGACGCTGAGGCTCGGATAGAGATTGCGGCCGAGCCCCTGGGGCATGTAGGCGATGCGGCTGTGGCAGGCCCAGAGGTGCCGGGGCTCGCGCATGTCGCCGCCGAGCACCGTGACCGAACCGTCCTGAATCCTGCGCACCCCGGCGATCAGGCCGAGCAGCGTCGACTTGCCGACACCGTCCGGCCCGATGAGCCCCGCCATGGTTCCGGCCGGCACCGAGAGCGTGACGTCGTCCAGCGCGAGGACGGCCCCGTAGCGGTGCGTGAGGCCCTCCAGCGTCGCGACGGCCCCGGGCCCGCCGTCTGTGTTCACGGCAGGGTCACGGCCAGCCATGACGGCCACTCGGTCGCCTCGTCCACGCGCACATAGCCGAGGCCGCGGACGCCGGTCTTCACCTTGTCGCGATATTTCCGGAGGATCTCGACCGGCACCTGGAGCTTGACGCGGAAGGAGAGATTGTCGCGCTCATCCGCGGTCTCCACGGCCTTCGGCGTGAACTGGGCCTCCGCGGCGACGAAGCTGACGGTTGCCGGCACGACATAGTCGGGGATCGGGTCGAGCACGAGACGGGCCTCCGCCCCGATGGCGAGCCGGCCCGCATAGCGCGCCGGCAGATAGATCGTCATGTAGACATCGCCGAGGTCGAGGATCGTCAGGATCCGCGCGCCGGCGGCCACCACCTCGCCCGGCTGGACGAGCCGGTACTGCACGCGGCCCGACCGCGGCGCCTTGAGCACCGTGTCGTCCATGAGCGTCTTCAGCCGATCCACAGTGGCCTGCGACGCGGCGATCGTGGCCTCCGCCCGGTCGATGCTGGCCTGCGTCGCGTCCACGAGCGCGCGCGCCGTGGTCAGTCTCGATTGCTGCTGGTCGAGCAGCTCCGTCGTGGCGTAGCCCTGCTCGTGAAGCCTCCTGGCGCGCTCATATTCGCGCTCGGCGAGGTCGAGCTGGCTCTTCTGCTGGGCAAGAGTCGCCTCTGCCTCGCGGCGGGCCTGCCGGGATTCGCGAAGCTGGGCCTCTGCCGCCCTGAGCTGGGCGGCCACCTCGTCGGACTGCATGCGCGCGACGACCTCGCCCGCCTCGACCATGTCGCCCTCGTCGACGAGGATCTCGATCACGCGACCGGCCTGCTTGCTGGCGATGTCGACCTGCTCGGCCTCGATACGCCCGTTGCTCTCCGCGATGCCGTCGGGAAGCCTGGACGCCAGGACCGTGTACCAGTAGTAGGCGCCGGCAGCGGCAAGGGCGACGAGCGCGGCGGCGATGAGCCATTTGTACCTGGCGACCATGGATATCGTCTGCTCGCTCTCGAATATGCGGGACGGGACGGGACTGCGGATGCCGGCCACAGATAGCCGGCGCCCCCCGAAGCGGCATTGATACAGGTCATACTGTGCAGGTGACAACTCGGCAGGCTCGCCGAGCTCCCGGGCCGGTCAGATCGAATCGCGGATCAGCGGCGAGGTCGAGCAGTGGATGCCGCCGCCGCCGAGATACATCTTGTCGTAGGCGACCTCGATGATCTCGATGCCGAGCCTGTCGAGCTTGTCCTTCGTCAGCGCCGATATGGCCGCGGACATGATCACCTTGCCCGGCGCGATGGCGAGGCAGTTGACGGTGGAGATCGGATCGCCCGGCGAGACCTCGACCGTCCGGATGCCGAGTTCCCTGAGCTTCTCGAGAAACCAGAAGGGAAGCTGGACGGGATTGATGATCGCGGTATCGACATCGACCATGACCAGCGCCCCGTCGATATGGAGCCGGTAGCCGGTGAGGTCGACGCGCAGGAGCTCAACCCCTTGCGCCCGCAGCACGTCCTCCACCTGCCGGCAGCCCTCCTCGTTGACCCGGTTCGACCGGCCGATCACGGCGGTCTGCGGATTGAGCCAGACGAAGCTGCCGCCCTCCATGATGCCCGTGCCGTGGACCGTGCGCAGGATGGGCATGCCGAGCGCTGCGAGCGTGCGGGTCGCGGAGACCTCCTCGCCGCGCCGGATCTTCGGGCCCAGACGGGTGACGATGGCGCCGCCCTTCACCGCGATGACGGAATCGCGCGTGTAGCAGGTCTTCATGCGCTCGGGCTCGGCCCTGTCGATGAACACGACCTCCACGCCGTTGTCGCCGAGCGCCTTGACCAGCGCATCGTGCTGGGCCTGCAGCTCCTCGAGCGCGGGAATGGTCGCGCCGCGCCAGTACCAGCCATGCTCGGGGTCGCCATAGGAGCCGAGCTCCTCGTTGCGCATCGCGGGGTCGATGACGCCGAGCTCCTCGCCCGGCCGGTGCATGAGCACCATGCGCAGGCGCCCGACATCGTTGTCGCAGCCCCATTTGCGGCCCCAGACCTCCTCCTGCTGCTCAGCCGACTCGAAAGCCGGCTCGGGCCAGGAATGGAAGATCTTCATGGTCATGTTGTAGCGATATTCTTCCTCGCTGACGGCGGACATGGCTGCGAATTCCCCTTGTTTGACCGATGCGGGCGCCGATCAGGCCCCGACCGGAATCCACCATTCCTCGCCGCGCTCGGTCGTCACATATTCCGGCCAGCGGAAGTGGACGGGCGCGGGATAGTCCTTGCCGAGCAGCGGCGGCACCCAGCGCTCCCCGCCAATACCGCCGCCGGTGCGCTCGCGGAATTCCGCCCGGCAACGCTCCAGAAGCTCCGGCTCGGCCATGAGGTCGATCATGGTGGTGGCGACCACCTCGCCCGCCTTGAGGAACATGGGATCCATGGCCGCCGGCAGGCCGCCCAGCGCGCAATGGCACCAGTGCGGCACGGCATGGCCAGCCTTCGGCGGCTTGAGCGCCGCGCGCCCGATATAGAGCCGCACGGTCGGCGCGTGCCATGTGTAGTCCGTATAGTCGTCGGAGGTGAAGTTCTTCTGCCAGGGCGGGAGGCTCTCGCGCAGCATGGCCTCGCCCTCGCGCGGCTCAACGAGGCGTTCGATCTCCTCCATCAGCGGCTCGTCCACCGGCTCGAAGCCGAGCGACTTGCGCATCTCGTTGGCGAAATCCTTCGCCTCCCGGCTCCATTTCGGCGCGCCGACGAGCTCCAGATTGCGATAGGTGATCTCCGCCAGCGCGTGATTGGGCAGGCCGGGGCGGGTCTTGGTCACCCAGTCGCCCTTCACCTCGGTATGGGTGATGCCGGCGACGTGGCTTGCATTGTTGTCGAGGATGCGGCCGATCTGCTCGGCCATCTCGATGGTCGGGCAGCGCCAGGAATACTGGATCTGGCCGAAACGCGGCGGCAGATTGTCGGCGGTCGCCTGGCCCGCGCACAGGATCGCCTCGTTCACCGTCCAGCTTCCGCGATGGGGCAGCATGGATTCCTTGGTGTATTTGGAGGTCGTGTACATGAGGCACACCGCGTCGATGGCCGCGGGCGCGCGGGCGACGGAGTGGTTGTTGTTGGTGCCCTCGCGCCCGCCGGCGCCGAGCCAGCTCTCCGGCTCCACGCATTCGAAGGTGTAGACCTTCGACCAGTAGCAGCCGCAATGGGTGTCCCACACGGTGGTGTTGGAGAGCGCCGGCAGCGAGGTCGGGTGGAAGCTCAAGGCGGCGTCGAGATCGTCGTAATAGCCGTGGGACGCATGGACGGGCTTGGAGCCGCACATCTTCTCCGCCGGTTCGCCGAAATACTTGATCGTGCCCGCAATGCCGTGGCGGACCATCGCCTCCTTGGCGGCGAGTATGCCCGTGAGCGAGCCCATGCCGAGGGCGGAATGCGGGTCCGTATGGCCGGCGGCGTAGCGGTGCACGCCGTCGCGCGGCTTCTTGTAGGGCACGGGATCCTGCGAGGTGCCCGGCACGGCGTCGTATTCGGCATAGGCGCCGATCACCGGGCCGCCCTCGCCATTGGTGAAGGTCGCGCAGAAGGCCGTCGGCATGCCGGCGCTTCCCGCCTCCACCTCGAAGCCCTCCGCCCTCAGCCTGTCGACATACCAGCGCGCGGACTTGTATTCGCGCCAGGACGGCTCGTGGAAGTGCCACAGCGTCATGTGATCGCGCGAGAGGTCCTCCGCGTGCTCCTCGATCCAAGCGAGCGCGGTGCGCTTTTCGGGCGTGAGCTCCGACATCCCTTTAACTCCGTGGTTCGCGATCAGCTGTCGTCGGCGGGCGCGGCCGACTGGCGCATCATCCGGCGCTCGCGCCGGCTGCGCAGGACCATGTCGGCCACCAGAAGAAGCAGGGTCAGGAACACCAGCGCGGTCGCCACCGCGGCGATGGTCGGGTCGAGATTCTCCTGGATCCCGTCCCAGATGCGCTTGGGCAGCGTGTAGATGTTTCGGCTGGTGATGAACAGGACGGTGACGATCTCGTCGAAGGAGATCGTGAAGGCGAAGAGCGCGCCGGAGAGGACGCCCGGCATGATGCAGGGCACGATCACCCAGCGCACGGTCTGGCTGACTGAGGCGCCGAGATTGCGCGCCGCCTGCTCCAGGCGCACATCGAAATTGGACAGGGCGGCCGACACGGTGATCACCACATAGGGCAGCGCGATCAGCGTGTGGGCCAGGATCACGCCGAGATAGCTGTCGATCAGGTCGATCGTGATCCACATCTTGTAGAAGGCGAGCGCCTGGACGATCTGCGGCACGATGATCGGCGTGAGCATGAGCGTGCGCACGAGCTCCGACCGGTTGGACGCGATGCGCCAGCATCCCACCGCGCACAGCGTGCCGAGGATCACCGCGCACACCGTCGCCGCCAGCCCGATGAAGACGCTCTGGCCGAAGGCCGCGAGCCAGCGGTCGTCGGAGAAGAAGTTCTCGTAATGCCTGAAAGAGAGATGCTCCTTCGGCATGGAGAGGTAGTACTGATCCGTCAGCGAGACGGGAAAGATGATCAGCATGGGCAGGACGAGGAAGCCGACCACCGTCCAGGCGCCGCCCAGCACCAGCCCTCTTGCGAATGTGAAGCGTCCCTCGGTCATCGCGCGGCGAACAGCTTTTTCAGGTCAACGAAGCGGGACATGCCGAACAGCAGGGCGAAGACGGCGATCAGCAGCGTGGAGGCCATCATCGTGGCCGTGCCCCATTGCAGCGTCTCCTCGAAATGAACCGCGATGAACTCCGCCACCATCACCACCTTGCCACCGCCCAGGATGGCCGGCGTGATGTAGAAGCCGAGCGAGAAGATGAAGACCAGCACCGTCGCGCCGACGATGCCCGGCAGCGAGAGCGGCAGGAAGACCATGTAGAAGGCCTCGAAGGCGGACGCGCCGAGCCCGCGCGCGGCGGCGACGAAGGCGCGATTGATGCCGATCATGTTGGTGTAGAGCGGCAGGATGGCGAGCGGCAGCATGAAATGCACCATGCCGATCACCACCCCGACCTCGTTGCGCGACAGCGACAGGGGCTGGTCGATGAGGCCCAGAAACTGCAGCGTGCCGTTGATCGCGCCGTTCGGCAGGAGCAGCATGACCCAGGCAAAGGCGCGGATCAGCACCGACAGCCAGAAGGTCAGGAGCACGCCGAACATCATCCAGGTGAGCTGGCGCCGGCCCACATGGACCATGGCATAGGCAACCAGATAGCCGAGCGTGACGGTGATCGCCGTCGTCACCACGCAGACCCTGAAGGTGGTCCACAGGATGTTGTGGATCGTGGAGCTCGTGGCGAGGTCGGCATAGTTGCCGAGCCCCGGCTCCGGTTCCGTCACGCTCAGCCAGAGCACCTGGAAGAGCGGGAAGATATAGAAGACGAGGAGGAGCGCGACGGCCGGCAGGATGAGCAGCCAGTAGACGTTCTGCGCGTTGAAGCGCCATCTTCTCCCGGCACGCGGCGGCCGGACCGTTTCCACACCAGCGCTCATCCGCCCTCGACGCTCCCCTTCGTCCCCTTGCCGGCCCGCAAAGGCCCGGTCAGCCCGAAATCACCTCGAGATAGCGGGAGACGGCGGTTTCCTGATGCTCCAGATACCATTCGCCGTTGAACGGGAGCTGGACATCGTAATTCGCCTTCTGGCCGGGATCGTACTGCTTGAGATCGTCGGGCACGAGCTCGGCGGCGGCCGGGTTGGCCGGGCCGTTGCCCATGGCCTTGAACAGCGAGATCTGCTGCTCGGGCGCCTGGGAGGACGCGATGAACTCCATCGCCGCCTTGCCGGCCGGGTTGCCCTTCGGCACCACCCAGGTGCCGCAGGTCACGACCCCCTGATTCCATGTCCACTCGATGTCGCCGCCGGTCTCGCGGTGGAGCAGAAGCGCGCGGGTGTGCCAGATATTGCCCATCACGACCTCGCCGGTGCGGAAGAGCTGCTGGCTTTCCGAGCCCGAGCCCCAGAAGATCACCTCGTCCTTGATCTCGGCGACCTTGGCGAGCGCGCGGTCGAGCCCGTCGGGCTTGGAGAGCTCCTCATAGACCTTGTCGATGGGAACGCCCTCGGCCATCATCGTGCTCTCCAGCATGCCGATGGGGTTCTTGCGCATGGTGCGCTTGCCGGGGAAGGTCTCCAGGTCCCAGAAGTCCTTCCAGCCCGTCGGGGCGCGCGGCACGCGGCTCTTGGCGTAGGTCAGCGCGAAGCTGAACAGGTAGTTGGCGAGCCCGTGGTCGAAGATGAACTTCTCGTAGACCTTGCTCTTGTCGACGATCGAATAATCGATCGGCTCGAGGATCCCGGCCTTGCCGAGAACGAGCGTCGTGCCGATGCCGGAATCGCAGACATCCCAGGTCACTGCGCCGGATTCGACCATGGCCTTCATCTTGCCGCCTGACGGCCCCGTCCCGTCGATGACGACCTTGATGCCGGTGTCCTTCTCGAAGGGGATGCCGAAGGCCTCCTCATAGGCCTCGATGGCCGGCCCGCCCCAGTTGACCACCACGATCTCGTCGGGCGCGGCAATAGCGCCGCGCAGCGGGATCGAGGCCGCCGCGGGAATGATGCCGAGTGCGGCGATGGCGCCCAGGAAGGTCCGCCGGTCGATCTCGCCCTTGTTGTAGCGTCCGGCCGCGATCTCCGCGCAATCGAGTGCAAAATCCTTGTGATCGTCCGTCATCCGTCTCCCCTGCAAATCATCGCGCCCGCCCCTTGCAGCGGACGTTGGCGGCGCCCGATGGGCCCCGATATCGTGGCTTGCGGGGCCGCCCCGGCCGGTCCGTCCTCAAGCCAGATCGCTGATCGTTTTTTTTACGTCAAAAAATACAATAAACTTGCCAAACGGATTTTAGCAAGCCGAAATAAGCAGCATGTCCTGCTTCAATTCCAAGCAGGCCCAGCCATCGCGAACGTGTCCCCATCCCGACCGCCGGAGCCGCTTGCCATGACCGTCGCCGACCTGATCGTCTCCAATGCCAATATCGTGACCATGGACGAAAACCGCCCCCGGGCGCAGGCGCTCGCGGCGCTTGGCGGCCGTATCCTGGCGCTTGGACCCGACGCCGAGATTGCCGGCCTTGCCGGCCCCGGCACGAGGCGGCTCGACCTTGGCGGGCGGACCGTGATCCCGGGCATCGTGGACTCGCATTGCCACCCCGACACCGCCGCCGTGAGAAGCAGGCTGTGGATCGATCTGAGCCCCGAATCGACGCCAGACCGCGCCTCCGTGCTCGCACGCCTCCGGCAAGCCGCCGGCGAGACGGGCAGCACGGGCGAATGGATCGCCGCGTGCCGGCTGAACGACCTGAAGAGCGGCGGCTATCCGACCCTCGCCGAGCTCGACGAGGCAACCGGCGGGCGCCCCCTCTTCATCCTGCGCACCGACGGCCATATCGGCCTTGCCAACTCCGCCGCCTTCGCCGCGCTCGGCATCGACCGGACCACGCCCGACCCCGAATTCGGCTGTTTCGACCATCACCCCGAGACGGGCGAGCTGACCGGCGTGGTGCGCGAGACGGCGGCGCATCTCTTCATCAACCGCATTCTCGACGAGACGCCGCTGGAGGCCTATGTCAGCGGCCTTCGGGGGCTGTTCGGCGAGTGGAACGCGCTCGGCATCACCTCGGTCTACAACTCGCTCACCGCGCGGCCCGGCATCGCCGCCTATCAGCTCATGCGGGCGAAGGCACTGCTCACCATGCGCGTCGGCATCATCGTGAGCGGGCGCGAGCCGGGGCTGGTGGAGTCCTTCATCGACGCCGGCATCCGCTCCGGCTTCGGCGACGACTGGCTGCGCGTCATCGGCGTGGAATGGTGCCCGGATTGCTCGACCAGCGGGCGCACCGCCGCCTATTACGAGCCCTATATCGGCACACCCGTACCCGGCGAGCCGGCCGACAATCGCGGCATGCTGCTCTACGAGGCCGACGACATGAAGCGCCGCGCCATCGCCGCGCACAAGGCCGGCCTCCAGGTCATGATCGAGGGCGTCGGCGACCGCGGCATCGACTTCGCGCTCGACGCCATAGAGGCCGCGCTTCAGGCCCATCCGGCCGACGACCACCGCATGCGCGTGGAGCACTGCTGCTACGTCACACCCCGCCAGCTTGCGCGCATCAAGGCGCTCGGCGTGATCGATTCCTCCGCCACGGGCTTCATGTACGATCTGGGCGACGCCTATATCGCCAATCGCGGCCGCGACGCGATGCGTTATATGTGGCCGCATCGCACGCTGATCGACGAAGGCGTGATCGCGCCGGGCCATTCCGACGCACTGGTCTGCCGCGCCGACCCGTTCGCGGCCATGTGGTCCATGGTCAATCGGTTGTCCGACACCGGCCAGTCCCTCGACGCGCGCGAGGCGATCACGGCGGAAGAGGCGCTCAAGGCCTATACGCTGCTCGGCGCATGGTCGGGCCGGGAGGAGACGGTCAAGGGATCGCTCGCCCCGGGCAAATGCGCCGACATGGCCGTGCTCGACCGCGACATGCTGTCTATCCCGGCCGAGGAGATCCGCGAGACCCGCGTCGACATGACGATCGTCGACGGGCAGGTCGTCCACGAGCGGTGAGCGATGACGAGCGTCATGGGGGCGCGATATCGCCCTCCTAGCGGTCCTCCACCACGGTTGAGGCGTCCGGGTCCCAGCCGAGCCAGACCGTGCCGCCGATCTCGGGCGTCACCGCGCAGCGCCATGTGGGCGTCGTCACCGACAGGGATCCCAGCGCGTCTGTCTTCACATGCAGCTCGAAGCTGGAGCCGTTGAAGTTGAAAGCCTCGATGCGTCCCTGCACGCGATTGGGCATCTCGGGCTCGTCGCCGCGCACCTCGATCTTCTCCGGCCTGAGCGACACGACGATGCTGTCGCCCTCCGAGAGCGCACGCTCGGGGCGCGACTGCACGAAGCGCTGGCCGTCCACCGCATAGGCCATGTCGTCGCCGGCGGCGCGCTCCACAGTGCCGGCGAGAAAGTTGCTCTTGCCCAGGAAATCCGCGACGAACCGCGTGGCCGGCTTCTGGTAGAGCTCGGTGGGCGTGCCCTTCTGCTCGATCCGCCCGTCGCGCAGGATCGCGACCTGGTCGGACATGGACAGCGCCTCCTCCTGGTCGTGGGTGACGTAGATGAAGGTCGCGCCGAGGCTCCTGTGCAGCGACTTCAGCTCCCACTGGAGATCGGCGCGGAGCTTCTTGTCGAGCGCCGACAGCGGCTCGTCGAGCAGCAGGAGATCCGGCTCGAACACGATGGCCCGGGCGAGCGCGACGCGCTGCTGCTGACCGCCGGAGAGCTGGCTCGGCATGCGGTCGGCGAACTTGCCCATCTGAACCAGATCGAGCGCGCGGGCGACCTTCTCGCGGGCCTTGTCCTTCGCCACGTCGCGCACGCGCAGCGGAAAGCCCACATTGTCGGCGACGGTGAGATGGGGAAACAGCGCATAGCCCTGGAAGACCATGCCGAAATTGCGCTTGTCCGGCGGCAGGTGGGTGATCACCCTGTCGTCGATCATGATGTCGCCGCCGGACGGCTGGACGAAGCCGGCGATGGACATGAGGATCGTGGTCTTGCCCGACCCCGACGGCCCGAGCAGCGTGAGGAACTCGCCCTGGCCCACGGTCAGCGACACAGTGTCGACGGCGGCGTGATGGCCGTAATATTTCGAAAGGTCGCGGATGGATACCGAATGGGCGCCCGCGCCGCCTCCGGCGTTCGATGTCTTGTCTGCCACTGCCTACCTCACCCTCTCGTCCCCTCGGCGACTGCCGGATTGTGTGAAGCCTCCCCAGAGCCTGTCAATCGCGCCGGGCGCGCGGCATGCTGTCCCGACATTGTTTCTTTTCTTGCAGATAATACAATATACTGCAATGGACAAACGAAAAGACGGCATGCCGGGGTCCGGCGCAACATGTAGGGAAAAGCCCACCGTGAACGACAGGAAGGTTTCCGGCAGGCGGCTGGAACTGGCGCAGCGTCTGCTGGGCCTGATCCGCAGCGAGGGCCTCGCCAAGGATACGCATCTCATAGAACAGCAGCTCGCCGAGCGGTTCGGCGTCTCGCGCACGCCGGTGCGCGCCGCGCTCAAGGTCCTGGAATCCCATGGCGCGGTACGCGCGGTTCCGAATCTCGGCTTCTTCGTCGACCGCGAGCCGGACGAACTCTACGCCATGGAGCTGTCCGGCCCGATCTCGCGCGACGACGAGGTCTATGTCCGCATCGTCGACGACCGTCTGGCCGGCCGCCTGCCGGAGACCGTCACCCAGACGGAGATCGTGCGCCGCTACGATGTGAGCCAGGCTCAGATCCGGCGCGTTCTGGAGCAGATGGCCGACGAGGGGCTGATCACCCGCAGTCCCGGCCATGGCTGGACCTTCGAGAAGACGCTCGACAGCTGGCAGGCCCAGACGGCCAGCTACGAGTTCCGCCGGGTCCTGGAACCCGCCGCGATCCTCCTGGAGAGCTTCCGGCCCGACGGGGAAGTCCTCGACCGGCTGAGGCGCGAGAACGAGGCGCTCCTGGAGGACGAGACGCTCGGCCGCTCGTCCAGGGCGCGGCGCTTCCTGGTCGACGCGAATTTTCACGAGGCCATCGCGCGGCTGACGCACAATCCGATGTTCGTGCAGGCGATCCAGCACCAGAACCACATGCGGAGGATTCTGGAATATCGCGGCTATACGAACGCGCCGCGCATCGCCGACTGGTGCCGCGAGCATCTCGCGATCCTGACGGCGCTGGAGGCGGGCAATCTGCGCCGCGCATCGCGCCTGATGCGCGACCATCTGGACAATGCCCGGGCCAATGCCGAGACGGTGCGGGGGACCGGCGACGAGAAGTCCCCGTCAGGCCGGAGGTAAGGCATTCTCCGATCCGATCGTTACGGCTCCGGCCCACTCCCCCTGTCGCCCAGGCTGTCGGCATTGAGGGCGGTGGCCGGCACCCGCCCCCCGAGCGCCTCGACGACGCAGTCGGCGGCCGCGAGCGCCGTGCGCTCCAGGCTGCTTTCGGTGGACCCGCCGAGATGGGGGGTCAGGATCACGTCGTCGCGCCCGCGCAGGATCGTGCCGGGCGCGTGGACATCGAGCGCGGCGGCCCCCACCAGCCCCTCGTCGAGCGCCTCGGCGAGCGCATCCTCGTCCACGAGGCCCGCCCGCGCGGTGTTCACGAAGATGGCTCCGGACTTCATCGCGCGGAAAGCCTCCGCGTCCATCATGTGGCGGGTCTCGGGCCTCAGCGGCACATGCAGCGATACGAGATCGGCCATGGCGAGGCCGTCCGCGAGGCTTTCCGCCTTGCGCGCGCCGCAAGCGTCCAGGAGCTCCGCCGGGGTGCGCGGCGCGACCGCCACGATCTCCATGTTAAAACCCAGACGCAGGCACCGTGCGGTCGCGCGCCCGATGGCGCCCCAGCCGACGATCAGCGCGGTCTTGCCGGACAGCTCGATGAAGCAGCGGTGCTCGCGGAACCCCGTCTCGCCCGCGCGCACGGCCCGGTCTGCAGCCGGCACCCACCGCGCCGCGGCGAGCGCCAGGCCGACCGCCAGTTCCGCGACGGACTGCGCGTTCGCACCGGGCGTGTTGGCGACCAGTATGCCAAGCTCGCTCGCCGCGGCGATATCGATGGTGTCGAACCCGGCGCCGTGGGAGACGACCGCCTTCAGCCGCCCGCCGGCCTCCATGGCCGCCCGGGAGAACCCGGCATCGCGGGTGATCGCGGCATCGCAGTCGGCGATCTCGCCCATCACCGTCGCCATGTCCGGCGCCGCGGCGAGCCGTGTCTCGATACCGGCCTCCTCAAGCCGGCGGCACCCGGCCTCGTGAACGGGTTGCACAAGAAGACAGCGCACGGACCCTCGTCCCTTTCCTCGACAGCGGCTTCCGGGTGGTCGCCGGGGCACAGCGGCCGCACGGCAGGATGGCGACCCTCTATAGCATGGATGCCGCGTGCGGCATGGCGGTTTCCCCGCAAGCCCCCGGCATCAGGCGTCGGCCCGGCTATGCATGCACATCAGCGTCTGCTGGCCGAGCGCCACGAGGGTGCGCTCGCCATCCGCCTCGGCAAACACCTCGAGCTGGCAGACGGTCAGCGTGCGCCCCGATTTCGCGACGCGGCCCACCGCCTCCAGCGCGTCGCCGCGCGCGGGGTTCACGAGGTTCAGCTTGAACTCCACCGTGAGCACCGAGCTGTCCTGCGGGAACAGGGTGAAGCCCGCATAGCCGCCGGCCGAATCGGCAATCGCGGAGGTGCCGCCGGCATGGAAGAAGCCATGCTGCTGGGTGAGCTCCGGCCTGTAGGGCATGCGGATCGAGACCAGCCCGTGACGGATATCCGCCAGCGACGCGCCGAGATGCGCCATGAGCCCCTGACGGGCGAAACTCTCCTCCACCCGCCGGACGATATCGTCGGCGAGCGGGCCGCCGATCTCCCTGGACATGGGGGTATCCCTCCAGATTTGCCCGCCGGAGTGTAGTGAGCTTTTCCGGCGGCGTTAAGCGGGACGCGCGCCAGACCGGACCGCTCCTGTTGCCGCGGCGCATGCCGTCCGCCGCACATGCGGCATCACGACAGCGTACGGTCGAGGAACGCGACCAGATGCTCGTGGTGCTCGTTCTCCCCGGCACTTCCGGGAATGTGATCCTGGCCCTCGTAGTAATGGACCTCCGCCTCCTTGCCGCAGCGTTTCAGGCGCGCCTCGAGACGCCGCGTCATCTCGACCGACCACACACGGTCCGCCGTTCCGTGGCTGAGGAAGAGCGGGCAGTCGATCTCCTCGACCGCTATGGGCGTTGTGGGCAGGAGACCGTCGGACGACCCGCGCCACGTCCATGCCCGCTGGCCCGGGTCCCAGGCCTGCCAGCCGGGATCGCCCGCATCGCGCCAATAGCGGCTGTCGAAAGCGCCGCAGACCACGTCGGCGGGGCTGTGGGCGGCGACCGCGTCAGGCGCTCCGGCGATGCGGTCGCGCGCCATGAGCGAGGCGACGAGCAGGGCGTGCTCGCCCCCGCGCGAGACACCGTAGAGCCCGACCTTCCCCGCGACCGGCGCGAAATCGCGCAGGGCCTTGAGCGCCTCGACCGTCCGGTCGAGGGGCACCTCCGCGATGCTGCCGGCGTTCCAGGCGTTGCCGCCCTTCGAATAGCCGAAGGGAAACGCCAGGAAGCCGTGTGCGGCGAGCAGGACCGCATTGCGGTGACTCCAGCCGGAGAACGCCCCCTCCGACCCGTGCAGCACCATCACGGCGGGAAAGGGGCCGTCGCCCGGCGGCCCGTAGGTCGTGCCCCAGTCGGGCATCAGGCGGCGTACGATCTTCAGTGCCATGGGAGACGGGCCTTCCTGTCGGGCTGTAAGGCAACGGGCGGGAGGCGAGACCATTGCACCGGTCGTGCCGCGCCGCAACGATTCTTGCGTAACCGTGGCGCCCGTCTATCCGGGCCGCGCCCGTGCCATGAGGTCCACGGCCCGGTCGAGCTCGTCGTCGTCATGGGCCGCGAAGCCGAGGCGGAAGGCCTGCGGCGGGTGGCTCGCCTCGAGCGCGAAGCGCGAACCGGGCGTGACGGAGAGCCCCAGGGCGGCGGCCCGGGCCGACCAGCGCTCCGCGTCCGGCCCGCCGCCGGCGAGCCGCAGCCAGATGGCGAGGCCTCCGGCGGGAAGCGTGAAGCGCACATCGTCTCCGAGACGCTCCGCCAGCAGCGCCGCCATGCGGTCCCGACGCGCGCGATAGACGCGCCGCGCCTTGCGAGCATGGCGGCGCAGCGTGCCGTCGGCGATGAGGCTGGCGAGCGCATGCTCCAGCGGCACGTCGCCCTGCCGGTCGATGGCCTCGCGCCGCTCCGCCATGCGCTGCAGGATGGCGGGGCCGGCCAGCGCATAGCCGAGCCGGATGCCGGGGGTGAGCAGTTTCGACAGCGAGCCCACATAGACGACCGGCCCGCCAGGCGCCGTGCGCGCCGCGATCGGCAGGACGGGCCGGCCATCGAAGCGGTATTCGTGGTCGTAGTCGTCCTCCACGATGTGGAACCCGTATTGGCGGGCGAGCGCGACGAGCCTCAGCCGGCGCGCGGCGCCGAGGGTGACGGTCGTCGGATACTGGTGATGCGGCGTCACATAGACTGCCTTCAGCCGCCTCTCGCGCCGGGCGAGCGCCTCCAGCGCCTCGGGATCGATGCCGCCGCCATCGACCGCGACCCCCACAACCCGGGCGCCGGCGGCACGGAAGGCCGCCCAGGCGAGCGGATAGCCGGGGGTCTCCGCCGCTATGACGTCGCCCGGCCCGGCGAGCGCGGAGGCTGCGAGGAAGAGCGCCATCTGGCTGCCCCGGGTGACGAGGACGTCCCCGCCCGAGGCGACAAGCCCCCGCTCGCTGCCGAGATGGTCGGCCAGCGCCTCGCGAAGCTCGCGGGTGCCGAGCGGCGATCCGTATCGCCCCGCCCCGCCGGGGGACGGCGAGGCCAGCGCACGGCGGATGGCGCGGGCGAACTCCGCCACCGGCACGAGGCGCGGGTCGGGCGTGCCGTCGGTGAGGTCGAGCATTGGCGCATGGGCGGAATCCGCCGGTCTTTCGCGCCTCTCCGTTCCGGGGGGCCGCCGACGCGCGGAGCCGCCCGTATCGGGCAGGTCGGAGGCGACGAAGGTACCGCGCGAAGGCTCCGCGACGAGCCAGCCCTGCATGGAGAGCTCGTGATAGGCGGCATCGACGGTGTTGCGGTTGAGCCCGAGATCCCGCGCCAGCGCGCGCGTGCCGGGCAACCGGTCCCCGGGCCTCAGCCGCCCGCGCTCGATCTCCGCCACGATGGAGGCCCCGAGCGCAAGGAAGACGGGCTCGCCCCGCTCCCGCCTGAGCTCGATAGTCACTTGCCTGCCCTTGCCGGCTCCGATCCTCATCCGGCCCACCCATTTTCCAAAAACCGGCCCTTTCAGGCAGGCCGGTCGAGAGATATTGCACGGCGCGAAGGCTGCCGGCAATCCGCCCGCCGGTCCTCCGCACTCAGGGAACCGCCCACGATGCTCGGTACCGTCCTTGCCATTCGCCATATCCATTTCGAGGATCTCGGCACCGTCGAGCCGGTGCTCCGGGATGCGGGCTACGCCATCCGCTATCACGATATCGGCGACGGCGGGCTCGCCGCGCTCGATCCGCTCCAGCCGGAGCTTCTGGCCGTGCTCGGCGGGCCGGTCGGCGTTCACGACGGCGACGCCTATCCCTTTCTGGCGGAGGAACGCGCGCTGATCGCCAGGCGCCTCGAGGCCGGGAAACCGCTCCTGGGCATCTGTCTCGGCGCCCAGCAGATCGCCATGGCGCTCGGCGGGGCGGTCGCACCGGGGGCGGCAAAGGAGATCGGCTTCTCTCCCCTCGCGCTCACCGAGGCCGGGCGGGACAGCCCGCTCAGGCATCTCGACGGCGTGCCCGTGCTCCACTGGCACGGAGACGGTTTCCGGACGCCCCGGGGCGCGGCGACCCTCGCCTCGACGCCCGCCTGCCCGAACCAGGCCTTCGCGCTCGGCGATACCGTCCTCGCGCTCCAGTTCCACCCGGAAGCCGACGCCTGCAACGGCCTTGAGCGCTGGCTCGTCGGCCATGCCTGCGAGCTTGCCGCCAGCGGCATCGACCCGCGCGCGATCCGCGCCGATGCGGCACGCTTCGGGCCCGGCCTGCGCGAGGCCGCGCGTGCCATGTTCGCCGACTGGATCGAGGGATTTGCCACATGAGCATTGCAGACAAGTTGCACGATGTGCGCGAGACGATCCGCGCCGCGAGCCTCCGGTCGGGACGCGCCGGCGACGCCGTGCGCCTCGTGCTCGTCACCAAGACCATCGAGCCCGAACGCGTCCGCGAGGCGATCCGTGCCGGCCAGACCGATCTTGGCGAGAACAAGGTGCAGGAGGGCCGCCGGAAGGCGGAGGCGCTTGCCGGCGAGCCCGTGCGCTGGGCCATGATCGGCCATCTTCAGAGCAACAAGGTCAAGGACGTGCTGCGCTTTGCCGGGGAAGTCCAGTCTCTCGACCGGCTGTCGCTCGCCAGGGCGCTGGAGAAGCGCCTCCAGTTTCTGGGGCGCGGGCTCGACGTGCTGGTGCAGGTCAACACCTCCAACGAGGCCTCCAAGTTCGGCCTCGCCCCGGCGGACGTCCCGGGCTTCCTGAAAGAGCTCACCGCCTTCGACGCGCTGCGCCCGAAGGGCTTCATGACGCTTGCCCGCTTCACGCCGGACGAGGAGGAGGTGCGCCGGTGCTTCCGTATTCTCCGCCAGATCCGGGACCATGCGCTGCGGGACGCCCCGCAGGGGGAGGTCCTGTCGGAGCTCTCCATGGGCATGTCCGGCGACTACGGGATCGCCATCGAGGAGGGCGCGACCGTCGTCCGCGTCGGCCAGGCCGTGTTCGGCCCGCGCGCCCTGCCCGATTCCCACTACTGGCCGGGTGCGCCCGGAACGGAGGCGGCCGACCGGACCCGATGAGAGTGGCCTCGGTAGCGGATACGGGGCACCGCCAGCGGCGAACCGCGGCGATGCCCCGCACGCATTGCGATGCGCTGCGCCCCGATCAGGACGTGGCGAGGCTCTTTCGCTCGCTGTCCAGCAGCGCCTTGCGGTCGACGATGAACGAGACCGCGACGCCCGCCACAAGCGCCCAGAACGGGGCGCTGATGCCCAGCAGGGACAGTTTCGACATGGCGACCGCGAGCGCGACGAAGGCGCCGGTCTGGTTGCCGAGCGACTTGCCGAAGGCATTCTGGAACGCGGCCAGCAGGACGCCGATCATGGCAAGCCCCGCAACCGTTCCGATGAGCGCGCCGGGCAGCGACATAACCACCGGCACGGCGGCGCCGGCCACCAGCCCGAAGGTCCCGAACAGGATGCCGTTGACGACGGTCGCCGCATAGCGTCCCTCCGTGTTCTCGCCGGCCTGTTCGGACGAGCAGATGGCGGTCATGGGGCCCGCGATATTGGCGTTGTGGCCGCCGAGCAAGCCGGCCGCGACGCCGCCGATACCGGACACGATCGTCATCATGTTGATCGGCGGGCGGTACCCCTCCGCCATCAGCACGCCGGTCGCCTGCGCATTCTCCGCGCCGATGACCAGAAGGGCCAGCGGCACCGAGATCGCGAGGAAGGCGTCGAGCGTGAAGGCGGGCGCGGTGAATTCCGGCATCACGAAGGCGATATCCGCGCTGCCCCCGCCGACGGAGCCCATTGCAAAGGCGGCCAGGAGACCGACAACGAAGGCGGAGAGCACCGGCGGAACCGTCTTTGTGACGCGCATGGACACGAAGAACGCCACGATGGCCGCCCCGGCGATGATGGGCGCCGAGCCCACGGCGGACACCGCCCCCGTCGCGAAGCGGATGAGCGCGCCCGCGATCATCGCCATGACGATGGGCATGGGCAGCCACCGCATGACCCTGCCGATGAGGCCGCTGACGCCGAGCAGGAAGACGATCGCGCCCGCCATGATGAAGGCGCCGATGGCCTCGTTGAACGAGAATGCGGCGAGCGAGCCCGCCACGAGCGCCGCGCCCGGAATGGAATAGGCGCCCGTGATGGGTTGCTTGTAGCGCAGCGCCAGAAAGATGCTGATGAGCCCGCCGAGAAAATAGATGGCGAAGAGCCAGGCCACGGTCTGGCCGTCCGTCAGCCCGCCATTCCTGGCACCGCCGATCACGATGAGCGCCGGGCCGGAGCAGCCGAAGATGGCCGCGACGAGCCCGGCGCCGGCCGTCTTCAGGTTGAGGTGCCGGGGCAGGTCGCGCAGGCCGGCGGCGATGCCCGGCCCGGTTTCCACGATGGTTCGTTTTTCCATGTCTTTTCCTCCCTTGAAGCGGCGGGAGGGCCGGCATTTCCGCGCCGGCACCGCCTGCCTGGTGGACCCGGCCGGTCCCCCGCCCGGCCGGGCATGCGGTCAGCGGCCGGTGAAGTTCGGCGCGCGTTTCTCGTGGAAAGCCGTCACGCCCTCGCGGAAATCGTCGGACGAGCGCAGGCGGCTGTAGCAGTGCCCCTCAAGCTCGATGGCCACGGAGAGGGTGGCGTCGTCGGTGTCGTTGAGCAGTGTCTTGGCGGTACGCTGGGCAAGCGGCGAGAAGGCGATGAGCTCTTCCACCAGGGCGTCGACGGCACTCTCGAGTTCCGCGTCGGCGACCACCTCGGTGGCGATTCCCCAGTCATGGGCCTGCTGGCCGGTAATCCGCTTCGACCGCATGACGATGTCCTTCGTGCGGGTGATGCCGACCATCTTCTGCAGGCGCGCGGACCCGCCGGAGCCCGGGATCTGGCCGAGCTTCTGCTCAGGCAGCGCGTAGAGCGTGGTGTCGCTGGCGATGCGGAAGTCGCAGGCGAGCGACAGCTCGAAACCGACGCCGAAGCAGTAGCCGCGATTGGCGGCGATCACCGGCTTCGAGCAGCGCGCCGGCGCGGCGATGTTCCAGGCGAGATGGGCGACATGTTCGGGGCTCGCCTCGAGGAACCCTCTGATGTTGCCGCCGGAGGAGAAATGCGCGCCCGTGCCGGACACCACGATCACGCGCACGCGGCCGTCGCCGTCCAGCGCCTCGAAGACGAGGCGAAGCTGGTCGCGCTGGGCCATGGACACGACATTGTAGGGCGGCCGGTCGAGGACGATATCCGCGCGCTGGCGTTCGGCATCGACGGTCACGGAGAAGCCGTCGAGCTCGGCGAGGCGCGGATCGTCGAAACGCATGGTCTCAGTCATGATGGAGGGCATCCTTTCACTCTGCCTTCTGGGGATATCCGGGGGTCGCCGCGCCCTCGGGGCGGTAGTCGCCCGCCACGAGCATGCGGCGCAGAACCTTGCCGACCGGCGATTTGGGAATCTCGTCGACGAAGACGATGCGGCGCGGGCGGCGGAAATTGGCGAGGCCGGAGGCCCGGCAATGCTCGTCGAGCTCTTCCGCGGAGACCTCGCCGCTGCGCTTGACGAAGGCCGTGACGATCTTGCCCCAGCGCTCGTCCGGCAGGCCGACCACGGCGACCTCGGCCACGCGGTCGTGGAGCGAGAGGCAGCTTTCCACCTCGACGGGCGAGACGTTCTCCCCGCCGGTGATGATCATGTCGTCGACACGGCCCGTGACGAACAGGTCGCCATCCTCGTCGAGGAAGCCGGTATCCCCGGTGAAGTACCAGCCCTGCCGCAGCGCCTTGGCATCGGCGTCGGGCCGGTTCCAGTAGCCCTCGAAGGATTCGTCGCCCTCCAGCAGCGCGACGATCTCGCCCTCCTCGCCGGGTCCGGCGACATCGTCGGGCGAGGCGGCGTCGAGCTTCACCACGCGGATCATCTGGTTGATGCCGGCGCGCCCCGCCGAGCCGGGCTTTCCCGCGGCATCCTGCTCGATGGTGAAGGTATAGATCTCCGAGGAGCCGTAATGGTTGACGAACAGCTCCGGCCGGAAGGCCTCCTGGAGTTTCTTCAGGAGACCGTCGGTCATGGACGCCCCGGCGAAACCGAGCTTGGAGACGGTCGCCACGCGGTCCGGGGAGAAGGCCGGATCGTGCAGCATGTCGTGATAGAGCGTCGGGACGAGATAGAGATTGGTGATCGCCTCCCGCTCGATCAGCGCGACGGCGCGCCCGGCATCGAAGCGCGGCATGCAGACGAATGCGCCGCCGATCAGCGAGGAGGCGATGAGCGAGCGCACGCCCATCGTGTGGTAGAGCGGCATCACGCCGAGCGTGCGCTCGCCGTGCCTGTAGAGGTTCTGCGCCACATGGGCGACGGCGCCGGCGCGCTCGGCCCGGTGGCGGCGCGGCACGCCCTTGGGGCGCGAGGTGGTGCCGGAGGTGTAGAGCATCAAGGACCAGTCCTCCGCCCCGGCGCGCGGCCGGGCGTCGGGGGCGTCGGCCTCCATGATCGCGGCGAGTTCGCCCGCCGCGGCGCAGGGCAGATCCGCCGCGCCCTGGGACTGGCGGAGCGCCTCCTCCGTCACCTCCTCGTGGAAGACGGCCCTGGCGCCGGCATCGCCGACGGCGTAGTCGATCTCGTCGCCCTTGGCGCGCCAGTTCAGCGGCGTCACGATGAGGCCCGAGAACTGCGCGGCCCAGTGGAGCGAGGCGTTCTCCCAGCGGTTCTGCATCACGGTGAGAATGTGATCGCCGGGCTTCAGCCCCATCCGGTCGAGCCCAGCCACGAGCGCGGAAATCCTGCGATACCACTGCGCATAGGTCAGCCGCGTGTCGCCGTCGACCACGGCGAGCGCGTCGGGATCGCGGCTGACGCTCGCAAGAAAGCTCGTCCCCAGATCAAGCATCGTCCTTTTGCTCCTTCCTGACGTCCTCCAGGGCTGCCAGCGCAGCCTTCACGATCGTCGCGTAGCCGGTGCAGCGGCACAGATGTCCGGACAGGTGCTCGCGGACCTCGTCCGCGCCAGCGTCGGGCCGCGCCGTCAGCAGCGCGTCGAGCGTCATCAGGATGCCGGGGGTGCAGAAGCCGCATTGCAGGCCGTGATGGGTCCGGAACGCCTCCTGAAGCGCGGAGAGGCGGGCGGGCTCCGGCGCGAGCGCCTCCACGGTGCGCACATCCGCGCCCTCGATCTGGGCGGCGAGGATGAGGCAGGACCGTGCCGGCGCGCCGTCGACCTGCACGGTGCAGGCCCCGCACACGCCGTGCTCGCAGCCCACATGGGTGCCGGTCGCGCCGATCTCGTGGCGCAGCAGGTCGCAGAGCAGCATCCGGCCTTCGGCGCGGACGCGCACCTCGCTGCCATTGAGGCGAAAGGTGACGAGATGTGTCTCGCCGGCGGTCAGCTTCGACATGCGCAGGCCTCCTCGACGGTCCGGCGGCCGAGACGGCGCACGAGCTCGCGGCGGTAGCGCGCGCTCGCATGGAGGTCGTCGCGCGCATTGAGCGACCAGGCGATCTCGTTGAGCGCATCGTCCAGCCCGTCGTCGCCGGGCGGGGGAACGGGAAACCGGCGCGGGCGGTCGTCGACGCCGGAGATTGCGAGATGGATGCCCTCGGTTTCCGCGACAGCCGCGCAGGCCACGATGGCGAAATCGCCATGCCGGCGCCCGACCTCCCTGAAGGCCACGCCCGTTCCCGGCGCGGGCACCGGGAAGGCGGCCGCCTCGATCATCTCGCCCTCGGCGAGCGCGGTCGACATCATGCCGAGGAAGAACTCATCCGCCGGAACGCTGCGGCGCTTGCGGGCCGTACGCAGCCGCACCGAACCGCCGAGCGCGACGAGGACGAGCGGCAGCTCCGCGCTCGGATCGGCATGGGCCAGCGACCCGCACACCGTGCCGCGCGCCCGCGTCTGGACATGGCCGATCCAGCCGATGGCCTTCGCAATGAGCGGAAGCCGGCTCGCGAGCTCCGGCCAGCGCTCCAGCGCCGCCTGCCGAACGCCCGCGCCGATCACGACCTCGCCGGCCTTCTCCTCGATGTTGGCGAGGGCATCGAGCCGCATGATGTCGATGAGCATGCAGGGGCGCGCGAGCCGCATGTTCAGCATCGGCACGAGCGACTGGCCGCCGGCAATGATGCGGGCGTCGCCACCGCCGTCATGCAGGGCCCGGAGCGCCTCCTCCAGGCTGTCCGGGCGCAGGAAATCGAAGGCGGCCGGTTTCATGCGCGGCCTCCGAACAGCGATGCCAGGAACGCCTTCGCGCGGGCGAACAGGCCACCGCCGCCCGCGGAGCCGCCGCCGGCATGGCGCGCGAGCGCCTGGAAGAACTGGCCGATCACCACGCGTGCCGCCCCGTCGAGCAGCCGGCCGCCGACGGAGGCGACCTTGCCGCCGATGCTCGCCTCGTAGCGATAGGCGACGACGGTCTGCGCGCCCTCCTCGGTGAGCGTGATGCGGCCCGTGCCGTTGCCGAAGCCGAGCGCGCCGCGCGTCTGCCCGGTCAGCGTCACCGCCTCGGGCTCGACCATGTCGGAGAGCGCGATATCGGCGCTGTAGCGCCCCTTCACCGGGCCCACGCCCAGCGTCACATCGGCGTGGAAGCGGGTGTCTCCGACCTTCTCTACCCCGTGCGCGCCGGGGATGATGGCCTCAAGCGTGGCGGGATCGAGCAGCATGCGCCACACCGCCTCGCGCGGGGCGGAGACGGTCGCCCGTCCCTCCCCCGTCAGCACGCGCTCGCCCGGGCGCGCGGCGGCCGGCACGAGAGTCTCTTGCGGGGTCGCCGGCGGCGTCTCCTCGCCGAAGACCAGCGCGCCGACGCGGCCCGGCGACAGCGGCAGGGCGATATCGGCCGCGCCCGTGGCGTCGGCCACCGCATTGGCGATGCAGACGGGCGTGGACATGCAGTTGCCCTCGCCCACGCCCTTGGCGCCGAGCGGGGTGAACGGCGACGGGCTCTCGTGATGCAGGATGACCGGCTCCGGCGTCTCCATCGCCGTCGGCATCAGATAGTCGGCGAGCGTGCCGGACAGGAAGGAGCCGTCCTCGCCATAGGCATATTCCTCGTAGAGCGCCGCACCGAGCGCCTGGGCGAAGGCGCCGCGCACCTGCCCCTCGACCATGGCGGGGTGCAGCACGCGGCCGCAATCGTGCATGGTGACGTATTTGTCGATGCGGACCTCGCCGGTCTCCCGGTCGATCTCCACGCCGCAGAAATCGAAGATGAAGCCGTGGCAGAGCGACGAGTTGACCCCGTCCTCCGGCGTCGGCGCCTGCAATTCCTCCGGCGTCCAGAACACGGTCTCGCTGATCGTCTGACCGACCCCCTCGGGCAGCGTGGCCGGCGCCCAGTGGCTCGCCGCGGCGACCCGGGCGAAGGAGACCGAATTGTCCGGATTGCCGCGGCCGAAGACGCGGCCGCCGCGGAACTCGACCTCTTCGGCCTCGATATTGAGCTGGCCCGCGGCGATGGCGGCCAGCCGCTCGCGGATCCGGTCGGCGGCGAGCCTGGCCGTGCCCGCCACGGCGGCGGCGAAGCGGCTGGAATAGTTGCCCGACGCGATGGACCAGGCATCGCGCCCCGTATCGAGCTCGGTATTGACGCGCACCGCCTCCATGGGCAGGCCCAGCCGGTCGGCGACGACCTGGGCGAGCACCGTGCAGTGCCCCTGGCCCTGGGGCACGGAGGCGACCTTCACGGTCACCGCGCCGAGCGGATCGATGGCGACAGTGGCAACCGCCTGCGCCCCGTTCTTCGGCCCGGCCTTGGCCCGTTCCTCCGGGGTCAGGACGGTGGTGATGTAGCCCATGTTCGACACGCTCGGCTCGACCGCCGCGGCCATGCCGATGCCGTAGAGCCGGCCCTGCGAGCGGGCCCGCTCGCGCCGGGCGCGGAGATCCTCCAGCCCACCCTCCTCCGCGGCGCGGTCGAGGGCTGAGCGGTAATCGCCGGAATCGAGCAGCGCGCCTGTTGCCGTGCGGTAGGGAAAGGCGTCGGCCGGCACGAGATTGCGGCGGATGACGTCGAGCCGGTCGAGGCCCAGCTCGTCGGCGATCCGGTGCACGAGCCGCTCCAGCGGGAAATAGACCTGCGGGCCGCCAAAGCCGCGATTGAGGCCGGTCGGTGTCTTGTTGGTGAGCACCACCCGGTTGCGGATCGAGACGTTCCCGATGGCATAGGCCCCCGTCATGTTGCCGTGCATGCGATAGAGGGTTGCGGGCTCGGGCGCGCGCAGATGCGCCCCGCAATCCTCGATCTGGTCCCATGCGAGCGCCGCGATCGCGCCGTCGGGCCCGACCGCCGCCTCGAGCCTCGTCACACGATTGGTCGCCGACACCGAGGCAGTGAGGTGCTCCAGCCGGTCCTCCACCCATTTGACGGGCCGGCCGGCGACGCGCGCGGCCACGGCGGCGAGGACCACATAGACGAAGACACCCTGCTTCACGCCGAAGGAGCCGCCCGAGTCGGGCGGTGTGCGCAGCCGCATGCGGTTTCCGGGCACCTTGAGGGCACGCGCGATGACGGCATGGATGGAGAACGGCCCCTGGAAATTGGCCGTCACGTCATAGGCGTCCTCGCCGGGGTCGTATTCGGCGATCACGCCGTAGGTCTCGATGGGCGTGCAGGAATTGCGCGGATAGGCGATCTCCACCGAAATCCGGTGGACGGCCTTCGCGAAGGCCGTTTCGGGGTCGCCGTAGCGGAAGCGCCGGTCGCTGATGCAGTTGCTGCCGAGGGAAGGGTGGAGGAGCGCCGCATCCTCGCCGAGCGCGGCCCGAGGGTCCATGACGACCGGCAGGGTGGCGTAATCCACCTCGATCAGGTCGAGCGCGTCCTCGGCGACATAGCGGTTTTCCGCGACGACGATGGCCACGGGCTCGCCGACATAGCGCACGCGGTCGCGCGCCATCGGCCAGCATTCCACATCGGCCTTCACGCCGACGGTGAGGCTCCTGGTGAGAGCCGCGACGTCATCGCCGGTGAGCACCGCGAAGACGCCGTCGAGCGCGCGGGCATTCGCGGTGTCGATGGAGCGGATCTCGGCATGGCCGTGCGGGGAGCGAAGGATCGCCGCGTGCGCGGTCCTGCGGCTCGTCGGCAGGTCGTCGAGATAGCGGCCCCGTCCCGTGAGCAGCGCGGCATCCTCCACGCGCGGAACGGAACGCCCGACAAGGCCCGCCGCATCTGCGGTCTGGTTCATCGGTTCCTCCCCGCCGTCCGGCACGGACGGTCGTTTTCCGCCTTCATGCCGCGGGGATGGAGGGACGGCGATACCGCCCAGTCTTACGACTTACCGAGGAGTCTCAAATTTCGGCGTTGAGGCGGGTGACCTTGCGGAAGACGCTGGGCGAGGATCCGGCATGGTCGTGGAAGAAGCGGGAGAAGTGCGCCGGCACCGAGAAGCCGAGGCGCTCGCCGATGGCGGCGAAGGTCTCGTCGCCTTCCGCCACCAGCTCGACCGCGCGCTCGAGCCGCTGCACATTCAGGTAGATGCGCGGGCTCACGCCCATATTGCTCTCGAAGAGGCGGAAGAAATGCGCCCGCGACAGCCCGACATCGCGCGCGAGCTCGTTCATGCCCGGTATCTCGCCCGGCACGGCCTCGATCCGCCGGACCGCCTTGCGGATCCGGTAGTCCATCATGCCCCGGTCGGCGAGGCTCCTGATGGAATGGGGCAGCGCCTTCCAGGCGGTGAACCGCTCGATGAGGGCGATCATGAGCCGGCCGAGGAGCTCCTCGTGCATCGCCGTCTCGTCGGGGGCGTGCACCATGGCGCCGGCGAGCAGACCCGCCATCCGCCGGATCCCGGGCGTGATGGCGCCGACCGTCTCCTCGAAGAAGTCGGGCGCGTTGCTCGCCGCCCAGTTCGCGCGGAAATGACCCAGCCAGTGCGGCTCGATATAGAGCGCGAGGATCACCGTCTTGGGCCGGGTGGGATCGTGGTCGTAGGCGTGCGGTTCCCAGGCGTTGACGAGAACCGCGCTTTCGTCGGTGAGATGGGCGATACGGTCGCGCACGAGGAACTGCGTGTCCGCCCCCTCCACCTTCAACAGGACATGGCAATGGGGGTGCGCATGGCGCACCAGCGGGCGGTCCATATCCAGAAGTGCCACGCGCCCGAAGGGGCCTCTGGCAATTCGCAGGGCATCCGACATGGCTGTTCTCCGGCCCATCCGGCAATCGCGGCGCAAGGCCGGACCGTCTGCGATTGACCGTTTCCTCCGTCTCGAGCCATAGCCGACAGGTCGCCCCGGTCATCCTCCCTGCTTCGGCTTGCAGCGTGGCGCGCATTGTACCCGCGCCTCGCCATTCGGCAAGAACCTGTTACCGCGCCCGCGCGCGCCCTGCCCTAGTCGAGCATTTCCGGGCGAAAGAGGGCGCGCCGGTCGACGATCTCGCCCGCCACCATGAAGACGCCGTCGCCCGTATAGTGCAGCGTCTCGGGGTATTCGGGCTCCGGCGCGGCATGCGCCGCGACCACCTCGAAGATGAAGAAATTGTAGCGATCAACCAACGCGTCCTCGTGGAGGCGGCACTCGAAGGCGGCATGGCATTCGCGGATCGCGGGCGCATCGACGCGGGTCGCTTGCTCCGCCGTCAGGCCGAATTCGGCGAACTTGTCGATCCGGGCTCCCGTCGTGTTGCCGATCCCGACCACGGTATCGGTCAGCGCCGTCGTCGGCAGGTTGATAACGCATTCCCCGCTGGAACGGATCATGTCGAAGCTGTGATTGCCGCCCGAGATCATGAGACCGACGAGGGAGGGGGAGAATTCGAGGATCGTGTGCCAGCCGAGCGTCATGATATTGCTCCGCCCCCGCCATCGCGACGAGACGAGGACGATCGGCCCCGGCTCCAGATAGCGCCGCACGCGGCTGACCGGAAACTCCTTCTTGTGCGGAAAACCTGCCATCGTCTCATGCCCTCCGGACTGTCGGTCTCCCCGCAGCATAGCAGCGCACACCGGCGCAGGGCATTCACCCCATCGCGGCCCTGTAGCGCGACCAGATCAGGCCGGAGATGGCGAGATCGGCCGGCGCATGGCCGCGGAAGACGAACATGGCGCGCTCCGTCTCGCCGGTGCGGCCGGGATGGATGCCGGCGGCCAGCTCCGACAGGTCGCAATGGAGCGTGAGCGCGCCGTCGAGATAGCGCATGTGCTGCTCGCGGTCGTCGGTCGCCATGAGGTCGAGCGCGCCGAGCCCCTCCGGGAGCCACGAGCGCCCGACATCCACCGCCGCGACGAAGGCGCCCGGCGCGAGCCAGGCCGGGTCGAGAAACGGTTCGAGCCCCGGGCTTGCCGGCACCGTCGTGACGACGATATCGCTGCCGCGCACCGCCTCCTCCGGCGAAACGGGGCCCCGCGCCTCCATGCCGAGCCCCCGCGCATGCTCGGCAAGCCGGGCGGCGGACCGCTCGGACCGGCTGCTGCACAGCGCCGTGCGCAGGCCGGGGCAGAGCGCGCGCATGGCCTCCAGATGGGTGCGCGCCTGCAGACCGCTGCCGACGAAGCCGATGGTCGCGCTCTCCCTTCGGGCCAGATATCGCGCAGCAAGGGCCGACATGGCGGCCGTCCGCAGGCCGGTCATGGCGTTGGCGTCCATGATCGCCAGCGGCGCGCCGCTTGAGAAATCGTTCAGGACGGACAGGGCGTGGATGCCCGGCCGGTCGTCGCCCGCAGGCCGCGGCGCGACACCCAGCCATTTGACCGTGGCGAGCCCCAGCTCCTCGCTGCCTGCGCACATCGCCTGGAACATGTGGCCGGGCCCGATATCGAGCGACGTCTTGGGCCTGGAGACCACCCGGCCGGCGTGATTGAGCCGGTAGATCCGCAGGAGCGCCTCGCGCGCCTCGTCCGGCGTGAGATGCAGGCCGGCGATCGCGGCGTCGTCGATGAAAGGCAGGGCGTCGCTCGTCATGCGAAACGCTGGGCTCCATAGGGTTCGGGGTCGACGACGGGAGGCCGTCCGGCAGACAGCTCGGCGGCGAGACGGCCGCTGATCGGCCCCATGGCGAGGCCGCTATGGCCGTGGCCGAAGCTGTAGACCACGTCGGGCGAGCGGCGCGACGGACCGATGCAGGGCAAGCCGTCCGGGGTCGAGGGGCGATGGCCCATCCAGCGGTCGATGCGGGCGCCATCCATCCGGCCGGCGAAGGCGGGGAAGACCCGGGGAAGGTATCCGGCCAGGATATCCGCCCGGCGCCAGTCAGGCTCCGCCTCCATGCCGGCAAGCTCCACCTGGCCCGCGACCCGCAGGCCGGCCCGCGTCATGGTGATCGCCATCTTGCCGTCCATCGGCATGATGGGATGGCGGGGCACATGAACCGGATCGGGAACGACCACATGGTAGCCGCGCTCCGTCTCCAGGGGCACACGGTCGCCCGCCTGCCGGGCCAGCATGCGCGAATGGATGCCGGCGGTGACCAGCGCCCGGTCGCAGACGATCTCCCCGCCGCCTTCCGTCTCCACCGCCCGCAGCCGGTCCCCCTCGAAGCGGAACCCGGTGGCGCGCACGGTCTCAAGGCGCGCACCGTCGCGGCAGGCGCCTTCGACGAGGCCCGCGACGAAGGCGCCCGGATCGGTGAGATTGGCATCCGACGCGAGGTGCGCGCCAAAGCCGTAATCGGCGCTCAGGCCGGGCTCGAACTCGTGCAGCTCACCGCCCTCCAGCTCCTGCCACGAGAAGCCGTAGCGGGCACGCAGCGTCCAGGCGAGCGCGTCCGCCTCGAAGTCCGCGCGGTCGCGGTAGATCGAGAGCAGCCCGTCCGTCCGGAGAAGGTCGCAGAGCCCGCAGGCGGCGGCCTCCTCGCGGTAGTGCCCGAGCGCGCCTTGCGTCAGGGCGTAGCGGGCCGCCGCCGTCTTCTCGACCTTCGCGACGGTGGAGCCTGCCGCCACGAATCGCAGGAGCCACGGCGCGGCGCGCCAGAGATGGGACCAGCGTATCGCGAAGGGGCCGAGCGGGTCGGCGAGATAGCCCGGCACCTGACGCCAGAGGCCGGGAACGGAGACCGGCAGGAGCGAGCTTTCCAGGATCCAGGCGCCGTTGCCGTAGCTCGTCGCCTGACGCCCGCCGGGCGGTCCGGGATCGACGATCGTCACGCTCTGCCCGTCGCGGACGAGGGCCCGGGCGGCGAAGGCGCCGACGATCCCTGCCCCGATCACGACCACCCTCAACGGCTCGCCCATGGGATCCTGCCCCCTCCTCGTTCAGATCAGATCATGCGGGTATCGCGCTCAGGCGGTTCCGCAGCGCGGAGAGGTCGCGATGGACCGTATCGAGCTCCTCCAGCGCGAAGCCGTCCGCATGGGGAAAATCCCAGCGCTTCAGAACCGCCTTCAGAGCTCCGGTGTAGCGCGCTTCGCGCCCCTCCACAACGAGGCCATTCGTGGCTTCGAACGCCGCGTTCCAGGACACCGCCTCCTCCTGCGTGAGGCCGTCGGGCAGGTTGAGACGCAGGGTCCCCTCCTCCAGACGCACCGGATATCCGCCGGGCAGGCCGTTCGGGCCCGGCACATGGCCGACCCAGGGCTCGCCCGCCACATAGGCACGAATCAGCGTCACGCCGGAGGCACCGGAGACCTCGATGGCGGGTTCGGCGGTGAGCTTCACATCGGCGAAATCCTCGAACACATCCGCGATCTCGCGCCCGTCCAGGAAGACACGCGGGGCGACCGCCCCCTGCCGCTCGCCGCTCGGCCGGCGCCAGGCGGCGAGGTTCTGGTAATGGGCGAGCACGCGGAGCCGGGCGGGATCCGAGATACCCTTGGCGCCGGAGAACACATTGGAGAGGATGGCGACATTGCCCGTGCCGCAGAGCACATTGTAGCCCTGCGCGGCGATCAGACCGTTCACCACGTCCGGGAAGCAGCAATTGATGAACGCCGTCTCCGGCGAGTGTTCGGCGATGGCGCGCGCGACCTTTCCGGTGATCACGGCGTGAAATGGGGCGGTCGCGCTCAGGCCGCCCTCCGCGACCAGCGCCGTCCAGGCGTTCCCGGTATCGGAGATGACCATGGAGGTCTGGACCGAGGCGGCCTGCACGGCAATCCTGGGCCGTGTCTGCGCGATCACGCGCTCCGCCGCGCCGTCCTCCGTCAGGTCCGCCTCGAGCGTGGAGAAGGTGGCGGGACGGCCGAACATGGCGGCACGGGCGTTGCCGGCGGTGCGCAGCCAGTCGAGCCGGTCGCGGTTGCGACCCGCAATGGCGACCGAGATCGGCCGCTCCGCCGTCGCGGCGATGTCGAGCGCGATGCGCCCGGCAAAGGGGCCGGTTCCCGAAACCAGCACGTCGGTCTTGAAGCCTTCGGTCATCGGATGCTCTCCCGTTCTGCGAGACGGTCCCAGCACTCCTCCCGCGAGGGCGAGAGCCGGTGCTTCATGATGCGTTTGCTGGGGGTGCGTTCGAATTCGTCGACAAAGGCGATGTAGCGCGGCTGCTGGAAGGGGGCGAGCCGCTCCGCCAGCCATGCGCTCAGGGCGCCGGGGTCCTCCGTCGCGCCGGGCTTGAGCTGCACGAACAGCTTGATGTCCTGCTCGCCGACATCGGCGGCGACACCGATCATGGCGCTGTCCTCGACATCGGGGTGCAGGCCCACGACATGCTCCACCTCGTAGGCCGACACGTTCTCGCCCTTGCAGCGCACGCTGTCGCCCTTGCGGCCATGGAAGTAGAGATTGCCCTCGACATCGCGCGAGCCCATGTCGCCGGTGCGGAAACCTTCCGGCCGAAGGGCCCTGGCGGTCGCGTCCGGGTTGCGGAAATAGCCCGGGAAGATCGCGCCCGGCAGCGATGTCGTCACCACGATCTCGCCGCGCCCGTCCTTGACCTCCCGGCCGTCGTCGTCGAGCAGGCGCACCTCGAACCACGGCACGGGCCTGCCGATGGAGCCGACGACACCGGTATCGTTGAAGCTGGTGAGGCTGGACGCCTCGGTCATGCCGTAGCCCTCGCGGATCTCCACGCCGAAGCGCTCCTCGAAGGCGCGCCAGGCGTCCGCCGCGCAGCCGCCGCCCCAGGCGATGCGCACGGGATGGTCCCTGTCGCGCGGCGATGGCGGCTGCTTGAGCAGGATCTGGATGACGCCGCCCAGATAGTGGATATGCGTGGCGCCGGCCTCGCGCACCTCCTGCCAGAAGCGAGTGGCGCTGAACCGGTCGACCATGGAGAGCGAGATGTCGCGCACCAGCGGCAGGATCAGCGTCTGCGCACCGCCGATATGATAGAAGGGCTCCCACAGGAAATAGATGTCGCCCGGCCGCGGTGCCGAGCTCAGGGCGACGGCCTCGGCCGCCAGCCGCAGCATGCGGTGGGTCACGATCACGCCCTTGGCCGGCCCGGTGGTGCCGGAGGTGTACATGATCGCGGCCGGATCGTCCGCCGCCGGCACGGGGCCCGCGACGCCGCCGGCCTCCTCCAGATCGTCGCCGTCCGGGCACACCGTCACGGGCGCGCGCGCCCGTGCGCCGCATTCCGCGATCCGGTCCAGGAACTCCTCGTCGGCGACGATCAGGGCGGGGTCGCAATGGTCGAGGACATGGCGCAGCCCCTCGCCCTTGAGAGCGGCGTTGACGGGAACCCAGACATGGCCGGCCCGCAAGATGGCGAAGATCAGGGCGAGCGACGTCGTGCCGTTGCGCATCATGACGGCGACCCGGTCGCCGCGCTCCACGCCCAGCCGCGCGAGCATCGCGGCGAAGCGGGCCGACGCCCGGTCGAGGTCGGCGAAGGTGATGGCATTGCCGCCATAGCGCGCGAAGACCCGGTCCGGATCGGTCGCCGCACGGTCGTTGAACAGGCTGATGAAGTCTTGTGAACCAGGCATTTCCTTGACCTTGAAACGGCGTGCCGGGCGGCACGCCGGAGGACCGACCGCCAGCCGCGTCACCGGCGCAGCCGGTCGGCTACCAGAAGGATGGCCGTGACGATGACGAGAACCACGACCGACACCGCCGCCAGCGTGGGATTAAGCTGGAGGATCATGTCGTCCCACATCTGCTTGGGCAGGGTGGATTTCAGCCCGCCGCTGACGAAGATGGCGATGGTCAGCTCGTCGAAGGAGGTGACGAAGGCGAACAGGAAGGCCGATATGATGCCGCCGCGGATGAGCGGCACCGTGATCAGCCTGAGCACGTTCACCCGGCTGGCGCCGAGCGAGGCCGCCGCCTGGTCGAGCCGCCAGTCGTAGCTCTTGAGCACCGCCGCCGTCGCCACGAAGGTGAAGGGGATGGACAGGACCGTGTGGCCCAGAACGAGGCCCGTATTGGTCGCCACCAGCCCGATCTGGGCGAACAGGTAGAAGAGCCCCACCGCGATGACGATGCGCGGGACGATCATCGGCGCCAGCATGAATGCGAAGATCGTGCCGTTCCACCTGGAGCGCGACCGGGCGAGCGCAAGCGCCGCAAGGCCGCCGATGGCGGTCGCGAGGATCGCGGTGGCGAAGGCCACGCCGAAGGAGCGCACCGTCGCGGAGATCCAGATCGGCGAGTTGAAGTAGACGTCGAACCAGCGCAGGGCGTAGCCCGGCGGCGGGAACTCCAGAAAATCGGAGCTCGTGAAGGCGACCGGGATGACGATCAGCGTCGGCACCACCAGGAACAGGATCGCGAGCGCCACATAGGCCGGCAGGATCCGGCCGCGCCCCGCGCCGGGGACACGGTCGGCGACGAGCGCCGTCGCCCGGGCGAGCGCCTCCAGGATGGCGAGGCCGAGGCGCCGCGCCAGGCCGTCCGACGCCCCCTTGCCCCCGCCGCTCTCCGCCGACAGGGAGGAGAGCCCGAAGATCCTGTTGTAGATCCAGCAGGCGAGAAGCGCGGAGACGAGCAGCATGGTGGCGAGCACGCCGGCGAAGGCCCAGTTCACCAGCTCCTGCACCTGGACGATGATGAGCTGGGCGAGCATGGTCTGCTGGCGCCCGCCGAGGAAGGCCGGCACGATGAAGAAGCCAAGCGAGGTGATGAAGGTCAGGAGGCCGCCGGCGGCCATGCCGGGCACCGACAGCGGGAAATAGACCATCCAGAAGCGGTGCGCGGCGCCCGCGCCGAGCGTGCCGGCGGCCTGCGTCAGCCGGCCGTCGATACCGCTCATCACCGGCATCATGGTGAGGATGGCGAGCGGCATCATGGCGTGGACCATGCCGACGATCACGCCGAACTCGTTGTACATGAGCGCAAGTGGCGTATCGACCAGGCCCGATCCCGTCAGGATCCGGTTCAGCACGCCCTGATTGCCGAGCAGCAGCATCCAGGCGAAGGCCTTCACGAGGTAGCTCGTCCAGAACGGCACGAGCACCAAGAGCAGCATCCGGTTGCGCCGGCCCTCCTTCAGCTTGGACAGCCAGAAGGCGAGCGGATAGCCGAAGAGGAGCGAGAAGAACGCCGTCAGGCCTGCGATGCGGAAGGTGATGACGAGGATACGCCAGTAGACTTCCGTGTCGACGAGGCGGGCATAGTGCTCGTCGGTCAGGGCGCCGCTATCGCCCTGCACGCTGAGCGCCAGGAGACGGGCGACGGGGACGAGGAAGAAAACGACGAGGAACGCGATCGCCGGCGCGGCGAGCCAGAGCGGACCGGCGCGGAACCGGGCGAACGAGCGGGACGGGCTGATCGTCGCGTCTGTCATGAAACGACCACCGCCACGTCGATCGGCCAATGATAGGTCATGGTCTCGCCGAGCCCGGGCAAGGGACTGGAGGGATCGTGGCGCACCGACAGGGTCGCGCCGTCCTTCAGCGTGAGGACGAGCCGCGTGTCGGAGCCCACATAGATGATCTCGCTGACCGTGCCGGCAACCTCGTTCTCTCCCTCGCCCGCCGGACCGGGGCGAAGCTGTTCCGGGCGCAGGACGAGGCCGCCATGGCCGTTGACCGTGCGGCAGTTCTCCACCTTCGCCTCGAAGGTGCCGTTGCCGTTGCGGACCGCCATGCGGCCCTCCCCGGCCTTCTCCACCTCGCCCATGAAGAGGTTGGACAGGCCGATGAACTGTGCTGAGAAGATGCTCTTCGGGTGCGAATAGATCTCGCGCGGCGTGCCGACCTGTTCCACGCGCGCATGGTTCATCAGGCAGATGCGGTCGGACAGGACGAGCGCCTCCTCCTGATCGTGCGTCACATAGATGACGGTCGTGCCGAACTCCCTGTGGAGGCGCCTGATCTCGAGCTGCATGTCCTCGCGCAGGTTCTTGTCGAGCGCGCCGAGCGGCTCGTCCATCAGCACGATCTCGGGCCGGTAGACGAAGCAGCGGGCGAGCGCCACGCGCTGCTGCTGGCCGCCGGAGAGCTCGCGGGGGAACCGGTCGCCATAGGCTTCGAGCTGCACCTTGGCGAGGGTTTCCGCCACGCGCTCGCGGATATCGCGCGCGGGCGCGCCGCGCATCTTCAGCGGGAAGGCGATATTCTCGCTGACCGTCATGTGCGGAAACAGCGCGTAGTGCTGGAAGACCAGCCCCATGTCGCGCTTGTGGACGGGCGTTTCCGTCTCGTTTCTCCCGTCGACCCAGAGCTCGCCGCTTGTCGGCTCGGTCAGCCCGGAAATCATCTGCAGGAGCGTCGTCTTGCCGGAGCCCGACGGTCCGAGCAGGGTGACGAATTCGCCGGCCTCCACGGAAAGATCGGTCGGTTCCAGTGCGGTGACGTTGCCGTATTGCTTGCCGAGCCCCTTGATCTCGAGCTTGGGCGGCGCGTTGGCGGTGCGGTCCACATTCACCATCGTATATCCCGAAGAAAAGGTCGTTCCGGCACGCGGATACGGGGCGTGCGGAGGCACATGGGGCCGGCCCGCCGGAGCGGACCGGCCATGCGTGTCGTCCATGGCCTCAGGTGAGGAGCCAGGCGTTGAACCGCTCGGTCATGTCCGCGCGGTTCGAGCTCCACCAGTCCTCGCTGGCGATCCGCATCTGCGAGATGTTCGCCGGCGCCGTCGGCAGCACCTTGGCGCGCTCGGCCGGGATGCTGTCATAGGCCTTCCGGTTCGTCGGGCCGTAGGCGAGCTCGCTCGTATAGAGCGCCTGCTGTTCGGGCCTGGTGCAGAACCTGACGAATTCGCGCGCCGCGTCCGCCTTGGGGTTGCCCTTCGGGATGCCCCAGCCCTCGATGGAATAGAGCCCCTGGTTCCAGACCAGCTCGGCGGGCGTCCCCCCGTCGATGGCGGCCTGCAGGCGGGCGTTCCAGCCGGAGATCATGTCGACCTCGCCGCTCTGGAGAAGCTGCGTCGACTGGGCGCCGCCGGTCCACCAGACCGCGATATGCGGCTTGATCCTGTCGAGGCTCGCAAAGGCGCGGTCGACATCGAGCGGATAGAGCTCCTCCAGCGGCACGCCGTCGGCGAGCAGCGCCTGCTCGAGCGTGTCGATGGGATTCTTGCGCAGGGCGCGCCGGCCCGGGAAGCCCTCGACATCCCAGAAATCGGTCCAGGATTTCGGGGCCTTGTCGCCCATCTTGTCGGTGCGGTAGGCGAAGATCGTGGAATAGACGTCGGTGCCGACGAAATTCGGGAACAGCGCCTCCGCCATCATGCCCGGCGCGTCGGCCTCCTTGACCCCTGTCGGCTCCAGGAGATCGCCCTTCTCCAGGATCTTGCGCGCCGAAAGGGTCAGCGTGCACACATCCCAGATATAGGCGCCGGTCTCCACGATCGACTTGAACTGCGCGGTGGGCTCGGCCTCGCGCGCCACATTGACGATCGTGATGCCGGTCTCCTTCTGGAACGGGTCGTAGAAGGCCTTGCGGAAGGCCGGGCCGAACGGGCCACCCGGATCGGCGACCGTCAGCGTGGTCTCGCCGAAGGCCGGCCGCAGGATGGCCGGCGTGGCGAGCACCGCCCCCGCCCCCATGAGGACCGTGCGACGGCTCATTGACATGGACATCTTGTTCTTCATTTCCTTCCCCTCTTTGCTTGAAGAACCCCCGAGATCTCTTGCTATGCGTTCTTGCGCGCGCGGCGTTTCGCCAGAAATGCCTCCATCATGCGGGCGGGCTCGCCGGAGGCGTAGGCCTCGCGCTGGATGCGGATGCCGGCCTTGAGCGCGTCCTGGAAGGAGGCCTCCGTCACCTCGCGGAAGCGCTGCCGGTCGAGCCGCATCGCCACCGGCGGCTTCTCCGCCAGCTCGCGGGCGAGCGCCATGGCCTCCCCGGCAACCTTGTCGCGCGGGACGAGCCGGTTGATGAGACCGATCCTCTCCGCCTCCTCGGCATCCATCATGCGGCCCGTCAGGGTCAGGTCGATGGTGCGCGCGATGCCCAGCATCTCCCGCATGATCCAGGGGCCGGTGGAACTCGCGATGCCGGAATTGATCTCCGGCTGGCCCATGGTGACGCCGGAATGGCCGACGCGCAGATCGCACAGGAGCGCGACCTGGAAGGCCGAGCCCGCCGCCACGCCGTTGAGCGCCGCGACGATGGGCTTGGAAAGCGAGCGGATGCGCGTATAGAGCTTTTCCCACTCGCCGATCCAGAGCTCCGCGCGGTCGGCGTCGAAGGTCTTCGTCTCGTTGAGGTCCTGGCCCGCGCCGAATGCGCGATCGCCGGCGCCGGTGAGAATGACGGCCTTCACCGCCTCGTCGTTCTCCGCCTCGTCCAGAGCGTCGACCAGCTCCTCGCGCATCGCCGCGTTCCAGGCGTTGAGGACTTCCGGGCGGTTCAGCGTGATGGTGAAGACCGGCCCGTCGACCTCCGTGAGGATGAAATTGCGCATTCGCCACTCCAAACTATTGTTATGCGATAATTGCTATTGTATTTTGAAAGCACCAATCTCATCCTGTCAAGGTCGCTTTCTGTGGGGCGCCGGATGGGCTAGACCGCTCGTTGCGGCGGGCGGCCCGGAACCCGGCCCGTGCGGCAGCTCACGAGAAAGGGGGGTTTCCCGGTGGCGAGTACGGAGAAGAAACCGAAGAACGATCCGCTGATGGTGCGGTCCGTCGAAAAGGCGTTCCGTGTCCTGTCTGCCTTCGATGCGGACCGGCCGGCCATGAGCCTGTCGCAGATCGCATCCGTGACGGATCTCGACATGAGCGCCGCCCAGCGCTTCACCCACACGCTGGTCAAGCTCGGCTATCTGGCGAAGAACCCCGACACGCGCCAGTTCGAGCTGACGGTGAGGACGCTCGATCTCGGCTACCACTTCACCCGCTCCAACAGGTTGGTGGAGCGGGCCATTCCCTATCTGCTCCATCTCAGCAAGGAGACGGAGGAAACCGTCAATCTCACCATCCCCGACGACACCGAGGTCGTGTTCGTCTCGCGCTTCCTCAGCCGCCACGTCCTCAATACGGACGTCATCATCGGCACCAGGCTGCCGGCCTACTGCACGGCGCCGGGGCTGGCGATCCTCTCAAGGCTTCCCGCCGACGAGGCGCGCGACATCGTGCGCCGCTCCGATCTCAGGCCGCACACGCCGCATACCGTCTGGGATATCGCGACGGTGATGGAGCGCGTGGACGAGGCCGCGCAGGCCGGCTTCGGGGTTGCGTGCGAGGAAATCTATCACGGCGACGGATCGGTCGCCGCGGCCATCGTCGATACCGGCGGCCGGCCCATCGCCGCGATCAACATCGCCACCTCGCTCGCACGCTATTCCCGCGAGGAGATGGTGGAGCGCTTCGCCCCACTCGTGGTCGCCGCCGCCCGGTCCCTCTCCAAGATCTGACCGCCGGCTTGCGGCCTTGACAGGGCCGGTCTCTCCATCGAAACTTTCATTTCGATAATAACTATCGAAATACGATAGAACATGACCCAGCCGGACGAGACAGCCGAGCCGGAGCCCCAGCCGCCGGACCCGACCGAAGCCGCATCCCCCAGCCAGTTCGTGCCGGCCGTGCGCCGCAAGGGAGCCTCCGTGACCTTCCGTCTGGACGGGCGCGACCTCTGCGCCCATGCCGGGCAGAGCGTCCTGTCCGCCGTTCTGGAGGCCGGCCAAACGCTCAGATACAACGAGTTCTCCGGCGAGCCGCGCGCTGGCTTCTGCCTCATGAACGCCTGTCAGGATTGCTGGATCTGGACCGCTCAGGGGACACGCCTGCGCGCCTGTCAGACGCCCGTCTCCGCCGGGCTGGAGCTCCACACCTCCTGTCCCGCGACACCGGAGGGGACATAGAACCCATGGCGCCCATCCTCATTGTCGGCTCGGGGCCTGCGGGCATGAGCGCGGCCATCGCGCTTGCCCGGCGCGGCGTCCGCCCGGTGGTCGTCAGCGACGCGCCCCATGCCGGCGGCCAGGGCTTCCGGCGCCTGAACCCGCAGATGGCGCTCGACGCACGGCGGATCTACGGTGCGGAGGCCCGCAAATACGAGGCGCTGCACCGCGATTTCGAGGCGATCCTGCCGCAGATCGACTACCGCCCCGCAACGCTCGTCTGGGCGATCTACGAGGGCAAGGCCTTCATCCTCCGCGACGGCCAGGCCGGCGAGATCGCCTGGTCCGGCCTGATCCTCGCGCCCGGCGCCACGGACCGCATCATGCCCGTTGCGGGCTGGACGCGCCCGGGTGTCTTCTCGCTGGGCGCCGCCCAGATCGCGCTCAAGGATCAGGGCGCCTTCATCGGCCGCAAGGTCGTGTTCGCGGGCAGCTCGCCCCTCCTGCTGCTCGCCGCGCTCCAGTACCGCACGCACGGGGCGCGCGACATCGCGGTGCTCGACACGACACCGCTCGGCGCCAAGCTGCGCGCCGCGCCGGGCTTGCGCCATTCGCCCGGCACGGCCTTGCGCGGCCTCAGGCTCATGAGGGCGCTGAAGCGCCTCGGCGTGCCGGTCCATCAGGGCGTGCGCCTGGAGGCCATAGAGGGGGCGGACCGGGTGTCCGCCATCCGCTTCACCGCGCCTTCCGGCCAGGAGTGCCGCATCGCCTGCGACGCCGTCGCGCTCGGCCACGGTCTCAGGGCGGAAACGCAGCTTGCCGAGCTTGCCGACTGCGACTTCGCCTTCGACGCGGCTCTGCGCCAGTGGCTGCCGGTCGCCGATGCGGACGGGCGCGCGGGCGAGCGGCTCTATCTCGCTGGCGACGGGGCGTGCATCGGCGGGGCCGACGCGGCCATTGCGGGCGGCGCGCTCTCAGCGGAGGCGCTCCTTGCCGAGCTCGGCGAGCCGGGCCCGTCCGCCCGGCGGCGGCGCCTGCGCGGGACGGTCGCGCGGCTACGCCGGTTCCAGCGCGGCCTCGCCGGCGCCTTCCGGTGGCCGCACGAGGAGGCCGGCCGCCTGGCCGACACGGTGACGGTCTGCCGGTGCGAGATGGTCACGGCCGGCGAGATCCGGACGGCCGTCCGCGCCGATCTGGGGCCCGCGGAGGTCAACCGGGTCAAGGCCGTCACGCGCTGCGGCATGGGGCGCTGCCAGGGCCGGTTCTGCGGCCCCGCGCTCGCGGAGATCACGGCGGAGGCCTCGCAAAGCCCGATCGACGCGGTGGGCCGCCTGCGCGCCCAGGCGCCGGTCAAGCCCCTGCCCCTGTCGGCGGCGGACACGCGCTCATGACGGCGCGCACGACCGGAACCCTCATTGTCGGCGGCGGGCTGATCGGCGCCTTCACCGCCTGGTTCCTCGCCCGTGCCGGCCGGTCGGTCACGGTTCTGGAGAAGGGCCTTGTGGGCGCGCAGTCGAGCGGCGCCAATTTCGGCAATCTCCGCCTCCAGGGCCGCGACCCCCGCCAGTATCCGCTGTCGCTGCGCGCGCAGGCGATCTGGGAGGAGATCGAGGCCCTGACCGGGGAGAGCTGCGAGTACGACCGCACGGGCCATCTCTATCTCGCCCGCGACGAGGAGGAGCTCGCCAGTCTCCATCGCTATGCGGAGATCTCGCGCTCCGCCGGGCTTGTGGTCGAGGATCTCGACGGCCCCGCGCTCGCCGCGCGCTTTCCCTATCTCGACCGCGGCATCCTCGCCGCGACCTTCTCTAAGCGCGACGCGACGGCCAATCCGCGCCTTGCGACCCTCATGGTCATGCGCGCCGCCCGGGCCCACGGCGCCGGGGTGCTCGAGCATTGCGAGGTCGTCGCGGCCGGCCATTCGGGGGCCGCCTTCGAGGTGGAGACGCGATCCCACGGGCTCTTCCGGTCGGAGCATCTGGTGAATGCCGCGGGCGCCTGGGGCGGCGAGATCGCCGCGCAGTTCGCAGAGGAGGTGCCGCTGTTCTCCGCCGGCCCGCCGCAATTCGTCACCGAGCCCCTGCCCCATGTGATCGCACCGTCCATGCAGCGCGTGAGCGGCACGGTTATCTTCCGGCAGATCCCCCGGGGCAATGTCATCGTCGCGGGCTATCCGCGCACGGCGAGCGACGCGCAGAACCTGCGCACGCGCGTTCCCCCGCACAAGACGCTCGATGGCATGGCCGGCCTCGGCCTCCTCGCCCCGATGCTGCGCACCGCCCATGTCATCCGGGTCTGGTCGGGCGTGGAGGGCTATCTGCCCGACATGATCCCCATCATCGGGCCGAGCGGGACGCAGGACGGCCTGTTCCACGGCTTCGGCTGCTGCGGCCACGGCTTCCAGATCGCCCCGGGCGTCGGCGCCGTCCTCGCCGACCTCATCGCGACGGGGCGCACGGACACGCCCGTCGAGGCCTTCCACATCGCCCGCTACCGGGAGGGCGTCCAGGCCAACGAGAAGTTCGCGCGCGAATTCGACAGCCGGTGACCGCCCGGCCGGCCGCGCCGTCAGATGCCGAGATAGGCCTCGCGCACGCGGTCGTCCTGGAGGAGCCCGCCGGCCTCCCCGCTCAGCACGATCTGGCCGGATTGCAGCACATAGCCGCGGCTCGCGACCGACAGCGCCAGCGAGACGTTCTGCTCCACGAGCAGGATGGCGACGCCGTTCCGGTGAATGTCGACCAGCCGGTCGTGCATCTCCTCCACCACCATGGGGGCGAGGCCGAGCGAGGGCTCGTCGAGGATCAGGAGCCGGGGATCGAGCATAAGCCCGCGGCCGAGCGCCAGCATCTGCTGCTCGCCGCCCGACAGGGTGCCGCCGAACTGCCGCCGGCGCTCCTTCAGGCGCGGAAACAGCCCGTAGACCATCTCCAGCCGCTCCGGCGCCGCCGCCTTGCCGCTGGCATGGGCGCCGCGGGCATGGGCGCCGATGGCGAGGTTCTCCTCCACCGACATTTCGGGGAAGACGTGCCGGCCCTCCGGCACATGGGCGATGCCGAGCCGCGGCCGCGCATGGGGCGCGATGCCGGTGAGCTCCGTCCCCTCGAAGACGATACTGCCCTCCACCCTGGGACCGACACCCGATATGGCGCGCAGAAGCGTGCTCTTGCCCGCGGTGTTCGCGCCGATCACGGTGACGAACTCGCCCTGCGCGACGCTCAGCGCCACGTCGTGCAGCACGGGCGCGCCGGTGGCATAGCGGGCCGACAGGCCGGAAATCTCGAGCAGGGCTGTCATGGCGCGGTCTCCCCGGCGTGCTCGCCGGCCCATTCGCGGCCGAGATAGGCCTCGATCACGCGGCGGTCCTTCGAGATCGCCTCCGGCGTGCCCTCGGCGATCTTCTGGCCGAAATTGAGGACGAGGATGCGGTCCGACAGGGTCATGACCGCCTTCATGTGATGCTCCACCACCACGAATGTGATGCCCTCCCCGCGAAGCTCGCGGACGAGTTCGATGATCTCGTTCATCTCCGCCGGCGTCAGCGCGGCCATCACCTCGTCGAGCAGCAGGATCTTCGGGCCCGTGGCAAGCCCCCGGGCGATCTCGACGCGCGCGCGCTCGGGGAACGACAGCTCGGCTGCCGGACGGTCGGCGACCGCGCCGAGCCCGACCCGCTCCAGCACCTGCCGCGCCCTGGTGCGCGCGGACGCCAGGTTGCCGCGCAGAAGGGCGCCGGTGATGACATTGTCCAGAACGCTGCTCTCCATGAACAGCGAGACGTTCTGGAACGTCTTGGTCATGCCCATGCGCGCGATCTCGTGGGGCCTCAGGCCCACCACCTTGCGGCCGTCGAGCGTTATGCGCCCCTCCGCTGCGCGGGCCAGCCCGACCAGCATGTTGAAGCTCGTGGTCTTGCCGGCGCCGTTGGGCCCGATCAGCCCGACGATCTCGCCCTCCTCCACGGCGAAGCTCAGCGTGTCGACGGCGGTCAGGCCGCCGAAGCGGACCACCGCGTCCTCGACCTTCAGGAGGCTCATGGCGCCCTCCGGCTCATGCGGCCGCGCAGGCGCTGCCAGAGCGCGACGAGGCCGCGCGGCTCGATCAGGATGATGGCGATCAGGATGGCGCCATAGGCGAAGGCCGACAGACCCGCCGCCTGCCCCTGAAGCGCGGCGGAGGCGACCTCCTCCAGCGGAATGACGACGAGGGCGCCGACAATGGGGCCGATGACCGTGCCGATGCCGCCGACGATGGCGACCAGCGCCATGCGGATGGAGATGGAGGCGACCCCGAACACGGTGTCGGGATCGAAGAAGTAGTTGAACTGGACGTAGATCGTGCCCATCGCCGCGGTCGCCGCCGCCGAGATCAGGCTCGCCCAGAGCTTGGCCCGGAAGGTGTTCACACCGACCACCTCGGCGGCCTCCTCGTTCTCCTTCACCGCGCGCAGCCGGTAGCCGAGCGCGCCCGACTTGATGCGCCAGAAGACGACGGTGATGACGGCCAGCGCCCCCAGCGCGATCCAGTAGAAGGGCCTCGGCGCGCCATAGGCCATGAGCCAGAAGCTGTCCTCCGGCGTGAACGGCACGGACAGGCCGACGGGACCGCCCGTGACCTCCTTCCAGCTATTGGCGATCACCCGCATGGCCTCGCCGGCGGCGAGCGTGGCGAGCGCGAAATAATGCCCTTTCAGGCGGAAGGTCGGCACGGACAGGACAAGCGCGATGACCACCGCCAGCGCCATGCCGGCGACCATGCCGATCCAGGGCGAAAGACCGAAATGGATGAGCAGGACGGTCGAGGCATAGGCGCCGGTGCCGAAATAGGCCGCATGGCCGAGCGATATCTGGTTGGCGAGCCCGCCGACGATGTTCCAGGCCTGGCCAAGCGCGGCGAAGATCAGCGCGAGCGTGAGGATGCGGATCCAGTAGCCTTGCGGATCGAGGAACAGCGGAACCGCGATGGCCGCCACGAAGGCGGCGGCGAGCGCGAGGGCCCGCCAGTCCGGCCGGCGCGATGCCTCCGTGCGGGATGCGGCAGCCATGCTCATGCCGCCCTCCGCTTCACGATGCCTTCCGGGCGCAGCGCCAGGACGAGGATGAACACGACGAAGAGGATGAGGTTCTGGAGCTGGATCGGAAAGACGAGCGTCGACAGCGACTGAATGATGCCGACGGCCACCCCGCCGACCACCGCGCCCGCGACGCTCCCCAATCCGCCGAGCACGACCGCGGTGAACATCAGCACCACATAATGGGCACCGACCGTGGGGCTCGCCGTGAGATAGGGCAGGATCACCGCCCCGCCGAAGGCGGTCAGCCCGACGCCGATGCCGAAGGCCGTCATGTGCATGAGATTGGTGTCGATGCCCATCAGGGTCGCCGCCATGGGGTCCTGCGAGGTCGCGCGCATCGCCCGGCCGATCGGCGTGCGTTCCAGGAACGCCCAGACGGCGGCGCCCGACAGGAGCGCCATCGCGAAGGCATACAGATAGGGCTTGCTCACGATGATGCCGCCAATGTCGAAGGCGGAGGTCTGATAGGGCGTCTGGACGGAGCGGAAGTCGGCGCCGAAGACGAGCAGCGCCGCATTCTCCAGAACGATCAGGATGCCCACGGTGAGGAAGATCTGGGCAACCTGCGGCGCCTTCAGGATCGGCCTGATGAGCGTGCGCTGGACGCCGCAGCCGAAGACGAAGATCACCGCGAAAGACAGGAACGCGCCAAGCAGCGGATCGAGCCCCAGATAGTGCCAGGCGAACCAGGCCACGAACATGCCGAGCATGAGGAATGCGGCATGCGCGAAATTGACGATGTTCATCACCCCGAAGACGAGGCTCAGCCCGATCGATATGACCCCGTAGACGCCGCCGATCAGGACGCCGTCCACGAGTGCTTGGAGAAACTGCATGGCGATTTTCCCGTCGGTCCTACTGGCCGGTCTCGACCGACCAGACCGGTTCGCTCCTGGCGACGTCGGCGGGGTGGACGGTGACGAGCTCGCTGCCGCGCCACTGGACCATGACCGGGAAGGCGTTGACGTTGAGGCCGCTCTCGTCGAAGCGGATCCCGTCGCCGGTCATCACCGTCGACCAGCCTTCATTGTGGGTGCCGGTCGCGATCTCGTTGCGGATCGTCTCGGGGTCGCGGCTGGCGCTCTTCTCCAGAGCCTCGCGCAGCACGCCCATGGCCGCAGCATGTTCCAGCGCCTCGTGGACCATGAAATAGCCGAAGCGCTCGCGGAACCGTTCCGTGTAGTCCGGCGCCAGGTCGTAATTGGCCGGCGCGATGGACAGAACGCCCTCCGACAGCTCGCCCAGCCCCTTGTGGAAGTCGGGAATGACGTAGCCCGCCGCGCCGCCGATGGCGGGGATGGTCAGGCCCTGCTGGCGCATGGTGCGCACGATCAGCAGACTGTCATTGAGGTAGGAGACGGGGAAGACGAGCTGCGCGCCCGAACCGCGCAGCTGGTTGATCAGCGGCGTGACGTCGGTGATACCCAGCGGATAGGCGGAATCCATGACGATCTCCGCGCCATGCTCGGTGGCCGCCTTGCGCAGGCCCTCCGCCTGGCTGGTGCCATAGGCGGTGTCCTCATAGAGGATCGCGACCTTGTCGGCCTCCACGTCGACGCGCTTGGCGATCTCCATGGTGTAGTCGAACTGGGCCGCGCCGATGGTGGAGCCCTTGTTGACCACCTGGAAGACATAGTTGAAGCCGCGGCCGGTGACGATGTCGGAGAAGGACATGGTCAGGAGCGGCAGGCGGCGGCGCTCCGTCACTTCCGAGATCGCGATGGTGAGGGAAGACGCGAAGGCGCCGAGCACCGCGACCACCTGGTTCTGGGAGATCATGCGCTGGGCGACGCTGGCCGCGGTGGTGGGGGTCGAGGTGGAGTCCGCGATCACCAGATTGATCGGCGCGCCGCCGAGAGACTTGATGCCGCCGGCGGCGTTGATCTCGTCGGCGACGAGCTGGATTCCGTTGCGCGAATTGATGCCGAACTGCGCATTCGCCCCGGAGAGCGGAACGATGACGCCGACATTGACCGGGTCCTGCGCCCGGGCGAGCCGGCTGACGAACGGCGCGGCGATGGCCGCGGCACCGCCGGCGAGAACGGCGCGCCGGCTTGTCTCAAAGCGTCTGGTGTACCGCATGGTGGATCCTCCCGTGGCGGTCTGCGTTTTCTTCGATCTGTTGGGGGGCTATACTGGAAATCAACAAACAAGCTGTCAATAGGGTTGACCGAATGTCCTACAATCCGAATACTGACCACATGACGAGCGGCATCAGCATCCGGCGCGAACAGGCTTCCCTCAGCGGCCAGATCGCGGAAAGCCTGCGGCGGGCCATCATCGCCGGCGAGCTCGAGCCCGGCTCCCGGCTGGTCGAGCGCGATCTCTGCGAGCGCTTCGAGGTGAGCCGCGGCCCCGTGCGCGAGGCGCTGCGGCAGCTTTCGGCGGAAGGGCTGGTGCGCCACGAGCCCCATCGCGGGCCGACGGTCGAATCGGTGAGCGAGCAGGATGTCCGCGACCTCTACCGCGTCCGCGGCAGCCTGGAGGGACTGGCCGGCGAAAGCTTCGCCCAGCGCGCGACGGACGAGGAGATGGAGCGGCTTCGCGAGGCCGGCCGGCAGATCGAGACACTGTCGCCCGACGACCCGCCTGAGCGGCTGATCACGGTGAAGAACGACTTCTACAGGGCGCTGCTCGACGGCGCACACAGCCCGGTGATCAGCGATTCCTTCACCCGGCTCAACAACCGCATCTCGCAATATCGCCGCCTGTCGATGTCCCGCCCCGGCCGCCTCGTGGAGACCAAGGCGGAGATCGCGGCGGTGGTCGCCGCCTGCACCGCGCGCGACGCGGGCGGTGCACGGCGGGCCTGCGAGGACCATGTCGCACGCGCGGCCAACGCCGCGCTGGAGCAAGTCCCGAACCTTACCGACAACAGGAGCAAACTGGATGACGAATAAGGAGCTGTTCGACAAGGGCCTGAAGATCCGCCGCGAGGTGCTGGGCTCGGAGTATGTCGACAAGTCGATTGCCGGAGCCGACGACTTCACCCGGCCGCTCCAGGAGCTCGTGACGGAATATTGCTGGGGCGAGATCTGGGGCCGCGAGACGCTGGACCGCCGGACCCGGTCGATCATCAACCTGTCGATGATCTCCGCGCTGAACAGGCCCCACGAGCTCAAGCTCCATGTCCGCGGCGCGCTCAATAACGGGCTGACCAAGGAGGAGATCCGCGAGATCCTCCTGCAGGTCGCCATCTATTGCGGCGTGCCGGCCGCCATCGACAGCTTCCGCGTCGCCCGCGAAGTGTTCGCCGACATCGAGGCCGAAGGCTGATGGCGCGTGCGCAGACCACAGGCTTCGTGGGCCTCGGCGCCATGGGGCTGCCCATGGCGAAATGCATCCTCGCCGGCGGCGGCGACCTCATCGGCTACGACGTCTCGCAGGACGCGCGCGAGCAGGCCCGTGCGGACGGCATCCCGGTTGCCGACGGCCTCGGCGCGATAGGCCGCGACTGCGCGACCGTGATCGCCATGCTGCCGAACGCGGCCATCGTGCGCGAGGCGGCCTTGGGCGACGGCGGCTTCGCCCTTGAGATGCAGGCCGGCGACCTCATCGTCGACATGTCCTCCTCCTATCCCTCCGCCACGCGCGCGCTCGGCGCGGAGCTCGAGCCGCGCAGCATCGGCCTCGTCGACGCACCGGTCTCCGGCGGCGTCGGCCGCGCGGTCAAGGGAACGCTCGCGATCATCGCCGGCGGCGGCGAGCGGGATGTGGAGCGCGCCGAGACCGTGCTCGCTCATATGGGCAAGGTCCATCGCGTGGGCGCGCTCGGCAACGGCCACGCCATGAAGGCGCTCAACAACTATGTCTCCGCGGCCGGGCTGGTCGCGGCCTGCGAGGCGCTGATCGTCGGCGAGAAGTTCGGGCTTGCGCCGGAGACCGTCGTCGACATCCTGAATGTCTCGACCGGGCGCAACAACTCCACCGAGAACAAGCTCAAGCAGTTCGTCCTCAACCGCGCCTTCGACGCGGGCTTCGCCTTCGCCCTGATGCAGAAGGACGTGCGCGCCGCCGCCGATCTCAGCACGGAGCTCGGGCTCGACGAGCCGCTGCTCAAAGACCTCACGGGCCTGCTCGACCGGGCCGGCGAGGCGCTGCCCGCCGGCGCCGACCATACGAGCGTCTTCGAATGGCTGGAGCGCCGCTGAATGGGGACAGCCCCTCTCGACCGATGGCTTGAACGCTGTCTCGCCGACCGGGAGCTCGCCCGGCTCGCCAGCGGCCTGGACCGGGTGGTGGAGATCGCAGGCTCCGGCCTGTCGCGCCGGATCCTCCTCGATGACACGCCCCGCCCGGCCGAGGGAAAAGCACACATCTCCATCCGCGCGGAGGAGGCCGCCTGGGTACAGCTCCTTGGCGGCCCCCATCCACGCGGCTGGCAGTCCTATGGCGCGATCCGGCGTTTCAACGACGCCTTCCGCATCGTGGCCGAAAGCCCGCTCGCCGAGGCCCAGGCGCTCGCCGCGCTCGAACGGATGATCGAGATCGCCATCGACCCGCCGGCGGAGCCGAATATCCCGGACGGCTGGACGGCCGACGCGATCTCAAGCACCTCTCTCCACGCCGCCATCGACGGGCGGGCTCCGGCCCATCTGCGCGTCATGACGGCGGGCAAGGGCACGCCCGTCCTGTTCCTGCACACCGCTGGCGCCGATTCGCGCCAGTACCTCTACCAGCTCGGCGACCCGGCGCTCTCCGGGCGCTATCGCATGATCGCCTTCGACCTTCCCGGCCATGGCGGCTCCAGCCTCGAGGGAGAGTTCGGCGGCAAGGCTGCGGACTGGCAGGCGACCGGCGGGCGCTATCTCGCCTGGTGCCGGGCGGCGATCGAGGCGCTGTGCGAGGCCCCGCCCATCGTGGTCGGCTGTTCGGCCGGCGCGGCCATGGCGCTGACGCTGGCGGCCCGCGAGCCCGGCCTCGTGCGCGGCGCCGTCGCCCTGGAGGCGCCCTACAAGGCGCAAGGCCGCCTGACGCCGTTCCTCGGCCATGCGCGCGTCAGCGAGGGCCGGCACAACCCCGCCTGGGTGCGCGCCCTGCTCGCGCCCGCAAGTCCCAAGCCGCATCGCGACGAGGCCTGCGGCATCTATCAGCAGGCCCGGCCGGGCATCTATGCGGAGGATCTGCGCTATTATTCGCAGGAGTTCGACGCCGCCGGGCTGATCGGCGATCTCAACCGCCATGCCCGGCCCGTCGTCCTGCGCACCGGCGCCTACGATTATTCGGCAACGCCGGAGGACACCGCCCGCATCGCGGACGCCGTGCCGCATGCCGATTTCCGCATCATGCCCGATCTCGGGCATTTCCCGATGATCGAGAATCCCGGAGACTTCGCCCCATGGCTCCACGAGTCCCTCGATATGGTGGAGGAACGGTCATGACCCAGGCACCGCACAGCGAGGTGCTCGCGATCAAATATGCGGAAACGGTATCGCCCGACCGCGAGCACTTCCTCATGGGCCACGACCCCCATGACGGCCCGCATCCGATCTCCTATTTCCTCTGGCTCATCCGGCACGAGAACGGCCTGGTCCTCGTCGATACCGGGTTCGGCGAGCGTGCGGCGGCGGAACGCGGGCGCACGCTGCTGCGCGACCCGCTGGATGCCCTCGCCTCGCTCGGCGTGCAGGCTGAGGACATCGAGACCGTGGTGCTCACCCACATGCACTACGACCATGCCGGCTCCGTCGGGCGCTTTCCGAATGCGACCGTCATCGTGCAGGAGCGCGAGCTCGCCTATGCCGCAGGCCCCGCCATGCGCCACCCGGCCTGCCGCAAGGCCTTCGACGTGGAGGACGTCACGGATGTGGTGCGCACGCTCTATGACGGACGCATCTATCCGGTGAGCGGCGACCGGCACCTGTTTCCGGGGATCTCGGTCCATCTGGTCGGCGGACATTCGAAGGGCCTGCAGGTCGTGCGCGTGGAGACCGACGCCGGCCGGCTGGTGATCGCCTCAGACGCGACCCATTTCTACGAGACCGCCATGGAGGGCGACCCCTTCCCCGTGCTCTGCGAGATGCCGGCCTATCTGGAGGGCTTCGACCGGCTGTTCGAGCTTGCCGACGACCCGAACCTCGTCGTTCCGGGCCATGACGAGCGGGTCCTGTCGCTCTTCCCCGCCCTGCCCGGCGATCCCAATGTTCTGGAGCTCCACAAGGGCCCTCTCGTCCCCACGCCCTTCGCCGGGCGCCGCATGCCGGTCGTGAGGGAACCCTGACCCGCCCGTCGACGCCCGCCCCGCCGGAGACGTGCGTCAGGCGCCGAACGCCGCCGCATACCGTTCCGGCTTGAAGCCGATCTCGACGGTCCCGCCCGTCTCCAGAACGGGGCGCTTGATCATCGAGGGTTGGCCGAGCATCAGCGCGATGGCCTTCTCCTCGTCGAGATCCGCCTTGTCCTCGTCGGACAGCTTGCGGAAGGTCGTGCCGGCCCTGTTCAGGACCGTCTCCCAGCCCGCCGCCGCGCACCAGCGCCGAAGAGCCTCGCGCTCGACGCCCTGCTTCCTGTAGTCGTGGAACGTGTAGTCGACGCCATGGCCGTCGAGCCAGGCGAACGCCTTCTTCATCGTATCGCAGTTCCTGATGCCGTAGATGGTGACGGGCATTGCGCTTCCCCCGGTCTGACGGTCCCTGCTCGTGGCGCCGGCACCATAGCGGCGGCGTGCGGCGTTTGCACCCCCTTGCGAGCCATCCGGCGGCGGCCTCCCGGCATCGCGCCAGGCAGGATCAGGCTCCCGAAGGCCAGAAGGATCCCGGTTCCCGTTCCGTCCCCCCGGGAGGTCGTCGCACGGGTCCGCAGCATCCTGCGCCGGGCATCCTACGAACCGGTCAAGACCACGGCTGCATCGAGATCGTGCAGACGCACGGGGCAGACTGGAGCTTCTGGACCGGCAGCCAGGCGGTCTCGTTGCCAGGCTGGCGTTCCCATCCATTGACGGCAGGCTGCGACGGGCGACGACGAGCTCGCCGGCCGTCATGGCGTCTCGAGCGTCAGCACACGCCCGCCGATCCGTTCCAGGCGGGCAAGATAGGCCTCGGGCTCCAGCAACCGGTAGGGAAAGTAGAGGCCGGCGGGGACAGCCGGCCCACCGGCCAGACCCGCCGCGCTTTCGAGACCCATGGCGACACCGAGCCCGGTGAGCGGAAACTGGCCGTCGGGATGGACGACGGCATGGCGGGTGCGCAGCGGCCGGCCCGCATGGTCCTCTCCGGCAAGGTCGATGACGATCTCGGTCGACATCGGCCCGCCCCGACGGCGCGTGGAACTGACGCCCGTCGCGAGGTTGAATTCGACATTGGGCGCACCTGTCGCCATCGCCAGGCCCACAACGTCGTTCGGCGACAGGGCAGTCGCGTCCATCGCGGTTCCGTCGACGGCGCGGATCGTCGCCACGGCATCGTCGCCGACGCGCCAGACGAACCTGCCCCCTCGCCGCGCAAGGGCGGCGGGCGCGGTCTTCGTCACCCGCTCCAGGTCCGCGGTCTGCGCCGGGCCGCCGGTATCCTCGTCGTCGAGCAGAGCGCCGATGGAGATGCTGTCGAGCCGGCCATACGCCCTGGCGAATTCGAGCGTCGGGACCGTCGTGGCGCCAACGAGCCATTCCGTGCCGAGAATGACCGGTGCGGCGCCCGGCCTGTGGATGTAGCCGCCGACCTCCGGGCCGATTTCCTGAAGGAGCGGCGAGATGCTCATATAGGGCACCCCGCGAGACTGGGCGAAATGCAGGCCGGCCATCCGGTCGTCCATGAACAGGACCGCGACCGCACCGACCGGCCGCGCGCCGAGGCCGAGATCGTCTGCGGCAAGATCGAGCGTCACGCTGTCCGCCCCGCCGATTTCCGCTGCCGCCGTCTTCGCCTTCGCCAGATCGCGCCCCGCGATCAGCAGCGGCAGGTCGGGATGGGCCTCGCGCAGGAAGCGCGCCGCATGGCGGCCGACAACGCCGGACCCGCCGACGAGCAGAATGGGATGGGATGACATTGCAGCGCCTCCTTGTGCGGGCTATATAACTTACCAATCGTAGGTTTCCATCATTAAGTTACGAAAAGTAGCTTTTCAAGAGGCGCGAGATCGCGATGCCAAATACGACAGGGGGGTCGGTGACCCGCAGGCTTGCCAGGCCGGAGCGGCGCCGTCAGTTGCTGGACACCGCGCTCGGGATCGTTCGCGAGGAGGGCGCGGATCGGCTGACCCTCGGCCATCTCGCTGAGCGGGCCGGGGTCTCCAAACCCGTCGCCTACGACCATTTCGGCACGCGCTCGGGGCTGCTCATCGCGCTTTACAAGACGATCGACGCCGAGCGGGTGAACGCCTTCCGCGAGGCCATGGCCGCCCGCGACCGGGACGTCGGCGAAACGGTCGCCATGCTGGCAGCCGCCTATATCCGCTGTGCCGGCGACATGACCGACGAGTTTCACGCAGTGGGCGCCGCCCTGGCGGGAAGCGAGGAGAAAGCTGCCGTCTTCCAGGAGCTGCTCGACAACAGCGTTGAGATGTTCGTCTCGGTGCTCAGGCCCCACAGCACCCTGCCGCCGGACGAACTGGAGCGCCGTTGCGTCGGCCTGGTCGGCGCGGGCGAGGCGCTCTCGGCACACATGGTGCGCGGGCGCTGCAGCGAGGCCGAGGTCGTCGAGGCTTTCGCCTCGCTGATCGGCGGCGCCTTGTGACGGTCGCCCCGGCACCCCCATCCGACGACCGGTCTCGACAGGCCTTGCGAGCCCCTGGCGCGTCTTCCTGTCTGATTGTTGCGGCACCGGCCTGATCGGAAAACGCTCTAGCGTGCGTCGGCTGCAAGCTCTTCGATCAGGCGCCTCACCAGAACGCCCGCGGGGAGCGACCGTGCCAGGGGCACGCCCTGGCCTGCCCAATGCGCCCCGTAGCCATGCTCGCCCTTGTCCCTTGCCGCGGCGGCGAGGGTTTTCGCGGCATCGTATGCGACCGGGTAGCTGGGCACGCCGACCGTCGGATGCCGCCGTTCGAACGCCGTGAACCGATTAGCGATACAGCGGGCGGGCCGGCCGGATATGGCGCGCGTCATGACCGTGTGACGGGCGGCGTCGCCGAACAGGAGCGCGCGGTAGTGCTCGTCCGCCAGAGATTCGGTGCAACCGACGAAGGCCGTGCCGAGCTGTACTGCGGCGGCGCCGAGGCACAATGCCGCGCCGATCCCCGCCCCGTCCATGATGCCGCCCGCTGCCACGACGGGACCGTCCAGCGCCCGCACGAGCAGACGGGTCAACGCCAAGGTGCCCAGGCAATCGTCGCGAGCGTCGGGGTCGAACATGCCGCGATGTCCGCCGGCCTCATACCCCTGGGCCACGACGACCTGAACGCCGCCGCGCACCAGGGCCTTCGCCTCGTCGAGGGTCGTCGCGGTTCCCATCAGGCAGCAGCCGGCCTCGCGCAGCGCCTTGATCGCGGCCTCGTCCGGAAGGCCGAAATGGAAGCTCACCACCTCCGGCCGCGCGGCCACGATCGTCCGCAGCATCTCGCGGTCGACCACGAAGCTCTTGTAGATCTCCGTCAAGCCGGCGGGCACCGGCGCCCCGATCTCGTCGAACGCCGGCCGGAGCGCGTCGAGCCATGCCGCCTCCCGCTCCGGGTCTCGCACGGCGGGGCGATGGCAGAAGACGTTGACATTCAGCGGCCCCGACGAGCGTTCGCGGAACGCACCGATCGCCTCGGCGGCCGCCGACGGCGCCATCGCGCCGACGCCGAGCGACCCAAGCCCACCGGCATTCGACACGGCCGCCGCCATTGCCGGCGTCGATACCCCCGCCATGGGCGCCTGGATGATAGGCGCGGACATCCCGAGCCTGTCCAAGAATGCGCTGGATGCGGAACTGTCCATGTGACCCTCCTGACTGGCCGGATGCTAGAAGTGCGCTCCGGCGCTGGCATTCATCCGGTATGGTGCCTCTCAAGGACACCGTCGCACATGATGGCGTCCGCCGCTCTCATGGCGATATCGGGCGCGGGACGTTCGGATACCGGGCTCATACTGCCTCCGCCGGAACCCGCCGCGACAGGACGCCTGCGATCAGATCGATTGCGAGAGCCGCAATCATGGCCGCCGTGCCGAGCACGAAAAGCAGCGCGTAATTTCCGCCGCTCCAGCCGAACAGGAACGAGAAACCATACGCCGCCGACGCCTGACAGAGGGCGAAGCAGACCGTCGCCACGCTCCAGGCGGCCTTTTGTTGCGCGGGATGATGCGGCAGGAGTTCTCCGATGCGTCCCAGCACGAGCGGCACCGTCCCGGTCACGAAGGCGCCGACGATGACGCTGGAGGCGATCAGCCAGGCCGGGCCAAGCCCGAGCGCGGGGATCGAGACCGCCGCCGCCTCGATCAGGAACGCGAGGCGAAGCGCGGCGCCGAACCCGGCGCGATCCGCCAGATGGCCCGCCAGAACCGGCCCGAATGTCGCCCCCAGCCCGAAGAGAACCCAGTATTCGGACCCCGCCGCGATCCCCTGATGCAGACCGCGCGCCACGAAGTCGACGAGGAATATCATGTGCGGCACCCAGCCGCCGGCATTGAGCGCATATTCCACATAAAGGGCGCGAAGCCGCCCCTGCCTGGGTGCATGCGCATGGGGCGAGGCCGGCTGGCTGGCGGGCGCGTCTTGCGGCCAGCCGCCCCAGGCGATGACGGTCAGCAGCAGGCAGATCGCGCCGAGCCCGATCCAGGTCTGCTGGAGGCCTTCGCGCAGGAGCAACGGAACAACCGTGCCGGAGGCGACCACACCGACACCGACGCCCATGAAGATCACGCCGCCCGCGAGACCGCGCCGCGCAGGCGGAACATGCGGCAGGACGGCTGGCGCGGCGAGCACCATCAGCGTGCCGCCCGCGGCGCCGGCGGCGAACCGCCATACGAAGAACCAGAGGAAGCCGACCGGCCAGGCACAGGCGAAGAAGGCCGCCATCGCCACGAGCATCATCAGCCTCAGCGTCACATGCAGGGACAGGCGGCTGGAGATTGCCCGCCCGAGCAACGCGCCCGCCAGATAGCCGGCGAGATTGGCCGCCCCCAGATAGGCCGCCGCCGACGGTTCGAACCAGTGCGCGCCGATGACCGCCGGCAGCAGCGGTGTATAGGCAAAGCGGGCCAGCCCGATGCCGATCAGGCTCGCGCAGAAGGCGCACATGACCGAACGCCATATCGCAGGAGAGGCATTCAGCGTTCGGCGGCGGCGAGAGGCGGAAGCGGTGCGAGGCGCCATTCGAGCAATCCAGATATCGGTTTTTGTGAATATTTATCGGGAAACATCACTGTTAAAGCGATTTATTGTGATTACGGATATCAGTCGGTACGATAGCTCATGCCGGGGTATAGAGCGTAAGAGACTGAAATATGAGTGGAAATTTGCTCGTCGCCGTCACGCGACAGGAACGCTAGGTCAGTGTCCTGTTCTAAATTATCTCTTGTCTGAATATGCATTTGTAATAAATTTCTGAAAACACGATAGGTTGAGCATGGATGTCGGCGAACTCAGGGTGTTCGAGGCGGTCGCAAGACTCGGGAGCATGAACCGGGCCGCGCAAGAGCTGCACACCGTCCAGTCCAACGTGACAGCGCGGATCCGGTCGCTGGAGGACGAGCTCGGCGTCGGCCTCTTCGTGCGGCATGCGCGCGGGGTCTCGATCACCCCCGCCGGACAGCGGCTGCTGCCATTCGCGGGACGGCTGGCGAAGCTTCTTGCGGATGCGCGGTCGGCGACGCGGGACGACGGACGTCCCGGCGGCGTTCTGCTGCTCGGAAGTCTCGAGACGACGGCAGGGCTGAGACTCTCCCCCGTGCTCACCGACTTTGCGCGCACATATCCCGAGGTGCGGCTGGTCCTGAAGACCGGCACCACGCGCTCGTTGCTCGACGACGTCGTCGAGTGCCGGCTGGATGCCGCGCTGGTTGCCGGCCCCGTCGCTCATCCGGAGCTGCACTGCGATCCGGTGTTCGAGGAAGACCTGGTGCTCGCGACCTGCCGCACCATTCGGACGCTCGACGATCTGAGGGCCGTCGAGGACCTCCGGACGATCGTGTTCCAGGCCGGCTGTTCCTATCGCCAACGCCTGGAAGCCTTTCTCGCCGAACTGGGTCTCGTGACGGCCGAGCCGCTGGAATTCGGCTCGCTGGAGGCCATTACGAGCTGCGTTGCCGCGGGGATCGGCGTCACGCTTCTGCCGAAGGGGCTCGTTGCGAAAGCCTGGCAGGACGGACTGATTGCGGTCCACGAGCTGCCCGACGGCATGGCCCGTGCTGAGACGCTCTTCGTCAGACGGGAAGACGCCTACCTGACCAGCGCGGCGACCGCATTCCTCGACATGATCCGGTCGCCGCAGGCCGGACCGCTCTGAAGCAGCCGGCCGCGTCGTTCCCCTCCAGCCAAACAGGCGCGAAACGCTCTTCCCGCAAAGGGCGCGACCTTCTCCGGCGTGCCGCCGGATCGTTCCAGATCGGCCTCGATCACTCCCACTCGATGGTTCCCGGCGGTTTCGACGTCACGTCGTAGACGACGCGGTTGATGCCCTTCACCTCGTTGATGATGCGGGTGGAGACGCGGCCGAGGAAATCGTGGTCGAAGGGGTAGTAGTCCGCCGTCATGCCGTCGGTTGAGGTCACCGCGCGCAGGGCGCAGACATGCTCGTAGGTGCGCGCATCGCCCATCACGCCGACGGTCTGGACGGGGAGCAGCACGGCGAAGGCCTGCCAGATGGCGTCGTAGAGGCCGGCCTTGCGGATCTCCTCCAGATAGATCGCATCGGCCTTGCGCAGCGTCTCGAGCCGGTCGCGGCTGAGCGCGCCGGGAATGCGGATGGCGAGCCCCGGGCCGGGGAAGGGATGGCGGCCAACGAAATGCTCCGGCATGCCGAGCTCGGCCCCGAGCGCCCTCACCTCGTCCTTGAAAAGCTCGCGCAGGGGCTCCACCAGCGTCATGTTCATCCGCTCCGGCAGCCCGCCCACATTGTGGTGCGACTTGATGGTGACCGACGGGCCCCCGGCGAAGGACACACTCTCGATGACATCCGGGTAGAGCGTGCCCTGGGCCAGGAAGTCGGCGCCGCCGATCTTCTTCGCCTCCGCCTCGAAGACGTCGATGAACAGCCGGCCGATGGTCTTGCGCTTCGCCTCCGGGTCTGAGACGCCGTCGAGCTCGCCGAGGAACAGGTCGGAGGCGTCCACATTGACGAGCGGGATGTTGTAGGCGTCGCGGAACAGGCGCACCACCTCGTCCGCCTCGCCGAGCCGCATGAGCCCGTGATCGACGAAGATGCAGGTGAGCTGTTCGCCGATCGCCTCGTGGATCAGCACCGCCGTCACCGCGGAATCGACGCCGCCCGACAGGCCGCAGATCACCCGTCCATCGCCGACCTGCTCGCGAATGCGGCGGATCGCGTCCTCCTTGAAGGAGGCCATGGTCCAGTCGCCCGCGCAGCCGGCCACCTTGAGTGCGAAATTGGCGATGAGGCGCGCCCCGTCCGGCGTGTGCATCACCTCCGGGTGGAACTGCACGCCATAGAAGCCGCGCTCGTCGTCCGCAATGGCGGCGAAGGGCGCATTGTCGCTGACCGCCACGACGCGGAAGCCCTCCGGAATGGCGTTGACGCGGTCGCCATGGCTCATCCACACCTGATGGCGCTCGCCCGGCGCCCACACGCCGTCGAACAGGGCGCAACCGTCCCTGATCTCCACGAAGGCCCTCCCGAACTCGCGATGGTCGGAGGCCTCCACATCGCCGCCGAGCTGGGCGCACATGGTCTGCTCGCCATAGCAGATGCCGAGCACCGGCACGCCCTTCTCATAGACCCCATCGGGCGCGCGCGGGGTCGTGGCCTCCGTCACGCTCGCCGGCCCGCCGGACAGGATTATGCCCTTGATGGAGGGATCGTCGATGGCGCCCTCGGCATTGTTGAACGGCACGATATCGGAATAGACGCCCTGCTCGCGCACGCGCCGCGCGATGAGCTGGGTGACCTGTGAGCCGAAGTCGATGATCAGGATGCGGTCGGTCATGGGCCTTGGAGACTCGTCTGCAAGAGTGGGCCAAGGCGACGAATTACGCGACATTGCGTGTCTGTGCAATGCACCATGGCGTCCCGCCGCCGGGCGCCGGCGCCCTTGCCCGCCGCCTGGCCCGCATCCGCCCCATGCCGGTGGGGCCCTACCGGCCGTAGACCGCGTCCCTGATCTCCACCGGAAAGCGGCCCGACATGCCCTCGAAGGCCGTGTCGGTCAGCGCGACGACGGTCAGCCCCCGCGCCGGATCTACGAACCAGCTATGCCCATAGGCCCCGCCCCACTGGATGGTGCCCTTCGCCTGCGGCGTGCCAGCCGCCTCTGGGTCGTCGAGCACCGCCCAACCGATGCCGAAGCCCCAGCCGGGCCCCTGGGTCTGCGCCTGCGGGCCCGTCCGGTCCGCCATCATGGTCTCGACCGTGCGGGCCTTCAGGATAGGCGCTCCGCCAGTGCGGACAGCCTCCAGAACGGCGAGGCGAGGCGAGGCAGGAGACACATGGCTCGGGAATCTCTATATTAGGAGCGATCGTTCCTTAAATAGCCAGGCCGACACAATAATTCCAGAGTGATCGTTGTGATAAATAAGACCGACCGGACCGAACCGCCCCGAAGGCCCCGTGGCCGGCCGCGGGAATTCGACCGCGGCGAGGCGCTCGCCCGGGCGCGCCAGACTTTCTGGCGGCTTGGCTATGAGGGCGCGTCCATTGCCGATTTGACGGCGGCGATGGGGATCACGCCGCAGAGCCTCTATGCCGCCTTCAAGTCGAAGGCGGAGCTCTATCGCGAGGCGCTTGCCGACTATCGCAAGACTGTCGGCGCCTTCGCCACGCGCGCGCTCGAGGAGGAGGACAATGCGGCGGACGCCTTCGACCGTCTCCTGCGGGAGGCCGCGCACGAATATTGCCGGGAGGGCCAGCCCCGGGGCTGCATGATCTCCACCGCGACACTCGCCTGCGCGGCTGAGAACAGGCCGGTCGCCACCCATGTCGCCGGCCTCAGGGCGGACGCCATTGCGGCCCTCGAGGCGCGTCTCGCGCGCGGCGTCGCGGAAGGCGACCTGCGCGCCGACACGGATGCCGCAGCGCTCGCGCGCTTCGTCGGCGCCATTATCCAGGGCATGTCCGTTCAGGCTCAGGACGGGGCGAGCGAGGAGGCGCTTGCCGCCATCGCCGGGATCGCCCGCGCCGAGATCGCCCGCCACAGGGCCTGAAGGCCGGATATTCCCCCGCTCATCCCGGCGAAAACCGGGATCTCATGCAGAAGACGTCCGAGATCCCGGCTTTCGCCGGGATGAGCGGAGTGTTTCGGCTTGGGCGCAGGCTGCCCCGGCCCCATCGCTTGCCGCGAGGGGTGAGAGAATCCTCACGTCTCCGGCTGCTTCTCCATGACGGCGAGGAAGAAGCCGTCCGTGCCGTGGTCGGCCGGGGTGAGGAGAAGCGTCTCCTCGCTGCCATCCGCAGAGGCTGGCGGCTCGCCGCCCACGGCCTGCGCCCACAACCCGGTCCACGGCACGAGGCGGAAGGACGGGTCGGCCTTCAGGAAGGCCGAGACCCGGTCGCCATTCTCCTCCGGCAGGACGGAACAGGTGACATAGGCGATCCGGCCGCCGGGGCGCACCAGCCGGCAGGCCTCCTGCAGCACGGCCTGCTGTTCCGCCAGGCGGCGCTCGACGGCGCGCGGCGTGAGGCGCCACTTGGCGTCCGGCCGGCGGCGCCAGGCCCCCGTACCCGAGCACGGCGCGTCGACGAGGACGAGATCCATGCGCCCTTCGAGGCCCTCCAGCCGGTCCGTCTCGTGCGCGCCCAGCACCTGCGCATTGCGCACGCCGGCGCGCTGCAGCCGCTCGAAGATCGGCCGAAGCCGGGTCATGTTGGCGTCATAGGCGTAGATCTGGCCGTGATTGTCCATCTGCGCGGCCATGGCGAGCGTCTTGCCGCCGCCGCCCGCGCAGATGTCGGCAACCTGGAGGCCCGGCCCCGCGCCGGCCAGCAGGGACACGATCTGCGAGCCCTCGTCCTGCACCTCGTAATGGCCGCGCCCGTGGCCCGGCTCACGCTCCACATTGGGGCTGCGGCCGAAGCCGCCGGGCGGCGCGATGCGCACGCCGAGCGGCGACAGGGGCGTCGCCTGCGCGCCGAAGCGCTCCAGCGCGCGCAGGACCTTGTCGCGTGTCGCCTTGAGCGTGTTCACGCGCAGGTCGATGGGCGCGCGCCGGGCGAGCGCCCGCCCCTGTTCCGCCGCGCGGTCGCCGAACACGCGCTCGAAGGCCGGCTGCAGCCAGTCGGGATAGTCGCCCGCGATCCACGGCGCCTCCGCCGCAGGCGTTCCTGAAAGGCGCGCCCGCTCCGCCTCGCCCAGCGCCCCGGGGCCGTGCGGAACGGCGCACATGGCGTCGAGCGCGTCGGCGGTGAGGTCGAGCATGCCGGCGGCCGCGGCGAGCGCAAGCGCACGCGCACCGTCGTCGCCCATGCGCGCGGCAAGCGAATTGCGGTGGCGCAGCGCGTCGAAAACCAGATTGCCGATGGCCGCCCGGTCGCCGGCGCCCGCGAAGCGATGGGTGCGGCCCCAGTCCTTCAGCGCCTCCGAAGCCGGCCGGCGATTCCCGGCAATATCGTCCAGAACCTCGATTGCCGCCTGTATCCGTCCGCCTGGAGTCATAACGTCATGTTGTCCTTGATGAGATCAGCCCGCTCGTTCAAGGTGGCAGGCGCCCCGGTTATGGGCGCTTGTTTTGAACCTTTCAAGCCGTGGAAACGGCAAGAGGGCTTCCTGTGTCCCGCCGGGGGCAAGTTCAGGCGCCGTTTCACCGGAAACGGGACCGCCAATTCACGAAGGAAGGAGCGTTCCCCCCATGCGTTACACCCTCCCATCGCTCGTCGCTGCTTTCGCCATCGCCCTGCCCGCCCTCGCCAGCGCCGCCGACGACATGGCCAAGGGCGATCTCGTCGACGCCAAGGGCGAGACCATCGGCACGGTGACCCTTACCGACGGCCCGAACGGCGTGATCCTCGCCGTGGAGGCGACGGGGCTGCCGGCCGGCCCCCACGGCATCCATATCCACAGCGTGGGAACCTGCGAGGATGCCTCCGGAGGATTCAAGGCGTCCAAGGGCCACGTCAACCCCGGCGAGGCCGCGCACGGCCTGCTGAACCCGGACGGGCCCGATTCCGGCGACCTGCCCAATCTCATCGCCCATGAGGACGGCACCGCGACCGCGGAGTTCTTCTCCGACCGGATCGCGCTCTCCGATGTGGAAGGCCGGGCCAATCTCGCGGACGGGGACGGCTCGGCGGTCGTCATCCACGAGGCCCGGGACGACCAGATGAGCCAGCCCATCGGCGGGGCCGGCGCGCGCATCGCCTGCGCGGTGATCTCCGCCGGCATGTGACGGCCATCCGCAACCCCCGGCCGGGACGCAAGCGTGCGGGCCCGGTCGGGGCCGGCCGGTGCCACACGGGTGACACCGCGGCTGCGAGCCGCCATACTCGCCTCTCCTGTCCAGCCCAAACCGACCGGGGAGGTCATCATCCATGAGCCGATCTTTGCATGAACTGAGCGCGGTCGCCCTCGCCCAGCAATACCGCGCGGGCACGCTGTCGCCCGTGGAGGCCACGCAGGCCGTTCTCGACCGCATCGCCAAGTGCGAGGACAAGGTCAACGCCATGTACTTCGTCACGGCCGACGACGCGCTCGAGACCGCGAAGGCCGCGGAGGCGCGCTACCGCGCCGGCGAGCCGCTCGGTCCCATGGATGGCGTGCCGATCACGGTGAAGGACATCATCGCCTCCGCCGGCCACCCGACACCGTCGGGCACCAGTGCGGCGGACCTCGACAAGCTGGAGACCGACGACGCCCCGCCGACCGCGCGGGTGAAGGAGGCCGGCTGCGTGATCGTCGGCAAGACCACCATGCCCGATCTCGGCATGCTCTCCTCCGGTGTCTCGAGCCTCCACGGCACGACGCGCAACCCCTGGGACCTCTCGCGCAATACGGGCGGGTCGAGCTCCGGCGCCGGCGCTGCGCTCGCGGCGGGCTACGGCCCGCTCGCGCTCGGCACCGATATCGGCGGCTCCGTGCGCCTTCCGGCGGCGGCCTGCGGCGTGTTCGCGCACAAGCCGAGCCTCGGGCGAATCCCGATCTATCCGCCCTATTGGGGCCGCACGACGGGCCCGATGACGCGCACCGTGACCGATTCCATGCTGCTCATGAGCGCGCTCACCAAACCGGATGCGCGCGACTATATGTGCCTGCCGCCGGCCGACGACGACTATGCGGGCGCCGCGCCCATGCCGCTCAAGGGGCTGAAGATCGGCCTCGTCCGCAATATCGGCATCGGCCTTGAGCCGACCGACGAGATGCTCGGCGCCCTCGACGGCGCGGCCCGGGCCATGGAGGCCGCCGGCGCGATCGTGGAACCGGTGGACCCGTTCCTCACCCGCAGCATGCTCGACGGTCTCGACCTCCTGTTCCGGTCGCGCGCGCTCGGCGATCTGGAAAAGCGCGGGCCGGAAAAGGCCGCCAAGGTCCTGCCCTTCATCGCGGAATGGGCGCAAGGAGCCAAGGGCCGTACCGCGGTGGAGCTCGCCGAGGCCGTCAACCAGATCATGGCCATGCGCGACGCCGCCGTGTCGACCACGGAGCCCTACGACTTCCTGCTGCTGCCGACCTCGCCGATCCCGGCCTATGACGCCGACGAGCCCTGCCCCGGAAGCGATCCCGCCAAGCCCTTCGAGCACATCACCTACACGGCGGCCTTCAACCAGTCGGAACAGCCCGCGGCCTCGCTGAACTGGACCTACACCTCCGGCGGCCTGCCGCTCGGCATCCAGATCGTCGGCCATCGCTTCGACGATCTGGGCGTCCTCCGGCTCATGCTGTCGCTCGAGGAGATGCGGCCCGAACAGCGCCCGCTGCCGGAGCTCTAGGCGGCAGGGAAACGAGACGCCGCACAGGTCTGCCGGCGCCCCTATTTCCGAAGGGTGCCGGCGACCGTCTCGATCTCGTTGGTCCACACGCCGCCCGCATAGCCGTCCGGAATGCGTGCGATATCCTCCGCCGTGTCGATGCCGGTGGAGAAGCCGCCGCCGCCATAGGGGCCGAGCAGGAACACGCTGCTGCCGACGGACCGCATGCGGCCCACGAGCCGGTCAGGCCACCCCCACAGCCACGGCGCGATATTGACCGGCAGCGGAACGACCCTGTTCCGGCAGGCCTCCGGCACCAGCCCGGTCCAGCCATAGGCGACATAGCGGATGAGACAGTCCTTGATCGCGCTGCGCGAGACCGTCTTCACCTCGGGAAGCGCCCGATGGACCGCCTCCACCGGCTCTGTGCCCCCATAGACCATGAAATTGGCGCGGCGGTCCGGCGGCAGGGCTGCGAGCACCGCGGCAAGCCTTGCGCCCTCGTCGCGGTCGCGGCTCTTCACATTGATCAGGAAGCGCCGGTCCGGAAAGGCTGCGAGGACCTCCTCCAGCGATGGCATCGCCCCCACGCCCTTGCCGCGAAAGGGAAAGGTCTCGCCGCCGTCGGCGGTGTAGCCATATCCGATATCGAGCGCCTTGAGCTGCGCCATCGAGTGTTCGCGCGTGACGCCCGTGCCATCGGTGCGACAGTCGAGCGTCCAGTCGTGGAAGACGGCGAACTGCCCGTCCGTGGTAGGATGGATGTCGAACTCCACGATATCGGCGCCCGCCTCGAAGCTCGCTCGCATGGAGGCGATCGTGTTCTCCAGGTAATCGTGCGTCGGCGGCAGGATGCGCTCCGCCGTGCAGGTCTCGTAGTCGAGACCCTCCGTATGGTAGCGCTGGGCTATGCCGCGATGGGCGAGCAGGACGGGCTCCCCTGCCGGCCGCGAGGCCAGCAGGGTGGTGTTGTTGAGATAGACGAAGCCCGCAAGGAGCAGCACGAGGGCGAGACCGAGGCGCCACCACATCTCCGGCATGCCTCCCGGGTCAGGCCTGGCTCGGATAGTTCGGCGACTCGCGCGTGATGGTCACGTCGTGGACGTGGCTCTCGCGCATGCCGGCCGCGGAGATGCGGATGAACTGCGCGCGTTCCTGGAAGTCGGCGATGGAGGCCGAGCCCGTATAGCCCATGGCGGCGCGCAGGCCCCCGACGAGCTGGTGCAGCACGCTGCCGAGCGGGCCCTTGTAGGGCACCTGGCCCTCGATGCCCTCCGGCACGAGCTTCAGCGTGTCCTTCACCTCCTGCTGGAAGTAGCGGTCGGCGGAGCCGCGCGCCATGGCGCCGAGCGAGCCCATGCCGCGATAGGCCTTGTAGCTGCGGCCCTGATAGAGGAACACCTCGCCCGGGCTCTCGTCGGTGCCGGCCAGCAGCGAGCCCGCCATGGCGCAGTCGGCACCGGCGGCGATGGCCTTGGCGAGATCGCCGGAGAACTTGATGCCGCCATCCGCGATCACCGGCACGCCGGAGCCGCGCGCGCCGTCGGCGCAGTCCATGATGGCGGTGAGCTGCGGCACGCCGACGCCGGCAACCACCCGGGTGGTGCAGATCGAGCCGGGGCCGATGCCGACCTTCACCGCGTCGGCACCGACATCGATGAGCGCCTTGGTGGCATCCGCGGTCGCCACATTGCCGGCAATCACCTGGACCTTGTTGCTCAGTCGCTTGATGCGCCGGACCTGGTCGAGGACGTGATGGGAGTGGCCGTGCGCGGTGTCGACCACGATGAGGTCCACGCCCGCATCGACCAGATGCTCGGCCCGGTCGTAGCCCTTGTCGCCCACGCCGGTCGCCGCGGCGACACGCAGCCGGCCCTGCTCGTCCTTGGCGGCATTCGGGTGGCGGGCCGCCTTCTCCATGTCCTTGACCGTGATCAGGCCGACGCAGCGATAGTCGCCGTCCACGACCAGCAGCTTCTCGATCCGGTGCTTGTGGAGCAGCCGCTTGGCCTCCTCCCGGTCGACCGATTCGGAGACGGTGATGAGGTTGTCGCGCGTCATGAGCTCGCTCACCGGCTGGCGCGGATCGGTGGCGAAACGGACGTCGCGGTTGGTCAGGATGCCGACCAGCCGGCCCGCCCCGTTGCCGACATGCTCGGTGACCGGGATGCCGGAAATGCCGTGGCGCTCCATGACCGCCATGGCGTCGGCGAGCGTCGCGTCCGGGGCGATGGTGAGCGGGTTCACGACCATGCCCGATTCGAACTTCTTCACCTGGCGCACATGCTCGGCCTGTTCCTCCGGCGTCATGTTGCGATGGAGGACGCCGATGCCGCCGGCCTGCGCCATGGCGATGGCGAGCGGCGCCTCGGTGACGGTGTCCATGGCCGACGAGATGATCGGGATATTGAGCGTGATATCGCGGGTGAGCCGCGTGCGGATGTCGACATCGGCGGGCAGGACGGCCGATTCGGCCGGCTTGAGCAGAACGTCGTCGAAGGTGAGATAAATGGGAAGGGACGATGCGTCGACCGCGTTCGCCATGGTGCCAGCCTCCAATGTGAACGACTGACCGACCATCCCGGCAACGGCGCTTTTCGTGAACGCCAGCCGGGCCGGGCGACCAAACCGTCCGATGCCTACAGGTTGGCGAGCGTGTTTAACACCGCGTTGACGCCTTTGCAAAGCGATTCCGCAGCAACGAAACCGCAATGCGAAGAAACATGGCGCTTCAGGGCCATATCGCTCCGTTCCGGCCTGTCGTCGGTGGCCTCGATACGGACAGTCGCCTGCGATGGATGCAAGGGGGACGGTCCATGGATTCCCGCTTTCGCGGGAATGACGGTCGGGGGCGGTGGCAATGACGGTTGGGGCACAACGGGACTGGCGATCGGGGCGGGGCGAGATCGGTGGTCAGGGAGGTGAGACATGCCAGTGGCGATTGAAAGAGGAACGGGCGGCCAGACAGGACGAGGCCCCGCCGCTCAGCCTCGCCCCTGTCCCCTTGCCGTCACCCCTGCCCCTGTCACCCTGTCGTCACCCCCGTCCCTGTCACCCTGTCGTCACCCCCGCTGTAGCCGGACACATCAAATTGGAGTGTCGGACACTTGAATCTGTAGCCACTGCATCCTGTAGCCGCGCCGGGTTTCGAAGGTCAAGTGAGGGCCGCTCGATACTCCCTCGAGCGGCCCTTGAACGTTGTCGAGCCCTAGCCCTCCTCGCTGAGCCGTTCACACGCGATCCTGTAGTACGCCTCCTCCCGCTCGACGCCGACGAAGCGGCGGCCAGAGCGGAGTGTGGCCACGCCTGTCGAGGCGGAGCCGGCGAAGGGGTCGAGGACGATTCCCGGCGGGCAGGCTTTCACCAGCGCCTCCATGAGGGGGACGGGCTTGCCGGTCGTGTGGCGCTTGGGGCCGCCGGCGGTCACGGGGACGCGGAAGACGCCGGGATGCGTCGGGCCGGCCTTGTCGTGCCAGGGGCCCTTGGAGCCCCAGAGGATGAACTCCGCCTGCTGGCGGAAGCGGCCCTTCTGGGGGCGGACGGCCTCGGTCTTGTCCCAGGCGATGCAGCCGCGAAGGGTGAAGCCCGCAGCCTGGATTGCGGAGGACATGACGGCGAGCTGGCGCCAGTCGGTGAAGATCATGGCCGGCGCACCGGGCTTCAGCGTCCGGTGGGCGGCAGTGAGCCAGAGCGTGGACCACTGCATATAGCTGAACTGGTCGCGATTCTCGCCGGCGAACTCCGGATAGAGGCTAGGGCTGCTGAGATACTTCTTGTTGGCGCTGTCGGCCGTGCGGTCCTTCGTGTGGAGCCCGCCGGAGGAATAGGGCGGGTCGGTCACCAGGGCATCGAACTGGTCGGGCGACTGGTCGATCAGCCAGGCGATGGCGTCGGTGTTATGGAGCTGCCAGTGCATGCGTCCTTGTCTTTCTCAGGACGCTCCGGCTGGCGTTCGGGTTGAGGGCTCGTGGGCCTCAGGCTGTTGATCGTCCCGCAGCGCGGGCACTTGATCTCGACGACGCCAGCTATCGCTCGCTCCGCCGTCTTGCACAAGAGGCGGCGGCAAGATCCGCACCGGATACTGATACTCTCCATTAATGGGTCCTGGGATATATCCCCCACCGCCGTGGTCCACGGTGGCGGGATGGCCGCGAGGCGGCCGCTTGCGGTCATGGGAGCGCTTTCTCCCGGTTCGGGGCGTTGCCGCGCCCCGTCCCCCGTCGGCCGGGGGAATTCAGGTCTCCTTGCCGGCCTCCGCCTCGAAACGGGTCCGATACCCGTTCCCGTCGAGGACGTGCTCGGCACGGGTCACGGTCCACAGGCCGTCGAGGCCATCGCGGAAGCCGGCAAGCGCCACCTGGCGCTCGGCGACGATGGACGTCGCGCCGGGCATCTCCACCGACAGGCGGCCCTTCGCGGTGTCGAGCTCGCGGGCGCGGGCGTCCGCCGCGCGGCGGGCCTCCTCCTCGTCCGGGTAGACATGGGGCAGGATCATCTTCGGCTCGCCCTCGCCGACGATCACCGGCTCGCGGGAGACGCGGGCGCGGTCCTGCCAGTCGGCCTGGACGGCGCGGTGGGCCGGGCGGTCGCGCAAGGTGGCGCGCACCGTCGTCACGTCGCCCGGCCGCACGGTCAATGCGGGGATCGCCATGCCGGAGCCGGTGCGCCCGCTGCCCCGCGTCGTGACGACGAGCGCGCCGCCGGCGGGCTTGGCGATGGCGCCGTGGCGCCGCGCGAGACGGGTGACGAAATGGAGGTCGCTCTCCGCCGTCTGCGCGAAATACGGGATCGGCCGGTCCGCGATGGCGGGATCCACAGCGGCGGCGAGGCCGTGCTCGCCGGCAATCCTGCCGACGACGTCGCCAAGCGTCGTCTCCTCCCAATGACGGCTCTTCTGCTCCTTGAAGCTCTCGCGCATGTCGGCCGAGCGGCCGCGCACGCCGATGGTCCAGGGCGGGCCCTCGACCTCCACCTCGTCGACGGTATAGAGCCCCATATCGGCAAGCCCCGTCTCCAGATAGCCGAGCTGCACCCTGAGCCCCGCGCCGCGCCGGGGCAGCGCCACGCGGTGGCCGCGATCGTCGATCCGCAAGGCGACCTCGTCGGCCTCCATGCCGGGACTGTCGGTGACGGTGAGCTCCAGGAGCCGGTCGGCGATCGGCGCCGTCGCGTCGGTCCCGTCGGCGAACACGCGGAAGGCGGGCGTCATGCGCTCAATCGTCCGGCGCGGCCTGCTCGGGCACCATGCCGAGCGCGTGCATGTAGAGATCGAGGATCGTGTCCTCTTCCTCGCGCTCGGCGCGGTCCTTCTTCCTCAAGCCGATCACCTTGCGCATAATCTTGGTGTCGAAGCCGTGGGCCTTGGCCTCCGCATAGACCTCCTTGATGTCGGCGCCGATGGAGGTCTTCTCCTCCTCCAGCCGCTCGATGCGCTCCACGAAGCTGCGAAGCTGGCCGGCGGGCAGGCCGGACTGTCGATCGGGGTTCTGCATGGCTTTCGCTCCTTCGGTCGGATCCGCTCAATCCCACAGCCGCACCGTCTGGCGGACGGGCGGCGACGGCACGATCTCGGGCAGCTCGACCGGTGTGCCGATGGGCAGCACGGGGTCGAGGCGGGCGAGCGCGGGATTGAGCTCCAGGATCTCCTCCACCGCCGTGGTCGTGCCCATCTCGCGCCAGGCGATGAGGTCTATCGTGTCGCCCTCGCGGGATCTCGCCATCATCGGTAAAGCCTCCACACGCTGGAGGAGCCCTTGCCGTCCTCGCCATAGGCGCGGACCTCCAGCCGGAACTCAAGTCGGCGCGCGCCGCCCCGCTCGTCGAAATGCGAGCCGGTGTGCTCCGCGCGCACGATGACGAAGCGGCCGAAGACGCGGCCCGTGCCGGAGACGAGCATCATCGCCTCGCCGTCCGTTGCCAGCTCGCGCATCCGGTCGACGGTGTCGGCCGAGCCGATCTGGCCGGGATAGACGGTGCCGTTGAGCTCGATGGTGTCCGCGCCCGGCCCGACGAACTGGAGCGCCGGCGCGCGGCCGATGCGCTCCTGGGCGGGCCAGCGGGCCTCCGCCTTGCGGGCGAGCTCCTCATAGGCCGTCTTCGCCACCTCGAAGCGCAGCGGCCCGAGCCCCATGAGCACGCCGGCCATTTACGGCGCCCCCTGATAGGCCGGGCCGAAGGCGCCGCCGTCGTGCAGCGCGCCGGAGGCCCGGCGCGTGCCGTCCTCCGCCCCGCGCGCCACCGCGTTGCCGATGGCCTGCGGCGAGGCATCGGTCCGGGCGTTGACGGTGATGTTGTTGGAGATCGCAACGTCCTGGTTGACCGTGCGGCTCTGGTCGACCTCCTGGGCGACGTCCTCGAGCATCTTGCGCTTCGGGGCCTCGCCATCTGCCAGGCCGAGCCGCGCCTTGAGGCTGTCGGCGACCTCCACGAGGCTCGACCAGGCGCGCCCGAAGGCGGTGTCGTCGAGGGCGTTCTCGGCGGCCTTGAAGCGCGCGGCGGAGGCCTCGGAGGCCTTGAGCCGCTCGTCCACGCTGCGCGTGAGATCGTCCACCATGGCCGAGCCGAGCGCGAGGGCGCCGCCGACCTTGAGGGCGTTGCGGACGTTCAAAAGCCCTTTGAAGCGGCCGAGAAGGGTGCCGGTCTTCCGGCTTAGCGGGCCGACTTCGGCCGCCGCCGTCTTGGCGCCCTTGGCGAGGCCCGAGAAAAAGCCGCCGAAGCCGGCCCGGCCGAGGCGAGCCAACGCCCCCGCGCCGCGCCCGATACCGCGCAGAACACTGCCGAGCAGCCTGGCGCCCGGCACGAAGCCGAAGGCCATCTTCATGACGGCGATAAAGCCGGCGATGCCTACTGCGACCGAGCCGATCTTGGCTGTCAGAGAGGCCACCCAGCCGGCGAACAACGACAGCCTACCTATCCATTTGGCCGCGTCGGGCTCGCTTTCGATCAAGGCGTTTACCCGGTCCAGCCAGCCGGCAAGTCGGTCCTTCATGGAGGCAACATCGGGGTTGACGGCATCGCCTATGGAACGCTGGAGCCGTTCGGTCGCATTCGCCAATCGGTTAGTGGACGCCGCCGCATTGTCCACCTGGCGGACATAGTCTTCGTCGATCACGCCGCGCGCGGCCATAGCCTCGTCGCGGATCCGGCGATACTCCTCCATGTTGGCGAGCATGGGCACCAGGAATTCCCGCACCTGCTTGTCCTGGAAGATCTCTCCGACACGGAACATGTCGCCGCCGGTCACCTCCTGGATCACCTCGAGCATGTGCTCGATCGGCGAGATTCCGCGCTCGGCCGCCTTGGCCAGCTCTTTCTCCAGATCGACGCCGAAGTCGGCGAAGTTCTTGACCGTGAGCGGCGCGGTGAGCTTGTTCATGAAGTTCTGCATGTTGTTCGCCGCGATGTCGGGGGAGCCCGCCCCCTTCAATGCCACCTGAAGCGCGGCGGAGATGTCCGCCACCGCACCGACGCCACGCATCTTGAGCCCGGCCGCGGCGGCGGTGAGCATGGGGAACTCCTTCGCCATGTTCTTGAGTTCGAAGCCTCCGCGCTGGCCGGCGAGATGCATGGCGTCGAGCGCGGCAGTGAGATCCTCCACCGGCACCTTGAGGTTGGAGAGCACCGCGAAGGATCCCGCCGCCATCTCCTCCACGCGCGCCTTGGTGGCCGTCGCGCCCTTGCCCACGGCCTCGAGCGCGCCGAGCGCCTGATCGGGCTCGAGCCCCTTGGCGACCAGCACTTCGAGCGCTTCGAGAAGCTCGCCGGCGGAGCGGTTGGTGGCGGGGCCGAGCGCGTCGAGCCGGTCCTCGATGGTCTTGAGCGAGGCGCCGTAGATGCCAGCGGTGTTGCCGAAGGCGATCAACCGGTCCTCGAAGCTCTCGCTCGCCGCCATGGGCTTGCGCATGGCGCGCATGATGGCGTCGCCCGTCTGCTGCATGGGCCCGAGGGCAAGCGACGACATGCCAAGCGCGCCCAACGTGCCTTGCAGCTTCTCGAAGCGCGTGCTGATGCGGTCGGCGAAGGTGTCCACTTCGCGACCGGCACTGCCCGCCGATTGTCCGAAGCTCCGGAAGCGGTCGCCCAGGCGGCCGAGCGCGCCGCCCAATGCCCGCGCAGGTTGCTTGAACCGGTCAATCAGGCGTACAGTGACGCCAACGTCGAAATTGGCCATGGGGGCTGTCCGCTATGATTAGATTTCTGCTCGTCCTGTTTCTCGGAGGATTTGGCCTCACGTTCGCCCAGAGCTATCTGGCACTGCCCGAAGTTGTGATGGACGTGATTATCTGGGTGTCCGTTATCGCCGGCGTCCTCATTCCTTTTGTCCTGATCTCCCGGCTCATCGACCGGATCATGAAATCCGCCGGCGACGCCATCGAGGAGCGGGACGAGCGCCTCGCCCGCAAGATCGCGGCCGAGATGAAAAAGGGCGACGGGGAAGAGGCTAAAGCCTGAGCCTGGCTTTCAGCGTCGCCCGCTCCATCGCGCGCCCGTGCCAGGCGACCAGTTCGTCGGCCGGCATGGCCTCGACCTCCCACAGCGACCAGGCGAAGACCGCGCAGATATCCGCGATCAACTCGTCGACGTCCTCGCCGGGGCACTGTCGAAAAAACCCGAGACGCGCTCCACGAGCGCCAGCACGTCCTCGCCGTCGAGCTCGTCGATGACCGCCAGCTCGAGCCCGCTCATATCGGCCACCAGCTTCACCAGGAAATCGGTGTCCTCCAGCCGGCGCACATTGCCGATAGCGCGGATATCCTTGCCAGTCGGCCGGCGCAGCGTGACAGTCGAGATCGTCCGCCCGCGCGAAACCTCCTTCGGGTGAAGCAGCGTGTACTCGATGGGCGCCATAATCCCTCCTAGAGCCCCAGCGCGCGGCGCATGGCCACAAGCTGGTCGGTGCCGTTGATGGTGCGGATGCCGGCGAGCAGGTCGATCTCGTGGATCAGCTCGTCGCCGATGGTGAGCTTGTAGTAGCGTAAGGAGATCATGCCCTTCAGAAGCGCCCGCTCGCCCGGCTTCCAGTCGCCGGGATCGGCCTCGCGCAGACGGCCGCGCATGTTGATCTCCGCAGAGCGGTCCTCGCCGTCCTCGCCGACGAGATGCCCCCGCGCGGTGAAGGGCTTGACGACGCCCGGCGCCAGGCCCCACAGGCCCAGCACGCGCGGGTCGTAGTCGGCGATCTCCAGGCCCGCCTCGAGCTTCTCCAGCCCGAGCGCCATGTCGATCGGCCCGTCCATGCCGCCGCCGCGATGCTCCTCCACCTTTTCGGTGAGCTTGGGCAGGGTGATGGTGGTGACCGCCCCGTGAAGGCCGATGCCGTCGACGAACAGGGTGCAGTTGCGCAGAACGTAATCGAGCATGCGTCAGCTCCTCTAGGCCGCCAGGTCGCGGACGATCTCCTCGATCGCGGCGGTGTAGTATTCGGGGTTGCGGTGGACGCGGAAGGTCAGCCGCTCGATGGGCGCCACGGGCTCGATGTCGAAATCGATGGCGAGCTTGCCCTGGACGAGGTCGGACTGCTGATTGAAATCGGGATTGAGCCAGGCCGCGCCGCCGACGATGGCGCCCTCCACGATCAGCGTGCGCAGATAGGCGTTCACGCTCTCCACGATCTCGCGGACGAGCTGCTGCGAGAACGGCCGGTCGAGCGCCCACAGATGCGAGGCCTCGATCTCGTCCATGATCATGTCGGCCGTGCGCCGCACCGACAGGAAGGCCCAGAGCGGATCGGAGCCGGTCGAGCGCAGCCCGAAGAACCGGAAGCCGTCCTTGCGGATGATCGTCGTGATCTCGTTCTCGTTGAGCAGATTGTGCTCGGAGTTGGCATCGCCGATCGAGAAGGCGATGGGCCGCGTCGCACCGACGATGCCGTTGACCGGCCGGTTCGACAGCGGCCACCAGAAACCGTGCTTGTTATCCACCCAAGCCTGGACGCCGGCAGCGTATGCGGAAGCCGGCCGGGTGACGTTGGTGTCGTTGCCAGTATCCCACACCAGCGGGTGCGGATCGAACAGCATGAGCCGGTCGGAGCCGTAATCGCCGCGCGCGGAGATCGCGGCCGCGTTGGTCGTGTTCGGCCCGTCCGCGAAGACCCAGCCGCGAAGCTGGCTGGCGATGCCGGTGAGTGCGGCCGTCACCGGGTTGGCGGTCGTGCCGAGCACGGCGGTCGCCGTCGCGTCCGCCCCGCCGCCGCCGGTGAAGGTCACGGTCGGCGCGGCCGCATAGCCAAGGCCCGGCTGGGTGACGAGCACGGCCGTGACCGCGCCGTTCTCGATGACGGCGGTGGCCTCCGCCGCCACGGTCGGTGCGCCGTCGAGCTCGACGGTCGGCGCCTCGGTGTAGTCCGTGCCACCGGCCGTCACGTCGATGCGCTGAATACCCGTCGCCGGCCGGTCGGACGTGAAGCCCGGCGCGATCAGGATGCGCGGCTTGTAGCCCGTCACCTGCTCGGCGGTCATGAGCGCGTAAGCGCCCGTCTTGGCCAGCGGGTCGCCGATGACATTGGAGAGCGTCTCTTCGGCTGTGCCCCCCTCCTCGACGCGGACCACGACGACGATGGCGCCGATCTGCGCATAGATCGCGGCCATGGCGTCGCCGAGCGTGCCGGACTGCCCGAGCAGCGCGGCGGTGCGCGTATTGCCGGCCACTACGACCGGCGTGTTGATCGGAAAGGCCGCCGCGTCGGCGTCGGGCGCGGTGCCGACGAGCCCGATGACGGACGAGCGGGCGCGGCGCACAGGCCGCAGGCCGTCGCTGATCTCGATCGCCCGGACGCCGTGCAGATATTCGGTGGTCATGCGCTTGATCTCCGTGAGGCCGCCGGCTACGCTCCGGCAATTCCCCTAGAGATGTCGCAATCTGGATGCGCTGCGGTGCCCCCGACAGGTGTCGGGGAGTGCGGCGAAGGCGCCTCTCTTGCCCGCCGCCATAAACGAAAGGCCACCGGTTGCCCGATGGCCTTTCTCCTGTTCCAGACAACCGGGGGCGGTATTCGCCTAGAACAGGTAGTTCACGCCCACGCGGAAGGTGTGGGTCTTCAGCTTGGCATCGCCGCTGACCTCGGGCGGTTCCTCGATGCCGCCGCCGAAGAAGCTGAACTTCTCCTTGCCGAAGTCGGTGTAGAGATATTCTGCCTTCAGGCTGATATTGTCGGTGAAAGCGTGTTCGACGCCGCCGCCGACGGTCCAGCCGAAATAGGAGTTCTTGTCCTTGTCGCTGTCAATACCTCGCGCGAGGTCGACCTTCAGCTCAAGATCGGTGAAGGCCATACCGCCGGTCACATAGAACAGCGTGCGGTCCATCGCCCAGCCGAGACGGCCGCGGATCGTCGCCATCCAGTCCATCTGGGCTTCCATCCGGTCTGCGGGGGTGAGCACGAAGGGATAGATCGTGTCGTCGACGTCCCCGAGGCTCACATCGCCCTCGATGCCCAGCACGATGCTGTCGAACTGGAAATTGTAGCCCGCCTGGATGCCGCCCATGATCCCGTTCGGGTCCATGGAGTCGGCATTGGTGGAGGGGCCGGCAGAAGCGCGCACATCGGTGAAAACGGGGGTCGGGGTATTGGTGCCGAGATTGTCGTCTATGTCCCCGTCAACCACGCCGGCATGAACACCGACATAGGGGCCGGCCCAGGACCAGACGGGAGCCGGCGGAGGCGGTGCCGGAACATAGAGGTCTGCGGCCTGCGCGCCGGTGGTCACGAACGCACCCACCGCCGCGGCGGCTGCACTTGTCAACAGTAGCTTCTTCATGGGATCCCCGTATGCTGCCCCTCTCGTTACCAGGCCAGATTTTACCGATCTCGTTCGAAAAACGAAGTACCGATGGGCAATTCTTCCCATCTGTGGCAATTGCGCTACAGGGCCGGTGCGCCGGGATTGCGTCAGGAGATTGCCGCCCACACGGCCCAAGCGGCCGCAACCGGCACGAACGCCTCCGCCTGCTTCTCCGCGCTCCACTCCCGCCAGAATGCCCAGCCCTTCCGCACGTCATTGTCGGCATAGCGCGCCTGCCACTGGGTCAGCTCGCGCAGGAAGAACCAGGAGGACACGATGGCCGGGCCCCAGGCGGTGAGCGTGCCAAACGCCAGCTCGGCCAGGCCGATCGCGACGGTGAGGACAGCGGCAGCGGCGGCATGAAGGAGCGCATCCCGTCCTATGGCTCGGATCCAGGCAGGCATGGGCTCAGGCTCCAGGCGCGAAGGAAGCGGCGCACATGGTGCACGGCGAGTCGAAGGTCCAGCTCGCTTCGGCCACGTGATCGACAAGATCGCTTCCGGTGTCGTTGACGACCAGGGCGGCCGACCAGACGAAGGATCCCGGATCGACCCGGCGGGCGATTTCGGGCGCGCCGGTCCAGGCCAGTGTCGAGTCCCTGTCGTTTCCGATGCCGACCGACCAGAGACCGATGCCGCCGGCGGGGATAGTGATCGCCAGGCTCGGCGTGTGATCGGACGAGAAGCGCAGCCGGTCGCTGTCGGCGGCGACATCGGAGGACAGCCCGTAGAAAACTCCGACGCCGACAGCCGCTCCGCGCTGCGGGTTGTGCAGCGTGTAGGCAATGTCGGCCGTGCGGCCCGTGGGCACGATTCGCGAGGCGATGGCGGTTGGCGCCCTTTCGGTGGAGGAAATGCCGTCATTGCGCGTCGCCGCCACGCCGCCGATGAAGGCGTCCTCGATCCAGGAGTTACTCCCCGATTGGCCCTCGCTCGAATAGCGCGACGACATGAGCAGCGAGATGACGAGCCGGTCGGCCTGCGGCTTGCCGATCGGCATTGCCGGAAACAGCATGGAAGCCTGGTTGGCCGCATTGGTCTGCATATCGTCGCCGATATAGAGGAAGCCCGAGAGCCGGGGCGTGGCGAGCGTGTAGTAAGGCGCGAGCACCGTCATGCGAGGCCGTCCCCGATCTTTGTGAGCACGATCGCGCCGCCGGCGGTGAGCAGCCAGGAATAGAGCGTGGTCTCGCCGTCCGCGCTCGCCGGCGGGTCGACGGACTCGCCATCGGCCTGCTTGTAGATGGCATCGAAGGCCGGGACGAAGGCGCCGCCCGACATCGCGATCTCCAGAATGCCGGCGCCCGAGGCCGTGCCGGCGGCGGGCAGGTTGGCCGGCGCCTCGAGCAGGTTGCCGTCCGCGCCGAGTAGCCAGTACCAGTGCTGGCCGCCATTCATGTCCGGCGTGACGCTGGCGCCGTCGGCGAGCGGCTGCACGCCGCCGAACTGCACCGCCGACCACAGGCCCGGCGAGGCGAGGCTGCCCTTGGCGTCGAGCGCGGTCTGGAGGCCCGTCACGCCGGCGATCGCATGGGTGTGCGAGAGGGGCGCGAAGGAGTTCCCGAGCGCGGCCGATGTGAGATAGGCCGGCATGCGCGCCTCGGCGAAGGTGCCGGAGACGATATGAGCGGCGTCGAGGCTCGCCGGGATCCACTGGCCGGCGGAACGCATCAGCACCTGGTTGTTCGCCGCACCCGCCACGTCGACGTCGGAGAGGCCGTCCAGAGTGAAGGTCGCGCCGGCATCCATCTTGCCGTCGAGCGCGCCCTGGAGGCCGGCAATGTCGCCGATGGCGTGGCCATGCCCCACATCCGCCTTGCCGGCGAGCGAGGCGAGGATCGCCGCCACGTCGGTGTCGATGGCCGACAGCGCGGCGACGAGCCGGAGGACATCGTCCTCCAGGTCATTGGCGCCATCGGGCAGAAGATAGTCTTGCGCGGGCGTCCTGTTGTCGATGATGGCCATGGGCACCGCCTCCTCTAGATCGAGACCGCGCGCAGGTCGGCGACCGCGGGCCGGGCGGCCGGCCCGCCGGTCAGCGTCAGCCGCAGCCGGCCCTCCTGCGCGCTATGGGGGTTGAGCTCGTATTCCCTCTCCGTCCATCCGTCCTCGATGAGCGTCGAGCCGCCGGAGGGGACCGCCTGCCAGTTGCCGTCGCCGGCATCGACCTCGACCGTGAGGCCGGAGCCCGCCGGCAGGAGCGCCTTGAGGTAAGAGGCGAGCCGGATGCCGGTGCCCATCGCGAAGGCGCGGGAGACGTAGGAGCCCTCGGTGCGGATCTTGCCGGCGACCAGGAGCACGCCCGGATAGAGGATGGGCGAGATGGTCGCCGTGCCGGTGAGCACGGCGCGCAGGGCGACCGTCTCGGTGATGTATTGGTCGAGCTCCCAGACCTGGCCGGGCTCGAGCCGGGTGACCGAGCCGTCGGCGCGCTCGATCTCGAACTGCATGCGCGCCTCCGCCGTCGGCAGCTCCACGGTCGCGCGCGCCATGAGGTCGGAGGCGTCGACGAGATCGTGCTGGCCGAGATCGACCACCTTGGTGGCGGGGGCGAAGGCAGCGGCGACGAGGCGGAAGGTGACGTCCTCGGCCTGATGCGGCGTCCAGGTGCGGGCGTTGGACGACGACAGCATGACGCCGACGCTGTAGGGCTGGGCGGAGACCCACTCCTGAGCCTCCGCGTCGAAGTCGCCCACCCGGCCGATGGCGATGGAATGGTCGGCATCGTCGGTCTTCACGACAAACGCATACTCCCGGTCCGCCGGCAGGAAGACGGGCAGCGGGAAGCGGATCGCCGTCCACTGGTCGAGCACCACGGTGGCCATGTTCACGAAGGCCTCGGCGATCACTTCCGTGGTCGGGATGCCGTTCTCCACGGTGACGAGCTGGACGAGCACGCCGTTTGCCGTGTCGCCGATCAGGCAGAATTTGAGATCCACGCCGGCGACATGGCGCGGCTCGGGCAGGATGAAGGTCTGCGCGATCGGGTCCGCGCCGGCTCCGCCGCCGCCCGTCTCGCCGGACATGGACCGGCGCGTGGAGCGGCTCGGCTGGCTGCGCCTGGTCGTGGTGACGCGCCTCATGACGTCGATCTCGACGACGCCCTGGCCGACGAATGCGGCCTCGGCGAAGGCCCCGCCGGCACCCTCCGCGCGCACGAGCTTCTGGCCGGCCGTCACATTCGCGGGGATCGCAAAGCTGCCGGCAATCTCGCCTTGCGCATCGGCGGCAAGCGGACCGGCGGGGGTGACGTCGATGCCGTCGAAGGTGAGGCTGTCGAGCTCCTCGCCAGGGCCGAAGCCGGAGATCTGGAAACCGACGTCGATCTCGCGCAGGAACTCGAGCAGCTCCTCGCGCTCGTCGACCAGCTCGTCGCGCGTCGTCGTGCGGGTCCGCGAGCCGGAGCCGAACTGGCGCGAGACCGGCGACGTCCATTCGGTCTCGTGCTCGACCCAGAAGTCGGCTGCCGGATCGAGCGCCAGGCCGGCCGGCAGCGGCGTGAAATTGGCGTAAGGATTGATCTTCTGGCACGCGGTCGCGAGCTCCTGGGCGATCACGACCTCTTCCGTCCAGTCGAGCGTGACGGGGGCGGCGAGTGGCGGCGCATAGAAGGTCGGGTCGACGGCGAGCTGCATGGCGCCGGAAAAGACGGCCGCGGACTGCGCCTCGCCGGCATCGCGGTAGCGGTCGGAGGTGAAGGGATCGACGAAGACGCCCTTCTTGGCCACCGGTTCGCGCGAGTCGATGTCGCGGCGCAGGCGCTCCAGCGCGATCAGGTCGAGCGCGTCGACGAGACGGTTGAGATAACGCCAGAGCACGTCGTAATGCACTGAGCGCACGCCGGTATTGGCGACCGCCGGCTTGCCCCGCCAGCCATTGGAGATCTCCGCCAGCGGCAGGAGCGTGACCGGCGCGACGGGGGCGGTCGGCCGCGAGCGCGCGGAAACGCCCTTGAGATAGACCGCGTTGCCATCCTGGTCGAGGCAGAGGAGATCCACGCGCGGCAGCTTCCACTCGTAGGAGACGAGCACGGTCGCGCCCGTCACGCCGCCGGAGAGCGTGACCGTGTCGTCGTCGAAAGTGTCGGGCACCACCGCGTCGAGATAGCGATAGGTCACGTCGTAGCTCGAGCCGGGCGCCGGCTCGTCGCCGCCGGCCGACCAGTCGACTCGGTCGGCATTGAGGGTGTAGTCGGCACCCTCCGCATAGGTGGTTCCCCCTTGCGTCACCGAGACGATCTCCGTGACGGAGGTGTTGCCGAGCTCGTCGCTCGCGCCGGAGACCGCGCCGTGCACGACGCTCTCCGTCACCTCTTTCGTGACGATGGCATTGAGGATAGAGGCGACGGGCGTGTGCGAGAGCGGAATGGTCACGGTGCCCGAGCCGCCATCGGCAAAAGTGTGGGGCTCGGCATCGACCACGCCGGCGTCGAACGCCTCCGGCTCGGCATGCCTCAAGGCGACGTGCCGCGTCCGCTTGAACCCCATGATGTTCGCGACGCCCTCGGAGATCGCGAAGATCCGGTCCCCGCCCACCTTGCCGAGCGCCGTCACCCGGCAGCCCTCCACGATATAGTTGCCGTTGGCGTCGCGGTCATATTGCGCGATGGCCGCATTGACGCCGGAGAGGTTGGGCGGCGGCGTCTGGTCGATGGCAACGCCGTCGCGCAGCAGATAGACGCCGTAAAGCTCGCCGGCGAGCCCGTCGCCCTCGAAGCCCCAGACGACGCTCTCCACCTCGCGCGCCGCGCCCGGCTCGCCCTCCGCGTCCGTGCCGGGCGCGAGCCCCGTCAGTTCGGGATCCTCCACCTCGGTGACGACGCTCACCCGGTAGCGCACGCCGATGCGGACATCGCCCGCCATGGGGACGCCGGCGAGCACCGCCTCGGAGACGGCGCGCACATCGCCGCGCAGATAGACGCGGCCGGCAGTGAGCGTCACTATTCCGGCTTGCGCGTCGACGACGATCTCCGCGCCCTCCACCCGGTCGCCGTCGCGCCCGATCAGATTGCCGATGCGTTGCCCTCGCGCCTCGGCGATGGACTGGAGCTCGTTGAGCTCGGCCGCCTGGCCGAGCCGGTTCTCGCGGAAGACCAGCCGGGCATGGTGGGGCCGCTCGGCAATGCGGTCATAGGCGTCGGAAAGTCCGGAGCGGTGCTCGTGGGCCATTGGGGTCAGCTCCTCAGGATGAATCGGATGCGCTCGCGCACGGTCTCCCCGAGCGCGATGGCGATCGGGGTCTCGGCGACGAGGCCGGTGGGCGTGGAGAGCTCGCCGGGGCCGGCCCAGAGAAGGCCCGGCCGGGCGGGATCGACGGGTGCGGCATCGAAGGCGAGCGCGACGGCCGCGACGGTCGACCCGGCGCCATCTCCGAAGCCGGTCAGCGCCTCCACATAGACGGCCTTGCCCTCCGCGTCCGGCGACCAGCGCACCCCGTCGACCTCGTAAGCGCCGGCCGCTTCGAGCGAGACGGCATGGACGGCGCGCGCCCGGCGATAGCCGATCACCTGGTCGTTGCCGTCGATCAGCGCCACATAGATGTCGCGGGCGGCCAGATTGGCGGCGATGGCGCGCCGGCGGGCCTCCTCGCCGCTGTCGGTCCAGGCGATGCCGGGTGTTGTCCACGGGAACGGCCCCCAGGAGAGGCTCGCCCCGCCGGTCGGCTCGATCCAGGCGCCGACCGCCTCGAGCTCGCCTTGCGTCAGCGTGCGGTCCACATCGTGAGTGCGCTCGAAGGACCATTTGGGGCCGCCCTCGCGGAGGCGCACGCCGGAGAAGGACGCCCAGCGCGCACCGCTCCAGCGCTGCCAGCTCCAGTCCAGCGGCCGGACGTCATAGCCGTGAAACCCGCGCCAGAAGCGCGAGCGCAGCGGCGGGGAGAGCGTGGCGATGCCCTCGATGCGGTCAAGGTCGGGGTCTTCCGTATCGCGTACCCGGTCGAGCCGGAGCTGGAAGCGGCTCCAGGCGCGCCGCCGGGTCGGCCATTCCTCGATATCGCCCGCATAGCCGATCCAGCCGAGCCCCATGGCAAGGGCCGCGGGCGTTCCCCGGATCCGCTGCCAGTCGATCCCCTCGCGGATCAGGTCGTAGAGATTGGGGACGTAGGGCGTGAGCTCACCGAGCCCGTACTCGTAGACCAGCCAGGGCAGCCAGCTCGGCGGCGGCGCGACGAGCTTCGCCCCACGCATGGCGTCGATGGCCGGGGTGAGCTCGGGCGCCGGGTCGAAGGTGAGCGAGAAGGCCTTGTCGAGCTCCGTGGCATTGGGCGGCAGGAGGTGCGCACTCATCGGCCCCTCCGCTCAATGGGGCACAAGGCACCGGCCCGCTCCTTTGGGTGGCCGGGTGGGGGAGCGGGCCGGTGCCGTTCTAGACGCAAGAGAGCCATCAATAATCCCGCCCGGCATTGTTGAGAGTGATGGTGCCGAAACGCGCGGCCTCGAAGGGCGGCAGAACGACATTCTCGGCCGGCGCACGGATCTCGACACGGTGAACGCCGGAGACCATGAGCCGGGCGGTGAGCCACGAGCGCGTCATGTCGAAGCCGAGGCCGCTCTCGGCGGCCCAGGCCTCGCGCAAGGTCTCCTCCAGCACGTCGAAGACGGAGTTGGGCGTCTCCGGCAGGAGCCAGATATCGGCCTCGACATCGACCGTCGTGGTGACGGCCGAGCGCACCGCGATCGTGTCGTTGACCATGCGCACCGCCGGGTCGTTCAGCGCCACGCGCACCGCCTCCAGAAGCGCGGCGTCCGCCATGCCGCCATTGTCGGTCGCGAAGACGGCGACCCGGACGACGGGCGAGAGATCGTCGCGCCAGGCGATGGCGTCGGCGACGCGGATATCGGCCCCGAGCGCGACGGAGCGGTAGCGCGGCGCGGTGCCGCCGGGCGAGCGCCCGGCAATGGCGAGCACGGTGCGCCGCCTGAGCGCCTCGTCGCTCTCAGCCGCCAGACGCACCACGTCGTAGAAGGCGGCGAGATGGTCGAGATCGGAGCCGCCGGCGAAGGCGAGCATGTTGGCGCGCACCGCATCGTTGACGCGGGCGCGCAGCAGGAGCTCGCGATAGGCGACCGCCTCGATCAGATAGCGGGCCGGCTCGCTTTCCAGATCGATGAGCCCCTCCACATCCGGGAAGCGCGCGAGCAGGTCGGCGCGGATCGCGGCGAGCAGCGTCTCGTAGTCCAGCTCGTCGACGATCTGCGGGGGATCGAGGTTCTCCAGATCCGTGAATGTGATGCCGGTCACAGGCTCATCTCCGCGCGTGCCTCGCTTGCCCGCGTGAAGTCGCCGAGATGGCCGCGCGGGAAATATGTGCCGGAGACCGCGATATCGAGCCGCCCGTCCGGCCCGCCGGCGACGTCGATGCTCTCCGCCCGGAAGCGCGGCTCCCACCGGTCGATGGCGTCGGCGGCCGCGACCATCACGTCGACCACGGTCGCGGCGTTGAGCGGCCGGTCGAGCAGCGCGGGCACGTCGGAGCCGAACTCCCGGCGCATGACGCGCGTGGCCTTGGGCGTGGTGAGGATCACGCCGATGGACTGGACGACATGGTCGAAGCCATCCGTCGCGCTCCCCGTCTCGCGATCGAGGCCGGGCATGGGATCAGCTCCGGGACGTCTTGGCGGCGGGCTTGGCGGCGGGCTTCGCCTGGCGCTCGGGCTCCGGCGGGGCCTTGGCCGCGGTCTTCTCGGCCGGCTTTTTCGCGGGGGCCTTGACCGGGGCGAGCGCCCAATAGGGCAGATATTTGCGCTCCTGCGGGGTGAGCGCGACCTTGTCGCCCGGCTCGTGCCACTTGCCGGCGATCCAGACGCCGTCGACGATCTTGTAAAGCTCTTTCGAAGCCACTTCGAAACCTCCTTCAAATGTCCACGACATCAAATGTCCGGGAACGGATCGTCCTTCCGGCCCGCATCCTCGGTGAGCCAGATGCCATCGCCATCGACGAAGACGGCGCGTTCGGTCGGCAGCGCCCAGGCGATCTTGGCCTGGTCGGCATGGGCGACGAGGCGGGCATCGTTGTCGTGCTGGAGCAGGCGGATATAGCCGTCGCGCATCTCGACGACGTCGCCGGCGCGCGTCACGATCACCTCGTCGCGGGCGATCTCCACGCGGACCTCGCCATTGTCGATGACATGGCGGCCGCCATCGTCGGACGGTGCCGGGTGATCGGATGAGAAGCCGCCCGGATCGACCCAGCCCTGCGCCACCTCGCCGGAGGGCGAGACGACGCGCACCTGCTCGCCGACGCTCGGCGGGGACCATGTGCGGATGCCGCCGGCGCGCTCGCTCCAGGGCAGCCAGGGGGTGAGCACCGGGTTGCCGTCGCGGTCTTGCGCGATCTCCACGCGCACCAGCCCCCTGGCGGCGTCGAGCTCGGCCACCTTGCCGACGCGCACCGTATTGGCGAGCCGGCGCTCCACCTCGGCGAGCTGGATCTCGATGTCGCCCGCCCAGCTCATGGGGCGATCTCCGTGTCCGGGTCGCCGATGCGCACCGTCTGGGTCCACACCACGCCCCAAAGCGCGATGCCGGTCGTCTGGACCTCGCCGGAATAGAGGCTCTCGGCGGTGAGATCGCGCGCCGGGTGCACCTTGAGCTGCCCCCAGCGGCCGAGCTGGGCGGTCTCGATCACGCGCTGGACGTAGGCGAGCGCGGCATCGTCGCGCGTCCGCTCCGGGCGGTCCTTCGTCGCGATGAAGGCACCGATGCGAAGGCGCGCATCCTGCTCGCCGGTGTCGACCTGGCTCACCGCGCGGATGCCGAGCGCGGCGACCCGGATGGCGGGTGCCTTGACCGCGAAACGCTTGAGTTCGGCGACATCGAACCGGCCGCCATGGCGGTCGCAATCCTCGATGCCGTCGAGCGCGCCGAGCTCGGCGACGATGGCGTCCAGGAGATCCGCGATCCTGGGCATGCTCATGGCGTCCCCCCGAGGGGGTGCCCCCGATGGTCGCGTCGATGAAGTCGTCGATCACCTCCGCGATCTCCGCCTCGTTGTCGGCCGAGAGCCCCAGGAACGGCCGCGTGGGGATCGTCACCTCGCGGGCGAAGACCGTCTCGCCGCCGATCTCGAAGCTCAGCGCTTTGGCATTGCGCGGCTTGATCGTCATGCCGAACTGGTGGACGTCCGCATGCTCCCAGGCGGAGCCCCACTCGACTTCGTCCGAACCGACGCGATAGCCGATGGAGTCGCGCAGGTGCCGTCCGGTCTGAAGCAGGATGGAGGTGCCGGCCCGGTTCGGCGCCCAGGGCGTGCCGTCCGGCGCGGTCTTTTCCTCCTCGATCCGCCGGCGCGTCTGGCTTTCGCCCGTCGCCCCGATCACGTCGAGCAGGTCGTTTGTGGGCAGCTCGGCAAGCCGGTCGATGGCCGCGACCGCTTGCGCGAGCCCCTCGACATCGGCCGATATGGAGACAGACGACATCTAGAGCCCCCTTTCGCGGCGGAACAGGCGCTCGGGCGCGTCGAGCTCGGGAAGGTCCGGGGCGGTCGCCTCGGGCGTGCCGGCGGGGACATCGAGGGCGGCGCGGCCGGCGGCGACGTCCTTCAGCCAGTCGTGAGCGTGCTTGTGGCGGTAGGAGATCTCCTCGGTGAGGAGATCGGCGGTCGAGGCGAGGCGCCAGAGCGCGATGTCGACGCAGAGGGTGACCAGCACGTCGGGCACTGTCGACAGCGGCAGCGGGTAGCGCGCCGCGATATAGGAGTTGACGAAGGCCGTGGCGTCGGAGAGCGCGGCGGCGATCCGCGCGGTGTCGCGCGCCTCCGCCTCCATGTCCCAGGCGAGACGGTCGAGCTGGCCCGGATAGAGCCGGTCGATATCGGCCTCGGTCGCGTACATGGGGAGAGCTCACCTCGCTGGACGAAAATGCCCCCGGCGCACACCGTCGCCGGGGGCCCGAGTGGAGCGGCTGACGGCCGGCCGCTCCGGGGAGAACCTCAAGTCTCGGGCTTGCCGTCCGCCGTCTTGCGCGTGGCGACGAGCTGCGGGTCCGCCTCGATCGCGCCGATCTGTGCTTCTGTGAGATCGGCGACTGGGATCCGGACAGCCGCTCGCCCGAAGGCGAAGCCGGCCCGCCGGCGGCGGTCCTGCCGCGCGGTGACTTCCAGCACATCCGTGCCGGCCCCTGCCTCGTTGCCCTTTGCGGAGCCGGCCGTATCGCCGGCTCCGCCCTGGGCTGGCGGCTGGGGTGCATCGGTGGTGGCGGCCTTGTTCTCAGCCGCCTTTGTCTGGCTTTTCGCTGCCATGGGGGCCTCCGGTTACGCGAGCCAGGGCACGACGAGCAACTCGGCCGTTCCCGCCCATTTGTTGCTCTCGCCGCCATTGACGAGCATGGATTTGAGGATGTCGCGCCCGGCGCCCTCGTTGCCCGGTCCGACGACCAGGAGATTGGGCATCAGGCCGAGCGGACGGCCATAGTCGCCCTTCATGGCGGTCAGCGCCGTGCGGCCCGTCTCGTAGTTGGCGGGTGTGAGCGGCTGGGCGGAGCCCCAGCACATCTGCCAGAAGCCGAAGCCCGTGTTGAACCGGGCGTCCGTGCCGTACACGAACTCCTTGTTCATGAAGACGTTATCGTCCTTGAGATCGTCCTTGGCGACGAACTCGAAGTCCTTGCGCTTCTGGAGGATGACGGGCTTGAGCGGCCTGTTGGCCGCCATCAGGAACCAGGGCGCGCCAGCGCCGCCATCGGTATTGGCGACGGAGGTCTCGTTGCCGTCCTCGTCGAGCACCGGATGGTCGGTATCGAAATAGGCCTGCCCGTCATAGCAGGGCAGCTCGAAGCCCTTCTTCAGCGTGGAGAAGGTGATCAGGTCGTAGTGCGAACCGGCCGACGAACCCATCTCCTCGAACATCGGCTTGTAGATGCCGAGATTGTCGGTCTCGATGTCGTCGCGGTCGACCGCGATGGTCAGCTCCCAGGGCTTCTCCTTGATGGCGTAGTCGTGCTCCTGGAGGTTCTGGAGCGCGCGCGGGCCGACCCATTCGCGCACATTGGGAACCTTGCCGAGCCAGCCGTATTTCTGTTCCTTCGTCGAGGACGGCACGACGGTGGCGACGCGCTTGTACTGCGATGGCGCCTGGCCGAGGCCGGCCTGGAAGGACGATTTGAAGCCGACGCGAATGGCGTCGAGATTGGTCCTGTTGATCAGCATGGGATGTCCCTTGAGTTAGACGACGCCGAGGCGGACCCAGACGCCGAGCGCGTCGATATTGACGACCGGGCCGGCGACGGAACGCGTGCCGCCGCCATCGGTCGCCGCCACGGTCTGGTCGTCGACCACGTAGCAGTCGGCGCCGATATGGGTGCGGTCGACCGGGTCGGCCCCGTCATTGGCGACGCGGAAGATGCCGCGCCGTGTCGGCACGCGGAGATCCGCGTCTGCCCCGTCGCGATTGTCGATATGGGCTTCCGCCCGGCCGGCCGCGGTGAGATCGGCCGCCGTCGCGCCCGGCACGGCATGGCCGGTGGCGTCCAGGCAGACGATGGAGCCGGCGAAGATGCGCACGCCGCCCTTGGCGTCGTGCTCGTCGATGTCGCCGGCCGCGCGCGGCGTGTTGCGGTCCCGTGTCAGCGCCGTCATGTCAAGCGGTCTCCTCGTTCCTGGACTTGGCGTAGTCCTCCTCCGTCATGCCGAGCTGGCGGCAGACGGCTTTCTCCGTATCGGTCAGCGCGCCGGGGCCGCCGGGCGCATCCTTGTCGTCGAGGCCGGATTTGGCGACGACCTGCGGGGCGCTCTCCACGAAGGTCTTGAGCCGCTCCAGCCCGCCCTCCTCGCGGGCGGTCGCGACATAGAAGTCGCGATTGGCCGGGGCGATCTTGCCGGCCTTCACCGCACCGTCGACGAGCTCGGCGATCTCCGCCTCGCGGACTGCGTCTTCGCGCTCCGCCAGCGTCTGCTCGGCGGCCGTGGCCCGGGTGAGCGCCGCGTCGTAATCCGCGCGCGGCACGAACTTGTCCAGGCTCGGCGTTTCCGCTCGGGCCTGGGCCGACTGAAGGTCGCCCTTCAGCTTGCCGACGGCCTCGAGCGCGTCGGCTTTGGAGGCGTCGGGCTCGAGCCCGAGCGCCGCCAGGAGTTCCTTGTCCATCTCTGGCTCCTTGGGAGTGGTTTCGCGTGCAAGAGCCGGCATCACGAGCGCCGGCCGGTTGACCAGCCCCGCGCCGATGATGCGCACGACGCGGCGCGCCTTGTCGTGCAGGAGGCTCGGGGAGATGTAGCGATACTCGCGGCCCTCGACGGAGGCGCGGCCCCGCTCGGTCCATTCAACCCGACCCCAGATCGCGCCGTCGCGCTCGGCAAGCTCGGTAATCCAGCCGGCCGCCGGCGCCATACCGCCGTCGCCGGCGCGGTGATCCTGGGCATGTTCCCAGTCGACCGCCAGCTCGATGCCCGGCCGCATCGATGTCGCAATGACGGCGGCGGGATTGTCCAGCCGGAATGTGCGGCCGTCGATGGCGTGGCTCTCGCCGGCCGGAACGAGTTGCACCCATTCGGGCGCCGTCCCTTCGGCGGCCACGGCAAGCAGTGCCGGAAACAAGGTTGCGGATCGCTGCGTCATGTGGCCAGAATGGCGACAGCCGCCTGGCCGAATGCCCCCGACACCTGTCGGGGTCCAGCCGCCCCAGCTACAGACCCAGCTACAGATCGACCGGGCGGTCTCTCCTCACGATATCGATTGAAGGCAAATCGAAAGCGTTTGAAAGCGGGTGCGGCCGGCTCGAAGGGATCGGGCGCCGCCATGCCACAGGCAAGCCCTCACGGGGCGCGTATCCGTCTTCGGGGTTTCGGCGCGTGATAAAGAGTGCCCCGCTGATCGTTCCCCCCACCAGCGAGACACTCATACTCCCCCGGCCTATCTTACCGTGGGACCGACCGGCTACCGCCGGCGTCGGATTGTCCAGACAATCCCCACCCGTGGGACTGCTATCCGCTACAGCCGTTATCCGCGAGTGTCGCGATGGGCGACAGAACCGAGTGACGGTTCGGGATTACGCGTAGCGGAAGCTGCCGCGCTCGATAGGCTCGGAAACCGAGATATTCGGGGGAGAGAGTGATCGTCGCTCCGTCTTGCTGGCGTGCATCCGGCGCCGTTCGGCGCTGCACTCCTGAGACACTGCGATCTTATGGGTTTCCGGTTGCCCGGAAACATCAGGCGCGTGCCTGCATTTCAGGCAGATAAGCCTCATCCCAAAGCCCCCCTCCTTGGTTGAGTATCGTTGCCTCAGATTTTGCATCCCCCCAGAGAATGCGATGTCATCCTACGCAGAATCCGATGATCTCGTCTAGGTATAATTTGCTCGCCAAGCACTACCGCAGATGGTCGGGCATGAATCCTTTTATATGTGAATTTGGGATCTTAACAGTTCGCCCTCTGCCCGCCGGTCGCTCCCGCCGTGCGTCTTGAAGGCATAGCCATGCTCGTGAAGGAAGGCATAGAGATCGTCGATCCGCCGACCCGGGCCGGCGGGCGGATCGACGATCTCGACTTGATAGGGATACAGGCGATCGATCTGGCTTTTTGTGATCTTGCCTGTTCGACGGCTCACGACACTCTCCGCTATTGCAGATACGTCCAGAGCCCGGCCGCGAAACGCAAGCCAGCCGCCAGCGGAAAAAACAGCGCCATTGCGCAGGCAAGAGATGTCGCCTTGTCTCGGACCACATTGTAGCGAGGCACCTTCGGAGGCAGGATCGCTGTCGTGTATAGAGCCACGATGAGCCCGAAGACCGCCCAAGTGCCTGCCCACGCTATATGCGTCGAGACGAAGCCGCCGGAAGCCTTCTGAGCGATTGCAAAGAAGGTACCCGCGCCTGCGATTATGATGGAACAGCCTGTTATGATGCCGTTCACTTGCCCCTGGATGACCATCGCGCCGAGCTGGCGCTCGTCCGTTTTCTCGCCGTCCGGAGGTGCGGGTGCACCGCGCCATGCGCGTGATATCCACCACCACCACGCCACAGCAAGCGCGACGTCGAGGGCCGGCCAACGCGTCAGGATATCGCCCAAACAGGTGAGAAAGTCCGTCATTCAGTCATTGCCGACCAATGGCCTCACATTCAGGACCTTGTCGAAATAGGCGTCCGCTTTCGTCGGCCAAGTCGCATCGACCGTACTCCATGCCTTGTCCTGGCCCTCGCCCCAGTTGCTGGCAATCTCCACGGCCAGGGGCCCGACCGCCTCACGCAGGGTCGCCCGGACTTTCGAGTTGTAGAAGGCTGGCACCTCAGACTCCCAGTATTCCTGCACGAGCGGGGGTTTGTTGGGAGGCCCTATGCACTGGGCGGTTAACGCGGCCCGATAATCGTCATCTGAGGGCCTTTCGCGACTATTCCCTTTGGCGATTTTCTCCGCAATGACAGTGGTCGCCGCGAGAAACCCCATATACCGCGCCACGTCGGACGCTTCGGCCTCGGCCCAGTCAATCTCAAGCCTCTTGGATACCGGAAATTCCAGGGCGATCTCCTGGATGCGCTCCGGGACGATGATGGGGCCATCCTCCGCTGAAACGGTTGCGACAGAACCTGTCGCCAAGATGGCAACCATTGCACAAACGCTCCATGTTCTCATGTTCTCCCCCTTAACAGCCCTACTTGAAGACTACAGGAGAATTTGCGCGAAGCGGGAAATTTCGGTCGCCCGGCGTTTTCGGTAGAGCGGCAGCTCTTCGAGTTGCAAATGGAGGAGCAACACTTTATCTTCTGGAAAGCGGCCGTGCGAAATCGAAGGTGCCGGTGATGGCCACCGCGGAGGGGTCGCGTCCTCCCGGCCGCTTACTCCTCTTCCCCCACCTGCTTCAGTTTCTTGAGCATCCGGCGCCGGCTGGTCGGGTGTAGCGTGCGCACGAACAGGTGCCCCGTGGACGAGCGGCCGATGGCGAGGAACCAGAGCTTCCCGTCTATCTCGAGATAGAGATTGCGCGCGGTCGCCTGATGCACATCGGCGACGATGCGGCCCCGGTCGATGATCTCCTGGATCAGTCCGACGCGGCCGAGGTCGAACTTGTGCTTCGCCGTCTTCGTGACTGCCGTGTCGTTGGAGACGACGACGAGCGATCCGCGCGCGTCGAGGTCGCCAGCCAGGCGGGGCGCCACGGCGACGGGCATGTGGACGCGCTCCGGGAGCTTGGTCACCACCGCCGGCAGCGGGCCGGCCCACAGGTCGCGGATCTGGTCGCGGGCGCGGTCCGGGCCGGCGGCCTCGAGCGTCTCGACAGTCTTGCGCAGAAGCGTTCGGGCGCGCGCCTTTCCGGGATTGGTCTGCCAGCCGGGGTCGATGCCGACCGGAACGTGCGTCACCTCACCGGTGCGGCGATTGCGGAACGGTCGGGTTTCCAGCGTGATGGGGTCGGAGATGCCGCGCCGCATGGCCTCGCGCCGCGAGATCTGGCGGATGGCGCATTTGCAACCCCAGCCATTGGGCGTGAAAAGCCGGTCCCAGATCGGATCGTCCACCGGGCGCACGATGCCGGCCCATTGGAGATGTTCCTGGCGGGGCTCGAGGGAGGTGGTGCGGACATAGAGGAGATAGGGCAGCGCGGCCTTGGTGCGCTGGATGCGCTCCCACTGGCCGGCGGCGCGGGCGGCGCGCATGTTCGACCAGAAGATGGTCTTGAGCCTGCGGGGCTTTGAGAAGTCCACCACGCTGCGCTCGCCGGTCTCGGGATCGACGACGGTGCGCCGGCCCCACCAGCCAAGCTTCGAAAGCTCAGTCTGGATCCCCGCCTTCCAGCTTTCGAAGCCCTGGCCCTTCGCGATCGCCCGTTCGATGGAGCCTCGAAAGCTCGTCAACACGTCTTCCTCGACCGCCTTGGCGACCGTGAAGGCGTAGCCGTGCTCCTCGCCCCAGACATCCAGCCAGGAGAAGGCGGGCCTGAGATTCTTGGACGTGAAATACTCGCCGACCTCGGGCGCGACATTGGCGGGCGTGCGGAAGCTCTCAGCCCTCATCTCAGTCGCTCACATCGCCGAGGCCGCGCGCGATGGTCGTCAGGACGGCCAGGCGCCGGGCGAGCGTCTCGCCGTCCGGGTGCGCGCTCTTGAGGCGCTCTTCCAGATCCTCGAAGGACGTGGCCTCCTCGACGGCCTTCATGATCGGCTCGACGAGCGGCGCGGCGATCTCCTCCCACTCGTCGAGCTCGTCCTCGACCAGCTCGTCGATCTCGTCGGGCTCGGGCATTTCGCGGGCGAGCGTGTGGCCGTGGACCGGACAGCCGGAGCCGTGCCGGGCGCGGGCCTGGGCGGGTTGCGGATCCTCCGCCGGCGGCTCCCGGCCGGGCGGGGTGAGCAGCTCCTCGTCCTCGTCCGGATCCTCGAAGCCGATCTTGTCGCGCACCACCGACATGCCGACCTTGCCGCCGAGCTTCACGAACTTCTCGGTGGCCTCCATGAGCGCCTTGAGGTCTTCCGGGTCGGGCACCGGCAGGGCGACGCGGGGATACACCTCCTGGGGCCCGAAATTGAAGGCGACGAAGGGCTCGATGAGCTGGGCGTTGATGGTGGCGGCAAGATTGCGGGCATCCGCCTTCTGGATGTCGCGGCGGACCTCCTGGTGCTCCTTGGAGACGGCATGGCCGCCGGAGATCGCGTCGGTGGTCGTGGTCTGGCCGAGCACGATCTTGGAGACCTGCTCATCGAGATAGCGGCACTTCTTCTCAAACGCATCGGAGCCGCGCGAGGCCGACGCCTCGAGGATCTCGATCTCCATGCCTTCCGGTACGATGGCGGCGGCATCGCCGGCAATGCCGCGGACAGCGCGCATGAGGGTGTGCTTCTCCTCCGCCGTCGCGCCGGAGCGGTATTTGCCGAGCCGCCACGGGATCCCGTAGACCTCCAGAAAGGCCATCCAGTCCTTCGCGCTGAAGCCCTTGAGCATGAAGGACCACACCGCGATGCGGGCGAGCCCCGCGCGCCACGGCTTGCCCGTCTTGAGGCGGGCGAGGTGGACCATGAAGCCATAGGGGTTGAGGGCCACACCCTCCGGGTTGCCCTGGTCGCGCAGCATGACCGTCTTGCCGGTGCGGCGGTCGAACTGGAAGAACCACGGCTCGCGCCAGCGATACTCCGCCGGCACCCAGCGGCCCTTCTCCGTGCCCCAGACGATCTCCACCGCGGAGAAGCCCTTGCCGAGCGCGTCGGTCAGATCCTCCAGGGCGAAGGCGAAGTCCGGCCTGGCGATCAGCTCGCGCACCGCGTCGGCGATCTCCTGGTCGGGCTTGTCGTCGGAGGCAGCGACGACGGTCGGCTCGATCAGCGTGAGCGCCCGGCGGCGGTTGCCGAGCACGGTGGCATATTGCGGCTCGCGCTCCTCGATCTCTTCGGCCAGGATCAGGAAATCATGCAGGTCGCCCTCGTCGGCGCGGCGCAGGATGGAGGCGAGCCGGTCCGGCGTGAGACCGGTGGCGACGGGCTCCGTCCACACGCTGCGGATGCCGGTGAGCTCGGGCTCGGCCTGCGGCTCCATGAGGAGCTTGCGGCGGACAGGCCGCCCATCGGGACCGAGGATCGGGGATACAGGATCGGCCATCACCAGAGCCCTCGTTTGGTTTGCCAGCCCTCCGGCTCGAGGTCGCCGCGCGGCGCCTGCCAGAAGCGGTCGGCCGGCGCCTCGCGGGCCGGCGTGTATTCGTAGGCCACTGTGTCGTCCTCCGCCGCCGCCACGGCGAGCACGGCGGCGACGCCGGCATCGCCATGGCGCTGGCCGCCATCCGCGCCCTTCGTCTCGGCCGTCTGCGGGATCATGGGGATGCCGCGGATCATGCGGAACTGGCGGAGGTCCGTCTTCACGTCGGCGTCGCGTGGCAGCTCCATGGTTCGGTCCTCGAGGCGGGCCCTCAGGCGCGGCACGTGCTCCAGATACCAGGGCTGGGACAGCATCACGGCCTCGATCATCAGCGCGCCGTACTTCTGCATCGCATATTCAGCGAGATACTGCCCGTTACCGCGTGCGTCGTGCTTTCCACCGGAGAATCGTGGAAGCTTGTCAACCACGTGGAAGAGGATCTGCTCCTGCTGGCGGAACGGGACATTGCGAAGTTCCAGCGAGAAGGGCGTGCGCAGCACGAGATCGGGGCACTCCACAAGTGGCCAGAACACGGAGAGGTCACCGGACCGGCCGAAATCCCAGCCGTAATAGTGACGCAAGTCCTGGTCCAGAAGCTTGAGGTGTGGATCGACGTTCTCTGCAAGCCAGCCCGCCACTTCCGAATGGCGTACGACATCTGGCTTTAGCTCGAAGCCTTTCGGGCAAGCCAGGCGCAGGACGGGCGCGCGGGGCGTCATGCAGGCCTCGATCAGCGCGCCGGTGAGATAGACGCCCGAACCCTGACTCGGGATGCAGTCCAACTCCTCGGCCGCGTCCTCAGCATAGTACGCGCGGATCTCGTCGCGCCACGTCGCCTCCGCCTCCGGGGACCATTCGCGCCCTGTGACAAGACAGATGCGCTGATAGAGCCCCTGTTCCAACGCATCGTCGAAAGTGCAGCGCACCACCTTGCCAGGGCGACGCTTCTCGCGGATCTCCTGAATGAGTTGGTTGAACGGGTTGTCGACGCCGTTATGGGTGGAGATCACCAGCACCTTGCCGCCCCAGATGAGCAGCGCCATGGCGGCCTTGAGCAGCCCGGCGGCATCGTCGTGGAAGGCGAATTCGTCGAGGATCACATAGCCCTGGCGACCGCGCAGTGACCTTGGCCTTGATGACAAGGCGACAACCTCGAAGCCGGACGCAAAGGTGATCCGGAATGCCTGGATGGAATGCTCGATCCCCTTGGCATCCATTTCGATGAAGAGGAACTCGTCCACCTCACTGCACGCCGGGACGAAGGCCTTGGCCCACATGGCGCAGGTGTCAATGAACTCCCGAGCCATATCCAGATTATAGCCAATGTACAGCACGTCCATGCCGCCGGCCGACTTCTGCGCCCCGGCGGTGAGCACGGCATCGGCGCCGACACCCCATGTGAAACCAATGCGGCGGCTCTTGTCGGCAACTACGACGGCATAGGCCGAGGTTGCGGCGAGCAACTCGGCCTGTTTTGGCAGAAGGATCTCCGGCAGGGCCTTGCCGGCAAGCGGCTCCGGCAGCGCCTGGGTGGCGCGCCGGCGATGCGCCGCCCATTCCTCCGCGGTGACGGGACCGGCCTCGGCGTCCGCGACCGCGCTCATTCCGACACCCCGAGGATCTTCGCCTTGATCGCCTCGACGGTCTCGGCGGTGAGTCCGCGCGCCTCCGCCACCTTGTCGACGGCGTCTTCGGCTTTCTTTGCGAAGTCGGCCTCGACCTTGCGGCGCCGGTCAGTCGACACCGACTGCGCGGAGACGGCCGATTGCAGGGCACGCGCCAGCTCCATTGCGCCCTTGGGCGTGATGTCGCCGTCGCCTTCGAGCAGCTCGAAGACCAGCGTCTTGATCGTCTCCGCCACCATGACGGTGAGATCGTCGGCCTGGTCGGGGCCGAGGCGCTCGGTCAGCGCCGAGGCGATGGCGCGCGTCTCCTCCAGCCGGCGAGCCGAGGCGGCGAGACGGATGGCGTAGCGGTTGAAGGAAGACAGGGAGATCGGCTCGATCTCGATGCCCATATCCGCCGCGAGACCGGCGAGGCGCTTGTTGAACTCCTCGCAGATATCGACCTGGGTGTGCTTGCGCGCGCGCAGCTCCTGCATCGCCCAGGCGACGATGGGCTCGGCCTCCTCCGGCAGTTGCTCGATGGAGGAGAGACGCCCGCGTCCGGCGCGGCGGGCCATGGGCTCAAGCCTCCGGCCGGGAGGGTCGTTTGACGCCCTCGATCGCGACATTGCGAGTAAGGTGGCGCGCGCCGAGCTCGGTGAGTTGCGCCACACGCACGGTCCCGGCTTCGGTGATCGTCACCGCACCCATTTCGGCCAGGTAGTCGAGCTCGCCATGCACCCAGGCACGCGGGCGGGCGATACCGAACGTTTCGAGGGTGGCACGCAGAAGCTCCGAATTGAGCCGTTCGTCGGCCTGCTCCGACAGCGCGCGCAGGATGATCAGGCGGGCCTCCTCGCGGATAATGCGGTCCATGCTCATTTCTTGGCCTGCTCCAGGAGGAACTCCTGCAGTCGCTCGGAAATCGAGGCGACTGGCTGGAGGCGCTCGCTCAGGACGGCGATCTCGCCGCGAACCTCCGTCAGCGTCAGTTCCATGCGCTGGGTCATGTCCTTCGACGGCAGGTGCTGGAGTGTGGTCTCGACTTGGTCGAGCTGACGGTCGTGCTTGTTCACGCGCTTCTCCAGCGTGGCGATCTGCTCGGCATTGCCCCGCGAGCGCGCCGTGATCCAGGCATAGAGCGTGCCCGCGACCGAGACGACGAGCGCGAGCGAGGACAGCCAGGGCTGGATATCCGCCGCCGCCATCAGGGATGCCACCTGTGGAGTCGATTGCTCAGCACTTTGCGCTCCTTCATTCCGTGCTCCCGTTTCCGGGCTTCCAGCCGCACCGGCCGGCGCCATACATGTCGTGGACCAGGGTCTCGGTGACCTCGGCGTCGCTCATCGCGTCGATTGTCTTCTCGCTTGGGCGATCGGCCTCGCTATTGAGGCACCAGTCATCGGTCGCGGGCCCATTTGCGCAGCCGGCGACGGCGCTCGTCAGGAGACATACGGCGCACGCGCTCCTCCACATCTCGGCGCTCCTTTACGTGATTGAGGGTGTTTCGATAGGCGTCGCGACGGGCACTCAAATGTCCTTCACGGCGCCCCATGCCGAATGCCGCAAGCACGGATCCTGCGAAGACGGCGATACCGATTCCGATCAGCGTCGCCGTGCGGCCGATCTTGGAGAACAAAGCCGCGATCATGCCGCCTCCGCTCCCACGATCCGGCGAATGCGATCCTTCGCGGCATCGTCGAGGGCATAGCCGATCCCTCTGACTGTGCGGAGCTCGATCCCATGGACAGCGAGCCGCTGGCGCAGCTTGAAGGCGTGAGCGTCGAGGGTCTTGTCGCCGGGCCAATCCTGTTTGCGGTCGCCATAGAGCGCGACCAGGAGCGCTTCCTTGCCCACCACCTCACGCGACATCAACGCGCCGAGAAACCGGCTCTGCATGACCGTGAGCCCAAGGCGATACTGGCACTCCAGCATGCGCCCGGCCGGCCCGTAGAGAGCCTCCTCGAGCTGGCGCACCCGCTCGCGCAGGATCTCGACCTCGTCCTGGAGCTTCGCGGTCGTCTCATTGACGCCGGTCATGCAGACCCCTCCGCATTGCGCCTGGTCGCCACGATCCGCCACACCACGACGCCAACCACGAGCGAGACAGCGATACCCGCCACAAGCCCGGAGATCCCCACCGCCTCGGTGAGCGACCGGGCCATCTGCGCGACGTCGCTGCCCTGGCGCACCGCCGAGACCACATCGCCGGTCGACATGCCCACCGCCACGGCACCGCCTGCGACGCCGGCCGCCTGCTTTTTGCGGCGCTCCGCCGTCTTCGCTGCGATAGCCTTCTCGAGCGCATCGCGCGTCATCGGCCCGGCAATGCCGTCCGCGACGAGGCCGTGATCCTCCTGGAAGCGCCGGATGGCAGCCTCGGTCTTGCGCCCGACGATCCCGTCGACCGCAACCGGATAGCCGGCGGCGGTGAGGCTTTTCTGGAGGTCGCGGGCGAGATCGTGCTCGTCGGTCTGGCGGCTGAAGCTGCGATAGGCCCGCGCGAGCTTGGTGTGGTAGCCGCCGGCCGCATAGTTCGGGCCGTTATAGCCCCTCGCAAAGTCTCGCCAGTCCTGCCGGCGCAGCGCCCTGGAGAGGCCGAAGGTCTCGATATAGCGCACCATGAGCCAGAGCTGGCCGTCGAGCCCCGACCGCGCCGTCTGCCACATGGCCTCGACGCTCCTGAAGCCGAGCTTGAGGCAGTGGTCGCCCATCACCTGGCCGAGCCCCATGGAGATGGAGCGCAGGGCGGCATCCGTATCGATCTCCATGGCGCGGGCGAGCAGCTCGTAGCGCGCGCGATAGCTCGACGGGTTCTTGACCGCGCCGGCCTCCGGATGCGCCAGCCCGGCGGCGACCGCACGCTCCAGGAGGTGGGGCTTCCTGTTCGCCTTGCTCTTGAGGATGCGGTGGAAATAGTGCCCTTCGAAGCGGATCGGCGGCAGCTGCTCGCCATCCACGCGCCAGAAGGGCACGCCGGCGCTCTCCACCCAGGCGACGGCGAGCAGCGCGGCCGGCTCGAAACCGCGCTCCATGGCAATGGCCTCGACGGCCTCGCGCGCCGCCGCGTCGAAAGAGGATGTGGAAAGGCCCATGGGGTGCGCTCCGGTCAAGTCGATCGGATCGACGCTAATCGGGCGCTATCCCGAAATTGCCCCCGACAGGCGTCGGGGCGAGCGCTATGTCAGAAGAGGTTGCCCTGCCTGGGGTCGTGCGCCGACCGCATCCGCGCCCGGCGCCGCTCCACGGTGCGGCTGGTGTAGCCCACGGCGCGGGCGATCTCGCTCGTCGGCCGGCCTTCCGCGATCATGCGGTCGGCAATCCGCCTCATCTCCGCGATGGACCCTTGCGGCCCGAGCGGCAGGCGCAGCGAGATGCCGCCATGGCCGCTCGCGAAGTGCCGGCAGATCCTGTCCGCCGCCTCGCGGCCGACGCAGGCGGCGAGCCAGTGATCATCACTGCAAGCCGCCGGAATGTAAACCTCCGTGCCGCCGCGTTCGGCGGCGAGCTTGAGCGCGGCCTCAAGGCCGGCCGTCTCGGCGATCTCGGCGAGGATGGAGGGCAGCCAGCCGTAGCTCGTCACGATGCGCCCCCGACTTTCAGCTCGAGCTGCAATTGGCGCGCCGTGAGCTCGGAAAGTCGCGCCTGGAGCACGACACGGCGATGGCTGTGGAGCGGCAGGCGCGCCATGCGCGCGCAGATCGCGTCCCGCTCGCTCCGGAGCCGCTCGATATCGGCCAGGTCCTCCCAATGGAGGAGAGGCAGCGCCTCAGCCCTGGCCGACGTCCCCGCCATCACGCGGCCTCCTCCTGAACGCGGATACCGCGCAGGACGACGGTCATGGAGACACCGTCCAGGCGGCGGCGATAGACGAGACGCAGGGTGAGCGAGCCGTTCCTGCGCCACCAGGCTCCGGAGCGTCGGGTGAGCTCGTAACCCTCTGCCAGCCAGTGGCGATGCGACTGCCACACGGCGGCGGCGAGCGCCTCCATTTCCTGGCACGACAGGTCCGCCCTCCACGATTTCCGCCGCCGCCTGCCCATCATGCGCTCCCCTGGCGGGCCGGCCGGCGGATCGCCCGGCCGAGCTCGCGGGCCAGATCGTCCAGGTCCGCGTCGCTGAGGTCGTGGAATGAAACAGGGAGATCCGCGGGCCGGCCAAGCGCATCGAGCCGCCGGCGCTGCGCATCGACCACGGCGATCTTGCGCCAGCGGGTGAGCGACAGGTCCAGGCTGCGCAGCTCGGCCGCCGGCAGATCCCACACGACATCGGCCCCGCGCGCGATCCAGCTTTTGAGCGCCTCGATCACCTGGCGACCCTCGGCTGGATCGCGGACCCAGTTGAGATGGTCGATCCCGGTCTGCCGGCGCACGAAGGACACCAGCGCCCGGTCGGTCCGGTCGCGGACAAGCCCGAGATTCCAGGCGGAGATCCACAGCGCCCGGCACACCCCGGCATAGGGGCCGTCGAGCCGTTGCGCGCCTCGGGCGGTCTTCGAAGCGGTCTCGACGCCATCTCCGGACCGGTTCGAAACCAGCTTGAGATGGTCGATCACCGCGATCGCCTCCGCCCGCGACAGCGCCGTCGACGAGCGCTTGCCCGTGCGCGTCTCCAGCATGTCGCGATAGGCCTCCTCGTCGAGGCCGGCGCGGGCCTTGAGCGCGTGGATCGCGCCGATCTGCGCCTTGGTGACGGTCGCGGTCATTCCGGCCTCCAGTCGTCGCCGCACCAATGCCGGGCGCGAGCTTCCCAGGCCTCGCGTCCAGGCTCCCAGCGCACCGCCAGCCCCTCGCGCATGAGGATCTTGCCGACATCCTCGTCGCCAACGATCAGATGCACGAGAGGCCGGCCCCACCGGTCATGCGTGCCCGAGCGGTCGATCACGACCAGCCGGTCGGCGATCAACCGGGAAAGGCGCTCCGCCGCAAGGTGGCCGAGATCCTCCTCCACGGCGCAGCGCGGGCTGTTGCTCTCGGGCGTATCGATGTCGAGGAGCCGCATGCGCTGATCGCCGATCGCGATCGTGTCGCCGTCGACGATGCGGATGCGCTCCCCACCCACTGTCTCGGCCGACGCGGGAGCGGCAGCGAGGGTGAGCATGGCGAGCGCCGAAACGGAGACGGCAAATCTGGTCATCATGGGAGATACCTCTCGATTTCGCGTGCGGCCTGGTAGAGGTCGAGCAGCGGCACGATGTCGGGACCGTGCGCCCCTGGCACGATCGGACGCAGATATCGCTGCCCGTCCTCGTTCACAATCTCGAAAGAGCCGGAGCAAAACGCCCGTGCGAGAGCTTCCTCGATCTCCTGGATGCGCCGTTCGACGGGAAGGCGATCGAACGCACTCATGACAGGCTCCATTTGCCGTCTACGAGATCGTCGAGCCACTGCGGGTTCTGATGCTCCGCGAAGCGACCCGACACCGCCTCCATGTCCCTTACGAGCTGGAGCAGACTCTCCCCATGGCGGGCTTCGTCGGGCGTCGCCGATCCGGGAACAGGAACGATTTGGCCATGTTCGTCCTGCCTGAGTTCGCAAATGACCTCGACCATCGCTTCGAGTTCGCCTCGAATGACCTCCAGAGCACGGTCGATCAGTTCGACGGGGACTGGATAGCTCACAGCGACCTCCCTTCCGCGAGCGCGTCGGCGAGATGCGCCTCGAGCTCCTCGAACGCGCCGTCGATCAGCCGGTCGCACTCGCTGACGACGCACTCGTCGACATCGCCATAGCAGCCGCCGATCTCGGTCAGCAGGTGCTTGATCTTCTCAACACGCCGCATCGAGAAGCTGTGCGCGCGCTTCGGCGACCAATTCGTGAGGGACTGGAACTGTGCCATCACCCATCCCTCCCGAGCCTGCGCCGCGCTCCGGCGCACCAGTTCCTGAGCGCGCCCAGTTGCGACGATGTGCTGGACGCGGAGAAGCCGGCCATGCGAAAGACATGCTCCGATCCCGTCTCGCGATACCGCGCACCGTCGTCGCGGGCGAACTCGTCGACGATCTCCGCCGTTGCCGCCTTCACCTTGGGCCAGTCGCTGTAGTCGTTGAGCTCGGGCACCTGGGCGAGACGGCTTTCCAGCCGATCGACCAGGCCCTCGAGCCGTGTGGTTGCGTCCGTCATCGCCGCCTCCCTCACGCCTTGGCAAGGTCGATGGTGATGGCGCGCCACTGATCGTCCGGCCGGTCCCGCTCGTAGAAGCGGATATAGACCTTGGAGCCGACGACGCGGATCGCGTCGCGGATCGCCTGCATGGCCTGCTGCCAGCGGGCGTCCTCGATCTCCATCCGAAGCAGCATGAAGAGCTCCGCCCGGTTGATCTGGCCCTCCTTGTCGACATTGAAGGCGCGCGTGACGATGGCGCGGATCTCGCTGCGCGCATCTTCCGACCATTCCGCCAGGCACTCGTCGACAAGGCTTTTGGCGACCTGGAGCTGCGGGCCGAACTCGATGAGGTCGGAGACCTGGACCGACACCTTCCTGGTACCGTCGAAGGTCATGAAGGACTTGTTGCCCTTCACGCCGCCCTTCGTCGCGCCGTATTCCTGGGCGAGCAGCGCCTCGAAGCTGCCGAGATCCTCGAAGCAATGCCCCTTGAAGCGCGCGATCTGTGCGGAGAGCTCGGCGGCGTAGCCGTGGATCTTGCGCACCAGCTCGTCCTCGAGCTTCACGGCGGGCTTGATGGTCTCCACCGGCACGAGCGCGCCCTTGGCGTCGGGCATGTAGGCCTTGCCGGACACCATGACGGTGCCGTCGTCGGCCGGTGTTGTGGTGGTTTCAGTCGACATATGCAGTCTCCCTTTCGAAATTCTCGCGAAGGGCCTTCAAGGCCCGGTCGAGGCGTGCTTGAGCGCCGCGCTCCCCATGGGTCCATTGCGCCTGCTTGAGGTCGCGGTCGGCCTCGAGCACCTCAGCCACAGCGCGGTAGAGATCGAATTCGGATTCCCTGTCCCGAGGCTCGGACCGGAACCTCTTCATGGGGCCGGTCATCATCTTGGAGCTGTCTGTCAACTCCTGCGCGGACACCGCACTGGCGAGCGCCGTGATCTCGGGGATCGACACAATGGGCACGCCACGCGGCGTGGCGAGGATCCGCCTTGCAACGGCGACGGGATCGACGTCCTCCGGCCCGTTCGCATGAAACCGTGCCAGCGTCCGCGCCGTGGCCTCCACGGCCAGGACCACATCGTCGGTCTGTTGCCGGAAGTCGGCATCGCGCTCGCGCAGCTCGTCGACGACGCGCACGGCATGCGAGACGGTGGCGTGATCGCGACCGCCGACAAACCGGCCGATATCGGTGAGGGACCGTGTCGTTAGGCGCTTCGCGGCCCACATGGCGACCTGCCGCGCCCGCGAAACCCTTTGCGGCCGGCGGTGCGACAGGAGATCGACGACCGAGAGGCCGTAATACTCCGCGACGGCCTCCACGATCAGCCGGCAGGTGATCGGTTCAGGCTGCATCGTCGCCTCCTCCCGTGGACCGCGCTGCCGCCCGCTGTCCGGGGAACGGCAGCACATGACCGCGCTCGCCCCGGAACATGGCGAGCGTCTCCTCCATGTTCCGGGCTTCGACTTGAAAGGCCGTGAGCGAGGCGACGACGGTGCGGACGGCCTCCGGCTCCATCGCCATGCCGTCCTGTTCGTAGTCGCGAAACCGGTCGCGCAGGGCCTCGAGAGCGTGGCTCAGCATGTCAAAGCTCCTCTTCGCCGCGGTCCGCCCAGGCGGCCTTTATGTCCGCCACCGTCACCGTCCGGTCCTCGCCGGCCGCATACATGCCGGCGAGTTGCAGGGTCTTGGTGATCTGGCGGAGCGCGCCGGGCTTGCGGCCAAGCGCGCGGGCCACCTTCGCGACTTTCTCGTCCTCGATCCCCCAGGCGGCGATGAGATCGTCGACATCGCCCGCGAGCGGCTGGAGTCGGCGCATCCGCTTGCCTATGCGCCCGTGTATCTGCGCATAGGCCGGCACCGCCTTGTGCCCGCCGAAGCGCCCGTACAATTCTTCATTGCCCAGGAGGGCAATCCCGCAGCCATATTCGTCGAGGAAGTAGCGCAACTCGTTGACAGCCTGGTCGGAGAGGTTCTGCGCCTCGTCAACGATCAAAAGCGTGTCGCGGCCGTTGCGGCGCAGCTTCTCGCCGAGCGCCCTGTCTAGCCGGCCGGGATTGCTCTCATTGACGTCGAGCGCCCGGGAGAGCTCGACCAGCATGCCGTGTACCGACGAGGTAGTCGGGCGCATGGTTACGAGAAAGGCGTGCGGCCTAGTCTCCACATAGTGGCGTGCCGTCATGGTCTTGCCCATGCCGGCGCCGAGCGTCACCACCGCCATCTCGCCGAGCGTCTGCGCATAGAGCAGCATGTCGGAAAGCTCGCGCGAGGTCGGCGTGGCCACATAGCCGGGCGCCCTGGGGATCCGCGCCGCCGTCGCGGCGACCTCCGCGACGCTGTCGAGCCAGCGGGAGACCTTCGCCGAGACATTGGCGAAGGAACCGGCATAATTGCCGTCATACCATTGCGACAGCGTACCGGTGGCGATGCCCGACCGGCGCGCAACCTCCGATTTCGACCAGCCATAGCGCGCCGCGATCTCGGCCATGCGTTGCGTGAGATCGCCCCAAATCTTGAGGTCGTCGTCCCCGATTTCGGGCGCGTATCGGGGCGCTGGCCACTCTTGCGTTTTCGTTGCCGTCATGTGAGTTTTCCCTTGCTTAAGCTGCCTTCTTTGGGGCGCCGTTCACCCGGCGTCCCTTTCTTTTCCGGGAAAGGCGAGCACGTCGGCCGCGTCGGCCGCCGCGCGAACCGCCTTCCCGAAACTCTGCGCCGTCCGCTCGGCGGTCATCTCTTCCACAGGCTCGGCCTGGCCGGTCGTCCCGTTGGCCACCATGCGCACCACGCGCGGCCGCTCCGGCGCCTGGGCCGGTTCTGCATCCGGCAGAAGCCTCGCCACCTGATCGATCGTCATTCGCCGTTCGAGGTCCAGCAGCTCGCGCTGTGCCTTGAGCCACTGGCGGTTCAGACGCGCCTGCTTGCGCGCCTCGTCCATGTTGTTGTATCCGCTCGCATCGATGCACACGGCCTCGGCGATGAAGCGGCCATCGAGGCTGTAGACCGCGACGTTCTGCAGAAGATCTTGCGGATCGAAGCGCACGATCACTTTGCGGCCGGCGACCTCGACGAGCGGCTCCGCCCAATAGCGGTTCTGCCCAAGGTGGATTTCTCCCGAGGGCTTGCGCGCGGTCACGCCCTCCGCTGCCATCAGCATGAGGCGCAGTTGCTGCGGCACGGCGCGCGTGACAATGGTGTCAGGTGCCGCGAGGCTCTCCGCAAAGGTCTGCGCGAAGGAGCGGCCCCGCGCGGTTCCCGTGCGGCGGCCAATGCGATTGTTGTGCCGGGCGATTTCCTTCGCCACGAGGGCCCGGAAGTCCTCAAAGGGAATGGCCTTCGATCCGTAGTTGGCGGGCTTGGCGTCCGGCTTGTTGCCGGTATAGGCGCCGGCGCAGGCGGGATGCTTGGCCACCTCCTCGCAGAGATCGCGGAAGGCCCGCTCGATCGGCTTGGCCTGGCCGTGATAGGGCGTGGTCCAATGGACCTGGACGCCGAGCCTGGTCAGCAGGCCCTCCGGCTCGTCTTCCCGGATCTTGAACCGGAAGCGGGTCTTTATGCGCCCGGTCATCATCTTCGAGGCGAAGGCCCGGCCATTGTCGAGATAGCAGTGCTCGGGGATCCCGAAGCTCTCCATCATGTCGGCAAAGGCGGCGCGCACGAGCGGCCAGCTTTCCGAACGCTCGATCCGGTGGCCGACGATCATCCCGGAATAGAGGTCCTGGAAGGCCACCATGACCGGCCGTCTCACCTCGCCATCAGGCCAGCGCACGAAGACATCGAATGTGTGCCCGTCCCCATTCACCGCTTCCATGGCGTGGAAGACGGAACGGTCGCGCGTCTGGGCGGGGAGGATCTTCGACGCCGCGTCGCGCCCACCGCGCGCCAGCACCCGCGCCCCGCGCGGCACCTCGCGCTCGAGACGGCGCTTGAGTGTCTTCTCCGACGGGATAGGCGACCAGCCGTGCTCGGCAGCCGCGTCCGTCATGCGCCGGTAGCAAGCAGAAAAGGCGGGCTGCTCCGGGCGCAGATAATCCGCCTTGATCATGTCCCAGGCCTGCGGGTGGCAGGCCGCCGTCGCCGTGCGCCCGACGCGCTGGTCGGCGAGCAGCGGCGCCCAGTCGCCTCGCGGTGCGCCGGCAATCCGCCTCTCCCATCCCCAATAGGTGCTCGACGCGATCCCCTGCGGCTCGCAGACGAGGTCGATCGCCAGTTCCTTCGCTGTCCCTGCGGCCTCCAGCGAGCGCACCTGCTCGATAATAGCGAGCTTCTCCAGGGCCTTATTGCGCCGGTGGTCTGACAGCGCCTCCCACCGGTCCCACAGGTCTTGCGTCGACTGCGCCGGCCGCTCGGGCTGCACGACCGTGGGGCCGGTCGAGTACATCCGCGCCACACGAGCACGGGCACGGGCCGGGAGGGCCGAGAAATGCAGTTCGACTCCACCGCCCCGGCCCGAGCGCTTGCGCCAGACGCCGTGGGGATTGTCGTCGGACCATTGCCGCTCGTCGGAGGTCCAGCCGTCGTGCTTCGCCTTATAGAGTATGCCAGCCTTGGTGTGCGGCATCCCCGGCAGCCTCAACGCCGCCAGCTCCGCCGCCGTGTACCATTCCTGTGTGAGCGTCGATCGCATCATCCGCGCACCCCCCGCCTGGCCGCACGCCGTGCCGCATCGAACGCGCCATTGATCTCGTCCCGCCGGTCGGCGAGTTGCCCGACCTCCACCCAGGGCAGCCACCGGTCCTCGATGACGGATTGCCCGAAGATCTCTGCGCCCATCTGGAGCAGGCGGATATCGCCGGTGACATGCACCAGCGCCAGAAGGCGCAGATAGGAGATGGTGTGGGCCTCCCGCGCCGGGCTCGCATAAGCATCGAGCATCGCCCGGCTGACCTCTTCGCCGAGCCAGGCGCTCATGGCCTCCGCGATCTCATCCCGCGTCCGGCCGCTTTCCTTGCAGGTCTCCGAGACCGCCTGGGCGATCCGCGCGCGCATGGAGGACGACCGGACCCGCTTCTCGTCGAAGCGATGCACCAGTTCGGGCGGCTCCCAGGAGAGCAGGTCCAGCGTGCCCCTGTCGCGGCGGTCCCGTGCCATTTAGAGCTCCCCGATCAGATCGTTGAGCTCGCCGCTCTCGGCAAGCTGCTCCAGAAAGGCCCGCTTCGTGGCGGTCGGCGCATGGCGCCAGTGCCGCTTGAGCTTCGCGAGCGGGTCGTCGGTCTTTTCGCGGGGGCGGCCGGAGACATGGGCCAGCGCGGCCTTGATGTCGGGCTCGGCGGCATAAGACTTCGCCACCGTGCGCTGCGCATCGGGCTCCAGCGCCGCCAGCTTCTTGAGCAGGCTCTGATTGTCTGCGTGCTCCGTCCCAGCCAGTGCCTGGCGCAGTTCGGGACGGAGGCGCGCGCCGATATACTGCGCGCGCTTGATCGCGCTCTCGCTGAGGCCCAGCCGCTCGGCAACATGCGCCTTGAAGCCGCTTCCCAGATGCTCCTTGAGAAACTGGGTCAGGTTGACCCGGTTTTTCGGCCGCCCGCCCTTGGCGTTGATTTTCCCGTGCTTGCGCTCCCAGGTCTCGCGGTACTTCATCACGAAGATGGCGCGCTCCAGGGCGGACAGCTCGTTGCGGTGCAGGTTCTCCGCGATCTCGATCAGCAGGGTTTCCTCGCCGTCGGCGCTCGTCACGAACGCATCGACCTCGCGCCAGTCCAGCAGCTCGACGGCGCGCAGCCTGTGTGCGCCCGCGAGCAGCCGGTAGCCGTCGGCCGTGCCCTGCACCGTGATCGGGTTGAGGAGACCGTGCTCGGCCACCGACGTGGAGATCACGAGCGCATGGTCCTCGTCGACTGCCCGCAGCCGTTCGGGAACCTCGATCCGGTCGAGCGGTATGGTCCGGAAACCGTCCTTCAACGAGAACCTCCATTGACGATGAGACATGGCGCGCCCGCAGCCCGGTCGGGAGGCATGAGGGGATGGGCCGCGGACGCGCCGCCCCCTACACTCGGAGCGCTACCAACCGAGTCGGGGAAAACGGACATGAACGATGCGAAAAGGAAGGCCGAAGAGCTTGCCAGGCAGTTCGACAATGCTCTCCAGAGAAAAGAAAATTTATGGCGATACCCGCTGGCCGACGCAGTAGTGACGCTGTTGGAGCAAGGGTCACCCGTAACGGTCGACACCATCATCGCGCGGATGGAGGACCAGGCATCCGAGCGGCCGCAAAACCCGATGTTGCGCGGCGAGATCTTAAAGGGAGCCATCGAGCGCCTCCGCCAGATTGTCAGCAGAAAGGACTAGCAGGAGCACGAGACAGGCCACGTTCTCGTCCTCGAAGGCGCGGATCTTGTCGAGCACGATGCGGAGCCCGACGGTAAGGTCACCGTCGGGCCAGCCTTCTCGCTGCGTCGCGGCCAGCGTCCTCTCCAATAGACCGTCGATGTTGTCGAAGGCATTGTACGTGCGGCGTTTTGCTTGATGGGCTCGCGCCTCTTCCGGAGACAAAAAGGCCGGAGCCTCTAAACCGTGCTTCGCGCGAAGGGCGCGCTCGCGAGCCGCCGCGAATTGGATGACGGTTGAGACGGGATCGTCTTGCGTCATCGCGCCACCCCCTTGTGCGGCGCAGACGACAACTGCCCGAGCGCCATTCGTGCCTCGCGGTACGGCGCATGGCGCGATATCAGATCCGAGACGCAATCCCTGATCGCGTCGAGCTCCGACACTTCGATCGAATTCGCTACCCGGAGTGCACGGCGATAATCTGCCGCCAGCATCGCCTCGGTCACCGTGCTACCTCCCCATGCGCCGCCAGGTCATCGGCCAGCACCTCGCGCACGATCGAGGCCGCGAGCTTGGCCGATGTCGTACCCGCCTCCGCCGCCATCGCGGCGAGCCGCGCCATGTCCTCGTCGGACAACCGCACCGTCACCGTGCGGGCGCGGCGCTCTGGCCGGTCGCCGAACCGCCGCTCGTAGTCCCGCCAGCTCCAGGCCCACCGGGCGCTGTCAGGCTGCGTCGGTCGTTTTGACATTGCCTTGTGCCTTGTGGCCGCTACGATTGGGAACGCGCGTCCAGCCAATGCGCTGGCCGTTCGCGTCGTAGTGTTCGGGAAAGAGTTTCTGCGGTGTGAGGTCGATCGCGTGAGCGAGCGCCTCCTCCAGATGGCTCGATCCGAAGCCTGTTGCCGCTGCCGAGATCGCCTGGCGCGAGCAACCTTCGCGCGCGGCCAACCGGCGGGTCGAAAGACCCCGGATGCGCAACTGGAACATGATCCACGCCCGCCTCACGGCGGGTTCTTTTGGGATGTCATGGATTGCAGGTGCTTTGGACATGGTTTGAATATAACCGTTTTTCCGTTCATTGGTCAAACGGTTTGAACTTTTTACAGTTCATTCGGCGTCCCGCATTCGACGCCAAGGGTTTAACCTGTTGTTTTTGCGTACTTTTTGCAAAACATAAAATGACGTTGCGCTTGAGGGCAAGCAGTTGACGGTTCAGGACGCAAACCGTAAAGCGTTCATAGAGCGCCTCCGTGCACTCCTTGCGGGTCGATCCGCTCGCTCGTTTGCCCTTGAAGCAGGTATCCCCCCCACAACGTTCACTCAGGTCTTAAGCGGAGAGTCTGATCCTCGACGCGCGACGTTGGCAGCGATTGCCAAAGCAGCAAACGTTTCCCTTGACTGGCTGGTGGAGGGCCAAGGGCCAATGCGCAAAGGCGAAGCTGCGGATCCCACGCGCCAAGCGCCTTCCAGCACGCCCGGCATCCAAGCGGCTGTGTTCAAGGAGGTCAGCCGTGCGGTTACGCGCGTTCATGAGGAGGAGGGCGTAAAACTGCCGCCGGACGCACTGTCGGACGAGCTCACGCGCGCTTATAATGCGCTCTTGGAGCGGGCCGAGGACGCCGGCGATCGCGACGAGCTGTTGAGCCTGGTGCCCTGGCTCGAGGCGCGGCTTCGAAAGCGCTTGCGCGAGGCCAGGGCGGCCCCTGGAGACGGTAAACGTCGGGCCTGATGCTCGTCGGCCCACAGTGGTGATTGAATTGCGGCGGGAAAGTGAATGCATCACCGCCATTTGTCGCAGAAGTTAATTCGAATTTCCGGTAATCGCATGGGTAGCAAGAGAATGCCCGAAGTCGGTTGGAAATTTGGTCAGGGTTTCGCGTGCCGGCAACGTTGGCCAGCGCGAAGGAAAGCCGCGTTCATTCATATAGTTAATGGAAGTCTGACCGCCTTGGCGATCGACACCTGTCACGGTCAGAGTTCATGCCGCTAACCCTGACCGAGATACGCGGGGCCACGGCGGGCCTGAGGCGGGAAACGTCGTGGCGGATGATCGTCGGCCACCGGATCGAACGACCGGAGATTTGGCCGAAATTTGTTCGGTGTTCCAGATCGCGTTCACGGACAGCATTGTGGAACATAATGCCGGAATATCAAACGCTTGGCGGAACTCCGAACGAATTGAGCATGATCACGGAGCGCTTCCCACTTATGGCGAGAAACTGCGAACTCGATCTCCCGAAACCGTCGCCATTGAACGCCGGTTTGAAGCCCTTTCGAAGCCCGTCCGAACACTCGCCGCGCCTCCAGCTTCATGTGTCCAAACGCCCCGCGCCTCCAATTTCAAGTGTCCGACCCCGCACAGCACCCCACCGCACCCAATCCCCCGCAACGCCCCGCGTTCCCTATACTTTTCACCAATTCCCGGACGTTCCCGGATATTCCCGGTTACTCCAGTTTGATGTGTCCCCTAACACCCGCGAAAGCGGGGGTCCATGGTCGCGGGTCAACCGGCAATATCGTCGTAGAGATCGCGCCAATCGGCATTGAACCCGCCGATCAGCTCAATCTTCCATGCCCTGTTCCACTTCTTCAGCCGTTTCTCCCGCATGATCGCCTCCGGCATCGTCTCGTGGAACTCGAAGTAAACGAGCATATGAACGCCGTATTGTCTGGTGAACCCTTCGACAGCCCCGGTCTTGTGGGCCCACACGCGCCTCACCAGATCGCTTGTCACGCCAACATAGAGAGTGCCGTTCGGCTTGCTCGCGAGAATATAGACACAAGGCCGTTTCCCGGCGCCGCGCATAGCCCGCCCTCCCGCCGCCGCCCGGAGGGTCAGCTCTTGAGCTGGTAGCCTGTCTTGAAGATCCACCACACGATGGTGAGGCAGAGGCCGAGGAAGACGAGCGTCATGGCGATGCTGATGGCCACGCCCACATCGGCGACGCCGTAGAAGCTCCAGCGGAAGCCGGAGATCAGATAGACGACCGGGTTGAACAGCGTGACCGTCTGCCAGAAGGGCGGCAGCATGTCGATGGAATAGAAGCTGCCGCCGAGGAAGGTCAGCGGCGTGACGATCAGCAGCGGCACGAGCTGGAGCTTCTCGAACCCGTCCGCCCAGATGCCGATGATGAAGCCGAACAGGCTGAAGGTCGCGGCGGTGAGCACGAGGAACAGCAGCATCCAGACCGGATGGGCGATTTCCAATGGCACGAACAGATGCGCCGTCGCGAGGATGATGAGTCCCAGGATGATCGACTTGGTCGCCGCCGCCCCGACATAGGCGATCACGATCTCCAGATAGGAGACGGGCGCGGAGAGCACCTCGTAGATCGTGCCGGTGAATTTCGGGAAATAGATGCCGAACGAGGCGTTGGAGATGCTCTGGGTGAGCAGCGAGAGCATGATCAGCCCCGGCACGATGAACGCGCCGTAGCTCACCCCGTCGATCTCGGTGATGCGCGAGCCGATTGCCGCGCCGAAGACGACGAAATAGAGCGATGTGGAGATGACGGGCGAAACGATGCTCTGCAGGAGCGTGCGCCCGGTGCGCGCCATCTCGAAGCGGTAGATTGCGCGGATTGCCCGGAAATTCATTGCTCTTCCCTCACCAGGCTGACGAAGATCTCCTCCAGCGAGCTCTGCTTCGTGTTCAGATCCCTGAACCGGATGCCCGCCTCGCCGAGATCGGACAGGAGCGCGGTGATCCCCGTGCGCTCGCCCTGTGTGTCGTAGGTATAGACGAGTTCGTGGCCGTCGGCGGCCAGCTGCAACTTGTGGGCGGCGGCGAGGGTCTCCGGAATATGGTCGAGCGGCTCCTGAAGCTGGAGCGTCAGCCGCTTCTCGCCGAGCTTGCGCATGAGCTCGTTCTTCTCCTCGACCAGGATGATCTCGCCCCTATTGATCACCCCCACCCGGTCGGCCATCTCCTCGGCCTCCTCGATATAGTGGGTGGTGAGGATCACGGTCACGCCCGCCTCGCGCAGCGTCCGCACGAGGTTCCACATGTCGCGCCGGAGCTCGACATCCACACCCGCCGTCGGTTCGTCGAGGAACAGGATCTCCGGCTCGTGCGCAAGCGCCTTGGCGATGAGCACGCGCCGCTTCATGCCGCCCGACAGCGTCATGATCCGGGAATTGCGCTTGTCCCACAGCGAGAGGTCCTTCAGCACCTTCTCGATATGGGCCGGATTGCGCTTCTTGCCGAACAGACCGCGGCTGAAGCTGACCGTCGCCCACACCGTCTCGAAGGAATCGGTGGTGAGCTCCTGCGGGACGAGCCCGATCCTGGAGCGTGCCGCGCGGTAGTCGGACACGATGTCGTGGCCGTCGGCCAGCACCGTGCCCTCGCTCGGCATCACGAGGCCGCAGACGATGCTGATCAGTGTCGTCTTGCCGGCACCGTTCGGCCCCAGAAGGGCGAAGATCTCGCCGCGCCCGATTTCCAGATTGATGTCCTTCAACGCCTGGAAGCCGGACTCGTAGGTCTTGGAGAGATGCGAAACCGATATGACCGGATGCATGGCTGGGCGCGCCCTTTTCTGACAGGAGGCGTTTTGCTGGATCCGGCTGTCCCTTGGCGGGCAAACCCGGGTGCGCTGGTTCAGAGGTTCACGGAATATAGGCCGGTTGCAGTCTTGTGCAAGACCGCTCCCGGCGCCGGCCTGCCGGAAAATTGTTTCATGTCATTTCCACCCCGAGCGAAGTGTGCGGATCATGACGCCTTGCGGATCGCACGAGGAGTATCGAGGCATGTCCACGGCCAGGACCGTCGTCGTCATTCAGGGCCATCCCGACCCGGACGGGCGCCATTTCTGCCATGCGCTCGCCGACGCCTATGCGCAAGGGGCGGAGGCGGCCGGGCACAGCGTGCGGCGGATCGATATCGGCCGCCTCGACTTCCCCCTCTTGCGCAACCGCGAGGAGTGGACCGACGGCACGCCGCCGGAGGCCATCCGGCAGTGCCAAGAGGCGATCGGGGCGGCCGATCATCTCGTTATCGTCTATCCCCTCTGGCTCGGCACCCTGCCGGCGCTCCTGAAAGGTTTCCTGGAGCAGGTGCTGCGGCCGGGCTTCGCCATAGAGGGACCGTCGCCGCGCGGGCTCTGGCGCCGGCTGCTCAAGGGCAAGTCGGCCCGTATCGTCGTCACCATGGGCATGCCGGCTCTCGTCTACCGGCTCTGGTACCGGGCCCACAGCCTGAAGAACCTTGAGCGCAACATCCTCAAATTCTGCGGCATCGGGCCGATCTCCGAAAGCCTCGTGGGCACTGTGGAGGGCCGCGCCGCGGCGCGGGAGAAATGGCTCGCCCGCATGCGCACCTATGGCCGCGACGCGCGCTGATGCGGGCCTTGAGCTTGACCTCGCCCGGGCATCGGGCTAGGCGTTAGGGTGACCTTGTGGCGCCGCATTTCCCCAATGCCATATCCGCTCCGGCGCCAATCAACGCTTTCTCCGCCCCCGGCAGGCCATGACACGCGCCTGCCAGCAGCGACTGCCCGGACTATCGGGGCATCGGACCGGTCCGCATGAGCAGGAAGCACATAATCGCGCTGATCGTCGCCTGCGCCCTCTTCATGCAGACGCTGGATTCGACCGTGCTCGGCACGGCGCTGCCCGCCATCGCGGTGGCCTTCGGCGAAAGCCCGGTGACGCTCCATCTCGCGATGACCTCCTATCTCATCGCGCTTGCCGTCTTCATGCCGCTGTCGGGCTGGGTCGCGGACCGCTGGGGCGCGCGCGACGTGTTCCGCCTCGCCATCATCGTCTTCACGCTCGCCTCGATCGCCTGCGGGCTCGCGCCCAATGCGGAGGCGCTGATCCTCGCCCGCGTCGTGCAGGGTCTCGGCGGCGCGATGATGGTGCCCGTCGGCCGCCTCGTGCTGCTGCGCTCCGTGCCCAAGCACGAATATGTCGACGCGCTCGCCTGGGTCACGGTGCCGGCGCTCATGGGCCCGGTGCTCGGCCCTACCGTCGGCGGGCTGCTCACCACCTATGCCTCGTGGCACTGGATCTTCTGGATCAACGTGCCGATGGGGCTCATCGGCCTCGCCATGACCACGATCTTCGTGGACGACATCCGCGAGGACGACGTGCCACCGCTCGACCTGCGCGGCTTCGTGCTCGCCGGCATCGGGATCGCCGGCGTGATGTTCACGCTGGAGACCCTCGGGGACGGCCTCATTCCGGCGGGCTGGACGATGGCGCTCGGGGCCGTCGGCCTCGTCTCCATGGCGCTCTATATCCGGCATGCGCGCCACATTGCCAGCCCGGTGATCGATCTGACCCTTCTGAGGGTCCACACCTTCCGGGCGAGCGTGGCGGGCGGCGCGGTCTTCCGCTTCGGCATCGGGGCGATCCCCTTCCTCCTGCCGCTGCTGCTTCAGGCGGGCTTCGGATACAGCGCCGCGGATGCCGGCCTCGTCACCTCGGCGGCCGCCGCCGGCGCCATCGTCATGAAGGCGCTCGCCGGGCGCATCCTCAGGCTGTTCGGCTTCCGGTCCGTGCTCATCTGGAACGGCGTCCTCAGCGCGGCCTTCATGGCGGCCTGCGCGCTCTTCACCCCCGCGACACCGTGGTGGACGATGGTGCTCGTCCTGCTCGTCGGCGGCTTCTTCCGCTCGCTGCAGTTCACCGGCGTCAACGCGGTCGCCTTCGCCGATGTGGAGCCCGCCGATTTCAGCCAGGCGACGAGCTTCTCCAGCATGATGCAGCAGCTCTCCCTGTCCGTCGGCATCGGCTTCGGCGCCCTGATGCTCACGCTGTCGCAGATGTGGCGGGGCAGCGACACGCTGAGCTACACGGATTTCCCGCCGGCCTTCATCGCGGTCGGGCTGCTGACGGCGGTCTCATCGCTCTTCTTCGTCGGCCTCCACCGCACCGCCGGCGACGAGCTCGCCAAGCGCTCCGCCCCCGCCCCCGCCGGTGCCATGGGCGGCATGGCCGCCCAGCCGCCGCGCGAGGACCCATAGGTCAGATTGCAGTCAGGTCGAATCAGTATTCCTTCCCGCTCATCCCGGCGCAAGCCGGGATGAGCGGGGTGTGTGTCCACTTGAATGAAATCGCCCCCCGGGGGGTCAGTCGCCGGACCGGTCCCGGCCGCGGAAGCCGGTCGCCAGCACGTAGAGCTCCGCCGATTCGGGCCGGCTCGCCTTCGGCTTGACGTGGCGGACGGTCGTGAAGTCGCGCTTCATCTCCGCCAGCAGCTCGTGCTCGGTTCCACCCTGGAACACCTTGGCGAGGAACGCCCCGCCGGGCGCCAGCACCTCGCGGGCGAAGTCCAGCGCCGCCTCGCACAGCGCCATGATCTTCAGATGGTCCGTCTTGCGATGGCCCGTCGCGGGCGCCGCCATGTCGGACATGACGAGGTCGGCCTCGCCCTTCAGGGCATCGACGATCCGGTCCGGCGCGTCCTCGACCAGGAAATCCGCCTCGATGCAGATGGCTCCCTCCACCGGCTCGAACGGATTGATGTCGAGCGCGACGACGCGGCCCTTGCCGTCGAGCGCGCCCGTTCGCGCCACCGCCACCTGCGCCCAGCCGCCGGGCGCCGCGCCCAGATCGACCACCCGGCCGCCGGGTTTGAGAAGCTCGTATCTGTCGTCGATCTCGATCAGCTTGAAGGCCGCGCGCGAGCGGTAACCCTGGCGCCTGGCCTCGGCGACATAGGGATCGTTGAGCTGGCGCTCGAGCCAGCGGGTGGAGGAGATCTTGCGGCGGCGCGCGGTGCGCACCTTCACCCGGAGGTCGCGGGCCGCCCCGGGGCCCGTGCCCGTGCCGTGGCCGCGCGAGGACCCGCGCGGCGGCTTCCTGCGCCCTGAACTCATCGTTGCGTCCCCCGCCCGTTCGTCGCAGGCCTGCGCCGGCTGCCCGGCCCCGTCCCGAAGGTCCCGTCTTCCTGCATCAGCTTGGTGAGGATACCCTCGCGCAAGCCCCGGTCGGCCACCCGGATGCGCCGTTCCGGCCAGATGGTCTGGATACCCGCGAGGATGGCGCAGCCGGCAAGCACCAGATCGGCGCGGTCATGGCCGATACACGGGCTCGATGCGCGCCCCTCGTAGTCGAGCGCCAGAAGCCCCTCCGTCACCGTGGTGACGTTGTGCGCACTGAGCCAGCATCCATCCACCCGGGACCGGTCGTAGCGCTCAAGCCCCAGATGGACACCGGCAATGGTTGTGACGGTGCCCGAGGTGCCGAGCAGATGGTCGGGCAGGTCTCCCGCCGTTTCGGGAACCGTCTCGGCGAATCTCGTGAGCAGCGGGGTAACCGTGGACACCATTCCCTCGAAGTTCTCCGGCGACACGGTGAAGCCGCCGAAGCGTTCCGCGAGCGTCACGACGCCGAGCGGCATGGATGTCCACGAGGCGATGTCGTAGCCGCGCTCGCCCACTGTCAGCCACATGAGTTCCGTCGACCCGCCGCCAATATCGAAGACGAGCGCGGAGCGGCAATCGGGCGCGATCAGCGATGCGGAGCCGGCGACCGCAAGCCCGGCCTCGGTCTCCCGGTCGATGATCTCCAGCCTGAGCCCGGTCTCCTCGTGGACGCGCGCGATGAACTCCGCGCCGTTCTCCGCCGCCCTGCAGGCCTCCGTCGCGATCAGCCGCGCGCGCGACACGCGCCGCCAGGCGAGCTTGCGCGCGCACACCTTCAGCGCCTCGACCGTGCGGTCCATGGCGGCCTCGCTCAGCCGTCCCGTGCGCGAGACGCCCTCGCCCAGCCGGACGATTCGCGAAAAGGCGTCGATGACCTTGAAGCCGCCCGGCGCGGGCCGGGCCACGAGCAGGCGGCAATTGTTCGTGCCGAGGTCGAGCGCGCCATAGACAGGGACGTCCTGCCCCTGCCGCGGCCGCCTGCCACGCCGGCGCCGCCGGCGCTGCGCCGGACGTTCGCCCTCCTTGACCGCGACACCCGCCTGACGCGTATCGCGCACCTCCGGCTCGCCCGGTTTCGCGCCGGGGTCTGCCGCAGGAGCCGTTTCCGCTGAAGCCGTCTGTTGCACCGCCTTCGGCGGCACGCCGTTCAATGCCCTGTCGCCACCGTGGCCCTGCCGGGCACGGCGCCGCTTACGATGTCGCCGGCGCGCGCCCTTCCGCGCATCGTCCGGCCCGCTGTTCGCGTCCACGATCTGCCTATCCGGCAGCGCGCTGCCCGCACCTCAACTCGTTCGAGGAGGGGGCTGGCGCCATGCCGCCCTAGAGTTCCTTAAGTCGCTGGCCAGTGTAGCAGTTTCGCCGTCGCCGTAAAGCTGGCACGGCGCGCGATCCGCGATGTGCGTTCAGGTGCCGTAACCCTCGATGAAGTCCCTGAAGATCCAGCCCCTCCGGCCGTCGAAGGTCACCTCGCACCACAGGTTGCAGCCTATGACGCCGACACGTTCACCGCCCGGCACGATCAGGAGCGCGGGCGCCTCGTTGACGGGGCTCGCGCGCATGTTGACATCGGTGGTGACGCGTGCCGACCGCGTCTGCGGCGACGCCGCTGCGCCCTCCGCGCGGCTTGCCGCGCCGTCCGTCTCCTGCGGTGGCGGCTGCTGCGGCGCCGGTTCCGCCTCGCCAGTCCCGGAGGATGCACCTTCGGGCAGCGCAGCCTCGGGCGACGGCATCTCGACGGGCATCGTCGCCCCTGCCGGCTCCTCAGGCCTGACGGGGGCGGCGCTCTTCGTCACCACGCTCATCCGCTGCGTGTCGATCAGGGCCGGAAGCGCGTCGGGGTCGAGCCTTGCGGGAGGCGGGGCGGGCTTCGCCCTCGGCACCAGGATCGGGGCGGGGTCGGCATCTGCGACCGCGACCGCGGGCTGCGGCGCATCGAGCGCCCTGAGCTGGAACACCACGACACCGCCGCCGATCACGCCGACAAGGATGGCGAGCACGGTCATGCGCAGCATCAGCGCGCGTCTTTGCCGGCCGTCGCCGGCCGCATCCAAGCCCGGCCAGTCGCCGGAAATGCGCTCGCGCCCCGGCACCGCTCCCATATCGAGCCGCGGCAGGCCGCCGCTTTGCGCGCGATCTCTCCTGCCCCCGAATACCGGCTCCTGCGCCCCCGGGCTGGCCGACAGCACGGCCGGCGCCGCTCGTCGGCGGGCCGGAGCGGGTGCCGGCTCTTCGGCGTCCATCCGATCCGGATGTGCCTCGCGGCTCGCCGGTGCCCGGTCTTGCGGCGGCTCTTCTTCTGTCGTCTGGTCCGGCCAAACCGGAACGGGCGCCGGCGTCTCCGCTCCCATTCCGTCCGGTCGTTCGGCCTCGCTCACCGGCGTCCGCCGTTGCGGCGGCTCGGTCCGATCCGGCTCCCGGTCGTCCCTCCCGGTTCCTGTTTCCGCATGATGCGAGCCTGCGTCGCGCCGGCGCCCGATGCGGGCACCCTTGCCCAAAAGCTTTCCCGCAACGTCGATGTCGGGTGGCCCGGTCCGCGCCAGGCGGGTGCCGTTCAGGCCACGCCGGGCCTCTTCTTCGTTCCCGCCGGCATCCGCGACTGCCGAGCCTTCAAGGCGTTCCGAAGACATCCACTCCCGTTCCGATCCATGGGTTCGATCATCGCAGGGTCGGCGAAGAATGCGGCATGGCGTTGCCGGAAAAGCGGCTGTCTGATGGCAGGACCACCGCATCCCCTGCCAGGAAGGGCGGTGGAATCGGCGGACCTGCGAGATCGTCGCCCTCTCCGAAGGCTCCCGCCGTCCCCGGGAGGACCGGCTTGGGGCGCGGCAGGGCCACCATCTCCCCCGTCCGGGGCATCCGGGAAGCATGGGCCGGAGCGGCAACGGCGGGAGAGAACCGGGAGACGGTCACGAACGGCCCGTCCGCCGCCCGGGCCGGCCCCGCGACACCCGCCTGAATGACGGATCCGGGCGGCACCGCCGTGTCGGGCAACTGGAGCCGGGCAGCGACCCCCCATGCCGCAACCGCCACGACGATGGCGGCAAACACGCCAAGACCGAGGCCCGGTCCCCGGCCCCGCCATCGCGAACCGGAGGCCTCGGGAAACGGCCAGTCCCCGGGAGGCGCCTCGTCGCGCACCCGGACGCACAGGCCCCACCCGCCCTGCGCATCGCCGATATGCCAGACCGGCTTGTCGTCGAGGACGAGGTCACGGCGGCGCGCTGGCGGCGATCCTTCGCTCCTGCAGCCCGCCCCGCCAAGACGGGGCAGCCGATGGAGCGATACGACGCGCCCCTCCTCCGGGGGCTTGTCCGCCCCCATGGCCAACCGGGCGAGACCGTCGGCGAACGCGACGAGATCGTCATCGTCCGGCGCCGGACCGCCACGCGCCCCGACATCGCGCCGCGAAGGCGCGCAAGCGGTTGGTGACGCCGCTACGACCGCGCCAGACCAACCGCCGGGCGTTGCAGCGAGCCTGTTCCGCACCGCCGCGCCCACCCTGTCCATCGTCGCGGCGTCCATGCTGTCCGCCCGGGCGCCCGATCCGGCCCTTCGCGGCGTGGCCGTCGCCCTGCCAGCCATATCGGCACCGGACATCTCTCTTGCTCCACATCGGGCTTTCGCTTTCGATCCGGCGCGTCATCCCACGCCGGGACGACAGGATTTTGGCAACTATGAGTTGCATTCGGGGCAAAACTCCGGAGTTTCCGTGGTTGGTGCGGACATAGGCAAGGCGAAACGCCAGCTCCCGAAAGGCCCGGCCCCGCCTTTCCGTGGCCGGAATTCATTCCGGGGGTTGACGGCGGGAGAAAGCTTAGAGATATAGAGGCCCTCCGTTGGGGGATCGTCTAACGGTAGGACAGCGGACTCTGACTCCGCCAGTGGAGGTTCGAATCCTCCTCCCCCAGCCACTTAAAAGCGCGAATTTCTGCGTTTTCCACTCGGACAAGCCGGACAAAAGCGAACAGGCCGACAGCGCTGCCGCACAATTGCGGACACAGCGCGGCACAACAGATCGCCTCCTGTTCCCGCGAGCCGCCATGCGCAGGCACATATGGCCGGTTCGGGCGGCCGTTCCCGCGCACCCATCCAGCCTCATTCGCAGATGACTGCGTTTCCCCTATCCGGACTTGTGAAACAGGTGCGTGGCGTTGAACAGCTGTTCCAGCCGCTCGTAGCGGTCGCGGATGCGTGGCCAGCATTCCTCCTGGACGGCCGCGATCAACGCCTCGAGCAGCATCATCGTGGCGACATTCGAGTCCCATGCGGACGGGATCTCCACCCAGCAGGTAAAGGTGTGTTCGGCATGCTCGGCCGCCGGACTGACCCACTGATCGGTGATCAGCACCACGTGCACGCCATGGTCGGCGGCGATCTCGGCCAGCCGGATCAGATTCGTCTCGTAGCGCCGGATATCGAACATCATGAGGATGTCGCCCTCCTCCATGTCCAGCACGTAGTGCGGCCAGGTGGCCGATGACGGCGTCATGTGCGTGACGCGCTCGCGCACGGCCTGGAAATGGGTGAAGGCATAGCCGGCCAGCGCCTGCGTGATGCGTCCGCCCACGACATAGAGATGGGCGTCGGTATCCGACAGCAAGCGCGCGGCGGCGTCGAACTGCTCGGTGTCGATATTGGCGAAAGTCTGGCCGATATTCTGCGTCACCGTCTCCGCGAAGCGGTTGAGGTGATGCGTCTCGGGCGCCTCCGACGCCCAGTTGGCGCGGCGCTGCGTCGGCCCCGACGCCTTGGCCTCCAGCTCCTGGAGCAGCGCCTGGTGGAACTGGGGATAGCCCTTGAACCCCAGCTTGTTCACCATCCGCGCGACCGTGGGCACCGACACGTCCGCATTGCCCGCCGCGGCCGTGATCGAGGCCAGGCCCGCGGAGGGATAATTGTCCAGCAGGGCCTGCGCGAATTTGCGCTCCGACCGGGTCAGCGACTGATAGTTCGCGCGGATCAGATCGCGCACGGTGCGCATTGTCTTGGGCAAGGCACGCCCCTCTTTCTGTCCTCCCCGGTGCCGACTTCGGCACGTCACATACAGCGAAATTCGGAACGGCTCCAAGGCATATCGACCGCCGCCGCATGTCTGGAAAGAAATTGACACGATTTTTTAGGTGTGGAAACATTTTTCCAGAACGGGCGTTGGATGGGGTTTTGGCCCACAGCCGCCCGCGAGGGGACTTCCGATGATTTCCGGCAGCGGTTGGGACGAAGCGGTATCAGAAGCCGAGCCGATCGAGGTCGAGGCGCCCGAGATCGTGGCGCGCGACGCCGATGGGCCCGCGCTCATCCTGTGCGAACACGCCTCCAACCGTATCCCGCAGCGCTATGGCGGGCTGGGGCTGGCCCGTGGCGCAGGGGAAAGCCACGCGGCGTGGGACCCCGGCGCGCGCGACGTCGCGCTGGGTCTGGCGCGGGCGCTCAACTCGCCGATGGTGGCCGCGCGCGTCTCCCGGCTGGTCTATGATTGCAACCGCCCGCCCGAGGCCGAAAGCGCCATGCCCGTGCGGACCGAGCGGATCGAGGTGCCGGGCAACCGCGACCTCGACATCGCGGCCCGTATCGAGCGGACAGAGAGCGTCTACAACCCCTTCTGCGCCGCGGTCGAGAACGTGATCAACGCGCGCGGCGCCGCACGGCGCGCAACCACGCTGGTCACCGTGCACAGCTTCACGCCCACCTGGTTCGGCAAACCGCGCAAGACCCATATCGGCATCCTGCACGACAGCGACACGCGCCTGGCCGACGCCATGCTGGCGCGGGCGCACGCGCTGCCGCACCGGGCGATCGCGCGCAACGATCCTTACGGCCCGCAGGACGGGGTCACCCATTCCCTGCGCCTGCACGGCCTCGCCCACGGCTTGCCCAATGTGATGATCGAGATCCGCAACGACCTGCTCGCAGACGCCGGCGACCGCGCCCGCATGGTGGAGGAGTTGCTCGCCATGCTGCGCCCGGCTCTGGCCGAGCTGGACGACACGCCACGATCCGCCGATTCCCCCGGGGGAGACGTCCATGCCTAGGGTGCTGGTTGGCTATGTCCGCGTCGTGGACGCGATGAACTACCGGCTCGGCCGGATCATGATGTACTTCCTGTTCGTCATGGTCGGCGTCCTGATGTGGTCGTCGATCTCCAAGACGTTCTTCCTGCCCTCGCTCTGGACCCTCGAGGTCGCGCAGTTCGCGCTGGTGGCCTACTACCTTCTGGGCGGGCCCTACTCCATCCAGCTCTCCGCCAATGTGCGGATGGACCTCTTCTACAGCAACTGGACCACCCGGCAGAAGGCCTGGGTGGACATGATCACCATCTGGTTCCTGATCTTCTATCTGGGCGTGATGATCTATGGCGCGGTGGGCTCGACAGCCTACTCGCTGGGCTATTTCGGGGACCAGCCCTTCGCCTTCTTCCGCGACTTCTTCCACGCCTTCTTCACCGGCGGCCCGGAGGCGGCGGGCGAGAAGCTCGGCTTCATCGAACGCTCGCCGACGGCATGGCGGCCCTATCTCTGGCCGGTCAAGGCGATCGCCACATGCGGCATCTTCCTGATGCTGCTGCAGGCCATTTCGGAATTCATCAAGGATGTCGGCACCCTGCGCGGCGTCGACCTCCTCAAGGATGCTCCCGCCCACAAGGGGCACGAGGAAGACATCTACAAGGAGCATGCCTGATGTCGCATGAGATGATCGCGCTCTTCATGTTCTCCACGATGATGCTGATGCTGCTGACCGGGCAGCGCGTGTTCGGCGCCATCGGGTTCGTCGCGACGATCTCGGCACTGCTCCTGTGGGGCACCGGCGGGTCCGACATCCCCTTCTCGGCCGTGATGAAGCTGATGAAGTGGTACCCGCTCCTCACGCTGCCGATGTTCATCTTCATGGGCTACATCCTGTCGGAATCGAAGATCGCCGACGACCTCTACAAGATGTTCCATGTCTGGATGGGGCCGGTCTCGGGCGGCCTGGCCATCGGCACGATCGGGCTGATGGTGCTGATCTCGGCCATGAATGGGCTGAGCGTCGCAGGCATGGCCATCGGCGCCACCATCGCCCTGCCCGAGCTGATCAAGCGAAGCTACGACAAGCGGATGATCACGGGGGTCATCCAGGCCGGGTCGTCGCTCGGCATCCTGGTGCCGCCCTCCGTCGTGCTGGTGCTCTATGCCATGATCGCGCGCCAGCCGGTCGGCCAGCTCTGGCTGGCGGGCGTGATCCCGGGCCTGCTGATGGCGACGATGTTCATCGTCTATATCTACATCCGCTGCCGCATCACGCCGTCGCTCGGCCCGGCGCTCAGCCGCGAGGAGCGCGCCAACGTCACCACACGCGAGAAGCTGCGGCTCCTGAGCGCAGGCGTCCTGCCGCTGATCATCTTCTTCGCCATGATGTTCCCCTTCGTGAAGGGCTGGACGTCGCTGACCGAAAGCTCCGCCATCGGCGCGATGACCGCGTTCCTGGCCGCCGTCCTGAGGCGGCGCATGACCTGGAAGGTCTTCGAGGTCTCGGTCCGCTCCACGCTCGCGATCAGCTGCATGTTCATGCTGATCATCATGGCGGCCATGGGGTTCGGCGCCGTCTTCGACGGGCTGGGCGCGGTGCACGCCATCGAGACCCTGTTCACCGAGCGGCTGGGGCTGAGCCCGTGGACGATCCTGATCCTGATGCAGCTCAGCTTCCTGCTCATGGGCACGTTCCTGGACGACACTGCAATGCTGGTGATCGTGGCGCCGCTCTACATCCCGCTGGTCGACCATCTGGGGTTCAACCTGATCTGGTACGGCGTGCTCTACACGATCACCACCCAGATCGCGTACATGACGCCGCCTTTCGGCTACAATCTGTTCCTGATGCGCGCCATGGCGCCGCCCGAAATCGGCATGCGCGACATCTACGGCTCGATCGTCCCCTTCGTGGCCGTGATGATCCTGGCGCTGGCCGTCAACATGATGTTCCCCGAGATCGCGCTGTGGCTGCCGACCTTCATCTACAGCGGATAACAAGAAGAACTCCCAAAGGGAGCGTTGCGAGGCAAGACCGAGCTCAATGAGGAGAAGGACGATGACTTCCAGACGGAAATTTCTGACCACTGCGGGCGCGGGCGCCGCCGCCGCGCTGGCCGCTCCCGCCGTCAGGGCCGCACAGCCCAAGATCAAGTGGCGACTGCAGACCTATGCCGGCCCGGCGCTGGCCGAGCAGGTCATCAAGCCGATGATCGAGAAGTTCAACACGATCGCCGGCGACGAGATGCAGATCGAGCTCTACACCTCCGACCAGCTGGTGCCGACCGGAGAGCTGTTCCGCGCCATGCAGAGCGGCACCATCGACGCGGTGCAGTCCGACGACGACTCCATGGCCAGCCCCACCCAGGTGACGGTGTTCGGCGGCTACTTCCCCTTCGCGCTGCGCTACAGCCTCGACGTGCCGGTTCTCTTCCAGGAATACGGCCTCGACGAGATCTGGAAGGCGGAATACGAGAAGGTCGGCGTCAAGCACATCTCGGCGGGATCGTGGGACCCGTGCAACTTCGCCACCAAGAAGCCGATCAAGAGCCTCGACGATCTCAAGGGCCTCAAGATCTTCACCTTCCCGACCGCCGGCCGCTTCCTGCAGCGCTTCGGCGTGGTGCCGGTGACGATCCCGTGGGAGGACGCCGAGGTGGCGCTGCAGACGGGCGAGCTCGACGGCCTGGCCTGGTCCGGCATCACGGAGGATTACACCTCCGGCTGGTCGAAGGTCACAGACTACTTCCTGACCAACAACATCTCCGGTGCGTGGATCGGGCACTTCTTTGCCAATATGGAGCGCTGGAACGAGCTGCCCGACCGCCTGAAGATGCTGCTTCAGGTCTGCATGAACGACTCCCACTATCACCGCCAGTGGTGGTACTGGGGCGGCGAGGCCCGCCTGCGCGTCGAAGGCACCGACCTCAAGCTGACCACCATCGACGACGCCGAATGGGAGAAGGTCGAGGCCGCCGCCCACGAGTTCTGGGACGAGATCGCCGAGACCTCCGAAACCCGCGCGAAAGTGGTCGAGATCATCCGGCAGTACAACGACAATATGCGCAAGGCCGGGCGGCCCTACCGCTACGGCAAGGTCTAGGACCGCCCTGGCCGGGCCCCGCGTCGGGGCCCGGCCCCTCTTCCGCACGCGCCATCCGACACGCCCCTGTTACTACCCCTACGGAGCCAAGCCCCATGCCCGCCGCCCTGCCCTTCGGAACGCTGAAGACCAAGGTAAGCTCCGGTGAGATCGATACCGTGCTCGCCTGCATCGTCGACATGCAGGGACGCCTGATGGGCAAGCGCTTCCAGGCGGAGCATTTCGTGGAAAGCGCCTGGGAGGGAACGCATTGCTGCAATTACCTGCTGGCGACCGATCTGGAGATGGCCACGCCCGAGGGCTTTGCGGCGACGAGCTGGAAGGCCGGCTACGGCGACTATGTGATGAAGCCCGATCTCGAGACGCTGCGCCCCGTGCCGTGGATCGAGGGCACGGCTCTCGTGCTGTGCGACGTGCTGGACCATCACACTCACGCCGAAATCCCCCATTCGCCGCGCGCCATGCTCAAGCGCCAGTTGCGCCGGCTGGAGGAGATGGGCTTCGAGGCGATGATGGCGAGCGAACTGGAGTTCTTCCTGTTCGAGAAGAGCTTCGAGGAGATCCGCAAATCCGGCTACCGGGCCCTGGCGCCGATCTCGGGCTACAACGAGGACTACCACATCCTCCAGACCACCAAGGAGGAGCACGTCATGCGCCCCGTCCGCAACCATCTGCGGGCGGCGGGCATTCCGATCGAGAATTCGAAGGGCGAAGCGGAAGCCGGCCAGGAGGAGCTGAACATCAAATATGCCGGCGCGCTGGACACCGCCGACCACCACACCATCGCCAAGCATGCCGTGAAGGAGATCGCCTGGGCGCAGGGGCACGCCGCCAGCTTTCTCGCCAAATGGTCCCATTCCATGGTCGGCTCGTCGAGCCATGTGCATCAGTCGCTCTGGAAGGACGGCGAGCCCGCCTTCTACGATCCCGAGGACAGCCTCGGCATGTCGGCGCTGATGAAGACCTACATGGCCGGGCTTCTGAAATACGCCTCCGAATACACCTATTTCCTGGCGCCCTACGTCAACAGCTACAAGCGCTTCGTGAAGGGCACCTTCGCGCCGACCCGCACCATCTGGTCGGTCGACAACCGCACTGCCGGCTTCCGCCTGTGCGGCGACGGCACGAAGGCGGTCCGGGTGGAATGCCGCATCGGCGGATCGGACCTGAACCCCTATCTGGCCATGGCCGCCCAGATCGCGGCGGGAATAGCGGGCATCGAGGAGAAGCTGGAGCTCGAACCGCCCTATAGCGGCGACGCCTATGCCGGCGAGACCGGCGCGATCCCGACCAACCTGCGCGACACACGGCATGCGCTGATGAATTCGGCCATGCTGCGCGCGGCGATGGGCGACGACGTGATCGACCATTACGCCCGCGTCGCCGAGGTTGAGATCGAGGATTTCGAGCGTGTCGTGACGGACTACGAGATCGCCCGCGGCTTCGAGCGCGCATGACCCGGGCAGGCGCCGGGCACCGGCCCGTCTCCCCCCAAGAACCGGTCAAGAGGATATGAATGACCAGAATACTCCGATGCATCTCGCCGATCGACGGATCGGTCTTTGCCGAACGTGAGGCGCTGAGCCCCGACGCGGCGCGCGCCACGGCCACGCGTGCCCGTGCCGCCCAGGCCGGCTGGGCCGCGCGCCCGCTTTCCGAGCGCGTCGACCTCGTCATGGCCGGCGTCGAGGCGCTGGGCGCGATGAACGACGAGATCGTGCCCGAACTGGCGCACATGATGGGTCGTCCCGTGCGCTATGGCGGAGAATTCGGCGGCGTCCGCGAGCGCGCCAGCCACATGGCGGCCATTGCCCGGGAGGGGCTGGCCGACCTTCAGGTGGGCGAGGACGCTACCTTCAAGCGCTATATCAAGCGCGTGCCCCATGGCGTGGTCTTCGTCGTGGCGCCGTGGAACTACCCCTATATGACGGCGATCAACACCGTTGCGCCCGCCCTCGTCGCCGGTAACACGGTGATGCTGAAGCACGCCACGCAGACGCTTCTGGTGGGCGAGCGCATGGCCCGCGCCTTCCACTCCGCCGGCGTTCCCGAAGACGTCTTCCAGAACGTCTTCCTCGACCACGACACGACCGCAACGCTGATCGGAGAGCGCGCCTTCGACTTCGTGAACTTCACCGGCTCGGTCGGCGGCGGTCGCGCCATGGAACGCGCCGCAGCGGGTACCTTCACCGCGATGGGACTGGAGCTCGGCGGCAAGGATCCCGGCTATGTCATGGAGGATGCCGACCTCGACGCCGCCGTGGCCACGCTGATCGACGCGGCGGTCTACAATTCCGGCCAGTGCTGCTGCGGCATCGAGCGCATCTATGTGCATGAGAGCCTGTACGATGTCTTCGTGGAGAAATCCGTCGAGACGGTGCGCGCGCTCAGGCTCGGCAATCCGCTGGAGGAGGCGACCACCATCGGCCCGATGGCCAATGTCCGCTTTGCGGAGGAGGTGCGCGCGCAGATCGACGAGGCGCTGAAGATGGGCGCCACGGCCCATATCGCGACAATGCCGGCCGACGACGGCGCCGCCTATCTGACCCCGCAGATCCTGACCGACGTCACCCACGACATGCGCGTGATGCGCGACGAGAGCTTCGGCCCGGTCGTCGGCATCATGCCCGTGAAGGACGACGACGAGGCCGTGCGGCTGATGAACAACAGCGAGTTCGGCCTGACCGCCAGCCTGTGGACCGCCGATCTGGAACGCGCCGAGCGGGTGGGCGACCGGGTGGAGACGGGGACCGTCTTCCTCAACCGGGCCGACTATCTGGATCCCGGCCTGTGCTGGACCGGGTGCAAGAACACTGGCCGCGGCGGCAGCCTGTCGGTCATCGGATATCACAACCTCACACGCCCCAAATCCTACCATCTCAAGAAGGTGACGAGATGAGCCCGACCGGAAACTGGTCCTACCCCACCGCGATCAAGTTCGGCGCCGGCCGCATCGCCGAGCTGCCGGCCGCCTGTGCCGAGGCCGGCATGGCCCGCCCCCTGCTGGTGACCGACCGCGGCCTCGCCGACCTGCCGATCACGAAGAACACGCTGGACATCATGGAGGATGCGGGTCTCGGCCGCGGCCTGTTCGCCGAGGTCGACCCGAACCCGAACGAGGTGAACATGGCCGCCGGAATCGAAGCCTACGGGGCGGGCGGCCATGACGGCGTGATCGCCTTTGGCGGCGGCTCGGGCCTGGATCTCGCCAAGATGGTGGCCTTCATGGCCGGCCAGACGCGTCCCGTCTGGGATTTCGAGGATATCGGCGACTGGTGGACCCGCGCGAACGCCGACGCCATCGCGCCCATCGTCGCCGTGCCCACCACCGCCGGGACGGGCTCGGAGGTCGGGCGCGCCAGCGTGCTCACCAATTCCGAAACGCACGAGAAGAAGATCATCTTCCACCCCAAGGTCCTGCCCACCGTGGTGATCTGCGACCCGGAGCTGACGGTCGGCATGCCGCCCGCGATCACGGCCGGCACCGGGCTCGACGCCTTTGCCCACTGCGTCGAGGCGTTTTCCAGTCCGCACTACCACCCGATGAGCCAGGGCATCGCGCTGGAGGGCATGCGGCTCGTCGTGGAGAACCTGCCCCGCGCCTATGCCGATGGCGGGGATATCGAGGCGCGCGCCAACATGATGAGCGCGGCCGCCATGGGCGCCACCGCCTTCCAGAAGGGGCTCGGCGCCATCCATGCGCTCAGCCACCCGATCGGCGCCTATTTCAACACCCACCACGGCACCACCAACGCCGTGTGCATGCCCGCGGTGCTGGAGCTGAATGCGCCGAAGATCGCGGACCGCTTCGACCGCGCCGCCCCCTATCTGGGGATCGAGGGCGGCTTCGACGGGTTCCGCGCCTTCGTCCAGGAGTTCAACGACAGTCTCGGCATTCCACGCAAGCTGCGCGAGCTGGGCGTTGCCGACGCGCCGATGGACGCGCTGATCGCCTCGGCGCTGAAGGATCCAACCTGCGGCGGCAATCCGGTCGAACTGACGGCGGAGAATGTCCGTGCCCTCTACGAGGCGTGCATCTGACATCTGACGGCACCGGACCTTCGCTCGACATCGTCCCGGCCCGGTTCGCGCATCGTCGCCCGGCTTGACGGTGCGCGCCGTCGCGCGCCACTCTGGCACGCCCCTTCGGGCAAGGGGCACCCTTTCACCGGTGCGGACGGTCGATGGCCAAGGCAGAGCTTGTAGGGAAGATCCTGGGCGTTCTGCGCCACGAGAATGCGGGCGCGGGCTTCCATATCCGCGAACAATGGCTCGCCGATGCGCTGGGGGTCTCGCGGTCGCCGGTGCGCGCCGCCCTTGGCGAGCTGGAGCGGCTCGGCATCGTGCGCTCCGAGCATCGTCAGGGTTATTTCCTCGCCGCCGAGCCCGGCTCCCCGGCCTTCGACGGCGCGGAGCTGCCGGGTTCCGACACCGAGCGCATCTACCGCCAGATCGCGCAGGAGCGCTTCGCCCGGCTCATCGGGGACCAGGTGTCGGTCGCCGAGCTCTGCCGGCGTTACGGGGCGAGCCGCGCCGTCATCTCCAGGGTGCTCGCGCGCATGCAGGAGGACGGTCTGGTGGAGAAGACGGCCGGCCGCTGGACCTTCCGCCCCGCCCTCATCGACGACGAGGCCTATCGCGAAAGCTACCGCTACCGGCTGCTGATCGAGCCCGCCGCCCTGCTTGAGCCCGGCTTCCACATGCCGCGCACGGTGCTCGCCCGCCTCAAGCAGCGCCATGAGGAGATGATCGGGGGCGGCGCACGCTCGCAGCCCATGCCCGCTTTGTTCGACGCCGATGCGGAATTCCACGAGGCCATCGCGGATGCCTGCGGCAACCGGTTCCTGATGCTCGCCATCCGCCAGCAGACCCAGCTCCGCCGGCTGTCCGAATACGAGAAGTACAACGAGCGCGACCGTCTCGAGACCTCGTTCAGGGAGCACCTCGCCATCCTGAACGCCATCGAGTGCCGCGACCTCGCCGCCGCCTCGCGGCTGATGGCGGAGCATATCCGCCATTCAGAGGACTCCCGTCCCGACCTCGCCAAGGTCCGCGTGCTCGCCCATCGCCGCCTGACGCGCATTTGACCGAACGGAAGCCCCCTTCCGGACCGGGCCGAACCGGCATTCCGGGGGCGCCTGTTCGGCCGCCCCGCGACATGCCATGGGGCAGAAAATATCCGTCATTGCCAATTTTTCATTGTACGTTTTCGCCAAAAAATACAAACTGTCTTTCACGACAGGCTCGTGCGGGTCTGGGGCGGGAGCGCGAAGAAGCAGCAATGCCGGGCGCTCGCAAAGGTCCGCCGGACCGCACGGGGGTGAGGCAAGGGACTGACAGGGGAGAGAGATCCATGACACCGATGAAGACCGCCATCGCCGGCGCCCTCTGCGCGGGCGCGCTGATGGCCGCCCTGCCGGCCGCCGCCCAGGAGACCATCGTGATCTCCAACTGGGACGGCTACATGCCGGAGACGCTTCTGGAGGAGTTCGAGAAGGACACCGGCATCAAGGCCGAGCTCGCCGTCCACGGCACCAACGAGGAGATCATGGGCAAGCTCGTGGCCGGCAAGGGCAAGGGCTACGACGTCGTCTTCGTCTCCTCGCCGTTTGCGGAGGCGCTGAACCATCTGGGGCTTGCCGCCAAGCTCGACCACGACAAGATCCCCAATCTGAAGAACCTCTATCCGGAGGCCTCCGAGCTCGCCTACGATCCGGGCAACACCTTCTCCGTGCCCTATGCCTGGGGCACGACGGGGCTGTGCTACCGCTCCGACCTCGTGGACGGCGAGCCGGAGAGCTGGAACGACCTCCTGAAGCCCGCCGAGTCGCTGAAGGGCAAGACCACCATGCTCTCCACCGACCGCTGGCTGATGGCCGCGGGCGAGCTCGCGCTCGGCTATTCGGTGAACGAGACCGACCCGGAGAAGATCGCTGAGGTCAAGGACCTCCTGATCGAGGCGAAGAAGACCCTCCTCGCCTATGACGACACGACCTTCTACTCCAAGCTCGTCTCCGGCGAGGCGGAGCTCGTCCACGCCTGGGATGGCTGGTGCAATTACGGCATCGCGGAGAACGACCAGATCAAGTACGTCGTGCCGAAGGAAGGCACCGATCTCTGGGTCGACACCATCGTCGTCACGGAGGCCTCCGAGCACAAGGACGCCGCCCAGAAATTCGTCGACTACGTGCTGAGCGCCGACACCGGCAAGTGGGTCGCGGAGAACATCCTCTACAAGACGCCGAACAAGGCGGCCATGGATGCGCTCGACCCCGCATTGCTGAAGCAGTATCCGAACCTCGCCATGACGCCGGACGAGGTCATGCAGGGCGAGCTGCTGCGCGATCTGGGGCAGGCCCAGAAGCTCTATACCCAGACCGTCTCGGAGATCATGGCCGCGAAGTGACGGCGATTGACGCAACGCCCTCATGGCACCCGGGCCGGCAGCAGATCGCTCCCATGTCGTCGTCAGTCCCGCGAAAGCGGGAATCCATGGCAGCCTCGGCATTGTGGATCCCCGCTTTCGCGGGGATGACGGGAGAGAACGGCCGGCCCGCTCCCCTATCGCACGGATGAAGCGACCATGCCCAACCGCTTGAAATCATGGGCACTAATGCTGCCGGAGCGCACCGCCCGACACCCCCGGGCGACGACGGATCACTCCCATGTTTTCGTCATTCCCGCGAAAGCGGGAATCCATGGCGGTCTCGGGATCGTGGATCCCCCCATTCGCGGGAATGACGGGGAAAGGCGGCCGGCCCGCTCCCCTATCGCACGGATGAAGCGACCATGCCCAACCGCCTGAAATCATGGGCACTGATGCTGCCGGGGCTCGGCTGGCTCGTGGTGTTCATGGTCGTGCCCTGCGTGCTGCTCCTGGCCTATTCGTTCTTCGAGCGCGGGGTCTATGGCGGCATCGACTACGTGTTCACCTGGGGCAATTTCGAGCGCGCCGCCGACCCGCTCTATGCCTCGATCTTCGCCACCTCCGCGCGGATCGCGCTCACCGCGACGGCGATCGCCGTCGTGATCGCCTATCCGGCGGCCTATGCGATCTCGCGCGCGCCGGTGCGCCGCCAGACGGCGCTTCTGGTCCTCGTCATGCTGCCCTTCTGGAGCAACTACCTCATCCGCACCTATGCGTGGATCGTGCTTCTGAACCGGGAAGGCCTCATCAATCGCGCGCTCTCCGCGCTCGGGCTCGTCGATCAGCCTGTGCCCATGCTCTATAACGAGTTCGCGGTCGTCACGGGGCTCGTCTACAACTACCTGCCCTTCGTGATCCTCACCGTCTATTCCTCCATCCAGCGGCTCAATCCGGAGGTGCTGGAGGCGTCGGAGGACCTTGGCGCGCCGGCCTGGAAGACGTTCCACCGCGTGATGCTGCCGCTTACCCTGCCGGGCGTCGCGGCCGGCGCGGTCTTCGTCTTCGTGCTCTCCATCGGCAATTTCATCACGCCGGACCTGCTCGGCGGCGGGCGGTTCCAGATGGTCGGGAACCTCATCTACGACCAGTATCTCTCCGCGCGCGACTGGCCGTTCGGCTCGGCACTCGCCATGGCGCTCATCGCGGTCATGCTGCTCCTGCTCTTCGCCCAGGCGCTCGCCGTGAAACGGGCCGAGGAGAAAGGAGTGCAGGATGCGTAACCTCGCGCTCGGCCTCCATCTGCGCCTCGTCTACCTGTTCCTCTACGGGCCGATCCTCGTGCTCATGGTGCTGAGCCTCAACCGGGCGGGCATGCCGACCGCGTGGACCGGGCTCTCCTTCAAATGGTACGCCAGGCTCGCCGAGAGCGGCCCGATCGTCCAGTCCGCCCTCAACACGCTCATCGTGGGGGTGAGCTCGACCGTCATCGCCACCGTGCTCGGCACGCTGCTCGCGCTCGGCGTGGAGAACCGGCGGCGCTCCGGCGCGCTCGACGCGATGCTGTTCGCGCCGATGATCATTCCCGACATCGTGCTCGCCATCGCGCTTCTGTCCTTCTACACCGCGCTCGAATGGACGCTCGGGCTCTATTCGATCATCCTGTCCCATGTCGTCTTCAACATCGCCTTCGTCTGCGCTGTGGTGCGCACGCGGCTGAGGAGCTTCGACTATTCGATCGTGGAGGCCTCCGCCGATCTCGGGGCCACGGACCTCACCACCTTCCGGCGCGTGACCCTTCCGGTCATCTTCCCCGGGGTCCTGGCGGGCGCCCTGCTCGCCTTCACCCTGTCCATCGACGAATTCATCATCGCCTATTTCACCGCCGGCGCGGGCCAGGGCTCGACGACGCTGCCGATGCAGATCTACGCCATGATCCGCTTCGGCGTGACGCCGGAGATCAACGCCATGGCGACCATCATCATGGGGGTGAGCTTCGCCCTCGTCCTCGTCTCCCAGCGCCTGAACAAGGGAGCCATGCCCGGCCAATGAGCGAGCGCGCGCCCGTCATCTCCATCAAGACCGTGACCAAGCGCTTCGGTCCCGTCGTCGCCATAGACGGCGTGTCCGTCGACCTTGCGGAGGGCGAGTTCTTCGCGCTTCTCGGGCCCTCGGGCTGCGGCAAGACCACCCTGCTGCGGATCATCGCCGGCTTCGAGACGCCCGATGGCGGCGAGCTGCTGCTCGACGGCGAGGACATCCAGCGCCTGCGCCCCCGGCTGCGCCCGATCAACCTGATGTTCCAGTCCTATGCGCTCTTTCCCCATATGAGCGTGCGCGCGAACATCGCCTACGGGCTGGAGATGGAGGGGCTGGCGAAGGCGGAGATCCGCCGCCGGGTGGACGAGATCCTCGACATGACGGCGCTTGGCGCCTTCGCCGACCGCCGGCCGGACAAGCTCTCCGGCGGCCAGCGCCAGCGCGTCGCGCTCGCCCGCGCCCTCGTCAAGCGCCCCCGGGTCCTGCTTCTCGACGAGCCGCTCGGCGCGCTCGACAAGAAGCTGCGCGAGCAGATGCAGCTCGAGCTCAAGCGCATGCAGGAGGAGATCGGCATCACTTTCGTGATCGTCACCCACGATCAGGAGGAGGCGCTCGTCATGGCCGACCGCATCGCGCTGATGAAGGACGGGCGGATCGAGCAGCTCGGAACCCCGCGCAGCCTCTACGAGGAACCGGAAAGCCGGTTCGTGGCCGATTTCATCGGCGTCACCAACCTTTTCGAGGGCACGCTGGCCGATGGCGGCATCGGGCTTAACGGGCATGGCGTGCTGCCGGGCCGGCTCGCGGGGCACGGCGCGCCGGGAAGCCCCGCCGCCATCACGCTCAGGCCGGAGCGGGTAACACTTGCCGCAACGCGGCCCGCAAACGGCGCGCCGGCACTCGAGGGGCGGGTCGCGGAGATCGCCTATCACGGACAGAGCATCAACGCGCATGTCGCCGTGTCGGGCCTCGCCAAGCCCGTTCTGAGCCGGTTGTCGGCGGCCGATCCGGCTGCCGCGACCCTGAAGGAAGGCGAACGCGTCTGGTGCACATGGGACCCGGCCTTCGCCCGGGTGCTGACACGCTGACGCAACCGGAGACGCAAGAGAAAAGCCCAAGGAGGAGGACAGGCATGCCCGACAAGAAGGTGATCGCATTCTTTCCCGAGGCCGCATTCGGCCCGGCGCTGAATTCCGTCGGAATCGCACAGGCCGTGGAGAAGCTCGGCCACAAGGCGGTGTTCCTCACCGATCCCGGCATGGGCGGGCTCTACAAGGGCTACGGCTTCGAGGAGCACATGGTGAACATGTCGGAGCCCATGCCGCCTGAGGAGATGGCGAAATACTGGTCGGAGTTCATCAACGGCCACATCCCCAATTTCCGCAAGTCGCCCTACGACCAGATCGACAATTACGTGAAGGAGTGCTGGGAAGCGATCGTCGACACCGCCAAATGGGCGGAGAAGGATCTGCCGAAGGTGCTCGACGAGGTGCACCCGGACGTCGTGTGCGTCGACAATGTGGTGCTGTTCCCGGCCATCAAGCGCTATGCCCGCGAGAACGGCAAGGCCTGGGTGCGCATCATCTCATGCTCGGAGAACGAGCTGGAGGACCCGGACATCCCGCCGCATCTTTCCGGCTGCGGGGAGAACGACTCGGCCTGCCACGAGGCGTTCCGTACCCGCTTCAACGAGGTCGTCGAGCCGATCCACGACGACTTCAACGCCTTCCTCGCCTCCTGCGGGGAGGAGCCCTATCCGCTCGGCCAGTTCTTCGAGGCCTCGCCGCACATGAACCTGCTGCTCTATCCCGAGCCGGTGAAGTTCAAGCGCCGCTATCCGCTCGACCCGGCGCGCTTCCAGTACCTGGAGGGCTGCGTGCGCGAGGAGAAGCACTACGAGATCCCGACCTTCAAGGCGCACAACGACAAGCCGCTCCTCTATGTGAGCTATGGCAGCCTGGGCTCCGGCGACACCGATCTCCTCAAGCGCGTCATCAAGGCCATTGCGGGCATGGAGGTGCGCGCGCTCGTCAATGTCGGCGACTATGAGAGCGAGTACAGCGCGGCCGAGATCCCCGACAATGTCTATATCGCCTCGTGGTTCCCGCAGCCCTCCGTCATCAAGCAGGCCGACGCGGTTATCCACCATGGCGGCAACAACAGCTTCACCGAATGCCTCTATTTCGGGAAGCCGGCCATCATCATGCCCTATGTCTGGGACGGCCACGACAATGCCACACGCGTCCAGGAGACCGGTCACGGCTTCAAGCTCGACCGCTATGAGTGGACCGATGCGGAGCTTGCCGGAAAGATCGACGCCATGCTGGGCGACGAGGCCATGCAGGCCAGGCTCGCCGCGACCTTGCGGCACATGCAGGGCCGGCACGGCCCCACCAAGGCCGCTGACATTCTTCAAACCCTTGCCGGATAGGATCAGAGCACGCGCATGCCAACCAAGCTGAACGCGACCGCCCCGCATATCGCCGGGGCCTCCACATGGGTCGACGACCTGAAGGACTGGGGCGGTCATCTGGAGCCGATCGACGGGAAGTCGATGAACACCGGGCGGCTCCTGTGGAAGGGCGAGGACAACGGGCTGCCGGAAGCGGGGATCTGGATCTCCACGCCCGGAAGCTGGCGCCTCGTCCTGCCGCGCGACGAGCTGTGCCACTTCGTCGCCGGCCGGGCCACCTACACCGCCGACGACGGCGAGGTGATCGAGGTGGAACCCGGCATGGTCGTCCACTTCCTGGAGGGCTGGACAGGCACTGTGGTCGTCCACGAGGCGATCCGCGCGATCTACATGCTGCGATGAGCGATCGAGACTGCACGATGAGCGATACCCGAACCAAGACACCGGTCCTGCGCAATCCGGCCGACATCGAGCATGTCGTCGACTGGGGACCGATCCCGACCATGATCGAGGGGGAAAGCCGCACCTCCGGCGTGCTCCTCCACAAGGGCGAGGGCGGAAGCCCGGAAAGCGGGGTTTGGATCTGCACGCCCGGCTTCTGGGAGTGCCACGTCACCAATGACGAGATGTGCCACTTCCTCTCCGGGCGCTGCACCTACACCCACGAATCGGGCGAGGTGATCGAGATCGAACCGGACACGGCGGCCTTCTTCCCCAAGGGCTGGAAGGGCACCTGCCGCGTCCACGAGACGGTCCGAAAGGTCTACATGATCCGCTAGGAGGAGCCGGAGCAGGGCCCGGCCGGATCGCCGCTTGTCCGCTCATGCCCGCACGGGGCGGGCATCCAGTCTGGGGTCCCGCCCCGTGCGGGAACGAGCGGAACGGCAAACCGCTCCAGCCGAACCGGACCCACCCCACAATCACCAGGCAGCAGGAGTACAGCGATGGCCGCCTTCGATCCTTTCGGCGCGCAGATTTTCCGCGGCAACGATTTCGTGCCGGCGGAGGGCGCCGGCACCCGCGACATCGTCGATCCGGCAACACTCCGGCCCGTGGGGCGGATCGCCATGGCCGGCGTCGCGACCGTCGAGGAAGTCGCGCGCGAGGCCCGTGCCGCCCAGCGCGACTGGGCGAAGACCGACACGAAGACCCGCGCCGGCGCGCTCCACCACCTCGCCTCCCTCATCGAGGATGGCGGGTTCGAGGACGTCGCCGAGCTCATGACGCTGGAGATGGGCAAGCCCTTTCCCGAGGCGATGGGCGAGCTCTACAACGTCGCCGGCGCCTATCGCTATTTCGCGGAGATGGCGCGCGACGAGGCCGGCCATATTGCAGGGACGACGCAGGCCGGCTCCTTCCAGTTCGCCCGCTACGAGCCCTATGGCGTCTCCGTCCACATCATGCCGTTCAACTTCCCTGTCCTGCTCATGAGCTGGACGGTCGCGGCCTCGCTTGCCGCCGGCAATGCGTGCATCGTCAAGCCGGCGGAGGCGACGAGCCTGTCCACGCTGAAATTCATGGAACGCATCGCGCAGACGCTGCCGCCGGGGCTCGTGAGCTGCGTCACGGGCGGGGCGGAGGCCGCCCAGGCGCTGATCGCGTCGGAGAATACCCATGTGGTCGCCTTCACCGGCAGCGTGGCAGCGGGCCGCAAGGTGGCGGTCGCCTGCGCGGAGCGGTTCAAGCCGGCCATCATCGAGGCCGGCGGCAACGATCCCATGGTGATCTCCGACAAGGCGCCGCTCGACGTGGCGGTCGCCGGCTCGGTGACGGCGGCCTTCCACCTGTCCGGCCAGATCTGCACGTCGTCGGAGCGCTTCTTCGTCCACGAGGCGATCCACGACGCCTTCGTCTCGCGCTTCGCGGAGGCGGCCCGGCGCCTGCGCGTCGGTCCCGGGCTGGAAAAATCCGAGATCGGCCCCCTCGTCTCCGAGGACGCCCGCGCCAAGGTCATCCGCCTGGTGGAGGGGGCCCGCAAGGCCGGCGCCACGGTGGTCTGCGGCGGCCGGGTGCCGCCGGAGCGCAATACGGGCTGGTTCTACGAACCGACGATCCTGACCGGCGTCACGCCCGACATGGCGATCATGCGCGAGGAGATCTTCGGGCCCGTCGCGGCGGTCTGCAAGGTGGCCGGTTTCGCGGACGGCGTGCGGCTCGCCAATGACAGCCCGTACGGCCTCGGCGCCTCCGTCTTCACCGCCGATCTCGGCGAGGCGATGGAGGCGGCCGAGACGCTCCAGGCCGGCATGGTCTGGGTCAACAATCCGCTCATCGACAACGACGCCCTGCCCTTCGGCGGCTGGAAGATGTCGGGCATGGGCCGCGAGCTCGGACGGCAGGGGCTCGATGCCTTCCGCCAGTCCAAGATGGTCGTCATCGACCACACCCCGAAGATCCACGACTGGTGGTACCCCTACTCGGACGACGTGTTTTACCGGCCGTCGTGACGGGGCGCGGCAGCGGGGCGCGATCCGGTCGAAGCGGTGCCTGTCTCCGCCCGCTCCCACGCAGGCGGGAGCGGGCGGATCTGCGTCAATCCCACCGCGGTCGCGCTCAGATGCGCGGGCCGACCAGTGCGAACACGGCACCCTGCGGGTCGCGGCAATGGACGACCCACATGTCGTTCGGCACCTCCCGTGGGTCGAAGAGGACCTCGCCGCCGCCAGCCGCGACACGCTCCCGGGCGGCGTCGATATTCTCGACCGCGAAGTAGAAGAGCCAGAACGGCGCCGGCACCTCCGGCGGCTTCGTGTGCATGGCGCCGACCGGCTCCGCGCCCGCGGCGAAGAGCTGGTAGACGCCCAGCTCGCCCATCGGCATCGCCTGGTCCTTCGTCCAGCCGAACTGTTGCGCGTAGAAATCGAAGGCCTTCTCCCCGTCGCCGGCGAAGAGCTCCCGCCAGGCGACACTGCCCGGCGTGCCGGGCGCGGGCCGCGGCGGCTCGCCCTCGAAGGTCTGCCTGAACAGGAGCATCGTCGCGCCCTGGGGGTCGGCGACGACCGCGAAACGGCCGATACCGGGAATGTCCTCGGGCGCGCGGTGGACCGTTCCGCCCGCCTCCGTCAGCCGCTTTGCGGCGGCATCCACGTCGTCGACGCCGATATAGCCGACCCAGATCGGTTGAAGGCCGGTCGCCCGGGCCTCCTCCGGCAGAGCCATCATCCCGCCGATCGGCGCCTTGTCCGCAAGCAGCACCTTGTAGGGCCTGCCCGGGATGTTCGGATCGTCATAGTCCCAGCCGACGACGCTCCCGTAGAAGGCTTCGGCCGCTTCCGGATCGGTGGTCATCAGCTCGTACCAGACGAACTGGTTGGGGGATGTCGCCATGGGGTCTCCTCCTGATCTGGCGGGATATTCGCGTTTGGAATCCGGACCGGCTCATGCGGCCTTCGGAAAGAACGCCCAGTAAGGTTTCGCCTCCTCGAGGGCGCGCGCGAAGGACGGACGGGCCTTCAGCCGTTCCAGATAGGCATGCAAATGCGCGTGCGTGTCGGCGAACGGCATGACGACATCGGCATAGGCAAGGGCGGGCGCGGCGGCGCAATCGGCCATGGTGAAGCGCTCGCCCGCGGCCCAGCGCCGCCCTGCCATCGCCTCGTCCGCGATGTCGAACGCCGTCTTGAGCTGGCGCCTCGCCTCCTCCACGCCGAAGCTGTCGGACTGGCCTTCCGGACGCAGCCTGTCGGTGACGATCTTCTGCATGGGGACATTGACATGGAGATCGTGGAAGCGGTCCCACAGCCGGGTTTCCCGGGCCTCGTCGGCATCGTCGGGAATGAAGCGCACCGCGCCCGGACAAGTCCGGTCGAGATGCTCCACGATGATGCTCGCCTCCGGCAGCGTCAGACCACGGTCCTCGTCGCGCAGCACCGGGAACTTGCCCATGGGCCACGCCTCCAGCAGGACGGCGCGAGACGCCTCGTCGCCGAGGTCGATCATGAGGGGCTCGAATTCGGTGCCGTTCTCGTAGAGCGCGATCAGCACCTTCTGGCAGAAAGACGAAAAGGGATGGTAATAGAGCGTAAGGGACATGGATAACTGACCTTCCTGAATGACAGTCATGCGGTCTTCGCCCGAATCCGGCCGGGGTCAGGCCGCAAGCAGGGCGTCGTGGGTTTCGAGGACCTTCGCCCAGGCGGGACGGTCCTCGCAGCGCGCCTTGTAGGCGGCCACATTGGGCATGGTCTCGATCAGATCGGAGTATTGGATGAAGCGCAGCACCGACGTCATGAGGATGTCGGCGGCGGAGAAGCCGTCGCCCAGGAGATAGCGCTTGCCGGCGAGCTGGCGGTCGAGCGTCGCAAGCCGCTTCTCGCAAAGCTCGCGGACCGCGGGACGGCGTTCCTCCGCCCAGTTCTCCCCGGCATGGAACCGCTCGACGACAGCCATGTTGATCGCCGCCGGCTCCAGCGTGTTGAGCGCGACGAGCGCCCATTGCATGGCGAGCGCGCGCCCTTCCGCATCTGCCGGCACGAGCTTTCCGGCCTTGTCGGCGATGTAGAAGACGATGGCGCCCGATTCGAACAGGCTGAATGCGCCATCCTCCATGGCCGGGATGAGGCCGAACGGGCTGACGGCGAGATAGTCCTCACTGGACAGCCCCCCGCTCATGCTGTCGACCGGGCGGATCTCGTAGGCAAGCCCCGCCTCCTCCGCCGCCCACAGCGCGCGCAGGTCGCGGGTCAGGCCCCTGACCGGAATCGGAATGCTGCTGAACGCATGGATGGTGATCATGCCCGCGTTCTCCCCGTTTGTCGGCTCGTCATCGCGTTCCTCTCCTTCGTACCGGTCAGGCCTGCCGGCCACCGGTTTGCCCACCCTGCCGATCTTGACAAATACGTTGATATCAATATTATTGTCGCATGTCAAAAGAGGCAACGGTTCCCCTAGAAACAACGCTTTACGTCCGCGATACATGTCTATGCCTCCACGTGCAACGTGCCGCGCGCGCACTGGCGCGGCATTTCGACGAGGCACTCAGGCCGCTCGGGATGACGAGCGGCCAGTTCTCCCTCATGATGTCGCTCAATCGGCCCGACCCGCCGAGCATGGGCTCGGTCGCACAGCTCCTCGCCATGGACCGCACCACGCTGACGGCGGCGCTGAAACCCCTTCAGCGACGCGGCCTCGTGGAGAGCATGGTCGACCCCAAGGACAAACGCAGCCGGCGCCTGAAGCTCACCGATGACGGGCGCGCGCTGCTGGCGAGCGCGGTCCCGATCTGGAAGACGGCCCATGCCGAGCTCGACGAGATCCTCATGACCAATGGCGGCGATCCCGATATGCTGAGGCGAAGCCTCGGCGCGCTGACCTGACCGTAGGGATCGGACGGCACGGCGGCGGCATGGGGCGCGCCCGGGCCGCCAATATGCGCCGGCCCGTCCCGGGAACCGCGACCGGCCGTCCTGAAAGAGGGGGTGCATGGGCCTCGTCGTCAACGGCCTCACATCGAAGCTGCTTCACGACTGCCACCTCGCCGTGGAGGCGGGCGAAGCCGTCACCCTTCAGGGCGCCTCGGGTTCGGGCAAGACGGTCTTCCTGCGCGCGGTCGCCGATCTCGATCCCAATGAGGGCGATATCCGGCTCGACGATATTCCGCGCACCGCGATGGCCGGGCCCGAATGGCGCCGCAAGGTGCGGTTCGTGGCCGCCGAGGCCGCCTGGTGGCTCGACAGGGTCGGCGGGCATTTCCGCGCTCCCGACGCCAGCGTCCCCCTGGCCTGCGAGATCGGCCTGCCCGCCGATTGCATGGGCTGGGAGGTCGCGCGCCTGTCGACCGGCGAGAAGCAGCGGCTGGGGTTCCTGCGCGCCATCGAGGACAAACCGCCCGTCCTGCTGCTCGACGAGCCGACATCGGCGCTCGACGAGGAGGCGGAGCGCGCCGTCGAAGGCGTGATCGGACGGCTGCGGGCGGACGGCGCGGCAATCGTGCTCGTCACCCATAGCGATGCGCAGGCGCGGCGGCTGGCAGGCCGGCATGTCCGCATGGCCGGCGGCCGGCTCTTCGGGGAGGCCGCATGACCTTTCTCGATCTCACCATTCCGGACGTCGCCGCCGTTTCCGTGTTCGTCCTCCTGAACGGGGCGCTGTCGCTCTGGCTGTCGCTCGGGATCGAACGCCAGCTGCTCATCGCGGCCGTGCGCATGGTCGTGCAGCTCACCGCCGTCGGCGCCGTCCTGACCCTCCTGTTCAGCGTCGCCACGCTGCCCTGGACGCTCGCCATGGCCTGCGCGATGGTCGCCTTCGCCGGCCGCGAGATCTCCGCGCGCCAGACGCGCCCGCTTTCGGGCTGGTGGGGGTACGGGCTCGGCACGGCGACGATGACGATCGCCGCGGCGACCGTGACGCTGGTCGCGCTTCTGGGCACCCTCCAGCCCGACCCCTGGTATGCGCCGCGCTATGCCATTCCGCTCTTCGGCATGATCCTCGGCAATGCCATGACGGGAATCAGCCTGGGGCTCGACACGCTGACGACCGCGGTGGTGCGCGAGCGCGCGGCAATCGAGACCCGGATCGCGCTCGGCGCGCCCCGGTTCGACGCATTGAGGCCCGAAATCCGCGAGTCCCTGAGACGCGGCTTCATGCCGATGATCAACGCCATGTCGGCGACGGGCGTCGTCTTCCTGCCGGGCATGATGACGGGCCAGATCCTCGCCGGTATCGAGCCCGATGCGGCGGTGAGATACCAGCTCCTCATCATGTTCCTGATCTCCGGCGCGACCGGGCTCGGCCTGCTGACCGCCGTGCTGGGCGGCACCTGGCGCCTCACCGACCAGCGCCACCGGTTGCGCCCGGACCGGCTGACCGAGGCGCGATAGGGCGGCCGCGCATGCGCCCCGTCCCGTCGAACGGGGTGGAACCATGCCGCATCGCGCCGGTAGAATGATCGCCGGGACGGAAAGCAGGAGGGAATCATGGTCGATCTGGATGCGGTTGTGAGCGAAGCGGTCGCGGCGGGCGAGGCGCCCTTCCTCGTGGCCATGACGGGCAATTCGGGCGGTGTGACCTGGCAGGGCACCGCCGGCGAGCGCGCACCGGGGGCGCCTGCGACGGCCGACACGGTGTTCCGCATCTTTTCCATGACCAAGGCCATCGGCTCCACCGCCGCCATGATCCTCATAGATCGCGGCCGGCTCGACGCGGACACGCCCGTCGACGAGATCCTGCCCGAATTCGCCGAGCTCAAGGTCCTGACCGGGTTCGAGGGCGGCACCCCGCGGTTGCGCGCGCCGGAAGCCCGCGCCACGGTGCGCCAGCTCGCCACCCACACATCGGGCCTCGTCTACGAATTCTGGCACGCCGATATCGCCCGCTATCTGAAGGAGACGGGTCATCCGCCGATCCTGTCGGGGCTGAAGGCGGCGCTCGCCTATCCGCTCGTCTTCGATCCGGGCACACGCTGGGATTACGGCATCGGCATCGACTGGCTCGGCCGCGTGGTGGAGGCCGTCGACGGGCGGCCGGTCGACCGGTTCTGCCGCGAGGAGATCTTCGATCCGCTCGCCATGCCCGACACGCGCTTCGAGGTCGAGGGCACGATGGCCCCCCGGCTTGCCGGAGCCTATGCGCGCGGCGAGGATGGCGGCTTCGCCGACATCGCCCTGGCGCCGCCGTCCGGGCCGGAATTCTACGGCATGGGCCATGCGCTCTACTCGACGGCGCCGGACTATATGCGCCTCCTGCGAATGTTCCTCAATGGCGGTGCACTGGACGGCGCGCGCATCCTGAGCGAGGGGGCGGTCTCCACGATGCTGGAGAACCATATCGGGCCCCTGCGCGTCGGACCGCTTGCGACGGTCATGCCCGCCGTGAGCGCGGATGCCGACTTCTTTCCCGGTATCGAGAAGACCCACAGCCTCGGCTTCATGCGCGTGGAACAGGATGTGCCCGGCATGCGCTCGGCGGGCGCGCAGGGCTGGGCCGGAATCCTCAACACCCATTTCTGGTTCGACCCCGCAAGGGACGTCGCCGGCCTCATCATGACCCAGACGCTGCCCTTCGCCGAGCCGCCCTTCATGGCCGCCTATGAGCGCTTCGAGCGGGCGGTCTATGCCGGCCTCGACCGGTAAGTGCGGGGTTCGCCACCGGAAAACCCCGTGAAACCTTTGCAGGGCACCAGGAAATTTGCCAATTCCGCATAAAATCACACCGAATTGGCTTTCGCACCTGCAAAGCACAAAGACCGATTGCCGGCTTGAAGTCCCGCGCAAAGTGAGGCTAGAGTTGTAGCCAAGAGCCGGCGTGAAGATGCGGTCCGCCAAAAGAGACCGCCCAGAACGACCGGATCGTTGCGGAACATGGGAGGGGTCAGTCCTGTCGGGCATGGCAGACGATTATATTATCCGGACCGAAGGGCTGACGAAGCAGTTCAAGGGGTTCGTCGCGGTGCGCGACGTGACGCTGAATGTGCGCCGCGGCACGATCCACGCGCTGATCGGTCCGAACGGCGCCGGCAAGACCACCGTCTTCAACCTCGTCACCAAGTTCCTGGAGCCGAGCGCCGGGCGCATCGTCTACAATGGCGACGACATCACCGGATCGAAGCCCGCCGACATCGCGCTCAAGGGCATGGTGCGCTCGTTCCAGATCTCCGCGGTGTTCCCCCATCTGAGCGTCCTGGAGAATGTCCGCATCGCGCTGCAGCGCCCGACCGGCCTGTCCTTCCGCTTCTGGAAACCCGACAGCGTCCTCGACGGGCTCAACGACAAGGCCCGCACGCTGCTCCGCGATGTGGGGCTTGAGGAGTTCGAGCCGGTCATGGCGGGCGAGCTGCCCTATGGCCGCAAGCGCGCGCTGGAGATCGCCACGACGCTCGCGCTCGATCCCGAGCTCATGCTGCTCGACGAGCCCATGGCCGGCATGGGCCACGAGGACATCTCCCGCGTCAGCGCGCTCATCAAGACGGTCGCGAAGAACCGCACCGTCCTCATGGTGGAGCACAATCTGAACGTCGTGTCGGACCTCTCCGACACGATCACCGTGCTCCAGCGCGGCGAGATCCTCGCGGAAGGCACCTATGACGAGGTCTCCGCCAACCCGGATGTGCGCGAGGCCTATATGGGGACCGGCCATGACTGACGCTCGCCAGGCCGATACCCTGCTCGCGGTGGCCGACCTCAACGCCTATTACGGCGAGTCCCACATCCTGCACGGCTCGAGCTTCGAGGTGCCGCGCGGCGAGGTGGTGACGCTTCTCGGCCGCAACGGCGCCGGTAAGACCACGACGCTGAGGGCCATCATGGGCATGGTGGCCGACCGGCGCGGTTCCATCGTCTTCGACGGCACGGAGCTGGTCGGCTTGCCCTCCAACAGGATCGCACGCCTCGGCATCGGCTATTGCCCGGAGGAGCGCGGCATCTTCGCAAGCCTCGACGTGGAGGAGAACCTGCTCCTGCCCCCCGTGGTCTCCGGCGGCGGGATGTCCATGGAGCAGATCTTCACGCTGTTCCCCAATCTGCGCGAACGCCTCAGGAGCTCCGGCACGCGGCTGTCCGGCGGCGAGCAGCAGATGCTGGCCATCGGCCGCATCCTGCGGACGGGGGCGAAGCTCCTCCTGCTCGACGAGCCGACAGAAGGGCTTGCGCCGGTGATCGTCCAGCAGATCGGCTCGGTCATCCGCACGCTGAAGGAGCAGGGCTTCACCATTCTTCTCGTCGAACAGAACTTCCACTTCGCGTCCACCGTGGCCGACCGGCACTACGTGATGGAGAACGGCCGCGTGGTGGACATGATCCCCAATGACCAGCTCGCAGACAGAGAGGACGCGTTGCACGACTATCTTGGCGTCTGAACCCGACCGGTCGGACGCGACCATATGACGACAAAGGGAGGACCTGAGAATGAGAACCTTGAAACTGACTGCATGCGCCCTGGCGCTAGGCCTGGGCGCCACGGCGGCCCAGGCGGAGATTTCCGGCGACACCGTCAAGATCGGTGTGCTGAACGACCAGTCGGGCCTCTATGCCGACCTCGCGGGCAAGGGCTCGGTGGAGGCCGCACGCATGGCGGTGGAGGATTTCGGCGGCACCGTGGACGGCAAGAAGATCGAGATCCTGTCCGCCGACCACCAGAACAAGCCGGATGTCGGCTCCAACATCGCGCGTGAATGGATCGATGTGGACGGGGTCGACGTGATCGTCGACGTGCCCACCTCCTCCGTGGCGCTCGCCGTCTCCAAGGTCGCCAACGAGAAGGACACCGCCTTCATCGTCTCCGGCGCGGCCACGACGCGGCTGACCAACGACGACTGCGCGGCGACCACCGTGCACTACACCTACGACACCTATGCGCTGGCCATCGGCACCGGCAAGGCGGTCGTCGAGGAAGGCGGCAAGAGCTGGTTCTTCATCACCGCCGACTATGCCTTCGGCCATTCGCTGGAGGAGGACACCTCCGCGGTGGTGAAGGAGAACGGGGGCGAGGTTCTGGGCAGCGTGCGCCATCCGCTGTCGAGCTCCGACTTCTCCTCATACCTGCTCCAGGCGCAGGGCTCGGGCGCGCAGGTGATCGGGCTCGCCAATGCCGGCACCGACACCACGAACTCCATCAAGCAGGCCAATGAGTTCGGCATCGTCCAGGGCGGCCAGCAGCTCGCGGCCCTCCTGATGTTCATCACCGATGTCGACGCGCTCGGGCTCGACGTCGCCCAGGGGCTGACGCTGACCACCGGCTTCTACTGGGACATGAACGACGACACCCGCGCGTTCGCCGACCGGTTCGCCGAGCGGATGAACGGCCAGCGCCCGACCATGGTGCATGCCGGCGTCTATTCGGGCGTCATGCACTATCTCAAGGCGGTCTCCGAGATCGACGACGACGGCGGCAAGGCTGCGGTCGAGGAGATGAAGAAGCTGCCGATCCACGACTTCTTCGCGCCGAACGGCAAGATCCGCGCCGATGGCCGCATGGTGCACGACATGTATCTCGTCCAGGTCAAGTCGCCCGACGAATCGCAGGGCGAGTGGGACTACTACAATGTCGTTCGCACCATTCCGGGCGACGAGGCCTACCAGCCGCTGTCGAAGAGCACATGCTCGCTGGTGAAGCAGTGATGCCGGCGGCCCCCGGGCCCGGCCGGGTGCCGGGGGCCACCGAGACCAAGCGCAGGAGCAGTCGGGCATGATGGAAATTCTGGGCGTCCCCGCGCCGGTGCTGTTCGGGCAGCTTCTGCTCGGGCTCATCAACGGGTCGTTCTATGCCCTGTTGAGCCTCGGGCTGGCCGTCATCTTCGGCATGCTCAACGTCATCAATTTCGCCCATGGCGCGCTCTACATGACGGGCGCCTTCGCGGCCTGGCTGCTCCTCAACTATCTGGGCATCGGCTACTGGCCGGCGCTGATCCTCGCGCCGCTGCTGGTCGGCGCGCTCGGCATCGTGCTGGAGCGCACCATGCTCGCCAGGCTCTACCAGTTCGACCATCTCTACGGGCTCCTGCTCACCTTCGGGTTGGCGCTCATCATCCAGGGCCTGTTCCGCAACGCCTATGGCGTGTCGGGCCAGCCCTACCCCATTCCCTCCGCACTGTCGGGCGGCACCAATCTGGGCTTCATGTTCCTGCCGCTCTATCGCGGCTGGGTGGTGATCGCCTCCGTAATCGTGTGCTTCGGCACATGGTTCGTGATCGAGCGCACACGGCTCGGCGCCTATCTGCGCGCGGCAGTGGAAAACCAGGAGCTGGTGCGCGCCTTCGGCATCAACGTGCCCTTGATGATGACGCTGACCTACGGCTTCGCGGTGGCGCTCGCGGGCTTTGCCGGCGTGCTCGCCGCCCCGATCTATCAGGTCAATCCGCTCATGGGGCAGGACCTCATCATCGTCGTCTTCGCCATCGTGGTGATCGGGGGGCTGGGCTCCATGCTGGGCTCCATCGTCTCCGGCCTCGGCATCGGCATCGTGGAGGGGCTGACCAAGACCTTCTACCCGGAAGCGTCCTCGGTCGCCGTCTTCGTCATCATGGCCATCGTGCTGGCGCTGCGCCCGCACGGACTGTTCGGGCGGCCGCGCACATGACCAGCATCAACACCACATCCGGCCCGCACAGCGCCTGGCTGCTCGGAACCGGCGGCAAGGCCGCCATCGTCATCGCCGCCGCGGCGTTCCTCGCGGTCGCGCCCTTCATCGGGATCTATCCCGTCTTCCTGATGAAGCTCCTGTGCTTCGCGCTGTTCGCCTGCGCCTTCAACCTCATGCTCGGCTATGTGGGGCTGCTCTCCTTCGGGCATGCCGCCTTCTTCGGCATGGCGGCCTATATAAGCGGGCATACCATCGCGGTGTGGGGCGCGACGCCCGAGATCGGCATCCTCGCCGGCACGGCGGTCGCCGGCGTACTCGGAGCCGCCTTCGGCCTGCTCGCCATCCGCCGGCAGGGCATCTACTTCGCCATGATCACGCTGGCGCTCGCCCAGATGGTCTATTTCTTCTCCGTCCAGGCGGCCTTCACCCATGGCGAGGACGGCATACAGGGCATCCCGCGCGGGCATCTGTTCGGCCTGGTGAGCCTCGAGCCGACGCTCAACATGTACTATTTCGTGGTCGCCGTCTTCGCGATCGGCTTCTTCATCGTCTACCGCGCCGTCCACTCCCCCTTCGGCCAGGTGCTGAAGGCGATTCGCGAGAACGAGAACCGCGTCGTCTCGCTCGGCTACCACGTCAACGCCTTCAAGATCGGCGCCTTCACCCTGTCGGCGGCGCTGACCGGGCTCGCCGGGGCGACCAAGGCCATCGTGTTCCAGTCCGCCACCCTCACCGACGTGCACTGGACCATGTCGGGCGAGGTGGTGCTCATGACGCTGCTCGGCGGCATGGGGACGATCCTCGGGCCCGTCGTCGGCGCAGGCATCATCGTCACCCTGCAGAACTATCTCGCCACCATCGGCTCCTGGGTGACGGTCATCATGGGCACGATCTTCGTCGTCTGCGTGCTGACCTTCCGGCGCGGCGTCGTCGGCGAGCTCGTCAACGCCCTCAGATCCGGGCCGCACAAGGAGTAAGCGCCCCGCCTTTCCGTCCCTCAGGCCCGGGCCACGAGGAGGCCGGAGGGGCAGGTCTGCCCGACAGCAACGGATTCGCCCCGCGCGCACTGGACCCGGAGCGGCGTTCGGATCACAATCGGAGGGGACGGCGTCGCCAACCATCCCCAACGGAGATCCCCCATGCGTCGCGGCCGAGCCTTCCTCCTCTGGAGCGTGCTCCTCCTCGCCCTCGCCTCCCCCGCCCATGCCCAGCAGGCCACGGCGGACAATCGCCGCATCGCGGTGAGCGAGGATGGCGACTATTACGGCAACGATTACTCGACGCTGTTCGACGTGGATCTCGACACGTGCAAGTCGCGCTGCCTCGACGACGGGAAGTGCCGTGCCTTCACCTATAACGAGGCCGCACGGCGCTGCTTCCTGAAGACGGATTTCGGCAAGCTCGTCTCCGCCCCCGGCGCCATCGCCGGACGGGTCGTGGAGTCGAAGGCGAAGACCGCGCAGCACCCGCCCGCCCTCACCTTCCTCCCCGGCGGTGTGGCCGACGACGCCACCCGCGAGCGCCAGGAGATCGTGCGGCTGCGCGCGCCGCAATCGGGGGGTTTCGAGGCGCTCAGGGCCGCCGGAGCGCGCGCCGCCGCCGCCGGCGAGCCCCGCAAGGCCGTCTCCGCCTACCGCTCGGCCCTCTCCGTCAACCCGGATGCCGCAGATGTCTGGATGGCGCTGGCCCGCCAGACCCTCGCCATCGACCCCAAGGATTATTCGGAACGCTACGACCTGCCGCGCGCGGCCATCTCCGCCGCGCTCAACGCCTATCGCACGGCCGGAGGGCCGGACGAACGCGCACAGACGCTTGCGGGACTTGCCGAAGCGCTCGCCCGCGCGGAGCTCTACCGCCCGGCGCTCGAGGCCTACAAGGCCTCCCTGGCGCTTGCCAACGCGCCGGCGGTGCGCGCGGCCTTCGAGGCGCTGCGCGACGAGCACGGCTTCCGCGTCGTCGACTACACCGTCGATTCCGACAGTGCGAGCCCGCGCATCTGCGTGGAGTTCTCCGAACCGCTCGCCCGGCTCCCCGACGGCTATGCCCAGTATGTGACGGTCAACGAGCGCTCCCCGGAAGCCGTCGAGGCCCAGGACCGGCAGATCTGCATCGAGGGCGTGGAGCACGGCAAGCGCTATCGCGTGACGCTGCGCCCGGGCATCCCCTCCACCGTGGAGGAGGTGATCGAGAGCCCGGTCGCGCTCTCCGTCTATGTCCGCGACCGGGCGCCGTCCGTCCGGTTCACCGGCAACAATTTCGTCCTGCCGCCGCTCGGCCAGCAGACCATCCCGCTGGTTTCCGTCAACGCCTCCGACGTGGCGCTCAAGCTCTACCGCGTGGGCGACCGGGGGCTCGCCGATGCGGTCAATGACGACACCTTCCTCAGCCAGCTCAACAGCTACCGCGTCGACGAGATCGCCGGCGAGCGCGGCGAGACGCTGTGGAGCGGCTCGCTCGACGTGACGCCTGAGCTCAATCGCGAGGTGACGACCGGCATTCCGGTGGAGCGGATCCTGAAGGAGCGCACACCCGGCGTCTATGTGCTCACCGCCAGGGCACAGGAGGCCAGCGACAGGCCGTGGGACGCCCAGGCGACGCAATGGTTCGTGGTCTCCGACATCGGGCTTTCGGCCTATTCGGGCACGGACGGGCTGCATGTCTTCGCCCGCTCGCTCTCCGACGCCGACCCGCTCGACGGCATCGCGATCGAGCTCGTGGCGCGCAACAACGACGTGCTCGCCACCGCCACGACGGACGGGCGCGGCTATGCGCATTTCGCCGCGGGGCTCGCCCGGGGCGAGGGCGGCAATGCCCCCGCGCTCGTCACGGCAAGCCGCGCCGACGGCAGCGATTTCGGCTTCATGGATTTGACAGGTGCTGCCTTCGACCTGTCCGACCGCGGCGTCGCGGGCCGCGCCGCACCGGGCGCGCTCGACGTCTTCCTCTATACCGAGCGCGGCATCTACCGGCCCGGCGGCACGGTGCACATGGCCGCACTCATGCGCGACGACACCCAGCGTGCCGTCGCCGACACGCCGCTGACCTTCGTCGTGGACCGGCCGGACGGCGTGGAGCACGCCCGCATCCTCAGTTCGGATGGGGGCGCGGGCGGCCACACGCACGATCTCGCCCTGCCGCCCAATGCCATGCGCGGCACCTGGCATGTGCGCGCCTATGCCGATCCGAACGGCCCGGCGCTCGCCGAACAGCCCTTCCTGGTGGAGGACTTCGTGCCGGAGCGCATGGAGCTCGCGCTCGACGCCCGCAGCGCGATGCTGGTGCCCGGCGAGCCCACCGCCATCGAGGCCGCCGGGCGCTACCTCTACGGCGCGCCGGCGGCGGGCCTGAGGCTCGAGGGCGAGCTCGTCGTGAAGCCGGTCTCCACGCTCAAGGGCTATCCGGGCTACAGCTTCGGCCTCGCCGAGGAGGAGACGGTGCCCGAACGCTCGCCCCTGGGCGATCTTCCCGCCACCAACGAGGACGGCAAGGCCACGATCGACATTGTGGCCGGCGCGCTGCCGACCACGACGCACCCGCTCGAGGCGGAAGCCCTGATCCGGCTGCGCGAGGCGAGCGGGCGGGCCATCGAGCGCTCCGTGACGATACCCGTGGAGCCGTCGACGCCCCTGATCGGCCTCAAGCCGCTCTTCTCCGGAGACGGCGTCGACGAGGGCGCGACCGCCGCCTTCGACGTCGTTGCCGTCGCCCCCGATCTCCGGCGCACGGCCGCGTCGGGGCTCACATGGCAGCTCGTGAAGCTCGAACGGAATTTCCAGTGGTACCAGACGGGCGGCGACTGGCGCTTCGAGCCCGTCACCTTCACCCGCCGGGTGGCCGATGGCCGCGTCGATGTCGCCGCCGGCGAGCCCGCCCGCATCTCCGCAAGCGTCGACTGGGGCCGCTACCGGCTGGAAATCTCGGGCGACGGTCCCTCCGCGCCGGCGACGAGCGTGGAGTTCACCGCCGGCCGCTATGTCGCGACCGCGAGCGCGGACACGCCGGACACGCTGGAGGTCTCGCTCGACAAGGAGAGCTACCGGGCCGGCGAGACGGCACGGCTCGCCATCTCGCCGCGCTTTGCCGGCATTGCCATGGTGACCGTCATGGGCGAGACGCTGATCTCCATGACCCCGGTGGAGGTGCCCGCCGAGGGCACCGTGGTCGAGCTTCCCGTGACCGAGGACTGGGGGGCTGGCGCCTATGTGACGGCGACGCTCTACCGCCCGGCGGATGCGGAGGAGAAGCGCATGCCGGCGCGCGCCATGGGCCTGGCCTGGCTCGTGCGCGACATGTCGGACCGGACGCTTGAGGTCGCGCTCGACCTGCCCGACCGGGTGCGCCCCGACCGCACGCTTCAGGTTCCCGTCGCCGTCTCCGGCGCCAAAGCCGGCGAGCCCGTCTATCTCACGCTCGCCGCTGTCGATGTCGGCATCCTGAACCTCACGCGCTACGAGGCGCCGGACCCGGTCGGCTGGTATTACGGCCAGCGCAGGCTCGGCATGGAGATTCGCGATATCTACGGCCAGCTCATCGACGGCATGCGCGGCGCGCCGGGCGCTGTGCGCTCCGGCGGCGGCGCGGGCGGCCTCTCCATGGAGGGCAGCCCGCCGACGCAGGAACTCGTCGCGACCTTCTCCGGCATCGTGGAGACCGACCGGGACGGCAAGGCGACGGTGAGCGTTCCCCTGCCCCAGTTCAACGGCTCGGTGCGCTTCATGGCGGTCGCCTGGAGCGGCGATGCGGTCGGCAGGGCCGCGCGCGACGTGACGGTGCGCGATCCCGTTGTCGTCACCGCCAGCCTGCCGCGCTTCATGGCGCCGGGCGACCGGGCCCGATTGACGCTGGAGATCGACAATCGCGAGGCTCCCGCCGGCGACTACGAGCTCGCCATCGAGACGACGGAGGGGCTGACCGTGCCCCCGTCCGATGCGCGCCGGACCGTCACCCTTGAGGAGGATGGGCGCCAGACGCTTGCTGCGACGCTTGCCGCCGGCGAGACCGGAGTGCAGGAGGTCACCGTGTCCCTGGCCGGCCAGGGGCTCGATCTCGGCCAGACGCTCAGGCTTCCCGTGCGGCCCGCGAGCGGCCCGGTCAGCGAGCGCGAGGTGATCCCGCTTCCCGCCGATGGCGGCACGCTGACCCTCGGCGAGGATATTCTGGGCGACCGGATCGGGCCCGGCGCGACCGTCGCCGTCTCGGTCATGCAGTCCGGCGCGCTCGACGTGCCGGCCCTGCTCTACGCGCTCGACCGTTATCCTTACGGTTGCGCGGAGCAGCTCACGAGCCGCGCCCTGCCGCTGCTCTATCTCGACCAGGTGGCCGCCACCGTCGGCCTCGCCGGCGAGGATCAGGTGCGCGAGCGCATCGCCACGGCGATCACGCGGGTGCTCTCCTATCAGGGCTCGAACGGCAGCTTCGGCCTGTGGGGGCCGGGCTCCGACGATCTCTGGCTCAACGCCTATGTCAGCGACTTCCTGACCCGGGCGCGCGAGCAGGGCTATGAGGTTCCCGCCCTCGCCTTCACCCAGGCGCTCGACCGGCTCCAGAACGCGCTCGCCTATGCGCCGGACGTCGCCAGCGGCGGGGGCGAGGATGTCGCCTATGCGCTCTATGTGCTTGCCCGCAACCGGCGCGCGGCCATCGGCGACCTGCGCTATTACGCCGACGCGAAACTCGCCGATTTCGGCTCGTCCCTGGCGCAGGCCCAGATCGGCGCCGCACTCGCCTTCTATGGCGAGCGCGAGCGGGCGAGACGCGCCTTCGAGACGGCCGTGGCGGGCCTGCGCGCCGAGCCGGCCTCCTCCACCTCGCGCGCCGATTACGGGTCGCGCCTGCGCGACGCGGCGGCGGTTCTCGCCCTCATGTCGGAGGCCGCGCCCGCGGTTCAGCCGAGCGCGGCGCTTGCCGAGCTCGTCTCCGCGGAACGCGCCGGCGCGCGCCACACGAGCACGCAGGAGGATGCCTGGCTGCTGCTCGCCGCCCACGGCCTCATGACCGGCTCCAAGGGTCTCGCTCTGGAGGTCGGCGGCAAGCCGATGTCGGGCGCGCTGTTCCGCCGCTATGACCCGACCGACTTCCGCGACGGGCCCATCGTGCTCGCCAACCGGTCGCCAGGCCGGCTGGACGCGGTCGTCACCGTGACCGGCATTCCGCGCACACCACGGCCGGAGGGCGGCGACGGCTTCGCCATCTCGCGGCAGTATTACAACCTGGCCGGCGAGGCCGTGTCGGTCGCCGATGTCGCCCAGAACGAACGGTTCGTCGTCGTGCTGGAGGTCACCGAGGAGACGCCCGCCCCATCCCGGGTGCTGATCGTCGACCGGTTGCCGGCGGGCTTCGAGATCGACAATCCGAGCCTCGTGGAAAGCGCCGACCTCTCCGCCTTCTCCTGGCTGCCGGAGGTCGAGACCGCCCATACGGAGTTCCGCGACGACCGGTTCGTCGCCGCCCTCGACCGCCAGCCGGACGACGACCGCACCGTCACGCTGGCCTATGTGGTGCGCGCGGTGACGCCGGGGCGCTACGTGCACCCCGCCGCGACGGTGGAGGACATGTACCGGCCGGAGCTCTCCGCGCGCACCGCGCAAGGGGCCGTGGAGGTCGTCGCGCCGGAGCGCTGAGGATGGCAGGCGAGACAGGACGGACATCGGTGAAACGGTCGCGCCGGATCCGCCGGCTCGGCGGGGGGCTCGCCGTCGCGCTCGCCATCCTGGCCGCGGTGCTTGCCGGGCTCGACTGGCTCGACCGCCGCTTCCCGCCGCCGCTGCCGGGCGACGAGCCGGTCTCCCAGCGCGTCGTCGACCGCGATGGCCGGCTCATGCGCGCCTATACCGTGGAGACGGGCCGCTGGCGGCTGCCGGTCGCGCCCGACGCTGTGGACGAGCGCTTCAGGGCGATGCTCGTGGCCTATGAGGACAAGCGGTTCTACGAGCATTTCGGCGTCGATCCGCTGGCGATCCTGCGCGCGGCCGGCCAGCTCGCGCTAAACGGTCGGATCGTGTCGGGCGGCTCGACGCTCACCATGCAGCTCGCCCGCCTGCTCGAGCCGCGCGAGAGCCGGTCCATGACCGCGAAGCTGCGCCAGATGGCGCGTGCGCTGCAGCTCGAGCGGCGCCTCGGCAAGGACGAGATCCTCAAGGCCTATCTCACCCTCGCCCCCTATGGCGGCAATCTGGAAGGCGTGCGGGCCGCATCGCTTGCCTATTTCGGCAAGGAGCCGCGCAGGCTCGCCCCAGCCGAGGCGGCCCTTCTGGTGGCGCTGCCGCAGCTTCCCGAGGCGCGCCGCCCCGACCGCGCGCCGGCTGCGGCGCGGGCCGCGCGCAACCGGGTGCTGGCGCGCATGGCGAAGGCGGGCGTCCTCACGCCGGACGAGGCGGAGGCCGCCGCCATGCCCCCTTGCGCGCGGTGCGCCACGCGCTCCCGGCCCATGCCGCCCATCTCGCCGACGAGGCGCATGCCGCCGACCCGCGCCGCCCCGTCATCCGCTCCACCCTCGACCTCACGCTCCAGTCGCGCCTCGAGGCGCTGGCCGGCGAGGCGGCGGACCGGCTGGGCCCGCGCCTGTCCGTCGCCATGGTGCTGGCCGATCACCGGACGGGCGAGATCCTCGCCCGGGTCGGCTCGGCGGACTATTTCGATCCGGCGCGGGCCGGCCAGATCGACATGACGCGCGCGGTGCGCTCGCCGGGCTCCACCCTCAAGCCCTTCATATACGGCCTCGCCTTCGAGGCGGGGCTCGTCCATCCCGAAACGCTGATCGACGACCGGCCATCGAGCTTCGAGGCCTATCGCCCGCATAATTTCGACCTCACCTATCAGGGCACGGTAACGGTGCGCGAGGCGCTGCAGATGTCGCTCAACGTGCCGGCGGTCGCGCTCCTCGCCGCCGTCGGCCCGGCGCGCCTCATGACCCGGCTGCGCCGCGCGGGCGTCACGCCGCGCCTGCCCGGCCACGAACCGCCGGGGCTCGCCATGGGGCTCGGTGGCGTCGGGCTGACGCTTGAGGAACTCGTGACGCTCTATGCGAGCCTGCCGCGCGGCGGCGCGCCCGTCGCCCTGCACGACCGCCCGGACGCGGCGGCAGCCGGCGCGCCGGCTCCCGTCATGAGCGAGGCCGCCTCATGGTACGTCGCCGACATCCTCGCCGGCACGCCCCCGCCGGACCATGGCCGGCGCGGCATCGTCGCCTACAAGACGGGCACGTCCTACGGTTATCGCGACGCCTGGTCGGTGGGCTTCGACGGCCGCTACGTGCTCGGCGTCTGGGTCGGCCGCGCGGACGGCACGGCCGTTCCCGACCTCACCGGGCGCGGGGCGGCGGCGCCCATCCTGTTCGACGCCTTCTCGCGCATCGCCGAGGCGCCGGCCGCCCTGCCGCCGCGCCCGGCCGGCGCCTATCGGGCGGACACCGCCGCCCTGCCCGCCACGCTGCGCCGGTTCACGCCGCCCGACACGCTGCCCCGGGCCTTCGGCACGGCGGAGGGCCCGCCGGCCATCGTCTATCCGCCGGCCGGCGCCCGCGTCGAGCTCGGCGCCGGCAGCAGGACGCAGGGTCAGCCTCTCGTCCTCAAGATCGAGGAGGGCGTGCCGCCCTTCCGCTGGCTCGCCAATGGCCGGCCGCTTCCCGGCGCCGAGCGTCGGCGGACCGGCCTGTGGAGGCCCGATGGCGCCGGCTTCTCCACCCTCACCGTGATCGACGCCGAGGGGCGTTCCGACAGCGTCACCGTGTTCATAGACTGAAGGCTCCCATGACCGACGAGCGACTGGACATCCGCCCCGGCGTCGCCGCCATCCTGTGCGACCGCGACGGCCGCATCCTCCTCCACAGACGGCGCGCCGGCGGCGGCTGGGCGCCGCTCAGCGGCACGATGGAGCCGGGCGAAGCCGTTCTCGACGCGCTTCACCGGGAGATCGCGGAGGAGACGGCGCTGACCGTGGAGGTCGACCGCTTCGTCGGCGTCTATTCCGATCCCGCGACGCAGATCGTGCACTATCCGGACGGGCGGCGCGTACAGTTCGTCACCTGCCTCTTCGTCTGCCGGCCCGTGGGCGGCACGTTCTCCGGTTCGAGCGAAGGGCTCGACTGGGACTGGTTCGCCCCCGCCCGCCTGCCCGAGCCGCTGACGCCCTATGCGCGGATCTGGCTCGCCGACGGGCTTCGGTCCACAGGCGCTCCCGTCCTTCGTTAGACAAGGCCGGGGAGCCCCGGCTATGAGTATCGGGGGTGGGGGGCGAATCGGTCGGATCGTTCCGCGCAGAAGGGGACCAGACAACCGTGCCGCAGGACAAGACGGACACGCCTGACGCGTCGCCGGCCCCAGCGCTTGCCGCCAGCGGCCTCCTCGACGGCGTGTCGCTCACCGTCGCGCCGGGCGAGATCCATGCCCTGATCGGGCCCGCCGGCGCGGGCAAGAGCGCGGTGATGGAGACCGTTCTCTCCGGCAGGACGCCAAAGGGGGCGTCGGTCGAGATCTTCGGACGACGCCGCGCGAGAGAGCGCATTGGCGGCATGCTCCAGTCGGCCGCCCACGATCCGGACCGAACCGTCGCCGCCACCGTTCGGGCGGTCTCCCGGCTCTATCGCCGCCCGCTCGAGACCGCCGCCGCGCTCGACGCGGTGGGGCTTTCCGACGCCGCGGCCGCGCGCGTGGGCGCCTTGTCGGCCTGCGCGCGGCGCCAGCTCGACTTCGCGCTCGCCCTTGTCGGCAATCCCTCTCTCATGGTCCTCGACGAGCCCTTTGCCGGCCTCGATCCGGAGGTGCGCCGGCGCCTGCGCGAGCTCGTCCGCGCGCTCGGCGACCATGGCCGGGCTGTCCTCGTCGCGACCCAGGACGTCAACGGCATCGAGACCCTCGCCGACCGGGTGACGGTCATCGCGGGCGGGCGCGTGCGCGCAAGCGGCACCCCGGAGGCCCTTCTCGACAGGCTCGGCGACAGCGCGGTCATCGTCTTCACCCTGCCGTCGGCGGACCTGCCGGACCACTTCCCCCAGGGCCTGCGCCCGGTGACGGAGGTCCGGGAGGGCCGCGCGCGGCTGACCGTGCGCAACCCGACGCCCGCTTTGGCCGACCTCGCCAACTGGGCGTTCCGCGAGCAGGTCCCCCTCGCGCGGCTGACCGTGGAGCGCCCCCGGTTCGAGGAGGCCTACCGGTCCATTGTCGAGGCGGCAGAGACGGGGGGCGGCGCACCATGAGACGGCTCATCCATCAGACAGCCCACGAGCTCCACCGCAGCATGAGGCGCCCCGTCGCACTCGCGCTCGAACTCCTGGCACCGGCGGGCCTGCTCGCGCTCCTGGTTGCGGCCTCCGGCGCGCACGGCCCGCAGGGCGCCCTGCTGACGGCCAATCTGGCGGCCCTCGCCATGGCGCTTTGCGCCTATCTCGGCGGTGCCGTTTCCGCGGCGGCGCGGCGCGAGCACGGGCTGCTCCGTTCCTATGCCGGAACGCCGCTGACGCCGGGCCTCTTCGTGCTCGCCCGCCTTCTCGCGACGGCGTTTCTGGCCATGCTCGCCGCCCTCGCGACCGTCGCGGCGGGCGTTCTCGGCTTCGGCGCGCCGCTCGTCCGGGACGGTCTCGGGGACGCCGCCGCCGGGCTCGTCCTTGGCGCACTCGGTTTCTCCGCGCTCGGCCTTGCCGTGGCGGCCCTGGCACGGCGGACCGAGACCGCCCATGCGGTCGGGCTGTGGACGCTGATCGCGGTCGCCGCCGTCACCTGGGGCGCGCGGGCGGCGACACCGCTGACCCCGCACTGGCTCGGCGCCGTCGCCGGCCTCCTGCCGCTCGAGCCGGTCATCAGCCTCATCTCCGCCGCCTTCGGTCCGGCCGCGCCCGCCGCCAGTGCCGTTCTGCCGGGCATGCCGCCGAGCCTCGTCCCCCTGGCGGTCATCGTCCTGTGGGGCCTTGCCGGCGGCGCGGTCGCCCTGACAGCATTCGACTGGCGGCGCAGACGGCCCTGAAGGCACCCCGCCCCCTCAGCGATTGACGAGGAGGCACCCCGTGACCAGCAGTATGGCGCCGGCAAGGCGGGTCCAGAACCGGGCATCCATGGCGAAGGGTTCCGCGGCAAGGTCCACCAGAAGACCCGTCACGAGCTGGGCGGCGATCAGGATGGCGATGGTGGCGGCGGCGCCGATGCGCGCATAACCCGTGACACTTGCGAGGATGAAGACGGTGCCGAGGATCCCGGGAAGCACGAACCACCAGCGCAGGGCGGAAACGGTGTCGGCCGCGAAGGCCGTGCCGTGCCTGGAAAAGCCCACCGCACCGATCAGCACGATTCCGACGAGCGAATTGACCATGAGCGCCGCCCAAGGGCCGGGCGTCGCCGCGGCGACCGCGACCATGAGCCTGTTCTGGAAGACGAGGCCGCAACCGGCAAGGGCGAGCAACGCGATTATCGCACTGGCTGGCACTGTGCGCCTCTTTTGCAGGACAGCATATTGTCCACTATAGTGTCATTATGAATACCATAGTCAACACCACAGACGCGAATCTCGCCGCGCGGCTGCGCCACGAACGCCTGGCGCGCGACTGGTCGATGGCGGAGCTCGCCGAACGCGCCGGCGTCTCGCGCGCGATGATCGCAAAGGTCGAGGCGGGGAAGGCAAGCCCCACGGCGGCGCTGCTGGGCAGGTTGTCCGGCGCGTTCGGCCTGTCGCTGTCCACGCTGCTCGCGCGCGCGGAAGGCTCCGCCGGCCGGCATGTCAGACGGGCGGACCAGCCGGTCTGGAGCGATCCGAAGACGGGCTATGTGCGCCGCGCCGTCTCCGCCCCGAACGCCCGGGGGGCGGAGATCGTTGAGGTCACGCTGCCGCCGGGCGCGCAAATCGCGTTTCCCGCGGCATCATACGCCTTCTTCGTGCAGCAGATGCTCGTCACCGCGGGCGAGCTGAACTTCACCGAGGGCGACGTGGTCCACCGGCTTGCCGAAGGCGACTGGCTGGAGCTCGGCGAGCCGCGCGACTGCGTCTTCGAGACCGCGGGCACACAGCCCTGCACCTATCTGGTGATCCTCGTGAAGAGCTAGAGCACCGTGCGTCCAATCGGGATGCACGGTGCTCCAGGCGGGTCCGGCGCCAGCCGCTGCCGTCAGCTCTCCATGGCGATGCTCTCGCCGAAGATGTAGCGGGTCGGGTGCATCTGGAAGCCCTTGACCTTGTTGTCATAGGCCACATAGAGCGAGCGCCAGAGCGGCTGGGCGATAGGCCCGTCCTCCTGCATGATCTCCTCCAGCTCGGCGAGCACCTCGCGGCGCTCGTCGATATCCAGAATGCCCTCCGCCTTGGTGAGCAGCGCGTCGAACTCCTCATTGGCGTAGTTCGTTTCGTTCCACGGCACGCCAGAGCGATAGGCCAGGCTCAGCGCCATGAAGCCCAGCGGGCGGTGCACCCAGCTCGTGAAGCCGAAGGGCACCTTGGTCCACACCTCCCAGTATTTGGACGAGGGCAGCACGTTGATCTTGACCCGGATGCCGGCCTCCTTCCACTGGGAGACCATGGTTTCGACCGCGGTCAGCTCCCATGAGGGATCGGGCTTGCAGGCGATCTCCAGATCGATGCCGTCGGGATGGCCGGCCTCGGCGAGCAGCGCCTTGGCCTTCTCCACGTCGCGGCCTATGAAGCCGAGCTTTGCGTAGTCGGGATGGATCGGCGAGACGTGGTGATGCTCCGCCGGCGCGCCGAGCCCGCGATGGGCGATCTTCAGGCACTCGTCCTGGTCGATGGCGAGGCGTACGGCCTTGCGCACGCGCGGGTCCTTGAACTGCTCGCGGTCGACCTGCATGCGGGCCACGCCGGTGTCGGCGGTGACCACGTCGTAGATGGTGACGTGATCCATCTCCTCGAACAGCGGAAGCTGCTCGACATTGCCCTCATACATGCCGTGGACCTGCTGCGACGAGATCGCGGCGGCGACGGCGGCCGGATTGTCGCCGAGATCGATGAACTGGATCTCGTCGAGATAGGGCCCCTCGCCGTAATAGGGCTCCTTGCGGGCCTTGAGCACCGCCTTCTCTCCGACGCCGAATTCGACCAGCTCGAAAGCCTCCGTACCGTTCGAGCCGACGCCGAACTTACCGCCCTCCTCCGGATCGACGATGCCGAAGGGATAGTGGAACAGATGCTCGGGAACGGCGACCTGCGGTTCCTTCAGGTTGAGGCGCAGCGTGCGGTCGTCCACGACCTCGATGGCGTTGGCGTCCCACAGCTCGGAGGACATGACGGGGTTGCCGTCCTCGTCCTTCTTGCCGGTGTCGACCTCGTTGAGCATGTAGCCCTTCATGAGGCCGAGCACGGAGGAGCCGGTTTCCGGGTCGAGCACGTGGCGGAAATTCCAGGCGGCATCCTCGGCGGTGAACGGACGGCCGTCGTGCCAGTTCACCTCGCGCATCTTCAGCGTCCAGGTGCGCAGGTCGTCGGAGGCCTCCCAGCTCTCGCACAGATGCGGGCGGGTGACGTTGTCGTGGCCGGTGCGCGTGAGATAGCCGCAGACCTGGCGCAGGATATTGGCGTCGTAGATCCAGGAATAGGTATGCGGATCGTCGATCTTGGGGATTCGCATGGCGACCTTCAGCGTGCCGCCCTTCGGCATCTCCGCGGCGCGCACGGGCGGCGCGAAGGGCTGGCCCGTGATCTTGCCCGCCCACATATAGGCCGCGCCCGCCGACATGCCGAGCAGCGTGGAATAACGCAGGAATCCGCGGCGCGAGAGCCGCCCGTCGGCAAGCTGCCGTTTCAGCCTGGGTATGGCTGGATGCTCATTGTCGGACATAACTCCCTACCTCCCTTTTGCATCGCCGGCGCCATCGCGCGCCATGTCTCGTTCCCCTGACGGCGAGCCTAGCATCCGGGGCAGGCGATGCAAAATCGGGAGGTGTCGGGAGGCCGGGCTGTGCCCGGCCTACTCGATGCCGTCCGGCAGAACCGCCTTCTTCCTGGCGATGAAGTCCTGCAGCGCCTCGTCGACGGCCGGGTCGAGGGCGGGCGCCTCGTAATCCGCAAGCCAGCGCTTGTAGAGCGTGTTGGCGCGCTGGACGGCGTCCTGCGACCCGTCGGCGAGCCACTGCTCGAAGGAATTGTTGTCGGCGATGGTCGAGCGATAGAAGGCGGTCTCGAAATTCGCCTGGGTGTGGGCGCAGCCGAGATAGTGGCTGCCGGGACCGACCTCGCCGATGGCGTCCATCGCCTGGCCGTTCTCGCTGAGATCCACGCCTTCCGCGAAGCGCTGCATCATGGCGAGCTGGTCGCAGTCCATCACGAACTTCTCGTAGGACGAGACGAGCCCGCCCTCCAGCCAGCCGGCCGAATGGAGCGCGAAGTTGACGCCCGCATAGAGCGTGGGGATGAGCGTCTGCGTGCTCTCGTGGGCGGCCTGCGCGTCGGGCACCTTGGAGGCGCACAAGGACCCGCCGGACCGGAACGGCACGCCGAGGCGCCGCGCGAGCTGGGCGGCGCCGTAGAGCACGAGCGACGGCTCCGGCGTGCCGAATGTGGGCGCGCCCGACTGCATGGAGATGGAGCTTGCGAAGGTGCCGAACACCACCGGCGCGCCGGGCCGGCAGAGCTGTGCGAAGGCCATGCCGACGGAGGCCTCCGCGAGGATCTGGGTGAGCGTGCCGGCGACCGTCACCGGCGACATGGCGCCCGACAGGATGAAGGGCGAGACCACGCAGGCCTGGCCGGCGCGGGCATAGACCTTCAGCGCGCCCACCATGGTGGCGTCGAACACCATGGGCGAGTTGACGTTGATCAGGTTGATCAGCACGCAATTGGAGTCGACGAACTGGTCGCCGAAGACAAGCTTCGCCATGGCGACCGAATCGGCGGCGCGGTCGGGATGGGTCACGGACCCCATGAACGGCTTGTCGGAATAGCGCACATGGCTGTAGACCATGTCCAGATGCCGCTTGGCGACCGGCACGTCCACCGGCTCGCACACCGTTCCGCCGGAATGATGGATCGCCGGCGCGGTATAGGCGAGCTTCACGAAGTTCTGGAAATCCTCGAGCCTGGCATAGCGTCGGCCCTCGTCCAGATTGCGCACGAAGGGCGGACCGTAGACCGGCGCGAACACCGTCGCCTTGCCGCCGATCTGCACCGAGCGTTCGGGATTGCGCGCATGCTGGATGAACTCCGCCGGGGCGGTCTTCAGGAGCTCGCGCACGAGCCCGCGCGGGAAGCGCACCCGCGTGCCGTCCACCTCCGCGCCGGCCTCGCGCCACAGGGCGAGCGCCTCTTCGTCGTCGCGGAACTCGATGCCGATCTCCTCGAGCAGCGTGTCGGCATTGCGCTCGATGATGGCGAGGCCTTCCTCGCTCAAGACCTCGTAGAGCGGAATGTTGCGGGTGATGTAGCGCAGATGCGCGGAGCCGCCGGACTGGCGCCGCGCGCGGCGGGCCTCGGCACCTCCCCCGCGCCGGCTGTTGCGGCCCGTGCGGGTCGTGGGAACGTCGTCGTGAACCATATCGCTCATGGCCTCATGTCCTCATCCAACGGACGCCGGTTTCCTGGTTGATACCGCCGTGCCGGGCGGGATGCCGTGCGCGAAAGCGTCGGAACATGGGCTGGAAACGACGCGTCAGCCTGTCGCAGGGCGTCCATGGGGCAAAGGTGTCGTTTTTGCCGGCCGAACCGTCGGGGAAGAGCGGGCCGCCCATCCCTTCCCATCTGCATAAGGGACTGAAAAGGCGGGGCGTTCGCAGCGGCCCGCGCCGTCTTCAATCGCGGCCTATGCCGCCATGGATCGTGAAGGTTCGAAGCGATGGCTGACGTGGTTGTCGTTTTCTGGCGGGACATCCCCGCCCAGGTGATCGTGCGCTCGGGCCGCAAGTGCGAGCGCAGGCAGCTCTCCGACCGGTTCCAGGAGGCCATAGACATGGCCGCCATGCGCGGCGGCGCGGCCGGCACGGACGCCTATCTGGACGAATGGCGCCGGGCCGCGGCGGAGCCCTGCGGCGACGATCTCGCCGCCGAGGCCGACCGCATCGCCGGCACGTTCGAGGCGGCCTTCGACAAGCCCCGCCTGAAAAACCTTGCCGACAATGGCGGCTGGGCGAGGCCGAACTGAGTTCTCGACCAACAAGACCGTAACGTCCCGGCGGGACCGGGCACGAGTTGAGGGATGACTGCCATGACGGAAACGGTGCTGGCTTCGGCCACCAGGGAGATCGCGATCGGCTTCGACCGGCCCTTCTGCGTGATCGGCGAGCGCATCAACCCGACCGGGCGCAAGAAGCTCGCCGAGGAGATGCGCAATGGCGACTATTCGACGGTCGAGCGGGACGCGCTCGCCCAGGTGCAGGCCGGCGCGATCATGCTCGATGTCAATGCCGGCATCCCGCTCGCCGACGAGCCGCGGATCCTGGCGGAGACCATCCGGCTCGTCCAGAGCCTCGTCGACGTGCCGCTGTCGATCGATTCCTCCATCATCGACGCGCTCGAGGCGGGCCTTGCCGCCTATCAGGGCCGCCCGCTGGTCAATTCCGTCACCGGCGAGGACGAGAGCCTGGAGCGCGTGCTTCCGCTCGTGAAGAAGTACGATTGCGCGGTGGTGGCGATCTCCAACGACGAGACCGGCATCTCCGAGGATCCGGATGTGCGCTTCGAGGTCGCCAGGAAGATCGTCAACCGCGCGCAGGATCACGGCATCAAGCCCGCCGATGTGGTGGTCGATCCGCTGGTCATGCCGATCGGCGCCATGGGCACGGCGGGCCGGCAGGTCTTCCACCTGCTGCGCCGGCTCAAGGACGAGCTGAAGGTGAACTCCACCTGCGGCGCCTCCAACGTGTCCTTCGGTCTGCCCAACCGGCGCGCTCTCAACGGGCACTTCCTCTCGATGGCGGCGTCCGCAGGACTTACATCTGCAATCATGAACCCGCTGCACGCGGAGGACATGACCGCGATCATGGCGGCCAATGTGCTCAATGGCGTCGACCGGGACTGTCGCGCCTGGGTGCGCGCCTTCCGCGAGCCCGCCCCGGTCGCCATAGACGGCGCCGGCGGCAGCGAGGCGGACCAGCGCCGCCGGGACCGCGAGAACAGGCGGCGACGGCGCTCCGCCTAGACCGGCACGGGCGAAACAGGCAAGGGATGGCCGCGATGAGCGCACGACAGGACAAGCAGGACGCACTGGTCGTCTTCACCCCGTCGGGCAAGCGCGGCCGGTTCCCGCTCGGCACGCCGCTTCTCCAGGCGGCGCGCACGCTCGGCGTCGATATCGACTCCGTGTGCGGCGGCCGCGCCATTTGCGGGCGCTGCCAGGTCGGCGTTTCGGAAGGCTCGTTTGCCAAGCACGGCATCACCTCCAAGGCCGATCACCTCTCCCCCTTCTCCGTCAACGAGAAGCGCTACGAGTCCAAGCGCGCCAAGCTGAAGGCCGGGCGGCGGCTGTCCTGCCAGGCGACACTCATGGGCGACGTCGTCGTCGACGTGCCCGAGGACTCCCAGGTCCACAAGCAGGTCGTGCGCAAGCGCCCGGAGGCGCGCACCATCGAGCTCGATCCGGTCACGCGGCTCTATTACGTCGTCGTGACCGAGCCCGACATGCACAACCCGTCCGGCGATCTGGAACGGCTCTACGAGGCGCTCTTCGAGCAATGGGGCATCGAGGAGGCCTATACGGACCTGCGCACCCTGCAATATCTGCAGACGGCGCTGCGCGAGGGCGAGTGGCGGGTGACGGTCGCCATGTATCACGGCCATATCCGCTCCTATAACCGCATCGTCGCGGTATGGCCGGGCTTTCACGACAAGATCTACGGCGTCGCCGTCGATGTGGGCTCGACCACCATCGCCGCGCATCTGTGCGACCTCTCCTCCGGCGAGGTGATCGCCTCGCAGGGCCTCATGAACCCGCAGATCCGGTTCGGCGAGGACCTGATGAGCCGGGTCTCCTACGTGATGATGAACCCCGGCGGCGATCAGGAGATGACGACCGCCGTGCACGAGGCGATCAATGTGCTGATCGGCCAGGTGGCGGCGGAGGCGATGATCGACCTCACCGACATCGTGGAAGCCGTCTTCGTCGGCAATCCGATCATGCACCACCTGCTTCTCGGCATCGATCCGACGGAGCTCGGCGGCGCGCCCTTCGCGCTGGCGACCGCCGGCTCCAAGACGCTGTGGGCGAGCGAGCTTTCGCTCACCATGCATCCGGACGCACGCATCTACGTTCTGCCCTGCATCGCCGGCCATGTGGGTGCGGACGCCGCCGCGGTGGTGCTGTCGGAGGGCCCCCATCTCCAGGACGAGAACTGGCTGATCGTCGATGTCGGCACCAATGCGGAGATCGTGCTCGGCAACCGCCACCGGCTGCTCGCCTGCTCCTCGCCCACCGGCCCCGCCTTCGAGGGCGCGCAGATCGCCTCCGGCCAGCGCGCGGCGCCCGGCGCCATCGAACGCATCCGCATCGACCCGGAGACGCTGGAACCGCGCTACAAGATCATCGGCTCGGACCTGTGGTCCGACGAGCCGGGCTTCGAGGAGGCGACGGAGCGCACCGGCATCACGGGCATCTGCGGCTCCGGCATCATCGAGGCGCTGGCGGAGATGTATCTCGCCGGCATCATCTCGCATGAGGGCGTGATCGACGGCGCGCTCGCCGCCAAGACGGGGCGCGTCCAGCCGGACGGGCGCACCTTCTCCTACCTCATCCGCGAGGGCGAGCCGGAGATCCGCATCACCCAGACCGATATCCGCCAGATCCAGCTCGCCAAGGCCGCGCTCCATGCCGGCGCGCAGCTCCTCATGGACCAGATGGAGATCGACCATGTGGACCGGATCACGCTGGCCGGCGCCTTCGGCAGCCATATCGACGTGACCCACGCCATGATCCTCGGCATGATCCCCGACTGCCCGCTCGACAAGGTCGCATCCGCCGGCAACGCGGCGAGCACGGGCGCGCGCATCGCGCTTTTGAACAACAATGCGCGCCGCGAGATCGAGGAGGTGGTCAAGCGCATCGAAAAGATCGAGACCGCCATCGAGCCGCGCTTCCAGGAGCATTTCGTGGCCGCCATGGCCTTCCCGCACAAGACGGCGGCCTACGCCAATCTGAGGCAGGCGGTGAAGCTGCCCCCGCCCAAGCACGTCACCTTCGCGGAAGCCGATGGCCGCACCGCCCGCAAGCGCCGCCGCCGGCCGGCGTGAGGGCCGGGACGGCTTTCGACAGCAGAACTGCCGCATGCGGCCTTTGTCGTTCGTCATCCCCGCGAAAGCGGGGATCCATCAACCACGTCACCAGACATGGATTCCCGCTTTCGCGGGGACGACGAAGAGCAAGCGCAATCAGGTTGCGGAGCCGGGACAGGGGCCGGCAAGGGACGCTGGCACATCGCAGCCCCCCTCAGAAATCCGTCGGTGCGCCGCCTTCCTCGATGCGGCGGGCGACGAAGGCGTCGAGCTCGTCCTTGATGGCGGGGTCGAGGGGCGGCGGCTCGTATTCGGCGAGCGCCTGCTTGAAGACGGCGTTGGCCTTCTGCCAGGCGCGCGGCGAACCGGCCTCTTCCCAGGCCTGGTGGTTGCGCCAGTCGGAGACGAGCGGCGCGTAGAAGGCCGTGCGATAGCGCTCCTGGGTGTGCATGGCGCCGAAGAAATGGCCGCCGGGGCCCACCTCGCGCATGGCGTCGAGGGCGAGCGAGTCCGGATCGACCTCCACGGGCTTGAGGAACTCGCACACCATCTGCAGGAGGTCGACGTCGAGGATGAACTTCTCGAAGGAGGCGACGAGCCCGCCCTCCAGCCAGCCCGCGGCGTGCTTGACGAAATTGCCCCCGCCCATGACCGCGCCCCACAGCGAGAACACCGATTCATAAGCGGCCTGCGCGTCGACCGTATTGGCGGCATTGGTGTTGGAGGTGCGGTAGGGCACCTTGTAGCGTCGCGCCATCTGGCCGCCGATGATCGCCGTCTTCATGTATTCCGGCGTGCCGAAGGCGGGGGCGCCGGACTTCATGTCCACATTGGAGGTGAAGGCGCCGTAGATGAAGGGCGCGCCGGGATTGACGGCCTGGGTGAAGACGAGGCCGGCGAGCGCCTCGGCATTCTGCTCCACCACCGCGCCGGACAGCGTCACCGGTGCCATGGCGCCGGCCAGCGTGAAGGGCGTGAGGCAGACCGGCTGGCCGCGCGCCGACATCTCCATGATGCCGCCGAGCATCGGCGCGTCGAGCCTGAGCGGCGAGGAGGAATTGATGATGGAGACCATGGACGGCTCCATGGCGAACCGCTCCGGGCTCACGCCGCGGGCGATGCGGTAGATCTCCATGCCGTCGCGGATGCGCTCCGAGCCCAGCGAATAGGCGTGGCCCACCTTGTCGGTCAGCGTCACGACATCGCGCAGGCACTCCAGATGCCGGATCGAGGGATGCCGGTCGACGGGCTCGACCGGATAGCCGCCGGTCATGTGGATGACGTTGAAATACTGGGCGAGCCTCAGGAGGTTACGGAAATCCTCCGTGTTCCCGACGCGCCGCCCACGGTCCATGTCGGAGGCATTGGGCGGGCTGGCAATGGCGGAGAACGCGATCCGGTTGCCGCCCATCTCCAGATTGCGCTCCGGATTGCGGGCATGGATCGTGAACCGCTCCGGCGCGGTGGCGATCTTCTCCTCCACCAGCGCCCGGTCGAAGCGGACGCGCTCCGAACCGGGATCGACATCGGCGCCCGCCTCCTTCAGCACCGTTCGCGCCTCCGGCAGCAGGAAATCCACGCCGATCTCCTCCAGCACCTGGAGCGAGGCCGCGTGGATCGCCTCGATCTGGTCCTCCGACAGGAGCGTCATCGGCGGAAACGGAAGATGCGGCTGGCCCCAGGGAAGCTGGGCGAGGCTTGCCGTGCCGCCGCCCTGGCGCGCGGCCCTGCGCGATGCGCGCCCGCCGCGCCCCCGGCGGCCTTCGGGGGTGCGATGCTCGCCCCCGCCGTTCAGCTCGGATGCCATAGACCCACTCCCTCGCCGTCAACGGACCCTTGTCCGCCGTTCTATCACACCCTGCAAAGGCCGTCCCCTCCCCGTCTTGACAGTCAGGGCCCGGACGGGTGGCATGGGACACGTGATCGCAACGGAGCGAGGAGCGATGAGCGACGGTCAGGTCAAGAACGGGTCGTGCCTGTGCGGGGCGGTGCGGTTTACCGTCCGCGAGCCCCTGCGGCCCGTGGTCTACTGCCACTGCCATCAATGCCGCAAGCAGACCGGGCACTACATGGCCGCGACCTCCGCCCCGCTCGGCCGCTTCGTGATCATCGAGGACAGGGGCCTGAGATGGTACCGGGCGAGCGAGGCGGCCCGGCGCGGCTTCTGCTCGCTATGCGGCTCCACGCTCTTCTGGCACGCCGACGGCGCGGACCGGATCTCCATCGCCGCCGGCGCCATCGACGGCGAGACGGGCATCCGGGGCGAGGGCCACATCTTCTGCGCCGACAAGGGCGACTATTACGAGATCGCCGACGGCGACTATCGCTGGGAGGAGGATGGCCGGCCGGAGCGCGCGCCCATGAAGCCCGAAAGGTCGCCATAGCCGGTGAACCGGTACTCGTAGGCAAGCCCCAGACGCTCGGCGGCCTCCTGCGCCTTTTCCCGAAGCGTCTCGTCGTCCGTCTGCGCGAGATAGACGATCTTCTCGTAATTGCCGAAATAGAGCGGCAGGAGCTCCGGATGCCGGTCGATGCCGAGCCCCTCGATGATGAGCTTGTCGAAATGCCGGCAGAGATAGTCGGTGAGGAAGAAGCTCGTGCAGTCCTCCGCCTCGCGCTCCGCGAAGGCCTCGTTGCCGGAGAAGAAGGAATAGCAGTGCGGTCCGCCGATCCGCTCCACGCCCTCCTCGGCGAGCACGCGGTCGAGCTTGCCGCCCGTGCCGCAATCGCCATAGAGCACGTAGATCGCGCTGTAGCGGCCGCGCGCGGCGCGGATCTTCGCACGCACCGCCTCGGGGATGAGGGCCGGCGTGTTGTGCCACTTGGCCGGCAGGCAGGAGACGTCGAAATGCCGCCAGTCGTTGAGCTCGATGAGATCGACGATCTCGCGCGCCAGCGCCCCACAGGCGATCAACAGCACATCGCCGCGGCCGCGCTTGAAGTCCTGGGCTTGTGACGGCGCGAGATCCATGGATGTCATATAAGCATTGCCCGGTCCCTTGCGAAACGCCGGCGGCGACGGGATGTCGCCCGAAAACGCACCGGGCACCCGTGGCAGGCTATGCCGGAGCGCTTGCCCCGCACTGGCACAAACTGCCATTGTCGCCCGCGATTCGGTAGAAAGCCCCAGCCGGCGGCGGGCATACTGGCGGGCCGGAACAGGCCCATATGGACGGAGAGACACGGCATGAAGCTCACCGACTTCAAGGTTCTCACATTCGACTGCTACGGCACGCTGATCGACTGGGAAAGCGGGATGGTGGAGAACCTGAAACCGCTGACCGACCGGCTCGAGACCGCGCCGACGCGCAACGAGATCCTCGAGGCCCACGCCCGCCACGAGAGCTCCCAGCAGCGCCAGACCCCGGCGCTCGCCTATCACCGGCTGCTCGCCATCGTCTACAGGCGGATCGCGGAGGAATGGGGCCTGGAAGTGCCGTGGGAGGAATGCCTGACCTATGGCCGCTCGGTGAAGAACTGGCCGGCCTTTCCCGATTCTGCTGAGGCGCTGAGCTATCTCAAGCAGCACTACAAGCTCGTCATCCTGTCCAATGTGGACAATGACAGCTTCATGGGCAGCAACGAGAAGCTCGGCGTGACCTTCGACGCGGTCTACACCGCCGAGGATGTCGGCTCCTACAAGCCGTCGGACCGCAATTTCGACTACATGCTGGACAAGCTCTCCACGCTCGGCGTCGAGAAGGGGGACATCCTGCACACCGCGGAAAGCCTGTTCCACGACCACGAGCCGGGCAACCGGGCGGGGCTCGCCTCCTGCTGGATCTACCGCCGCCACGACCAGGAGGGTTTCGGCGCCACCATGACGCCCGGCGCCATGCCGCGCTACGACTTCCGCTTCACCAGCATGGCCGAACTCGCCGACGCCCACCGCGCGGAGCTGGCGGCGTCGAAGACGAGGTGACGGGATAGCCCGCTGCACTGCGGTATCGCCTGACGTCTGAGAAAGACAGCCCACCCCGGTTTTCGCCCGGGATGGGCTGTCGTCATTTCGTATGCGCGTCCGCCCGGGAGCCGACAGGCCCGGGGCGACGTCCGCGCTCGAGCGTCCGCCTCAGGCCGAGGCGGCCGCCTTGCTCTGGTTGTGCCGGCGCGCGATCAGGTCCTTGGCCATCTCCACCGCGACGGCGGCATCGCGGCAATAGCCGTCAGCGCCGATGGCGTCGGCGAATTCCTCGTTGAGCGGCGCGCCGCCGACCAGAACGATGAAGTCGTCGCGCACGCCCTTCTCCTTCATGGCGTCGATCACGACCTTCATGTAGGGCATGGTCGTGGTCAGGAGCGCCGACATGCCGAGAATGTCCGGCTGGTGCTCCTCGATGGCTTCAAGATAGTTCTCGACCGGATTGTTGATGCCGAGATCGATCACCTCGAAGCCCGCGCCCTCCATCATCATGGAGACGAGGTTCTTGCCGATGTCGTGAATGTCGCCCTTCACCGTGCCGATGACCATCTTGCCGACCTTGGGCGCGCCCGTCTCGGCAAGCAGCGGGCGCAGGATCGACATGCCCGCCTTCATGGAATTGGCCGCAAGCAGCACTTCCGGCACGAACAGGATACCGTCGCGGAAGTCGATGCCGACGATGCGCATACCCTCCACCAGCGCCTCGGTGAGAACCTTGTAGGGCGCCCAGCCGCGCTCGAGCAGAATGTTCACGCCCTCCTCGACCTCCTCCTTGAGGCCGTCATAGAGGTCGTCGTGCATCTGCTGGACGAGCTCTTCGTCGTTCAGGGACCGGAGATCGAGTTCCTCTTCGCTCATCACTGCTCTCCAACTGTACAGGCCGGCATCGGCGTCATGCGAAACCGGATCGTGAACCGCACGCTACGCGCAACTGCCCGAATTCCCCACCGCATCAGCGACGTGAACGGGTGCGAAATCGACATCAAGCCCCCTCCCCCGTGCCGGAACGACTGGTCCTGCACGTTTTCCCGACAGGTCGATCAGTGAACGGAGACGATCCTAACCCGAAAAGGTATGAGGCTTGAACCCCCACCTCCGGTTTCGGCCTCACCGTGCCGGCGAGCGCGCGGGGCGCCGCCTCCGCCGCTCGCCGCCGGCGCGCGATGGCGGGGCCTCGCCGCGCGACAGGGCGGAGACCTCGCCGAGCCGTTCCACGATCGTCTCCACGCTCGGGCGCGGGCCGCGCTCATGGGCGCTGAGGGCTGCGTGCATGGCGGCGAGATGCTCCGGCGAGGTGCCGCAGCACCCGCCGATGATGCGCGCCCCGGCATCGAGGGCCAGCCGCGCATAGTCGGCCATCACCTCCGGCGTTCCCGTATAGTGGACATGGCCGTCCACATATCGGGGAATGCCGCAATTGCCCTTCGCCACGACCACCGCGCCCGGCGCGGCGGCGGCGATGGCGAGCACGGCGACGACGAGCTCGGCCGCCCCCGTGCCGCAATTGGCGCCGATGGCGGCGGGTACGGGCTCGAGCCCTGAGGCGATGCCGGCGAAATCCTCCGGCGTGAGCCCCATCATGGTGCGCCCGTTGGTGTCGAAGCTCATGGTGACGACGATAGGAAGCCCGGCCACCGCCGCGCCCGAGACCGCCGCGCGAAGCTCCTCGCACGAGGAGATCGTCTCGATCCACAGAAGGTCGGCGCCGCCATCGGCAAGCGCCTGCGCCTGTTCGGCGAAGGCGGCCGCGCCGTCGGCCTCGTCGAGCGGACCGACGGGCGCGTAGATCTCGCCGGTCGGCCCCATGGAGCCCGCCACCAGAACCGGCCGGTCGACGGCATCGGCCTCTGCCCGGGCATTGCGGGCCGCGGCACCGTTGAGCTCGGCCACGCGATCCTCCGCCGCATGGAGCTTGAGGCGATAGCGGTTGCAGCCGAAGCTGTTGGTCAGGACGATGTCCGAGCCAGCCGCGATGAAAGAGCGATGGAGCGAGCGCACGCGGTCGGGATGGTCGATATTCCACAATTCCGGCGCATCGCCGGACTGAAGCCCCATGTGGAAATAATTCGTTCCCGTGGCCCCGTCGGCCAGGAGCCAGTCGCGTTCGGCAAGGAGTTCGTGGAATCTGGACATGGGGCAGATCCGCCATTCATGGATGCCTGTTCGTCCCCCGCCCATATCATATCCCGCAGTCGGCGGCACGCGGGGATCGCTCGGGGCCCGCCTGGACTCACGGGAATGCCCAAGCTGCCCCTAGACCGCTCCCGGTTTTGGAGCTACCACGATGCCACGGGAGGCCGATGGAGCCGGGGCCTGCCGTACCTGGTGGGTTTCAGGAGACAAATCATGCTGATTGGGGTTCCCAAGGAAATCAAGACACACGAATACCGTGTCGGTCTCACGCCGACGAGCGTGAGGGAGGCGACGGCCCATGGCCACGGGGTCATTGTGGAGACCCATGCCGGCGAAGGCATCGGGGCGAGCGACGAGGACTACCGGGCCGCAGGCGCGGAGATCGTGGGCTCCGCCGACGACGTGTTCGCGCGCGCCGAAATGGTGGTGAAGGTGAAGGAGCCGCAGGCGGTCGAGCGCAAGAAGCTAAAGGACGGCCAGATCCTCTTCACCTATCTGCATCTCGCGCCCGATCCCGACCAGACGCACGATCTCGTCGAGAGCGGCGCGGTCTGCATCGCCTACGAGACGGTCACCGGCCCCTATGGCGGGCTGCCGCTCCTGGCGCCGATGTCGCAGGTCGCCGGCCGCATGTCGGTGCAGGCGGGCGCGCATTGCCTGGAGAAGGAACAGGGCGGCCTCGGCCTGCTGCTCGGCGGCGTGCCGGGCGTTCCCCCGGCACGGGTCGTGATCGTCGGCGGCGGCGTGGTCGGCCAGCATGCCGCGGTGATCGCCACGGGCATGTGCGCGGAGGTCACCATACTGGAGAAGAACGACCACACCATGCAGATGCTCGACGCCCGGTTCGGGCCCCGGGTGAAGACGGTCTTCTCCACGCGCACGAGCGTGGAGGAGGAAATCGGCCAGGCCGATCTCGTGATCGGCGCGGTGCTGATCCCCGGTGCGGCGGCGCCGAAGCTGGTCTCGCGCGAGATGGTCGCCGGCATGAAGCAGGGCTCGGTGATCGTCGATGTCGCCATCGATCAGGGCGGCTGCGCGGAAACCTCGCACGCCACGACCCATGCCGACCCGACCTATATCGTCGACGGCGTGGTCCATTACTGCGTGGCCAACATGCCCGGCGCGGTCGCGCGCACTTCCGCCATCGCGCTCAACAACGTCACCCTGCCCTACGTGCTCAAGCTCGCCGACAAGGGCTACAAGCAGGCGCTCGCGGAGGATCCCCATCTGCTCGCGGGCCTCAATGTCTATCGCGGCCGGATCACCTACAAGGCGGTCGCAGAGGGCCTCGGCTACGACTTCATCGAGCCGGGAACCGCACTGGCGGCGTAGGCATTACGATTTAGCCCGCTTCCCTGCCGCAGGGAGGCGGGCGTCCTTCTATGCTCCAGGTGGGGCGATGCTGCTGGTTCGGACCATGCGGCGTCACTGCTTCCCCGCTCCTTCTCCGTCATTCCCGCGAAAGCGGGAATCCACGAAGCGTATCGGAGGCATGGATTCCCGCTTTCGCGGGAATGACGAATGACAATCGCCGCATGCGATCGGGACTGCCAGCCGGTTGCCGGATCAGGTCCCGAGACGATATCCAGGCGAATGGCGCCAACCGATACCTGCCACATGCGGTTACCCTGTGCTCGAGATGGGCATCCGCGTCGCGATCCACCCCAACCCGCTTGCGCTTGCGCTTTCGCCTCGGCACGGCGAAGATGGGGCGGTTGCAACCGTTCCATCCATCTGGTTCCACCGGCGAGACATGCCCCATATCGACCTGCCTGACGGCGACAGGCTCCATTACGACGTGGACGGGTCCGGTCCGCCGCTGCTGCTCGTCTCGGGCCTCGGCGGCATCGCCGACTTCTGGGCTCCCCATGTGGGCACGCTGGCCCGGCGTTTTACCGTCGTCACCCACGACCATCGCGGCACGGGCCGGTCCAGCCTGCCGCATTTCGACTATTCCGTGGAGCAGATGGCCGGCGACGTGCTCGCCCTCATGGACGGACTCGGCATCGAGCGCGCCGATCTCGTCGGCCACTCGACCGGCGGCGCCATCGGCCAGGTGATTGCCATCGAACGGCCCGAGCGGCTGAACAGGCTGGTGATCTCGGCGAGCTGGCCGGGCTTCGACGCCTATTTCGACATGCTGTTCGACATGCGCTCGAAGGTGCTCAGGACGCTTGGCGCGGAGGACTATCTGCGCCAGTCCGCGCTGTTCATGAAGACGCCAGACTGGCTGTCCTCGCACCCGGAAGAGGCGCAGGCGCCCGCCCCCGATTTCGTGCGCCTCATGGTGCCCGATCCCGAATGCACGCTGAGGCGGATCGCCGCCATCCGCGCCTTCGACCGGCGGTCGGACCTCCACCGCATCGCCACGCCGACGCTCGTCGGCGGTGCGGAGCTCGACATGATCACGCCGGTCCACCTGTCCCGCGAGCTCGCCAGCCTCATTCCCGGCGCCGAGCTCGACATCGTCCCCGGCGCGGGCCATTTCTATCCGCTGACCCACGGCCAGGCCTTCCTCGACCAGATCGACCGCTTTCTTGCGACCGGCTGATCCCGGCCGTCCGGGCGCCGCCGAATCCTCACGAAGATGTGACGCGACGGTGATCCGGCGGGGCTTTTCGTCTCGGTTAGACTTGGCCGCGACATGGGACCCGCAAGGACACCGAGGCGATGACGATGCGGACAGACTGGTCGCAAGTGCCGCGCGAACGGCTGGAGGCGATGGAGGCCGCGGGCGCGGAGATCAAGGAGTGCTATCGCCTGCTGGAGAAGGCGGGCACCAATGTGGTCGGCCAGTGCCTCGCCCATCAGGGCACGTTCTACGAGCTCGACCACTACCCCAAGGGCGACGTCTATGACGGCGAGTTCCACGCCCAGTATTACTACCACGCCCACCGCGCGGAGGCCGGCGAGCACGGCCATTTCCATACATTCCTGAGGGCCTCCGGCATGCCCGAGGGCGTCGCGCCGGTCGCCTATGACGGCGAGGCGGAGCGGCCGGAAGGCGAGGATGCGCTCGCCCATTTCGTGGCCATCTCGATGAACGCGCCAGGCTTCCCCGTCGGCCTGTTCACCACCAATCGCTGGGTGACCGACGAGACCTTCTATCCGGCCGGCGACGTGATCGCCATGCTCGACCGCTTCAGGGTGGACCACACCTATCCCTGCCTTGCGGTGAACCGGTGGATCACAGCCATGTTCGTGTTGTTCCGCCCGCAGATCGAGGCCCTGCTGCACGAGCGCGACCGCACGATTGCGGCCCATGCCGCGCGCCATCCCGACCGCGACGTCTACGAGGACCGCGCGCTCGAGATCGCCTCGATCGCCGAGATCGATGTCGACCGGCAGATTGCGGATGTCCGCCGGGCGCTTGCCCGCCGCAACCGCGCGGCCTGACACCGCTGTCTTTCACGCCAAAGTGAAGCCCGGCTGATCGCCAGTTGATTTGCCCAACCCTGCCCTCAGCGCGCCTACTTGGGGCCTGGATTGCGGGTGCCGCGACCGGTGCCCGTGGAAACCTGAACGACAAGCAGGAGGGTTTGTCATGAACATCGTGCAAGGCGCCTCGCTCGCCGCGGCCATCGGCCTTCTGGCCGGCACCGCCGCCTTCGCCCCGGCCGGCGCGCAGGAGGCGAAGGTCATCACGCTCACCCAGACCGGCTGCCAGTTCGTGGAATCGGAGAACGGCGTCGATCTCGGCTACAAGCCGGAATCGGCGGAGGACTGCAAGAAGATCAACGCCGAAACCGGCGCGGATCGCCTCAAGGAGGCCGGTGCCCTCACATTGGAGCCCGGCAAGTACATCTTCCGCGTGACCAACAAGAACGTGCCCTACGAGCTCGGCTTCTGGCTGCGCGAGAGCGACTACAACCCCAGCAATCCGCTGCACAAGCTGTCGAAGACCAGCGTGTCCGGCGGCGGGCTGGAGCCGGGCGTGACGCATGACTACGAGGTCACCCTCGAGGAGGGTACGGACTATGTCTACTCCTGCCCCCTCAACCCGACGCCCGACTACAGGATCGTCGTTCAGTGAGCGCGTGAGGGGGGCACCGCTCCCCCTCACAGCGAAGTGATGGGCCGGTGAGGCCCTTGTGACCCCCGCCCTTCGCGCCGCTTGCTAGGCTCGACAGCGTTGACCAAACCCCGGTGGCCCGACGGACAACAAAGAGATCGCCGGGCCGCCGCCAGATCCCCGGGAGGGACATGATGAAGACCCGCAAGACCGCACTTCTCTCGACCGCCGCCGCGCTGCCACTGGCTCTCGGGCTCGCGGCCGGCCCGGCCATCGCCGCTGTGCCCGCCGACACGGGCGCGCCGGGCATCGCACAGAACGCCCCGGCCAATCCGTCGGCGGAGCCGCGCATGCGCCTGGCCTCCTGCAATCCGTGCAATCCGTGTGCGGGCAACGCCGCGGCCAACCCGTGCAACCCCTGCGCGACCAAGAAGCCGTGCAACCCCTGCGCAGCGGCCAATCCCTGCAACCCGTGCAATCCTTGCGCGGCCAAGAACCCGTGCAACCCCTGCGCGGCCACCAACTGACGGTCTCCGACCCGAACGAGACCGGCAACAAGCCCTCCCCGGCCCCATGGCCCGGGAGGGCCTTTTCCTTGTAGCCCGCCCCGCACAGCCCCTGGGCTCCCGCCTTCGCGGGAGCGAGCGGGAGGCGATGCAGGCCGGTCCTGCCTCCTGACCGCTCATGCCCGCGAAGGCGGGCATCCATCCGGCGTTTCCACCTACAGCAACGGCCCTTTTGGACAGCCAGCGCACCCGAAGACGGAACGCCCCGGCATTTCGAGCACGACGGAGCCAGGCCTGACCGCAGACGCCCCTAGTCCTCGATCGGCTGGCCCCGCGCGCCCTTGCGCCAGGCCTTCAGGCAGAGATAGTCGAGCGCGATCATGGCGGCGGCATTGGCGGTGATCTCGCTCGTGTCGAAGGGTGGGGAGACCTCCACGATATCGGCGCCGACAATGTCGATCTCCGTCATGCGGCGCAGGATCGACAGGGCCTGATGGGTGGAGAGCCCGCCGGGCACGGGCGTGCCCGTTCCCGGGGCGAAGGCCGGGTCGAGGCAGTCGATATCGAAGGTGAGATAGGCCTTGCCCCCGCCGACGGCCCGCGCGATCTCGCGCGCGACCTCCTCCGCCGACGCCTCGTGCACACGGTCGGCATAGAGGATCGTCATGCCGTAGCGGCGCTCGCCGCGATAGGTCGTGCGGATGCCGATCTGGACGGAGCGTTGCGGATCGATCACCCCCTCGCGGACGGCATGGCCGAACATGGTGCCGTGGTCGATGCGGCCGCCCTCGTCCGGCTCCACGTCGCGATGGGCGTCGAACTGGATGAGCGCGAGGGGCCCGTGGGCCTGCGCATGGGCGCGCAGCAGCGGATAGGTGACATAGTGGTCGCCGCCGATGGTGAGCATCTCCGCGCCCGCGTCGAGAATCGCGCGGGCATGGCGCTCGATGGCGTCCCCGATCGCGCCGGGCGTGCCGTGATCGAACCAGCAGTCGCCGTAATCGGCGACGGCGAGCGTGTCGAAGGGATCGAACATCCACGGCCAGACGGGCCCCCAGGCGTGCTGCACGGAGGCCGCGCGCACGGCCTGCGGCCCGAGCCTCGTGCCCGGCCGGTTGGTCACCGCCAGATCGAAGGGGATGCCGGAGACGGCGATATCCACGCCATCGAGATCGCGGGTGTATTTGCGCCGCATGAAGGACAGCGCGCCCGCATAGCTCGGCTCGATCCCCGTGCCGCGCAGATCCGTCCGCCGGAACGCCTGGTCGCCCGGCCCGCCCGTATCGCTCATCGAAGGTCCCCGTGTCGTCCTGTCCGGTGGTGGATCTATTCGGTCAGAAGCAGCGTATCCTCGCTCGCCCAGGAGATCCATACGGTGTCGCCCGGCCTGAAGTCGCCCTCGATGCGCCGCGAGCGGTTCTGTACATTGGCGGTGAGCTCGAAGCCCTCCGCGATCTCCACGAAGACATGGCTGGCATTGCCGTAATAGGCGACGTCGCGCACCTTGCCCTGCGCGCGGATCGGCGCGTCCGTGGGCTCGGCGCTCGAGACGGTGAGCTTTTCCGGCCGCACGGCGACGCACACCTTGCCGGAGACGGGTCCCTCATGGGCGACCGCGATGCGGCCGAGCCCCCGCGTCTCCACCTCCACGATACCGTCGCGCGTGCCGGTCACCTCGCCGTCCAGCAGGTTGACGCGCCCGATGAAGTCGGCGACGAAGCGGGAGGCGGGCTGTTCGTAAAGCTCCGTCGGGGTCGCGATCTGGCGCACGCAACCCGCCTCCATGACCGCGATCCGGTCGGCCATGGACAGCGCCTCGTCCTGATCGTGGGTCACGATGATGAAGGTGATGCCGACGGCGTGCTGGAGGCGCGTCAGCTCCAGCCGCATCTGGTCGCGCAGCTTGGCGTCGAGAGCGGAGAGCGGTTCGTCGAGCAGCAGCACCTTGGGGCGCTTCACGAGCGCGCGGGCGAGCGCGACGCGCTGGCGCTGGCCGCCTGAGAGCTGGTCGGGCTTGCGCCTGGCGAGCTGCTCCAGCTGGACCATGCGCAGCGCCTCCTCGACCCGCGGGCCGATCTCCGCCTTCGGCGTGCCGACGACCTTCAGCCCGTAGGCGACATTCTCCTCCACCGTCATGTGCGGAAAGACGGCATAGGACTGGAAGACCATGTTGACCGGCCGGCGGTTGGCGGGGGTGAGCGCCATGTCCTGCCCGTCGATCGTGATCTCGCCGGAGGTCGGCATCTCCAGCCCTGCGATCATGCGCAGGAGCGTGGTCTTGCCGCAGCCCGACGGGCCCAGAAGGGCGAAGAACTCGTTCGGCCGGATGTCGAAGGAGACCTCGTCGACGGCGGTCACGCCGGGAAACAGCTTCGTCAGCGCCCTGATCGAGATGATGGCGTCGTCGCTCACACTCATGTCCCCCTCGCGCCTCACTGCGCGCCCTGGCGGTCCGGCGCCTGCAGGCGCACGGCGAAGATGGTTGCGATAACCGTGATGACGATCAGCACGGTGGAGGCGGCATTGACCTCCGGCGTCACCGAGAAGCGGACCATGGAATAGACCTTCACCGGGAAGGTGACCGCCTCCGGTCCGGTCGTGAAGAAGGTGATCACGAAGTCGTCGAGCGACAGCGTGAAGGCGAGCAGCGCCCCGGCCACCAGCCCCGGCTTGAGGAACGGCACGATGACGTTCCGGAAGGTCTGCCACTCGCTGGCGCCGAGATCCTTCGAGGCCTCCTCCAGCTCCCGGTTGAAGCCGGCGAGCCGGGCACGCACCACGATCGCCACGAAGGGGAAGCTGAAGGAGATATGCGCGATGGTCACCGCCGACAGGTTGAAGGGCCAGCCGCCGCCCGACGGCCAGTCGACGCGCGCGAAGAACGCCATCATGGCCACGCCCATGCAGATCTCCGGCACCACGATGGGCAACGCCATAAAGCCCTCGTATATCGCCTTGCCCGGAAAGCGGAAGCGCCACAGGGCGAGCGCCACCAGCGTGCCGATGATCGTGGAGACAATCGTAGAGAGGACCGCGATGGTCATGGAGTTCATGAAGGCCTCGAACAGCGAGGCGTTGTTCCAGGCGCGCACATAATAGTCGGTGGTGAAGCCCTGCCAGACGATGTTGCGCCGGGAATCGTTGAAGGAGAACGCCATCAGCGTGACGATCGGCGCGTAGAGGAACAGGAAGGTCGCGGCGATGACGATCCGGAGCCAGAGCCGGCGGTGGAAGTCGAGCGGGCCGGCCACGTCGCGCCCGCGCGCACGGCGGCCGGCGGGGGCCGGGGTCGTCAAGGCGGGGCGTGCGGTCTCGGTGCTCATGTCACACCTCCATCCCCCGCTGGCGCCCGGCGAACAGCGCGCGCAGCGCGAGCGCGCCGAAGGTGGCATACATCAAGAGGAAGGAGAGCGCGGCCCCGAACGGCCAGTCATTGGCGGACTTGAACTGGCGCTCGATGACGTTTCCGATCATCTGCGCATTGGTCCCCCCGAGGAGGTCGGGCGTCAGGAACGTGCCCAGGCACGGGATGAAGACGAGAATGATGCCGGAGACGACGCCCGGCATGGTCATCGGCACGGTGACGGAGAAGAAGGTCCGCGTCTGGCTCGCGCCGAGATCGAGGCTCGCCTCCAGATAGGACTTGTCGAGCCGCTCCACCGTCGCATAGAGCGGCAGGACCATGAACGGCATGTAGACATAGACGAGCCCGGCGATGACCGCGAAATTGTTGTAGAGCAGCGGCAGCGGCTCGAAGTCCTGGCCGATGAGGTGATACTGGCCGAGCCCCAGAAGGACGAGCCCGGCATTGGCCTTCTCCCACAGCCATTCCAGCCCGAAATTGACGAAGCCGCGGCGCCGGAACACCGCGATCAGCGCATAGGTGCGGATCAGCATGTTGATCCAGAAGGGCAGGATGACCGCCAGCAGCAAGAGCGCCTTCCAGCGCCCCGGGGCAAAGGAGATCAGGAAGGAAACCGGGTAGGCGACCACGAGGCAGACAAGGGTCGCCACGGCGCTGATCCACACCGATTTCCAGACGATCTCCAGATAGATCGGCTGGAGCGCGCGGGCGTAGTTGTCGAGCGTCCAGGTGATCGCGATGTCGACGATGGACGTCTTCTCGCCGAAGCTCAGCACCCAGATGATGCCGAGCGGAACCAGGAAAAAGGCCGTGAGCCAGACCGTTCCGGGCAGGTTCAGGACCCAGAAGACCAGCCGATTTCTACTCCAGCTTTCCATCCCCGAGAACCCGCTAACGACGCCAGCGTCCACACGCGACGCGGTCCTGACATGTCATCCCGGAAGCCGGCTTGCCCGGCATCGCCGCTGGCGCCGGCAGGCCGGGCCATCCGGGATCCATCGGGCGGCCACGTCAATCCCGGCACGCCCCATGGACCCGGATCGCAAGCCTCGCGACCGAAGGCCAAGGGGCCCCCGGCCCCGCCTGGCGTCCGGGACGACGGACCAGAGACCGGTCGTCGGCACTCCAGCGCCCCTCAGGCCGCCTGGATGCGCGTCCAGGCCTCGTCGTAGAGCCTGGTCGCCTTCTCGCCCAGATAGACTGCGGGCTCGCACTTCTCCAGCACCGCATCGGGCGGGAAGATCGCGGGGTTCTTGGTGTAGTCGTCGCTCATCATCGCCTTCGCCGCGGCATTCGGCGTGGCGTACTGGATGAAGTCCGCGATATCGGCGTTCACCGCCGGATCGTTGATGAAGTTGATGAATTTGTGGGCGTTGTCGGGATGCGGCGCGTCCTTGGGGATGCACAGGCAGTCCTGCCACAGGAGCGCACCCTCCTTGGGCACGACATAGGAGATGTCGTCGTCCTCGGCCATGACCTGGAGGATGTCGCCGTTCCACTCCTGGCACAGGGCCACCTCGCCGGAGGCCAGCAGGTCCTGCCCGTTATCCTCCGCGAACACCTTGATATAGGGCTTCTGGGCGATCAGCAGCTCCTCGGCCTCCTTGATCTCCTTGGGATCGGTGGTGTTCAGGGAGTAGCCGAGATATTTCGCCGCGATGCCGATCACGGTCGTCACCTCGCTCAGGAGCGAGAGCCGGCCGGCATATTTGTCGGACTGGTAGACCCATTTCCAGCTATCCGGCACGCCGTCCACCTCGCTCTTGCGATAGCCGATGCCGATGGTGCCCCACATATAGGGCAGGCTGTATTTGCGGCCCGGGTCGAAATTCGCATCGAGGAACGACTTCTCGATATTGTCCATGTTCGGGATCTTGTCGTGATCGAGAGGCTCCAGCATGCCGGCGGTGATCATGCGCTCCACATAGTCGTTCGTGGGCACGATCACGTCATAGCCGGGATTGCCTTCCTTCAGCTTGGCGAACAGCTCGTCATTGTCGGCGAACAGGTCCATCGTGACGTCGATGCCCGTCGCCTCGCGGAAGTCGGAAAGCGTGTCCGGGCCGATATAGGTGTCCCAGTTGTAGAAATTGAGCTTGGCCTCCTCCGCCGACAGGCCGGAGCGCGGCATGAAGGTCACGCCGGCAGCCACGGCGCCGGTGCCGGCGAGGAACGAACGCCGGCTGACCGGCAGTGGGGTCTTGTGCCTTCTCGTCATCTGTAACTCCCTCCGATGCGTGGTCTTGCTACGACTCTATCGCGATGGTCCGGTCACTCCTGCAACCGATTTTGACCGGGTCTCCTGTCACGTTCAACATCCCGGTCGCACGAGAGGCCGGCATCCGCGTTCCCCTTTGCGGATCCCGGCCCCTTGCGGGGTCGTCAGGCGAGCTCCGCCTTCACATCCTCAAGCGTGCTGTCGAAGGCGGCGCGGGCGAGGTCGACCATCTCGTCGACTTCGTCGCGCGTGATCGGGAACGGCGGCGAGAGCACCATGGTGTCGCCGCACGAGCGCATGATGAGCCCGTTCTCGAAACAATGGTCGCGGCAGGCGAGCCCGACGCGCCCGACCGGATCGAAGCGCGCGCGGGTGGCCTTGTCCCTCACCAGCTCGCACGCCCCCAGGAGCCCGACGCTGCGCACCTCGCCCACCAGCGGATGGTCGGCGAGCGTCATGAGCTTCTCGTGGAAATAGGGCGCGATGTCGGCCACGTGCTCCACGAGCTTCTCGTCCTCCAGGATCCGGATGTTCTCCAGCGCGACCGCGCAGGCCGCCGGATGGCCGGAATAGGTGTAGCCGTGGAAGAACTCGCCGCCATTCTCGATCACGAAATCGCAGATCTCGTCGGAGATCGCGACCGCGCCGATGGGCAGATAGCCCGACGACAGGCCCTTCGCCATGGGCACGATGTCCGGCTCGATGCCGTAGGTCTCGAAGCCGAACCACTTGCCGGTGCGCCCGAAGCCGCAAATGACCTCGTCGGCGATCAGCAGCACGCCGTATTTCCGGCAGATGCGGTTGATCTCCGGCCAATAGCTGTCCGGCGGGATGATCACGCCGCCCGCGCCCTGAACCGGCTCGCCGATGAAGGCGGCGACATTCTCCGGCCCGAGCCTCAGGATCTCGTCCTCCACGGCCCTGGCCGCCTTGAGTCCGAACGCCTCCGGGTCGAGATCGCCGCCCTCGCCGAACCAGTAGGGCTGGTCGACATGGACGAAGCCCGGCAGCGGCAGGCCGCCCTGGCCGTGCATGGCCGCCATGCCGCCCAGGCTCGCGGAGGCCATCGTGGAGCCGTGATAGGCATTGCGCCTTGAGATAAAGACCGACTTCTCCGGCTGCCCCTTGAGCTGGAAATAGTGCCGTACGAGACGCACGATGGTGTCGTTCGCCTCCGAGCCGTCATTGACGAAGAACACCCGGTTGATGTGGTCCGGCATCAGCGAGGCGACCTTGTCGGCAAGCGCGATGGAGGGCACGGTCGCGGTCTTGAAGAAGGTGTTGTAGTAGGGTAGGTCGAGCATCTGCCGGTAGGCGGCTTCCGCCAGCTCGGAGCGGCCGTAGCCGATATTCACGCACCACAGCCCGGCCATGCCGTCGAGGATCTTCCTGCCGCTCGCATCCCACAGCCATGCGCCCCTGGCGTGGGTGATGATGCGCGTGCCGCCTTCCGCATGCAGGCTCTTGTGGTCGGTGAAGGGGTGGAGGTGATGCGCGGTGTCGCTCGCCACCAGCTCCACCGGATTGAGATTCTTGTCCAGGAGAGTCATCGAAACATAGATCCTTTTTCTTCAAAAACGTATCGCGACGGGCTGGCCCCGCGACCGGCGCGGTCCGGGGCGGCGCCCTTCGGCAGGCGAAACGGCCGGGATCTATGGATTGTAGTCGATGCGCGCGCACAGGATCATGATCTCGTCATGATCGGTGCGGCGGCCCATCGCAATCAGATGACCGGATCGTGTGATCCTCGAATACATGACAGTCCAGCATGCCCCTTTTGCGCGCATTCCGGGATAAAAGGGAGTTTCGATCAAGCCGTGCCGCCCGTCAACAGCGAGGGCGGCCGGGGCTTGCCGTTGCGCGCGCGGGCCATTAAGAGCGGTGGCGGGCACGCGCGGCGCTTGGCCCGGCGTACGGCATCTGGCAGGGTTCGCGAACCATGGACTACGAGGCGGAATACAACAATCGCGCGCGGGTGCCGGACCATCCGCAGGTCATGCAGGGCTGGGCGGAGGATGCCGCGGCCTATCGCGATGTCAGCGACGCCGAGCTCGATCTCCCCTACGGCGAGAGCGCGCGCGCCGTCATGGACCTCTTCTCCGCAGGCGACGGGGACGAGCCCGTGGCGATGTTCGTGCATGGCGGCTACTGGCAGGCGCTCGACAAGAGCTGGTTCAGCCACATGGCGCGCGGCCTCAATGCTCACGGGGTGACGGTGGCCGTCCCCTCCTACGATCTCTGCCCCGCCGTGTCGGTCCCCGATATCGTCGACCAGATTCGCGAGGCCTGCCTGTGGCTGTGGCGGCGTACGGGCCGCCGGATCGTCATGTCGGGGCACTCCGCCGGCGGCCATCTGACCGCGGCGATGCTCGCGACCGACTGGCAGGCCCTCGATCCCCAGGCCCCGCGCGATCTCGTGCCGGCGGGGCTTGCGATCAGCGGGCTGTTCGATCTCGTGCCGCTCGTGGGCACCAGCATCAACGACGCCCTGCGGCTCGATGCCGAGACGGCGCGCGCGGCAAGCCCGCTCTTCTGGGAGCCGCCCGCCGGGCGCATGCTGATCGCCCGGGTGGGCGGTGCGGAAAGCGACGAATATCTCCGCCAGAGCCGCACGATCTGCGAGGTTTGGGGCGAGGCGCGCATGCGCACCGAATATGGCGAGGCACCGGGCGCGAACCATTTCACCGTGATCGGCGCCCTTGCCGATCCCGACAGCGAGATGACCGAGCGGCTCGCCCGGCTGGTCGCCGCAAGCACGCACGAAACCGAGCTCTGAGGCGGCGATGAGCGGGGCCCAAGGCGCCATCGAGACGCCCTCTGGCAAGGGCGCGGCCGACGAGAACTTTCCCGTCGGCTCCTGGCTCCTGCCGCGCCGGCTGCGCCCGCATGTGGCCGTCTTCTACGCCTTTGCCCGCGCGATTGACGATATTGCCGACAATCCCGCGCTCGCCCCGGAGGACAAGGTCGCCCGGCTCGACCGCTTCGCCGACGCGCTTCGGCCCGGCCCGCGGGGGTCCACGGCGGAAGCGCCGGGGCTCGCCAAGGCGCATGCCATGCGCGACACGCTGGCTGTGACCGGCATCACCGCGCAGCACTGTCTCGACCTGATCTCCGCCTTCAAGCAGGACGCCGTCAAGACGCGCTATCGCGACTGGGCCGAGCTCATCGACTATTGCGACCGCTCGGCCGCCCCGGTCGGTCGGTTCCTGCTCGACCTCCATGGTGAGGATCCCGCCGGCTATCCCGCCTCCGACGCGCTGTGCAACGCACTCCAGATGATCAACCATCTCCAAGATTGCGCGGACGATTATGCCGGGCTCGACCGCGTCTATCTGCCGACCGAATGGCTGGAGGCGGAGGGGCTCGACGTCGACGTTCTGGGCGAGCCCGCAATGCCCCCCGGCCTGCGCCGCGTCGTCGACCGCTGCCTTGAGGGAACGCGCGCGCTGCTCGCGACCGCCGACACCCTGCCCGGCGCCCTGAGGAGCCGTCGGCTCGCCATGGAATCGGCGGTCATCGTGAAGATCGCCCATGCGCTGTGCGGCGAACTCGCCCGGCGCGACCCGCTCGCCGACCGCGTCGTCCTCACCCGTGGTCAGACCCTGCGCTGCGCCGTGGCGGGCGTCATGGGCGCGGTGCTGCGATGACCGCGGCCGCATGGGCCATCGGCGGCCTCGCCAGTCTCGTCTGGCTCGGCCTGCTGCTCTTCTGGCACGGTTTCTGGCGCGCCGACCAGCGGCTGCGCGGGGAGCGGGCCGGCGACGGGGGCGACTGGCCGTCCGTCACCGCGGTCATCCCGGCGCGCAACGAGGCCGACGTGATCGCGCAGACCGTCGCGGGGCTTCTCCGGCAGGACTATCCTGGGGCCCTCTCCATCGTCGTGGTGGACGATTCGAGCGAGGACGGGACGGCAGAGGCCGCGCGGGCCGCCCTTCCCGAAGGCGCCGGCCGCGTGATCTCCGCCCCGCCGCTGGAGGCCGGCTGGGCCGGCAAGCTGTGGGCGCTGCGCCACGGCATCGCGGCTGCGCAGGCTGGCGGCACGCCGGACTTCTTCTGGCTCACCGACGCCGATATCGTCCATGGCCCCCATGTGCTGCGCGGGCTCGTGGCCAAGGCGCGCGCCGACCGGCTCGCCCTCGTCTCGCTCATGGTGCGCCTGCCGGCCAGGGCGTTCTGGGAGGTGCTGCTCGTGCCCGCCTTCCTGTTTTTCTTCCAGCTCCTCTACCCCTTCCCCGCCGTCAACACGCCGTCGAGCCGAATCGCCGGGGCGGCGGGAGGTTGCGTGCTGCTGCGCGCTGACGCGCTCGCCGCCATCGGAGGGATCGCCGCGATCCGGAACCGGCTGATCGACGATTGCGCGCTCGGCCGCGCCGTCAAGGCGAGCGGGCGGCGCATCTGGCTCGGCCTTGCCGACGACAGCCGGAGCCAGCGCCGTTACACCGAGCTTTCGGAGTTCTGGCGGATGGTCGTGCGCTCCGCCTTCGTGCAGCTTCGCCACTCCACGGTCCTGCTGATCGTGTGCGTCCTCGGCATGGCGCTGACCTATCTGGCACCGCCCCTTCTTGCCCTCTACGGGCTCGCCGCGGGCGAATCGGCGGGGTTAGGCGGTCTTGTCGCATGGGGGCTGATGAGCATTGCCTATTGGCCCACAGTGCGCTACTGCGGGCTATCGCCGCTCGTGGCCCTGAGCCTGCCGGTCGCCGCCGTCCTGTTCATGGCCATGACCGTGCACGCGGCAATCCGGCACTGGCTTGGCCGCGGGGAGGCCTGGAAGGGCCGCGATTATGGAACGGATACGTAACGACAGGGCATGAGGCTCGCTTTCGCCGGTGTCCGGGAAAGCCGTTGCCTGTGGCGCGGCGAATGTTAAAGTGGTTCCAGATTGAGGGTTGGTGCACTAAGAGTGCTTGCCAAAATGAGGTTTGCGCGTCTGCATTGAGCCATGCAGAGCCAATCTGCGCGAATGTAATCGAGGGCCGCTGTCTCCATGACTGTCTCCACCCCGCTGCTTGACAAGGTGAAATCGCCGGGCGACCTGCGCACGCTTGATCGCGAGCAGCTCCGCCAGCTCGCCGACGAGTTGCGCGCAGAGACCATCGACGCGGCATCCGAGACCGGCGGGCATTTCGGCGCCGGGCTGGGCGTGGTGGAGCTGACCGTTGCGCTCCACTATGTCTTCAACACGCCCGACGACCGCCTGATCTGGGATGTCAGCCACCAGGCCTATCCCCACAAGATCCTGACGGAACGGCGCGACCGGATCCGCACGATCCGCCAGAAGGACGGCCTTTACGGCTTCACCAAGCGGACCGAGAGCGAGTACGACCCGTTCGGCGCCGCCCACAGCTCCACCTCCATTTCCGCCGGCCTCGGCATGGCCGTGGCGCGCGACCTGAAGCATATCGACGGCAATGTCATCTGCGTGATCGGCGACGGCGCGATGAGCGCCGGCATGGCCTATGAGGCGATGAACAATGCGGGCGCGCTCGATTCGCGCCTCATCGTCGTCCTCAACGACAACGGCATGTCCATCGCGCCGGCGGTCGGCGCGCTCACCAACTATCTCTCCTGGCTGATCTCCTCGCGCCCCTTCCTGTCGCTGCGCGATATCGGCAAGCAACTCGCCAAGCGCTTTCCGAAGGGTGTCCAGAAGGCGGCCGCGCGGGCCGACGAATATGCCCGCGGCATGGTGTTCGGCGGAACGCTGTTCGAGGAGCTGGGCTTCTACTATGTCGGCCCGGTGAACGGCCACGACGTGGAGACGCTCGTGCCCATCCTGCAGAATGTGCGCGATGCCGACACGGTCGGGCCGATCCTCCTCCATGTGGTCACCGAGAAGGGCAAGGGTCATCCCTTCGACCAGCCTCACAAGGAGAAGTACCACGCCGTCGGCAAGTTCGATCCCGAGACCGGCGAGAGCTTCAAGGGCAAGTCGAACGCGCCGAGCTACACCTCCGTCTTCGCCCAGTCGCTGATCCGCGAGGCGGAGAAGGACGAGCGCGTCGTCGCCATCACCGCGGCCATGCCGTCGGGCACGGGCATCGACAAGTTCGCCGAGCGCTTTCCGGAACGCTCCTACGATGTCGGCATCGCCGAGCAGCACGCGGTGACCTTCGCCGCCGGGCTCGCGAGCGAGGGCATGAAGCCCTTCGCGACCATCTATTCCACCTTCCTGCAGCGCGGCTACGACCAGATCGTGCACGACGTGGCGCTCCAGCATCTGCCGGTGCGCTTCGCCATCGACCGGGCCGGGCTTGTCGGCCAGGACGGCCCGACGCATGCGGGAAGCTTCGACATCGCCTATCTCGGCTGCCTGCCCGGCTTCGTGCTCATGGCGGCGGCCGACGAGGCGGAGCTCGTCCACATGGTGGCGACCGCGGCGTCCATCGACGACGGCCCCTGCGCGCTGCGCTATCCGCGCGGCGAGGGCTCCGGCGTGGAGCTTCCCGAGGACGGCGTGGCGCTCCAGATCGGCAAGGGCCGCATCGTGGAGGAAGGCACCAAGATCGCGCTCCTGTCCTATGGCGCGCGCCTCGGGGAGTGCCTGAAGGCGGCGGAGGAGCTGAAGGTCCTCGGCCTGTCGACCACGGTCGCCGACGCCCGCTTCGCCAAGCCGCTCGACCACGACCTCATCCGCCGGCTGGTGCTCAACCACGAGGTGCTCATCACCATCGAGGAAGGCTCCGTCGGGGGCTTCGGCTCGTTCGTCCTGCACTATCTCGCCACCAACAACCTGCTCGACAAGGGCGCGCGCGTGCGCCCCATGTGCCTGCCGGACCGCTTCATCGCCCATGGCGCGCCGAAGGAGCAGTATCAGGATGCGGGCCTCATGGCGGGCGACATCGTGGCGGAGGTCTTCAAGGCACTCGACCAGGAGCACAAGGTTCTCGAGCTGAAGGCGAAGGCCTGAGGCCCGCCCAGGGCTTCGGGGTCCCGGGTCCCGCCGATGACGATTGCCAGCCATCTCGCGACCGACCGCCCCGCCGTCACGGCGGAGGAACGCGGGCGCGTGGACGCCATGGTGCGCCAGGCCTCCACCTCCTTCTACTGGGCCATGCGGCTTCTGCCGGGCGAGAAGCGCCGGGCGATCTTCGCCGTCTACGCCTTCTGCCGCAATGTCGACGACATCGCCGACGACGAGGGCTGGACGCTTGGCGAGAAGCGCCGCGCGCTCAAGGACTGGGAGGATGCGCTCGACCGGCTCTATGAGGGCGGCCTGCCGGAGGGGCTCGTCGCGCGCGCCCTGAAGGAGCCAATCGCCCGCTTCGGGCTGGCACGGGCCGATTTCCAGGCCGTGATCGACGGCATGGAGATGGATGCCGGCGAGCCCATCGTCGCTCCGCCGCGCGCCGAGCTCGACCTCTATTGCGACCGCGTGGCCGCCGCCGTCGGGCGGCTGTGCGTGTGCATCTTCGGCGAGCCCGGCGAGGCGGGCCGCCGCGTCGCCGACGCGCTCGGCCGGGCGCTGCAGCTCACCAACATCCTGCGCGACGTCCACGAGGACGCCGAGCGTGACCGGCTCTACCTGCCGCGCGAGCTGATCGAGGCGGAAGGCCTGCCCTCGGGCGACCTCCCGGCGATCCTCGCCTCGCCCCGCTATCCCGCGGTCTGGCGCGCCCTTGCCGGCGAGGCCGAGCGCGCCTTCTCCGACGCCGGGACCGCGCTTGCCGCCTGCGACCGCGCCAGGATGCGCCCCGCCCGCATCATGATGGAGGTCTATCGCCGCAACCTCGCCCGCATGCAGGCCCTCTCCGACACCGACATCGCCGACCCGGCCGTGCCGAAGCGCCTGGTCGGAAAGGCCGAGAAGCTGGCCATCGCGCTGCGCTACGGGATCCTGTGAGGCAACACGCGACCCCCGGGGACTATGCGCGAAAGCCGGATATGCCGTGTCACGTGCTGCTGAGCCTGCCTGCCGATGATTGACGCCGTCTCGATTCTTGCCGTTCTGGGGCTCGCCGCGTGGCTGTTCCATCCGGGCATGCTGCGGTCCGACCTCTGGCGCGCGGTCGGGACGCCGCTCGCCTCCATCATCGGCAGCGGGTTCCTGGTCTCCGTGCCGATCCTGCGCGACCTCTATGGCGGCTGGGCGGTGCTTGCCATGGCGGGGCTTCTGGCGGTGGCCTATCTCGTCGGCGGCGCGGTGCGCGAGAACATCCTCCATGTGGAGCCGCTGCTCGCCGACCATGAGGGCGGGCGCGTCCTCGCATCGCTGGAGCGGCTGTCCCATCTGGTGCTCGCCTTCGCCTATTTCGTCTCCGTCGCCTATTATCTCGTTCTGTTCGCGAGCTTCCTGCTGAAGCCCTTCGGGATCGCCGACGACGGGATGGCGGTGAAGACGGTCGTGACCGCGCTCCTTGCGGTGATCGGCGGCGTGGGGCTGTGGCGCGGCTTCCGTGCCGTGGAGGGGCTGGAAATCTATGCGGTGTCGGCCAAGCTCGCCGTCATCGGCGGGCTGGTGGCGGGACTGGCGCTCCATGACTGGCACATCCTGGGGGAGACGGGAGCGCTTCTGCCCGCGGGCCATTTCGAGGAGAGCAGCCTGCCGGTGCTCCTGGGCCTCCTCATCCTCGTGCAGGGCTTCGAGACCTCGCGCTTCCTGGGCGACACCTATTCGCCGGGCTTGCGCGTACGCACCATGAAGCTCGCCCAGCTTCTGGCAGCGGCGATCTATCTCGTCTTCTTCGCCCTCATGACGCCGCTCTTTTCGGTGGAGACGCCCGCAGGCGGGGTCGCCGCCATCGTCGACATGCTGGCCCCGGTCTCCATCGCGCTGCCCCTGCTCGTCCTGTTCGGCGCGCTCGCCAGCCAGTCGAGCGCGGCCATCGCCGATACGCTCGGCGCGGGCGGCCTGCTCCACGACATCGCCGGACAGCGCATCGCGCTGCGCCATATCTATCCGCTGATCGCCGTCGTTGCGGGGATCGTCACCTGGCAGACCGACGTCTACAGCCTGATCACCTTCGCCTCGCGCTGCTTCGCCGTCTATTACGCGCTGCAATGCATGGTGGCGGCGCTGAGCGCGGCAAGGCGCGGCAGCACGGCCCGGTCCGCGAGCTTTGCCGCGCTCGCGCTCGTGTGCACCGCCATCGTCGTCTTCGGCACGCCCGTGGAAGGCGGATAGGCCGGCTGCCGCCACACCGGCACACGCCCTGCGATGCGGATATCAGACGGATTGAGGCTCGCCGGCCTCGTAGAGCGCGAGATTGCGGTCAGTTATGCCGAGCTCCGGCCAGGCCGACCGCCAGGCCGCCATATGCCCGGATGCGAAATGCGCGTCGAGGGCCTCCCGGTCCGTCCACACCTCCACGACATGAATACGGCCCGGCTCGAGAACGTCCTCCGCATAGGAATATTCGACGCAGCCCTCCTCGGCGCGACTGGCCCGCACCATCCGCTCCATCGCGGGGCGGGCCTCGGCCATCTTTTCCGGCGGCAGCCGCACCGTTCCGACAATCAGCAGCATTCTCTCACCCCTTCCGAACCGCCCATGACGCCGTCCAAGACTACGCCATGTCCGCCCGGCCATGCACCCGACATTGCCGAACGCCCCGTCCCGTATCGGATTGGGCGAGAGCTCGCTCTGGCCACGCCCCTCTCGCCGGAGTAAACACGGCCTCCATGAACAGGGCACACATCATCGGCGCCGGGCTGGCCGGCCTGTCTTGCGCGGTGCGGCTGGCAGAGGCCGGCGTGCCGGCCGTGCTCTACGAGCAGGCCGCGCGCGCAGGCGGGCGCTGCCGGTCGTTCCACGACGCGGCACTCGACTGCGTGATCGACAATGGCAACCACCTGCTGCTCTCCGGCAACCGCTCCGCGCTCGGCTTCCTGGAGACCGTCGGCGCGCGCGACCGCCTCGTCGGGCCGGAGGAGGCGCGCTTCCCCTTTCTCGACCTCGCGACGGGGGAGCGCTGGACGGTCGCGCCCAATCGCGGCCCCCTGCCCTGGTGGGTGCTCTCGCCGTCGCGGCGCGCGCCGGGCACGGGGCTCGGCGACCATCTCGCCGGGCTGAAACTCCTCACCGCGGGCCCCGGCGCGACCGTCGGCGACGCGCTGTCCGGCGTCGGTCCGGCGGCGCTCGCCCGCTTCTGGGAACCGCTGATCGTCGCGGTGCTCAACATGCCGGTGGAGACCGGGGCCGCGCGGCTGATGCGGCCCGTCCTCCTGGAGACCTTCGCCAAGGGGGCCGATGCCTGCCGTCCGCTGATCGCGCGCGACAGCCTGTCGGACAGCTTCGTCGACCCCGCCCTCGCCTGGCTCGAGGCGCGCGGGACGACGCTTCGCCCCGGCACCCGGGTCATGGGGCTCGACACAGCCGGCGGGCGGGTCCGCGCCTTGCGGCTTGCGCGCGAGGAGATCGCCGTCGGCCCGGACGAGGCGGTGATCGTGGCGGTGCCCGCATGGCTCGCCGACAGCCTCGTGCCGGGCATCGAGACGCCGGGCGGCGGCGAGCCCATCGTCAATGTGCATTACAGGCTCTCAAGTCCCCCCGACATCTCCGGCGGCGGGCCGGTCCTGGGGCTCGTCGGCGGGCTCGCGCAATGGCTGTTCGTGCGCGGCGACGTCGCCTCCGTCACCATCTCGGCAGCCGCGGAGACAGCGGACCGGCCGGCCGACGCCATCGCCGGGGAGGTGTGGCGCGAGGTCGCGCAGGCCCTGTCCATCGCGAGCGAGCCCGTGCCCCGCTGGCGGGTCGTCAAGGAGCGGCGTGCGACATTCGGCCAGACGCCGGAGGCCGTCTCGAGACGGCCACAATGCCGTACGACCCTCGACAATGCCTTCCTGGCCGGCGACTGGACGGATACCGGCCTTCCCGCCACCATCGAAAGCGCCATACGCTCCGGAGAGGTTGCAGCGCACGCGGCCCTCGACCGCCGTGCTTGACAATCCGGCCGCGCCGGGACACCTACCAGTGCTTGGGCAGCACACGAAACGGTTCTGAACAGCTGGAGTTGACATGGTTTCGATTGCGGAGACCTTCCGGGGAGCCTTCGGCGGCCGGCGCAAACGCGCCACGGCCGGTGAGACGCCTGCGCAGCCCGCACCGGCAGTCGAGACGACATCGCGCCCGAAGAGCCTCCTGGACGAGGTGGAGGCCACGGTGGAGGAAACTTCCAGAGCGCTGGCCGGACGCCAGAAGGACGATGGCCACATCGTCTACGAGCTCGAGGCGGACGCCACGATTCCGGCCGAATACATCTTCCTCAACCATTTCCTCGGCGAGCCCGAGCCGGAGCTCGAGGCCGAGCTCGGCGAATATCTGCGCTCCATCCAGTCCGACCGCCATGGCGGCTGGCCGCTGTTCCATGACGGCGACTTCAACATCTCCGCCAGCGTGAAGGCCTATTACGCGCTGAAGATCGTCGGCGACGATCCGGACGCGCCGCACATGAAGCGCGCGCGGGAGGCGATCCTCGCCCATGGCGGGGCGGAGACGTCCAATGTCTTCACCCGCTATGCGCTGGCGCTGTTCGGCGAGGTGCCGTGGCGCGCCGTGCCGGTGATGCCGGCGGAACTCATGCTGATGCCGCGCTGGTTCCCGGTGAACATGTGGCGGTTCTCCTACTGGTCGCGCACGGTCATAGCGCCGCTGCTCATCCTCGCCGCCCTCAAGCCGCGCGCGAAGAACCCGACCGGCGCGCACTGCCAGGAGATCTTCCGCACACCGCCGGAGAAGATCCGCAAATGGCTCACCAACCCCACGGGCAGCCGCTGGGGCAGCTTCTTCCTGGCGCTCGACAAGGTGCTGCAGCCCACGGAGAAACACGTCTTCCCGCGCCTGCCGACACGGGCGAAGTCCATCCAGGCCGCGCTCGACTTCATCAAGCCGCGCCTCAATGGCGAGGACGGGCTCGGCGCGATCTTCCCGGCCATGGCGAACTCCGTCATGGCCTTCACCGCGCTCGGCTATCCCAAGGACGATCCGGACCTCGTCACCGCCCGGCAATCGATCAGGAATCTGCTCGTGGCCGCGCGCGAGGAACGCGACGGCGAGCCGCGCTACTGCCAGCCCTGCGTTTCGCCCGTCTGGGATACCGCCCTTGCCGCCCATGCGCTGAGCGAGAGCGGCGAGGACAGCACGCCCTCCGTGAAGGCGGCCTGCGACTGGCTGGTCGACCGCCAGATCACCGACGTGAAGGGCGACTGGGCGATCAACGCGCCCGATCTGGAGCCCGGCGGCTGGGCGTTTCAGTACAATAACGACCACTACCCCGATGTCGACGATACCGCCGTGGTCGGCATGCTGCTCCACCGGACCGATCCGGAGGGCTACAAGGACCGTATCGAGCGCGCGGCGCGCTGGATCGAGGGCATGCAGAGCTCCAATGGCGGCTGGGGCGCCTTCGACATCGACAACAATGCCGATTTCCTGAACTCCATCCCCTTTGCCGATCACGGCGCGCTGCTCGACCCGCCGACGTCGGACGTCGCCGCGCGCTGCCTGAGCTTCCTCGCCCAGATCGGCTACAGCCGCACCCATCCGACCGTGGCGCGCGGCGTTCATTTCCTGAAGACCGAGCAGGAGGAGGACGGCTCCTGGTTCGGCCGCTGGGGCACGAACTACATCTACGGCACCTGGTCGGTCCTGTGCGCGCTCAACGCCGTCGGCGAGGACATGTCGGCGCCCTATGTGCGCAAGGCCGTGGACTGGCTCCATTCGCGCCAGCGCGAGGACGGCGGCTGGGGCGAGGACGGCGCGACCTACTGGCAGGAGCGCCGCGACGAGACGAAAGCCTCCACCCCCTCCCAGACCGCCTGGGCCGTGCTGGCCCTGATGGCCGCCGGCGAGGTCGACAGCGAACCGGTCGAGCGCGGCATTCGCTACCTCCTCTCGCAGCCACGCAAGAACGAGAAGTGGGAGGAGCCGTGGTTCACCGCGGTCGGTTTCCCGCGCGTCTTCTATCTGCGCTATCACGGCTATTCCGCGTTCTTCCCCGTCTGGGCGCTGTCGCGCTATCGTAACCTCAAGCGCGGCAACAGCCGCGAGGTCGCCTGGGGAATGTGAGGGGCTGGACGCCCGCCCCACGCACAGGGCTGGGACCGCAATGAGCCGGATCGGCATCGTCACGGGCTTGCAGATGGAGGCGTGCCTCGTTCGCCCCGGGCGACGCGTGGCCGGCGACCGGTCCCTCCTTGTGGCCTGCGACGGGCCGGGGCCCCGGAGGGCCTATGAGGCCGCGCGGCGGCTCGTGGAGGCGGGCGCGGACGGTCTCGTGAGCTTCGGGCTTGCGGGTGGGCTCGACCCGGAACTCGCGCCCGGCACAGCGATCCTTCCCGTAGCGATCCTCGACGAGGACGGAAGCCGTTTCGACTGCGCGGAAGACTGGCGCCGCGACCTGACCGCACAGGCCCCGCGAGACCCCGCCCTGCAATGCGTGGACGTTCTCGCGACACTCTCCGAACCCGTCGCCTCGGTCGAGGCCAAGGCCGCGTTACGCGCACGGACGGGCGCATCGGCCGCCGACATGGAGAGCGCGGCCGTCGCGCGCGCGGCCATGGAGGCGGGCCTGCCTTTCCTTGCGATTCGCGCGATCTCGGACCGGGCGGGCGACACGATCCCGCGCGCCGCGCTCAAGGGAATGCGGGCCGACGGCCATGCCGCCGCCCTGCCCGTCCTGGTACATCTCGCCGCGCATCCCGGCGAGCTCGGCGCGCTCATCCGCCTCGCCCGCCAGACGGGACGGGCGAAACGCGCACTGGCCGCGCTCGCGCACCGGCTCGGCTAGACCTTCAATCGTGTCCGATTGAAGGTCCAAAAGCCGATCGCTTTCAAAAAGCGGGAATCACGCGAGACGAAACAGACCGCTCATCCCGGGCAAAAGCCGGGATGAGCGGGAAGACGTGCGTCTCCGGCCTGCCCCGGAAGGCCGCGCTAGCCCGCGCGGCGTTCCTGCGTCTCGGTCTTGTCCAGAAGGGTCACCGACGCCTTTTTCGCCCCCGGCGCGCCGGCCTCGTTGGCGGGCTCGTGGATCTCGGCCATGAACTCGTCCACATGGCGGTCGAAGACGTAGGCCGCGGGCCGCTGGTTGTCGAGCGAGATCTCCGGGGCCATGGGCTTCTCGGTCTCCACCCCCTTAAGCCACACTTTCAGCGCCTTGAAGGGATTGGCCACCGTGTCGGACACCGCCGTCGGCTCGAAACCGCAATGCACCATGCAGTTGGCGCACTTCTCGTATTTCCCGGTGCCGTAGGAATCCCAGTCCGTGGTCTCCATGAGCTCCTTGAAGCTCTTGGCGAAGCCCTCGCCGATCAGGTAGCAGGGCCGCTGCCAGCCGAAGATGTTACGCGTCGGGTTGCCCCAGGGCGTGCAGGAATATTCCTGGTTGCCGGCGAGGAAATCGAGATAGAGCGAAGACTGGTTGAAGATCCAGCCGCGCCCGTTCGACTTGCCGAGCCGGAAGAGGTCGCGGAACAGCGTCTTGGTCTGCCGGCGCGACAGGAAATGGTCCTGCGCCGGGGCGCGCTCATAGGCATAGCCGGGCGAGACGGTGATGCTCTCCACGCCGAGCGTCATGACGAAGTCGAAGAACTCCGCCACCTTGTCGGGCTCGGCATTGTTGAACAGCGTGCAGTTGACGGTCACGCGGAAGCCGCGCGCGACGGCCTCGCGGATCGCCTCGACCGCCTTGTCGAACACGCCCTCCTGGTCGACCGCCTTGTCGTGCTCCTCCTTCAGCCCGTCGAGATGGACGGAGAAGGTGAGATAGGGGCTCGGTTCGAACAGGTCGAGCTTCTTCTTCAGGAGCAGCGCGTTGGTGCACAGATAGACGAACTTCTTGCGGTCCACGATCGCCTTGACGATCTGGTCCATCTCGCGATGGATCAGCGGCTCGCCGCCGGGGATCGAGACGATGGGCGCGCCGCACTCGTCGACCGCCTCGAGGCACTCCTCCACCGACAGGCGCTGGTCGAGGATCGGCTTGGGGTAGTCGATCTTGCCGCAGCCCGGACAGGCCAGGTTGCAGCGGAACAGCGGCTCGAGCATGAGCACGAGCGGGTAGCGCTTGTTGCCCTTCAGCTTCTGCTTGAGGATGTAAGCGCCGACACGCGCCTGCTGGATAAGTGGAACCGCCACGATGATTACCCCGATGATTGGCTTCAGTCGCAGGTCATGAACGGCGGCGTCTGCCGGACGGTATTCCGGCGCCTGTCCGCCTGTGCGAAACCCTGTTCCTGCGACATCCTTTGGCTGAAGAACCCGACCGCCGTCAACCCGTTGAGACAAAATAGCATTCTATCACGAAATATTCGAGCACCAGAAGATCGCGCCGATTGCGCCGGTTTTGTGGCGGATCGGCCCCGTCAGCCCTTCCCCCTCCGAAAGGCCCGTGCCGACCAGTCCACGAGCGTCGGCAGGACGACCAGGGTGCACACGAGGGTGAGCGCGATGGCGATCATCAGGAGCTCGCCCATGCTGGCCGTGCCCCGATGGGCCGACAGGGCGAGCGTGCCGAACGAGGAGACGGTGGTCAGCGCCGACAGGAAGACCGCGCGCGGCGTCGACGAGGCGAGGACATGGCCGGCCGGCTCGCCCGCGCCCCCTTCCGCCTCCTCGCGCGCCCTCATGACGAGGTGGATGCCGCTGTCCACACCGAGGCCGATCAGCAGGGGCAACACGATCACATTGGCGAAGTTGAATGGAATGTCGAGCAGCACCGTCGCCGCCACGAGGATCGCCCCGGCAAGCGTGATCGGCAGGAGCACCAGCACCACGTCGAGCACGCGCGAGAGCATCGCGAAGAGGACGAGCGCGATCAGCCCCGCCGCCAGCACGGTCGCGAACAGCATGGATTCGGAGACGACGCCCGCCGCCCCGACGATCTCCACCGGGCTTCCCGTCACGTTCCACGACACGGTGCGCACCGCCTGGACGAAGCGCTCCATGGCGCCGGGATCGGCGAGGTCGGCGCGCGGCAGGATCTCTATGCGATAGCGTCCCTCCGGGCTGACGAAGCGCGAGCGGAGCGCGGCCTCGAGCCCGGCGACGTCCACCTCGCCCGCCCCCACAATGGTATTGAGCCGGGCAACCGCACCCGGCAGCCCGTGGAAGACGGCCCGCTCCAGCCGGGCGGGCGCGTCCGCCTCGCGCCCGGGGCCGTCGAGAAACGCCGCGATGCGCCCGCGCAGGTCCTCCGCGGCCTGCCGCGTGTCCTCCGCGACGTCCTGTGCCCCGGCGATCCGGCCGAGGGCTGATTCCATCCGCGTCAGCGCCGCGCGGCGGGCCTCGCCGGCAAGGCCCGGATCGTCCGTGCTCACCGAGCGAGGCAGACCGGTCGAGAGCGACGAGAGCCGGGCGAGCCGGTCCGCCTGCCCCTCCGGCACGAAGGTGTCGATGGTGACGACGCCGGCGACCTCCGGCAGGGCCTCGAACCGCCTGGCGAACGCCTCGGCCTCCTCGCGGGTATCCGCAAGGATCTCCGCGGTATAGACCGGCGCGTCGGCATCCGCGAGCAGGTCCTTGAAGGCGGTGACGGCGGGCTCGCCGGGGGCCTTCAGATTGAGCGGGTCGCCGTCGAAGCGCGCCATGGGCACGGCGGCGAGGCTGGCGAGCGCGGCGAGGATGACCGCCACCGTCACGCCGAGCCGGAACCGACGCCCGGACAGGAGCCTCAGGAGCGGTTCGGAGACGGCGGAGAGCGCACCGTGGCGGCGTGGCGGCTGCGGCGGCAGGAGGGTCAGGAGCGCCGGCAGGAACGTCGTCGCGCAGACGAGCGCGACCAGCATGCCCGCCGACGAGATGAGCCCGAGCTGGGCCATGCCGACGAAATCGGTCGGCGTGAAGGCGAGGAAGCCGATGGCCGTCGTCGCGGTGCACAGGAGAAGGGCCGAGCCGACGCCGTGCGCGGTCTGCCGCAGGGCCTCCTCATGGGCATGGCCCAAACGCCGTTCCTCCTCGTAACGCAGGCCGAAATGGATCGCATAGTCGATGCCGAGCCCGACGAAGAGCACCGCGAAGGCCACCGAGATGAGATTGAGATAGCCGACCGTCACGGTCGCCGCCGTCGCTGTGAGCACGAGTCCCACCGCGAGCATGGAGAGCGCGGCGATCACCTGCCGGCCGGACCGGATTCCGAAGGCGAGGATGAGGCCGACAAGGACGAAGGAGACGATGCCGGCGAGCGTCGCCCCGCGCATCACCGTCTCCATCTCCTCCGCATTGAGCGCGGCCTCGCCGGTCAGCCGGATGCTGACCTCGCCGGAAAAGGTCGCTTCCGGATCGGCGACGAGCCGCCGGGCCTCCTCGAGCGCAGGTCCCGCCGGATCGAGGCGCGAATAGTCGAGGGCGGGCTTCACGAAGACGTACCAGCGCGTCTGCTCCGGCTCCGTGCCGCCCGCGAAGAGGCCCGTCCAGTCGAGCGCCACGGGCGTTGCATCCATCTGGCCCTCCACCACGCGCGCCAGGCTGGCGAAGAAGGCGCCCGCCTCCTCCGGCAGGCGCCCTGCGCCGGCCCCGGCGGCGAGCCGGTCGGTCAGGCCCGCGAGGCCCGCAAGGTCCGGCCGTGCCGCGAGCGCGCCGAGAATGGGCGCCGACGAGGCGATGCGGTCGGTCACCCGCGCAAAGGATTGCGGGTCGAGATAGAGCAGGCCGTGCGTGTCGAAGAAGTCTCCGACGCCCGGCGCATAGACGCCGTCGAAGAGGTCCGGATGCGCCCGGAAGGACTGGACCAGCGCGCGCGCCGCCTCGCGCGCCCTGTCGGGGTCGTCTGCCTCCACCACCGCCACGATATTGTTGTCGAGCGCGGGGAAGGTGGCGATCAGCTCCATGAAGGACTGCCGGAAGGGCAGCTCCGAGGAGATCATGCGGCCCGTATCGGTGTTGACGCCGAGCCTCGTCGCGGTGAGCGCGCCGCCGAGCACGGTCAGGACCAGGAAGCCGGCGACGACGGCCGCCGCATGGCGCGACGACCACATCACGCAGGCGGCGAGCGCGCCCACGAGCTTCTGCCCAAGCCTGTCTCGCAACGCCATCTGGACCTTAGCCGCCTTCCCCGGGGATCCGCTACCTGCCGGCGACCGTCAGCCTGCCGCGGCCCGCCGCCCGTTGCCGCTCGACACGGAATTCTTCGCGATGCGGAACAGGCTTTCCCAGAGCGGGCCGGGAAACTTGTGGAGCTGGGCCATGACCGCGTCGAAGCCTTCCAGGAACCAGCCGACATCCGATTCGTCGATCACCAGCGGCGGAATGAGCTTGATGGTGGTCAGGTGATGGCCCGCCACCTGGGTGAGGATGCCGTGATCCTCAAGGAGCGGGATGGTGACGCCCTGGCAGAAGAGGTCCGGATTGAGCCGGGTGATGGTGCTCCAGCCGGTCTTGAGCGAGAAAGACTTCGGACGGCCGAACTCGATGGCGAGCATCAGCCCGCGCCAGCGCACATCGTGGATGAACTCGTAGCGCCCGGCCATCTCGGCGAGCCCGCGGCCCAGAATGTCGCCCATGCGGGTGGCGTTCTCCATGAGGCGCTCGTCGTCCAGCACCGCAAGGCTCGCCAGCCCCGCGACCATGGCGAGGCTGCCCTGGCCGAAGGTGGAGGAATGCACCACGGCGCGGTCGAGCGTGGAGAACACCTTGTCGTAGATCTCCCGGCGGGTGAGCACCGCGCCGACCGGCACATAGCCTCCCGAGAGCGCCTTGGAGAGCACGACGATGTCGGGCTCCGCCCCCTCCTCGTGATGGATCGCGAGGAAGCGCCCGGTGCGCCCCATGCCGCACTGAACCTCGTCGGCGACGAACAGCGCGCCGTATTTGCGGCAGAGCCTGGAGGCCTCCGCGAGATAGCCGTCGGGCGGGATGTTCACGCCCTTGCCCTGGACGGGCTCCACGATGAAGGCGGCGACGTTGCCCGCCCTGAGCGCCTGCTCCAGCGCCGCGGCATCGCCGAAGGGAACCATGCCGGTATCCGGCAGGAGCGGGTCGAAGCCGGCCCGGAAGTCCTGCCCGCCATTGACCGACAGCGCGCCGTTGGTGAGGCCGTGGAAGGCGGAGCTCGCAAAGAGGATATGAGACTTGCCGGTGGCGCAGCGCGCGAATTTGATGGCGGTCTCGTTGCCCTCCGCCCCCGTGCTCGTGAAATAGACGGTGTCGAGCCCGTAGCCGACCCGCGCCTTGAGCTCCTCGGCCAGAACGCCGGACAGGAGCGGCGCCTCCATCTGGACGAGCGAGGGATAGTCCGCCGCCATGAACTCGGTGAGCGCGCGGCGGATCTCGGGATGGTTGCGCCCGGCATGGAACACGCCGTAGCCCGCCAGCATGTCGAGATACTGGCGCCCGTGATCGTCCCACAGATGGGGCCCGCTCGCACGAACATAGCAGCGGTCGAAGCCGATCAGCTTCAGCACCTTGGCGAAACGCGGATTCACATGGGCCTCGTGGAGCGCGTAGTTGCGCCCCTGATGCTCGGCCATAAGGGTCGTGATATCGAACGGCATGCTCGCCTGCCTCGTGCCCAAATCTACCACAGGGACGGGAATAGGACAGAAACGCGCCCCCAAAGCAACAATCGCGGCGCTTGCGCGGCATTTGCACACATGGGTGCCGGACCGGCCTGCGATCGCGCCCGCGGGACGCACCTGTCTTCTTGTCGTCGGATGGCGACCTGTTGTAAACCCCAAGTCGCATTGGCTGCGTATTGCCTGCGGATGGGGTTCATCCCGAAGGGCGCGGCCGGGCGTTCCTGTCGCATCGGCGTCCGGCGCACAGGCATGCCGTCCCGAAGGTCCGGAGGGACGGCGAGAGATACGCCGAGGACCGCCATTCTCCGGCCGGACGGCCGAAACGGGGAACCGAACCCATGCGGCGTTCTTATATCTGGGCGGGACTGGTGACCGTCGTGATCGCGGGCTGGCTGGCCTCCGGCTATCTGCTGCCCTCGCCTCCCGCCCCGTCCGCGGACGGCACCGGCAAGGCGGAAACCGACAAGGACACCAGCCAGGCCTTCCGCGTGCGCACGGCAACGCTCACCGCGCAGGAGCACACCGAAGAGCTCGTCCTGCCCGGCCAGACCGAGGCCGACCAGCGCGTGGAAGTGCGCGCGCGCACCGGCGGCATCGTGGAAAAGGTGCCCCACAGGGAGGGCGACCGGGTGGAGGCCGGAGCCGTCCTCTGCCAGCTCGACATCGCCGAGCGCACCGCCGCCCTCGCCCAGGCGCGCGCCCAGCTCGCCAGCGCCCAGCGCGATTTCGAGGCCGCCCAGCAGCTCGCCAGCAAGAAATACACCTCCGAAAGCCAGCTCGCCTCCGCCCGCGCGGCCTTCGACGCCGCGCAGGCCGAGGTCGACAGGATCGAGCGCGACATCGCCTATACGACCGTCACCTCCCCCATTGCCGGCATCGTGGAGAGCCGCCCGGCCGATCTCGGCTCCTTCCTGCAGGTCGGACAGGCCTGCGCGACCGTGACGGTGCTCGACCCCATCGTGGTGAGCGCGCAGGTCAGCGAGCGCGACGTGGAGGCGCTCTCCCTCGGCATGGCCGGCAGCGCAAGGCTCGTCGACGGGCAGACCGTGGAGGGCCGCCTCGCCTTCATCTCGCCGCGCGCCGACAGCGAGACGCGGACCTTCCGCATCGAGCTCGACGCGCCGAACCGGGACGAAAGGATCCGCGCCGGCATCACCGCCCGGCTGGTCCTGCCGCTCAAGCCCCGGTCCGCCCACAGGATCCCCTCCTCCGCCCTGACGCTCGACGAGCGCGGGAGGGTCGGCGTCATGACGGTCGATGCGGGCGGCACGGCCCGCTTCATGCCCCTGGAGATCCTCGCGGAGACGCGCGAGGGCCTGTGGGTCGCGGGCCTGCCGGAAACGGTCACGCTCATCACGGTCGGCCAGGACTATGTGCTCGACGGCCAACCCGTGGAGACCGTGCCGTCGGTACTCGGCGCCAATACGACGCCGGCCGGCGGGCTGGTGGAGGCCAACTGAGATGATGTCCGCCCTCGATGCGATCCTGTCGCGGCCGCGCACCGTGCTGTCGCTGATGGTGGTCATGGTGATCGCCGGCATCGTGAGCTACGTCACGATCCCCAAGGAGGCGCGGCCCGACATCCAGATCCCCGCCTTCTACATTTCCATCGCGCTCCAGGGCGTGTCGCCGGAGGACGGCGAGCGCCTTCTGGTGAAGCCGATGGAGGCGGAGCTGCGCGGGCTTTCGGGGCTGAAGGAGATCACCTCCATCGCCACGCAGGGCCATGCCTCCATCATCGTGGAGTTCGAGCCGGAGGTCGATCTCGACGTCGCCAGCCAGAAGGTGCGCGAGAAGGTCGATATCGCCAAGGCCGAGCTGCCAACGAGCGCGGAGGAGCCGGTCGTCAACGAGATCAATCTGAGCCTCTTCCCCACCATCATCGTGGCGCTGTCGGGCAATGTGCCCGAGCGCACGCTCTACAGGCTCGCGCGCAGCCTGCAGGACGAGATCGAGACGGTACCCTCCGTGCTGGAGGCCAATCTCGCCGGCCAGCGCGAGGAGCTGCTGGAGGTCGTGATCGACCGGATGGCGCTGCAGTCCTACGGCATACTCCAGCAGGAGCTCATCGCCGCGGTCACGCAGAACAACCAGCTCGTCGCGGCGGGCGACATCGACACCGGAGAGGGCCGGTTCAGCATCAAGGTGCCTGGGCTGTTCGAGACCGCGCGCGACGTCTACGCCATTCCCGTCAAGGTCTCCGACGGCACGGTCGTGACGCTCGGCCAGGTGGCCGAGATCCGCCGCACCTTCAAGGACGCGACGAGCTATGCCCGGTTCAACGGCGAACCGGCCATCACCATCTCCGTGGTGAAGCGGATCGGCGAGAACATCATCGAGACCAACCAGGCCGTCCGCGACGCGGTCAATGCGGCGACCGCCGACTGGCCGTCGAACGTCCATGTCGACTACGCGCTCGACGAGTCGGAGGTCATCTACCAGATGCTCGGCTCGCTCCAGTCGGCGATCATGACAGCCATGGCGCTGGTGCTGATCATCGTGGTGGCCGCGCTCGGCATCCGCTCCGGCCTGCTCGTCGGCCTCGCCATCCCGACCTCCTTCATGGTGAGCTTCCTGATCGTGGAGATGGCGGGGCTCACCATCAACAACATGCTGCTCTTCGGCATGGTGCTGACCGTCGGCATGCTGGTCGACGGCGCCATCGTGATCACCGAATATGCCGACCGCAAGATGGCGGAGGGGCTGGTGCGCGGCGAGGCCTACCGGCTTGCCGCAAAGCGCATGTTCTGGCCCGTCGCCTCGTCGACGGCGACGACGCTCGCCGCCTTCCTGCCCATGCTGTTCTGGCCCGGCGTGACGGGCAAGTTCATGGCCAACCTGCCGATCACGGTGGTGGTGGTGCTGACCGCCTCGCTCATCACCGCGATGATCTTCCTGCCCGTTCTCGGCTCGCTCATCGGCAAGAGCGAGCAGGCCGACGACGTCACGCTGAAGCGGCTCGCGGGCCAGGACTCCGGCGATCTCGGCACGCTTCCGGGCTTCACCGGCGCCTATATCCGCCTGCTCCAGCGGCTCGTGCGCCATCCCGGCCCCGTGCTCGTCGCGGCCGTCCTCATCCTCGGCGGCATCTTCGCGGGCTACGGCGCGTTCAACAACGGCGTGACCTTCTTTGTGGAGACCGAGCCGCAGCAGGCGAGCATCTATATCCGCGCGCGCGGCAACCTGTCCGCGGGCGAGCAACTCACCCTCACCCGCGAGGTGGAGGACGTGGTGCGCGCCATGAACGGCATCGAGACCATCGCGACATCGGCCGGAAACGGCGGGCGCAGCATGGGCTTCGGCGACAATGGCGGCGACACGCCGCTCGACGTGATCGGCAAGCTGCTGATCGAGCTCGGCCCCTATGAGGAGCGCAGGCCGGGCCAGGAGATCCTCCAGGACATTCGCGAGCGGGCGGCCGAAATTCCCGGCATCATTGTGGAGGTTCGCGCCCAGGAGGACGGTCCGCCCACCGGCAAGGACATCCAGGTGGAGGTTCGCTCGCAGGAGCGCGCCAAGGTCGCCGCTGCCGCCAGGCGCGTGCGCGAGCACATGGAAGACGCCATGACCGGGCTCACCGATATCGAGGACGATTCCTCGCTGCCCGGCATCGACTGGGCGCTCACCATCGACCGCGAGGAGGCCGGCCGCTTCGGTGCCGACATCGCCTCGGTGGGCGCGCTCGTGCAGCTCGTCACCAATGGCGTCCTGGTCAGCACCTACCGGCCCGACGACGCCCGCGACGAGGTCGATATCCGCGTTCGGCTGCCGGAGGGCGAACGCTCCGTCGCCCGGCTCGACGAGCTGCGCCTGCAGACGCCGAACGGCCTCGTCCCGATCGCCAATTTCGTCGAGCGCACGCCCCAGCCCGCCGTCGACACGCTGTTCCGGCGCGACGGCAAGCCCTCCATCGTGGTGAAGGCCAATGCCGCCGCGGGGGTCCTTGCCGACGACAAGGTCCGCGAGATCAGGGCATGGATGGACACGCAGGACTGGCCGGCCGGCGTCCAGTTCTCCTTCGGCGGCGCCGACGAGGGTCAGAAGGAGAGCCAGGCCTTCCTGGTGAAGGCGCTGCTCGTCTCCATCTTCATGATGTTCCTGATCCTCGTCACCCAGTTCAACAGCTTCTACCACACCGCCCTCACGCTCTCGACGGTGGTCATGTCGGTGGCCGGCGTCCTGCTCGGCATGCTGGCGACGGGCCAGCCCTTCTCCGTGATCATGACGGGCACGGGCATCGTCGCCCTCGCCGGCATCGTGGTGAACAACGCCATCGTGCTGATCGACACCTATCAGCGGCTTCTGGAGGCGGGCTACGAGGCGCTCGACGCAGTGGTGCGCACCTGCGCCCAGCGCCTGAGGCCGGTGCTCCTGACCACGGTCACCACCATTTTCGGCCTCCTGCCGATGGCGCTGCAGGTCGATGTGGACTTCGTGAACCGGTCGGTCGATATCGGCTCGATCAGCTCGAGCTGGTGGGTGCAGCTCGCGACCGCGATCATTTCGGGGCTGGCCTTCGCGACCCTGCTGACGCTGCTCCTGATCCCCGTTCTTCTCGCCGCACCGACCGTGTGGCGGCGCAGCCTCGCCGGCCGGCGCGCGCGCCGGCGCGGGGAAACCCGGGACACGGCGGCGGATCCCGCCTCCTGAGCGGCGGACACGCCCGTTCCGCGAACCTGTCCGCGCGTGTCATTCTTGCGACACCGGGAGGCCGAATCCTGCGCGGTGGCGCCGTTTTCTTTGACAAGAATGTGGCAAACCGCACAATCGGGCGCTCGTTCAAGATCGCCGAGGGGGTGATGGGCTATCCGGATTCGCTTCGCGCCGTTGCGCTCGCCGCCATAGCCGCGGCCATGATGCTCGCCCCGGGGCCGGGACGGGCTCAGGAGCTGAAGCCCTCCAGCGTCCCCTATTGCTGGGAGGTCTATTCCGTCTGCGTGGAGGCGGCCTATGGCTTCCAGTCCTGGCGGACGGGCTGCTACAGCGATCTCACGGCCTGCCTGGCCGACAAGCCGGTGCCTGCCTGCAGCGCGGCCTCGCGCGAGACCTGCTCCTCCTATCTCGCATCCTGCCGGGAGCATGCCGGCACCAACCAGCTCCTGCGCGAGGACTGCCTGGCCGACGAGGATGCCTGCCTGATGGCGTTCGGCTGCTGAGGCCTCATTCCGCCTCGTCGCCCCTGGCAACATCGGCAGCGGCCTCCGGGGCCGGCGCCTTGCCGTGGCGCATCGCGAAGCGCCGGGCCTGCCGGCGATAGGAGCGGAACCCCAGCGGCAGGCTGGCGATATAGCCGACCGCAATGGCCGTCAGCATGTGCCAGGGGAAGCTCAGCAGCAGGGCCGCGCCGAGCACCATGATCAGCAGGATCGGCAGCACCATGTCGCGGCGCACGCGCTGGCCGAGCGCCTTGCCGGAGAATGTGGGAAGCTGGCTCACCATCAGCAGGCCCACACAGGCCGTATAGGGCAGCACGAACAGGGCGACCACCTCGCCATGGGGAACGAGCCCCAGAAACCCCAGATACATGGGCAGGAGCGCCAGCCCCGCCCCCGCCGGCGCCGGCACGCCGGTGAAGAAGTTCATCATGAAGGCCGGGCGGTCCGGGTCGTCGAGCGCCACATTGAACCGGGCGAGCCGCAGTGCGCAGCAGATGGCGAGACCGAGCGCGACGATCCAGCCGAGGCTCTTCAGCTCGTTGAGCGACCACAGATAGACGAGAACGGCCGGCGCGACGCCGAAATTGACGAAATCGGCAAGCGAGTCGAGCTCCGCCCCGAAGCGCGACGTGCCCTTGAGCAGGCGCGCGACGCGCCCATCGAGCGCATCGAGCACGATGGCCAGGATGACCGCGGCGACGGCCAGCTCGTAGCGCCCCTCCACCCCCATGCGGATGGCGGTCACGCCGGAGCACAGCGCCAGAAGCGTGATGAGGTTGGGCAGGAGGAAGCGCACCGGCACGCGCTTGAAGCGGCGCAGGCGCTGCTCGCGCGCGCGCTGGGCGGGATCGAAGGATTCGAATTCCGGCCAGGACATGGTCCGCGCCCTCCTGGAGCCCTTCTCAGCCAAGGCGCGCCTCGCGCTCCGGCTCGTCGGAGGCGAGGTCCGCAAGCACCGTCTCGCCGGCAATGGCGCGCTGGCCGATGGCCACGAGCGGATTGTGCCCGCTGGGCAGGTAGACGTCCACTCTGCTGCCGAAGCGGATCATGCCGACGCGCTCGCCGGGCCCCACCCGGTCGCCCTCCTTGGCGAAGCGCACGATGCGCCGCGCGACGAGGCCGGCGATCTGGACCATGCCGATGGCCGTGCCGTCGGCCATCTCGATCCGGAAGCCCTGCCGCTCGTTCTCGTCGCTCGCCTTGTCGAGCTCGGCATTGAGGAACTTGCCCGGAATATAGCTCATCGCCGCGATGCGGCCGGCGACGGGGGACCGGTTCACATGGACGTCGAAGACATTCATGAAGATGGAGACGCGCACGCGCCGCTCGCCGTCGAGCCCCGTCTCCGGCGGCGAGACGACCTCCTCGATGGCGGAGACCCGCCCGTCGGCGGGGCTGATCACCAGCCCCTCGCGCAAGGGGGTCACGCGGTCCGGGTCGCGGAAGAAATAGGCGCACCAGATGGTGAGCACGACGCCGATCCAGCCGAGCCAGTCCGCCACGAACACGAACAGGGCGAGCGTCACGATCGCGAAGATCGCGACGAAGCGATAGCCCTCGCGGTGAACCGGCGCGAGCGTCGAGCGGATTGTGTCCAGAAGGCCGTTCACGTCTCGTCCCCTTCCTTGTCTGGCATGGCTGCCCTGTTGTCCTATTTCGCGGTCAGGCTGGCAAGTGCCTGTTCCTCCGCCGTCGGGCCGCGATCCTCGCCCGTCTGGGCAAGGCGCTCGCGCGCCTCGTCGGCCTCGCGCTGGCGATTCCACATGCTCGAATAGACGCCGCCCGCGGCCAGGAGCTCGTCGTGGCGGCCGCGCTCGGCGATCCGGCCCGCTTCCAGAACGATGATCTCGTCGGCATCGACCACCGTCGACAGGCGGTGCGCGATGACGAGCGTGGTGCGGTCGCGCGAGACCTGGCCGAGCGCGGACTGGATCTCGCGCTCGGTATGGGTGTCGAGCGCGGAGGTCGCCTCGTCGAGAACGAGGATGGGCGGTCCCTTGAGAATGGTGCGCGCGATGGAGACGCGCTGCTTCTCGCCGCCCGACAGCTTCAGGCCGCGTTCGCCGACGATCGTGTCGTAGCCGCCCGGCAGCGCCATGACGAAATCGTGGATCTGGGCGAGCTTCGCCGCCGCCTCCACCTCCTCGTCGCTCGCATCGGGGCGGCCGTAGCGGATGTTGTAGCGGATCGTGTCGTTGAACAGCACGGTATCCTGGGGAACCATGCCGATGGCGGCGCGCAGGGAGGCCTGCGTCACCTCGGCGACATTCTGCCCGTCGATCCGGATCGCCCCGTCGGACACCTCGTAGAAGCGGAAGAGCAGCCGCGAGATGGTCGACTTGCCGGCCCCGCTCGGCCCCACGATGGCGAGCGTGTGGCCCGGCCGGATCGTGAAGCTCACATCGCGCAGGATCGGGCGCGCCCTGTCATAGGCGAAGGAGACACGGTCGAAGACGATCTCGCCCTCGCCGACCTTCAGCTCCGTCGCGCCCGGACGATCCCAGATCTCCGGCTCGACCTCCAGGAGATCGAACATCGCCTCGATATCGATCAGCCCCTGCTTGATGTCGCGATAGGTCGAGCCGAGGAAATTGAGCGGCATGTAGAGCTGGATCAGGAAGGAGTTGACCAGAACGAAGTCGCCAACCGTCATCGCGCCCTGCGAGACGCCGCGCGCGGCCATGAGCATGATCGCGGTGAGGCCTATGGAGAAGATGACGATCTGGCCGCTGTTGAGCGCCGCCAGCGAGGTGAAGGTGCGCGTCGCCGCCTTTTCGTAGCGCGCCATGGACCGGTCGAAGCGGCGGGCCTCGTGCTCCTCGTTGGCGAAATACTTCACCGTCTCGAAATTGAGCAGGCTGTCGATGGCCTTGGTGTTGGCGTCGGTATCGGCGTCGTTCATCTGGCGGCGGATTTCCATCCGCCATTCCGTCGCGCGGTAGGTGAACCAGATGTAGAACAGCACCGTCACGCCCGTGATGGCGGCGAACGGCCAGCCGAAGTTCCATGCGAGAATGCCACAGACGAGCGCCAGCTCCACAAGGGTCGGGAAGGTGTTGAACAGCGAATAGCGCAGGATCACCTCGATGCCCTTGGTGCCGCGCTCGATGACCCGGCTGAGACCGCCCGTGCGCCGCTCCAGGTGGAAGCGCAGGGACAGGGCGTGGAGGTGGCGGAAGGTCCGGTCGGCGAGCCGGCGCACGGCATTCTGGCCGACGCTTGCGAACAGCCCCTCGCGCAGCTGGGCGAACACCACCATGAACACCCGCCCCGCGCCATAGGCCAGGATGAGCGCCACCGGCACCGCCACGATGGCGGCGGCGGTCGTGGCCGCGGGCCCCTCCTCGCTGACGGGCGCGAGCGCGTCGACGGCGGCCTTGTAGGCGAAGGGCGTGGCGACCGTGACGACCTTGGCGACCACCAGTGCCAGCATGGCGAGCACGACGCGCCAGCGCAGGTCGCTGCGCCCCTCCGGCCACAGATAGGGCAGGATGCCCCTCAGCGTCTCCATGTGGCCGCCGTCGCGCGGGGGCTCGCGGTCGGGCGTCGTGTCTGCAGGCTGGTCGACCATAGGGTGCTTTGTACGCGTTGCCGGTGAACTGAAAATCCCGGACCCGCCGTCCTCTCGGCGGCGGCGGTCCGGGGGCCTCCCGGAATGTAGGAACAGCGGGCGGTGCGATCAAACCGCGCGCCCGCGCGGGTCATTGCGTCTCGGCGGGCTCCGCGTCCCCGTCGAGCGGCTCGCGCCGGTCTGGCGGAATGTAGTTGGGCGGCGCGACGCCGGGTGTCGCGAAGACCTGGCCCGGATAGATGAGATCGGGGTCGCGGATCTGGGTCTTGTTGGCCTCGTAGATCACGGTGTACTCGGTGCCACGGCCATAGACCACCCGCGCGATGCGCCACAGATTGTTGCCCGGCTGGATGATGACATAGCCCTGGCCGCCAATGGTGGCTCCGGGCGCGGTCTCCGGCTGGTCCTGCGCCCCGGCCGCGCCGGCTCCCGGCTCCTGCGCCGGCTGGCCGTCGGCTTCCGTCTGCGAGCGGTCCGTCATGTCCGGCGACCCTTGCGGCTTCGCGGCGGCAGGCTCCTCCACGATCCCGGCATCCTCTCCGGTCTCATCCCCCGCCGCCGGGGGCGTCGCGTCATCCGAAGGCGCACGGCTGGCAATGGCGGTATCGGAGGCCCGTCCCGTCTCACCGCCGGCGGTTTCGGTCGGCAGCCCGGCCTCTCCGGTTGTCTTCTCCGTCCCGCCGGTCCCGGCCGGAGGTGTCCGCGACGCCGTTTCTTCAGGAGTGCTGCCGGTCTCCTTGACACCGCCTTCGACCGGCGACACATCCGGGGCCTTCCGGCGGTCCGATGCGGCGGTCCTGGGCTGCGCCGAGCCCGACCGGGGTTCCGTCCAGGAGAGTGCCGTGCCCGGCTGTGCGGCGCTGGCCGTCCGGCTCTCCCCGCTGCCTGTCGCCTCTTCGGTCGTGCCTGTCCCGGAGGTCCCGGATGCCTCTTCGTCCTGTGGCGCGCCCGAGGACGGCTCCGCGCCCTGCGGCGCGCCGGACGTTCCGGCGGAGGGCGAAACCTCGGCGGTCTGCCGAGGCGGCGTGCCGCCGTCTTCCCCGGCGTCGGCTGTGCGGCTCTCCCCGTCCGCCGGACGGGGATCCTGCGCGCGCGCCTTCGCCTCGGCGCTCTGCCGGCGGGCCTGCGCGAGCCGGGCGATCGCGTCGGGCTCGGCGCGCACGAAGGGCAGCTCGACGCGGCTCACGACCTTGCCGTCCGGATTGATCTGATCGAGACGAAGGGAATGCGCGCCCGGTGCGATTTCCTTGCGCCCGGCATAGTGCCAGGTGCCGTCCGCGCCGGCCTCGGCATCGGCGACGAGCCTGTTGTCCACATAGAGCCTGACCGTCGCGCCCGCAGGCGCACGACCGGAGAAGATGATGTCGCCCGCATCGTTGTAATCGACCGTGTCGAGCATCAGGGGCAGGCCGGTCTGGGCGACGGGGGTCTCGCCGGATGCCGCCGCCTCCTCCCCGCCCGTCTCGCCGGACGCCGCATCCCGTTCCGCCGGAGCGGTCTGCTCCGCCGAGGCGGTCCGTTCGGGCTCGCCGGACGCGGCCGGCGTCTCCTGCCCGCCGGCGCTTTCAGGCACCCGCGACGGTTTCTGCAGAACCTTGCTCGGCGCGCCCGGCTCCTTGGCGACGATCAGCGGCTCGTCGCGGCTGTGCTCGGGCAGGGCGAGCGCGATGGTCTGGCTCGATCTCACCTCCGGGCCCTCGCCCCGCACCGCCCTGGCGGAGAGCTGATGGTCGCCGGGCCTGATCGGCCGCTCGACCAGCACCACCCATTCGCCGCGTTCATTGGCAACCGCCTCGCCGATTTCATTGTCGTCGAGCATGACGGAGACGCTCGCGCCGGGCGCGGCGCGCCCCGCGATCACCGCCGTGCCGTCCTCCTCGACGCGGACGATATCGAAGGACGGCGGCTGGACGGCACCGGCCTCCGTCTTCTGCGGGGCAGCCGACGGCTTTTCCTCCTCCGGCTGCGCGGACGGCTCGCCGGTGGCTTCCCTCGAAGGCTGCCCGGCCGTTGTCTCCCGGGATGTCTCGGCCGTCATGGCCGGCTTGTCCGCGGACTCGCCGTCGCCGGCAGGTTCGGACGCTTCGGGGGCGGTGGCCGTTTCGGCGGGCCGTTCGCCATCGGTCCCGCGCGGTGCCGTGCGGTCTTCGGATGTGCCGCCGGAGGCGCCGGCTTGCGGGGCGGGCGCGCCTTCGTCCGCCTTGTCGGCGACACGGGGCTGCGTACCGGTCTCGGGGGTCGCCGGCAACCGCGCCGTCTCGCGCCACCGCAACAGGTCGTCGCCTCTCGCATACAGCAGCACGCCCAGAGCAGCCAGGGCGAGTATGACGCCGATAACAAGCGGATTCTTCATCGATCACCGATCCGCAACCCGTTACCGTTCCCGGCCTGCCCCAAGGCCGGGAACGAGGCAGGCTGCTGCCCCGTTCATCATTTTCGCAGGCGCCGCCGGCTCGGCCGGTCGCCTCGAGCCCCACCCATCTTCTGGGTTCATTTGCCACGAACATAGGGACTGGGGCAAGCTCGTGCAAAGGAATCAGGCCGTTGCGGGCATGGTGGAGTTGCGCGACAGCCTGTCGCTTACCATCTTTCCAGTTCGTCCCGTCGGTCCCCTTGACCCTCTCAATCTCGCGATATGTGATCGGACAATGAGCAAGATCGATTCTGTTTGCGTCTATTGCGGATCGGGCTCCGGCCGCAGCCCCGTCTATGCGGAGACCGCGCACGCATTGGGCAGCGATCTCGCGGCCAACGGTATCGAGCTGATCTATGGCGGGGGCGGGCTCGGTCTGATGGGCGAGGTGGCGCGCTCCGTGCTTGCCGGCGGCGGGCGCGTAACGGGCGTGATCCCGGAATTCCTGGTCCGGCGCGAGCGCATGCTCACCGACGTGCAGGAGCTCGTCGTGACGCAGAACATGCACGAGCGCAAGATGACCATGTTCGAGCGCGCCGACGCCTTCGTCGCCCTGCCGGGCGGCATCGGCACGCTGGAGGAGCTGGTCGAGATTTCGACCTGGGCCCAGCTCGGCCAGCATTCAAAGCCCATCGTCATCGTCAATGTGAACGGCTTCTGGACGCCCTTCCTGGACCTCCTGTCCCATATGAGGAACGAGGAGTTCATCCGCGCAGGCTTCGACATGCATATCGACGTGGCCAAGAGCGCGGAGGAGGTTCTGCCGCTGATCCTCGAGCGCGCGGAGAAGACCGCGGAGGAACACGCCCCGATCCAGCCGGCCCGCAAGCACATGTAAGCCGGTCGCCCGCCCTCTGGATCAGCCGCTACCGGCCGATTCCCTCAAGGCCCGCCGCGCCGCCCGGTCCTGCCTGACCGCCGACCACGAGAAGAGCGCAAGCGCCATCCAGATCAGCACGAAGGTGAGCAGCCGCGCGGGCTCCAGCGGCTCGCCGAAGAAGAAGATCGCGGACAGGAAGACCAGCGACGGCGCGAGATACTGCATGAGCCCGATGGTGGAGAGCTTCAGCCGGCGCGCGCCCGCGGCGAACAGCATGAGCGGCGTGGCCGTCAGCACCGCGGCGCCGAGCAGCATCGCGGTGACCGTCCCCTCGGAGAAGAAGCGCCCCGTCCCCTCGCTTTCCGCATAGACGATATAGGCAATCGCCAGCGGCGACAGCAGCAGGCTTTCCACGAAGAACCCCTGAGCGGGGCCGATCGCCACCGTCTTGCGGATATAGCCGTAGATGGCGAAGGAGATGGCGAGCGTGAAGGCGACCCAGGGCACGACGCCGAGCATCACGGTCTGGAGCGTCACCGCGATGGCGGCGATACCGACCGCGACCATCTGGACCCGGGTCAGCCGCTCGGAGAGCAAGACGCAGCCGATCACCACGCTGACCAGCGGATTGATGTAGTAGCCGAGGCTCGTCTCCAGCATGTGGCCGTGGGTGACCGCCCAGATGAAGACGCCCCAGTTGGTGCCGGCCAGGGCCGCGGTCAGCGACAGGGTGGCGACGATGCGCCCGTTGGAGAAGGCGCGCGGAATGTCGCCGGTGCGCCTGAGCGCGACGAGCACCAGGGCGGCGAAGGGCACGGCCCACACGATGCGGTGGGCGAGCACCTCGGCGGGATCGATGCCTTCGGTGAACCGGAAATAGGACGCCGAGAAGCCCCAGACGAGATAGGCTCCGAGCGCGAAGAGAACGCCCTTGCGGGTCTCGTCCGCCGCCGCGTCCGCCGCGGGCCCGGGGACGCTGTCTTCATCGCAAGCCGCCATGTCGCACCTGCCCCTTTGCGCGATCCGCCGGACCGCCACAGGTCAAGACAGCGTTCTTCTCACGGGCACAGGGGCGCTGGCAATGATCCCCGTGGCGCCGGATGGGAGCCATTCGCGCAGCGCATGGCTCAGCGCCGGCCCGCGGCTATGGCGCGCCCGCCGGCGCCCCCGCCTTCAGGAGCTTGTAGGTGATCGAATCGATGAGCGCCTGGAAGGAGGCGTCGACGATATTGGGCGAGACGCCGACGGTGAACCAGCGCTCGCCGGTTTCGTCGGCGGATTCCACGAGCACGCGCGTGGTCGCCGCCGTCGTGCCGTTGAGGATGCGCACCTTGAAGTCGACAAGCTCCAGCCCCGAGAGATAGGGCGAGTAGCGGCCGAGATCCTTGCGCAGTGCCATGTCGAGCGCGTTGACCGGCCCGTTGCCCTCGCCGACCGACATGAGGAGCTCGCCGTCCACGCGCACCTTCACCGTCGCCTCCGATATGGTGACGAGGTCGCCCACCGCATTGTGCCGGCGCTCGACCATGACGCGGAAGCTGTCGACATCGAAGAAATGCGGCACCGAACCCAGCGCGCGCCGGGCGAGCAGCTCGAAGGAGGCGTCCGCTCCCTCATAGGCATAGCCCTCCGCCTCGCGCCGCTTGACCTCTCGCAGCAGGCCGTCGAGGCGGGTGTCGGCCTTGTCCACCTCCAGGCCGATGCGGTGAAGCTCCGCTATCAGGTTGGAGCGCCCGCCCTGGTCGGAAACCATCACGCGGCGGCGGTTGCCGACCGTTTCCGGCGGCACGTGCTCGTAGGTCTCCGGCTCCTTGACGATGGCGGAAGCGTGGATGCCGGCCTTGGTGGCGAACGCGCTGTCGCCGACATAGGGCGCCTGGCGGTCCGGTGCGCGGTTCAGGATCTCGTCGAAGCCGCGCGACAGGTGCGTGAGGCCGGCGAGCGCCTCGTCCGTCACCCCCGTCTCGAAGCGCGACGCGAACTCCTCCTTCAGGAGCAGCGTCGGGATCAGCGTGACCAGATTGGCATTGCCGCAGCGCTCGCCGATGCCGTTCAGCGTGCCCTGGATCTGGCGGGCGCCCGCGCGCACGGCGGCGAGCGAGTTGGCCACCGCATTGCCGGTGTCGTCATGGGCATGGATGCCGAGCCGCTCGCCCGGCACATGGCGGGCGACCTCCGCGACAATCGCCGAGATCTCGTGGGGCAGCGTGCCGCCATTGGTGTCGCACAGGACGATCCAGCGCGCGCCCGCCTCCAGCGCCGCCTTCGCGCAGGCGAGCGCATAGTCCGGATTGGCCTTGTAGCCATCGAAGAAATGCTCGCAGTCGAGCAGCACCTCCTTGCCCGCCGCGCAGGCCGCGGCGACCGACTGGGCGATGCCCTCCAGGTTCTCCTCGTTGGAGGTCGCGAGCGCGACGCGCACATGGTAGTCCCACGACTTCGCCACGAAGCAGACCGCGTCCGCATCCGCCTCCAGAAGGGCGCGCAGGCCCGGATCGTTGTCGGCGGAGCGCCCGGCGCGCTTGGTCATGCCGAAGGCGGTGAAGCGGGCATCGAGCGCCGGCGCGTCCGCGAAGAACGCCGTGTCGGTGGGATTCGCGCCGGGATAGCCGCCCTCCACATAGTCGATGCCGAGCCCGTCGAGCATCGCCGCGACGTGCCGCTTGTCCTCCAGCGAGAAATCGATCCCCGGCGTCTGCGCCCCGTCGCGCAGTGTCGTGTCGAAGAGATAGAGGCGTTCTGCGGTCATCGGTTCTCTCTCAAGGCTTCGGCGATGACGGTGAGCGCACCGTCCAGATTGCCGAGCACGTCGTTGTTCCATAGTCGCAGCACGCGGAATCCGTTTGCCGACAAACACTTCTCACGCGCCATATCGCGTCGGTTCTCGGCGTGCTGGCCACCGTCGACCTCGATGATGAGGCGATGGTCGTAGGCCAGGAAGTCCGCGATGTAGGGGCCGACCGGCACCTGCCGGCGAAACTTCACGGCTTGAAACTGCCGTGAGCGCAAGGCACGCCAGAGCTTGCGCTCGGCATCCGTCATATGCCGCCGCAAGCTGCGGGCCCGTGCCACCTCCCCCTCACCCGGCGCGCCTTGCGCGCCACCCTCTCCCGCGAGGGGGAGGGTCCTCCCGCCGCAACGCTTGCCTGTCCCCCTCTCCCCTCGCGGGAGAGGGAGGGGCCCGGCGCGTCAGCGCTGGGAGGGTGAGGGGGGCTGCCCATCATCTTGCGAGCTCCCAGGTGGTGCCTTCGGGCGAGTCCTTGAGGACGATGCCCATGTCCGCCAGTTCGTCGCGGATGCGGTCGGCAGTGGCGAAATCCTTGCGCTTGCGCGCGGCGTTGCGCTCCGCGATCAGGCCGTCGACATCGATATCGACCGGCCCCGCGCGCGAGATCGCCTCGCGCCGGCCGGAGAAGCCGAGGAACCGCAGGGCGGCGAGGAGATCGCCGTGCCGGCCCGCCTCGTGGAGCGCATGGAGCTCCGCATAGGCCTTCGGCGTGTTGAGATCGTCGGCGAGCGCGTCCGTCACCGTGTCCGGCACCGCCCCGGCGGGCTCGGCCCCCTCGACGTCGCCCGACCATTTCCACAAGGCCTTGTGCGCCTCGTCGAGCCCCTTGAGCGTCCAGTCTATGGGCTGGCGATACTGCGTCTTGAGCATGTTCAGGCGGATCGCCTCGCCGGGCCAGTCCTTCAGGAGATCGCGGATGGTGACGAAGTTGCCGAGCGATTTCGACATCTTCTCGCCCTCCACCATCAGGAAGCCGTTATGCATCCAGACATTGGCCATGCGCTCGGTGCCGAAGGCGCAGCAGGATTGGGCGCGCTCGTTCTCGTGATGGGGGAAGGCCAGATCGATGCCGCCGCCATGGATGTCGAAATGCTCGCCGAGATGTTTCCACGACATGGCGGAGCATTCCAGATGCCAGCCCGGGCGGCCCTCAGCCGCTATGCCGGCGGGCGACGGCCAGGCCGGCTCGCCGGGCTTCGACGGCTTCCAGAGCACGAAATCCATCGGGCTCTTCTTGTAGGGCGCGACCTCGACGCGCGCGCCCGCCTCCATCTCGTCGAGCGAGCGGCGCGACAGCGAGCCATAGGCGGGGTCGGAGGAGACGTCGAACAGCACGTGATCGGCTGCCACATAGGCATGGCCGCGCGCGATCAGCCGCTCGATCAGCGCCTTCATCTCCGCGATATAGTCGGTCGCGCGCGGCTCGTGCGTCGGCGGCAGGCAGCCGAGCGCCGCCACATCCTCGTGGAACTGCTTTACCGTGCGCTCGGTGAGCTCGCGGATCGGCACGCCCTCCTGCGCCGCGCGCGCATTGATCTTGTCGTCCACGTCCGTGATGTTGCGGACGTAAGCGACACGATCCTCGCCATAGGTGTGGCGCAGCAGGCGAAACAGCACGTCGAACACGATGATCGGCCGGGCATTGCCGATATGCGCGAGGTCGTAGACCGTGGGCCCACAGACATACATGCGCACATTGTCCGGGTCGATGGGCCGGAACGGCTCCTTCTTCCGCGTCAGCGTGTTGTAAAGCGTGAGCGTCATCGAACGATCCCGTCTCCGGCGCCGGCCGGGACGTTCGCTCGGATGATTTCAGGAGGGTGAACGGCCGCGCGCCAGCGCTGTTGAAGCTAGCTGGTGATAATAATGCCGCAGCAGATGTCGCGCCGCGCTATGGCCGTATCGGTCATCATGGCGCGCACAATGAGACAAGTGCACGCCGCGCGTCAAGTGCGGAGTTAAAGCCCCCTCACCCTCCCATTGCCTGACGGCAATGGGCGCCACCCTCTCCCGCGAGGGGAGAGGGAAAGGAAAGATCGTGCCGCAGGAAAACCCTCTCCCCTCGCGGGAGAGGGTGGCGCCACGAGGCGCCGGGTGAGGGGAGAAGAGCTACGCCGCCAGCGCCTTCGGCTCGTCGACGCCGTGGGCACGGCAGGCGGCGGTGACCGTGTTGGCGAGCAGGCAGGCAATGGTCATCGGCCCGACACCGCCGGGCACCGGCGTGATGGCGCCTGCGACCTCCCTCGCCTCCTCGAAGGCGACATCGCCGACGAGCCGGTGCTTGCCCTCGCCGCGCTCCGGCGCCGGGATGCGGTTGATGCCGACATCGATCACGGTGGCGCCGGGCTTCACCCAGTCGCCCCGCACCATTTCCGGCCGGCCGACGGCGGCAACGAGAATATCCGCCCGGCGGCAGACGCCCGGCAGGTCGCGCGTCCTGGAATGGGCGACGGTCACGGTGCAATTGGCCTGGAGGAGAAGCTGCGCCATGGGCTTGCCGACGATGTTGGAGCGGCCGACCACCACCGCCTCGAGGCCGGAGAGATCGCCGATCCGCTCCTTGAGCAGCATGTAGCAGCCAAGCGGCGTGCACGGCACCATGGCCTTCTGGCCGGTCGCCAGCAGCCCGGCATTGATCACATGGAAGCCGTCGACATCCTTCGCCGGATCGATGGCGTCGAGGACCTTCGCGGTGTCGATCTGGTCGGGCAGAGGAAGCTGGACGAGGATGCCATGGACCTCCGGGTCCCTGTTGAGCCGCTCGACGAGGGCGAGAAGCTCTGCCTGCGGTGTCGCGACGTCCAGCCGGTGCTCGAAGGAGGCCATGCCGACTTCGACGGTCTGGCGCGCCTTGTTGCGCACATAGACCTGGCTCGCGGGATCCTCGCCCACCAGCACCACGGCGAGGCCCGGCTTGAGTCCGTGGCGCGCCTTCAGCGCGGCGACCTCCTCGCCGACCTGCGCGCGCAGGCCTGCGGCAAAGGCTTTCCCATCGATGATTTCAGCGGTCATTGCGCTCTCCTCAGAACAGTCCGACGATCTCGCCGTTCTCGTCGAGCCCGATATGCTCCGCCGCGGGGGTGCGTGGCAAGCCCGGCATGGTCATGATCTCCCCGCAGATGGCCACGATGAACTCCGCCCCGGCCGACAGCCGCGCCTCGCGCACCGGCACCACATGGTCGCTCGGCGCCCCCTTGAGATTGGGGTCGGTGGAGAAGGAATACTGCGTCTTGGCCACGCAGATGGGGAAATGGCCGTAGCCCGCGGCCTCGTAGTCGGCGAATTGCTGGCGCACCTTCTTGTCGCCGATGGCGTCCTCCGCGCCGTAGATCTCGCGGCAGACCGTGCGCAGCTTGTCCCACAGCGGCATGGAATCCTCGTAGAGGGTGCGGAACTGGGCATGGCCATCGTCGGCGAGCGCGGCGACCTTGTGCGCCAGCTCCTCGACGCCGGCGGAGCCCTTCGCCCAGTGCTCGCACAGCACCGCCTCCACGCCGAACTCGGCGCAATAATCCTTCACCGCCTGGATCTCGGCCTCCGTATCGGAGAGGAAGCGGTTGATGCCCACCACCGCCGGCACGCCGAACTTGGCGACATTGCGCAGATGCCGGCCGAGATTGGCCAGCCCCTTGTCCAGCGCCTCCAGATTCTCGGTATTGAGATCCTCCTTCGCCACGCCGCCATGGTGCTTGATGGCGCGGATCGTGGCGACGATCACGGCGGCGTCGGGGTGGAGGCCCGCCTTGCGGCACTTGATGTCGAAGAACTTCTCCGCCCCGAGATCGGCCCCGAATCCGGCCTCCGTCACCACATAGTCGGCGAGCTTGAGCGCGGTCTTCGTGGCGATCACGGAATTGCAGCCATGGGCGATGTTGGCGAAGGGGCCGCCATGGATGAAGGCGGGATTGTTCTCGAGCGTCTGGACGAGATTGGGCTGCAGCGCCTGGTCGAGCAGCACCGTCATCGCGCCGTCGGCCTTGATCTCGCGCGCGGTGACCGGCGAGCGGTCGCGGCGGTAGCCGACGACGATGTTGCCGAGCCGGCGGCGCAGATCCTCCCGGTCGGTCGCAAGACACAGGATCGCCATGACCTCCGAGGCAACGGTGATGTCGAACCCGCCCTCGCGCGGGAAGCCGTTGGAGACACCGCCCAGAGAGCACACGATCTCGCGCAGGGCCCGGTCGTTCATGTCCATGACGCGGCGCCAGACGATGCGGCGCATGTCGAATTCGAGCCCGTTGCCCCAGTAGACATGGTTGTCGACCATTGCCGACAGGAGGTTGTTGGCGGAGGTGATGGCATGGAAATCGCCGGTGAAATGGAGGTTGATGTCCTCCATGGGGATCACCTGGGCATAGCCGCCGCCGGCCGCCCCGCCCTTCATGCCGAAGCACGGGCCGAGCGAGGGCTCGCGGATGCAGATCGCCGCCTTCTTGCCGATCCGGTTGAGCCCGTCGCCCAGGCCCACCGTCGTCGTCGTCTTGCCCTCGCCCGCAGGCGTCGGCGAAATGGCGGTGACGAGGATCAGCTTGCCATCCGGGCGGCCATTGATGCTGGAGATGTAATCGGCCGACAGCTTCGCCTTGTCGTGGCCGAACGGCACAAGGCTCTCCGGCGGGATTGCGAGCTTCTCGCCGATCTCCTGTATCGGCCGCGGCGATGCGGCACGGGCGATTTCGATATCGCTCTTCACTTCGGCCATCGGGGCATTCCTCCTGCTTTTCGCGTCTGCGCGCCTGCGTTTCCAGACCTCCTGTGACACGGCTTCGCGCGGGCGTGCAGCGTCCGCGCGACCAAAAATCGGCCACAACCGACAAGCGGGCGATCTGTGCACCTGGGGCGGGGTGCGCCCCATCCAAAGCCCATGATCGGCGTCAGGCCTCCTGGCGGGCGTCCACGAGGGCCTTGTGCATCTCCACGGTCATCACCTCGCCCTCATAGGCGAGATCGGGGAAACGGCGCGCCTCCGAGAAGCCGCGATGGCGGTAGAAGCGCTGGGCGGGTTCGTTGAAGTCGTCGGTATTGAGGCGGACGGTTGCGTGGCCGCGCCGGGCGACATCGGTTTCCGCCCGGTCCATGAGGCAACTGCCGATGCCGCGGCGCTTCCAGTCCGGATCGACATGGAGGGCGGAGACGAAATCGGCCTCGCTGTGCACCAGCCCGACGAGCCGGCCGCTCCGCTCAACCACCACGATCTCGCGCCGGCGGGTCTCCACGAACCATTCCGCGACGCGATGGGAATAATAGCGCTCGCTCACATGGGCGGGCACGAACGGCGCCCATGCGGTCTCCCAGGAGCGGTGCAGCAGACGCACCAGCCCACCCGTGTCGGACGCCACCGCAAGACGGAGATGATAGCCGACCATATCCTCCCGAAATCCCCCTAACCCGGCCTGTCCCCCGGGATTTCCCCGCGTGCGGAGGCCACATAGCGCCCGGGGCTTGCGCCCAGCTCCCGGCGGAAGGCGGCGATGAAGGCGCTGACGCTGTCATAGCCGCAATCCAGTGCGACTGTGGTCACAGGCAGGCCGGCGGTCAATGCGGTCAGCGCGTGCATGAGGCGCGCACGGCGCCGCCAGGCTCCGAAGCTCAACCCCGTTTCGCGCAGAAACAGGCGGGCGAGCGTGCGTTCCCCGGCGCCCGCCACGGCGGCCCAGCCCGCGAGGCTGCGGCGGTCGTCGGGGGCCGCCCGTATGGCGTCGGCGACCGTGCGGGCGCGCGAATCACGCGGCACGGGCAGATGGAGCGGCGCGGGGACAAGCCGTGCCAGCTCGTCCATCAGCACCTCCAGCAGGCGCCCGTCGGGGCCCGCCTCGTCATAGAGCCCCGGCAGGGTGACCGCGCGCAGGAGCAGCGAGCGCATGAGCGGTGTCACCTCCAATACGCGGCACGAGCGCCACAGGCCGGGGCGATGGCGGGCCGCGACGAAGACGGAGACGATGCGGACGGCCCCGTGCATCGCGACCGAATGCGCCGTGCCCGACGGGATCCAGACGGCGAATTGCGGCGGCACGACCCAGCAGCCGGCATCGCTGTCGACCGTCATCACCCCGCTTGCCGCATAGAGGAGATGGTCGCGGCTGTGGCGGTGGCGCGCGATGAGTTGGCCCGGCGCATGGTCCGCCGAATGGGCGAACACCGGCCGCATCATCTCGACCCCCTCGTCGTGGAAGGGCGTCGCCATATGTCCGTTGCGCGACATCGTTGGACAGAATAGCGCAAGTCAGCCGGACCGGCGAGCGCCAGACTGGCGCGACGGTGCCGACACCGCCTGCCGCCTGGACCGTATTCCTCGGGGAGAACAATCCATGCCCGCCACCGGGTTCCGCTTCCTGATCCTCAATCTGGGGCATTTCTACACCCATCTCTTCATGCTGCTTCACCCGACCGTGGTGCTCGCGCTGGAGAAGGAGTTCGCAGGCTCCTACGGCACGCTGCTCCTGCCCTCCACGGCAGCCTTCGCCGCGTTCGGGGCCGGCACGCTGCCCGCCGGCTGGCTCGGCGACCGGATGCGGCGGGAGACGCTGCTCGCCATCTTCTTCATCGGCCTCGGGGCCGGCGCGGGGCTTGCCGCGGCGGCGACCGGCACCGTCATGCTCACCGCGGGGCTTGCCCTTCTCGGCCTCGCCGCCTCGATCTATCACCCTGTCGGCATCGCCATGGTGGTGGAGGGGCGCGCGAGCGTGGGCCGCGCGCTCGGCATCAACGGGGTCTGGGGCAATATGGGCGTGGCCGCCGCGCCGCTCGTCGCCGGCGGCCTGGCGGCGGCCATCGGCTGGCGCGCGGCCTTCGCCGTGCCCGCCGCGGTGGCCGTGGCGACGGGGCTCGTCTATCTCGCCGTCCTGATGCGCGAGCCCAGAGCTGCGCGCGCCGCGCCGCGCGAAGACCGGCAGAGGGCCCCCGAGCCGCTGTCCGGCACGGCGCTCTGGCGGCTCGTCGCGGCGCTCGCCATCGCCGCCTTCTGCGGCGGCCTCATCTTCCACGGAACGACGGTGGTGCTGCCGAAGCTCTTCGAGGAGCGGCTCGGCGGGGTTGTCGGCGGTCTCGCGGGCGTCGGCGGGCTGGCGAGCCTCGTTCTGGCGCTGGCCGCCTTCACGCAGATCGGCGTCGGCACGCTGATCGACCGCAAGCCCATCCGGCCCGTTTTCATCGCCGTCGCGCTCGCCCAGATCCCGCTGCTCCTCGCCGTGGGGCTTGCCGGCGGCCTGGCGGTCGCCGTCGCGAGCCTCGCAATGATGGCGGCGGTCTTCGGCGAGCTGCCGATCCACGACGCGCTCGTCGCGCGCCATGCGGCACCGGCCTGGCGCGCGCGGCTCTACTCGGTCACCTATGTGCTGTCGCTCGGCGTGAGCGCGCTGGCGGTGCCGCTGGTCGCGGAGCTCTACGAGCGCGGCGGCTTCCCGGTCATGTTCGCCGTCTTCGCGGCCTTCGCCGCCCTGGTTGTCATTGCCGCCCTCATCCTGCCGCGCCCCGCGCCCGCGAGGCTCACCGCGGAGCACCGCCGCGGGGCGGCGTGAGGCGCGGATGCGTCAGTCGAGGCTCGGCGCGTAGCCGAAGGCTATGGCCGGGTCGGCGGCCGTCTCCACCCACACGCTCTTGGTCTGGGTGTATTCCCTCAGCGCGTCCAGCCCGGAGGAGCGGCCATAGCCGCTCAGGCCGTAACCGCCGAAGGGCGAGCTCACATGGATCGTCTTATAGGAGTTGATCCAGATCGTGCCGGCGCGCACGGCGGCGGCGACCCTGTGGGCGCGCGCGACGTCGCTCGTCCACACCGCGCCGGCCAGCCCGAAGCGCGTATCGTTGGCAATCGCCACGGCCTCCTCCTCGTCCTTGAAGGGGATCGCCATGACGACGGGGCCGAAGATCTCCTCGCGTGCGGCGGCCATGGCGTTGTGGCCCTTCAGCACGGTCGGGCGCACGAAATAGCCTTCGTCGCCCGGATAGGGATCGAAGCCGTCGAGCGCATAGGCGCCGCCCTCATCGAGCGCCCCGGCGATCATCTCGCGCACATGGCCGAACTGGCGGGCATTGTTGATGGGACCGACCTGGGTCTCCTCGTCGAGCGGCGCGCCGACACGGATCCGGGCGGCGGCCTGCGCCACGGCCTCCACGAAGCGGTCGTAGACGCTCTCCTGGACGAGGAGGCGCGAGCCCGCGACGCAGCTCTGTCCGGCGGCGGCGAAGATCGCGGCCTGCGCGCCCACGGCGGCACGGCCGAGATCGGCATCCGCGAACACGATATTGGCCGACTTGCCGCCGAGCTCCAGGACGCTCGGGATGACGCGCGCCGCCGCGGTCGCGGCGATCTTCGCGCCCGTCGCCGGCGAGCCGACGAAGACGACCTTGGCGATCTCCGGGGCCTCCAGCGCGGCCTGTCCGGTCGTGTGGCCGAATCCCGCCAGCACGTTGACGAGCCCTGTCGGCGTGCCGGCCCGCTCCACCAGCACGCCAAGCGCGATGGAGGTCAGCGGCGTGAGCTCCGACGGCTTCAGGACAACGGCGTTGCCCGCCGCGATCGCCGGCGCGATCTGCCAGCCGGCGGTGAAGACGGGCGCGTTCCACGGCGTCACCTGAAGGACGGCGCCGAACGGCTCGTGGCGCGTATAGTTCAGGTGGCTCGTGGGCACGGGAATGACGTCGCCATGGAGCTTGTCGCACCAGCCGGCGTAGTATTCGAACATCTCCACGACCTTGGCGACCTCGACGCGCGTGTCGCGGATCGGCTTGCCGGCGGCAATGGCCTCGATGCGGGCGAGCGTGTCCGCCTCCGCCTCGATGGCTCGCGCAGCCTTCTGCATGATCCGCCCGCGCGCGGCATGGGTCATCGCCCACCAGTGCGGCCAGGCCTCATGGGCCGCGGCCGCCGCACGCGCGGCGACGGAGGCGCCCGCATCGCGGAAGCGCATGGCCGGCTTGCCGGTCGCGGGGTCGGCGACCTCCACCGGCTCGCCCTCCCCGGCCAGGAACTCGCCGGCGACATAGCTCGCCGCCTCGTCGCGCTCGCCCCAGAACGGGGCCATCAGGGCTTTCAGCTCGTCATTGGCAAACATGGGCGTCACTCTGAATAAAGGGCCTTGTCGATACGGCAGACAATGCGGTTGAAGTCCTCGCCATCGGCGAGCGTCTGCGCGCTCTCGCGCCAGATCTCCGCCGTGGCCATGGAAATCGGGAGATCGAGGCCATGCTCCTTGGCGAGCGCGACAGCGAGGCCGACATCCTTGCGCATGAGCCCCATGGTGAAGCCGGAATCGTAGGCCCCCGACAGCACCCAGCGCGGGAAGTTCACCTGGCTCACCCCGCTGCGGCCGGAGCCGGCATTGACCGCCTCGAGCACGGACTCCGGCCGGGCGCCGGCGCGCGCGGCGAGGCTCATGGCCTCCGCCGTGGTGAGGAGATGGGCGGCGCAGAGAAGGTTGTTGGCGATCTTGGCGATATTGCCGTCGCCCGATCCGCCCACATGGACGACGGTCGCCGTCATGATGTCGAGCACCGGGCGCGCGCGGTCCAGCGCGTCCCCGTCGCCGCCGACCATCATGGTCATGCCGCCCGAGGCCGCCCCCGACGGCCCGCCGGACACCGGCGCGTCGAGCATGGCCATGCCGCGCCCGGCAAGCGCTGTGGCGACCCGGCGAGAGACGTCCGGCATGGAGGTCGTGGTGTCGACCACGATCTGGCCGGTGCGGCCCACCTCCGCAAGCCCGCCCGCGCCGAGGCATACCGCTTCCACATGCTCCGCCTTCGGCAGGGACAGCACGATGACGTCCACGGCCTCAGCGAGGGCCGAGAGCGTGTCGTGGACGGCAACGCCCCTGTCCCCGAGGCGCGTGCGCGCCTCCTCGCTCAGGTCGAAACCGTGGGTCTCGGCACCGCTTGCAGTCAGATGCGCGGCCATGCCGCCGCCCATGGCGCCGAGACCGACGACGCCGACGGACAGGGAGGATCGTTCCGTCATGATGTCCTTTCAACGAATTCGAGAATGACATTTCCACAAAAGTCCGGCGCGACGAGAACCCGGCGCTCCGCATCCGTGTGGGGCACCTCGCCGGCCTCCAGCGAGGCCCGCAATTGCCGCAGGCTCTCCACGGCGACAGTGATCGCCACGGCGTGGGGCCGGTCGGCGGCGAACCGGGGGAGATCGACGCCGCCGAACCGGCCGGCCGCCTCCCGGGCGGCAACCACATTGATGACGCCGCAGCCCGTATCGAAGACACCGCCCTCGCCATCCGTGCCATAGAGCGTGGCGAAGCGCTTCGCGAGCGTCCCCGCCGCGTCGTCCACATAGGTGACGGCCGCGATGGCCACCGCGCCATTGGGGTGGTTCTGCCATTCCGGCACCCAGATGAGTTCTGGGCGGTGCTGATGGCAGATGAAGTTGGAGGCCTCCGGCAGATCCTCGTCGATGAGCATGACGAGCGAGACGACCGCCTCGTCGGGCGTGCCGTCGGGCTTCTTCATGGCGCGGCGAAAATCGATGATGCCCTGCGTCTTCAGCCCCTTCTCCACGACCGCGCGGTGGTCGGCGCGCGCGTCCTTCGAATGGAGCGCGACGAGCGAGACACCCTCCTGGTTGTCCAGAAAGCCGCCGAGGAAGCGGCCGAAGCAGAAGCCGTTTACCGAATTGGTGCCGAATTTCGACGGGTCCTCGACACCGATGAGCTCGATGAAATTGTCCGGGAACATGACGAGCGCGGTGACCGTGCCCCAGGGATGGTGGCTCACCGGCGAGGGCTGAAAGCCCATCCGGCGATAGCGGTCGAGCGTCGCGGCATGATCGGCGACCGTGACGAGCGGATGATCGATGCCGAGCGTGGTCTGGTTGTGGGCCATGGGCGCGCTTTCCTCCGTTGCGCCGCCCACTATGGCCGCCCGCGAGCCATGCCTTCAATATCGACACATGACAAAATCGTTGCATTGACCGCAACACTGTGATGAAGCACCGCCATGAAGCTCAACGAACAGCGCATGCGCTATTTCTACGAGGCCGTCCGGCACGGCAGCATCCGCTCCGCCGCCGACTTCATGGATGTCGCGCCCTCCGCCGTCAGCCGCCAGATCGCGCAGCTCGAGCGCGAGACCATGATCCCCCTGATCGAACGCCACCGCAGGGGCGTGAAGCCGACCGAGGCGGGCGAGCGCGTGCTCGCCTATTTCCGCGAGAGGCTGGCGCGCGAGGACACGCTCATCAGCGAACTCGAGGCATTGCAGGGCCTGCGCGGCGGCCATGTCCGGCTCGCGGTCGGCGAGGGCTTCGTGGGCGATCTGGTGGCGGGCCCGCTCGCCTCCTTCATGGATCGCTATCCGGATGTGGAACTGTCCGCCAACGTGGTCGGCACCAACGAGGTGATCCGCGAGGTTCTGGAGGACGAGGCGCATCTGGGACTGGTGTTCCATCCCCCCGCCGAGCCGCGCCTGCGCTCGCATGCCCGCAAGCGCCAGCCGATCTCGGCCGTCATGGCGCCCGGCCACGCGCTCGCCGGGCAGGCGGGGCCGCTCACCTTCCAGAGGGTTGCGCAAGAGCGCATCGCGCTGACCGAGATCTCCTACGGCCTGCGCCAGATCGTGCGCGAGGCCGAGCGCGCCGAGCATCTCCAGATCGCGCCGGTCTTGGTGACCAATTCCATCGCCATGCTGAAGCAGTTCGCGCGTTCGGGCCACGGGCTGGCCCTGTTGCCGGCCTTCGCGGTCGCCCGCGAGATCCATGACGGCCAGCTTCTGGCCGTGGAGATCGACCAGCCCGATCTCCAGCGCGCCGAGGCGCATATCGTCACCCGCCTTGGCCGGCGCCTCAGCGTCGGCGCCAACAGGCTCCTGCAGCATCTGCTGGGGACGATGACCGCGTTTCGCGAGGATGGGGACGTGAGGGAAGGGAAGAAAAAATCCCCCTCACCCGGCGCCTGACGGCGCCTCCCTCTCCCGCGAGCGGGAGAGGCCCATCGCATCGGCGATGGGCGGGTGAGAGGGCTTGTCGCGCTTTTTGGCGTTACTCCGCCGCCTGGAGCTTGCCGGCGTCGGCGGCGAGCGCCTCGGCCCGGTCGGTCTTCTCCCAGGTGAAGCCGTCGCCGGTGCGGCCGAAATGGCCGTTGGTGGCGGTCGGCCGGAAGATCGGCCGCAGGAGATCGAGATCGCGAATGATCGCCTTCGGGCGCAGGTCGAAATGCGTCCGGATCAGCTCCTCGATGCGCGATTCCGGCAGGCGGCCCGTGCCGAAGGTGTTGATGTGGATCGACACCGGCTCGGCCACGCCGATGGCATAGGCGATCTGCACCTCGGCGATGTCGGCAAGCCCCGCGGCGACCACGTTCTTGGCCACGTAGCGCGCGGCATAGGCCGCCGAGCGGTCGACCTTCGACGGGTCCTTGCCGGAGAACGCGCCGCCGCCGTGACGGCCCATGCCGCCATAGGTGTCGACGATGATCTTGCGGCCGGTGAGACCGCAGTCGCCGACCGGCCCGCCGATCACGAAGCGCCCCGTCGGATTGACGAGATAGCGCGTCTTGTCCGACAGCATCTCCGCCGGGATGGTCGGCTTGATGATCTCCTCGACGACGGCCTCCTCGATGTCCTTGTAGTCGACATCGGGGTCGTGCTGGGTCGACAGCACCACCGTCTCCACGCGCTTGGGCGCATTGTCCTCATAGGCGACGGAGACCTGCGACTTCACGTCGGGGCGCAGCCAGGGGAGCTTGCCGGAGCGGCGCAGCTCGTCCTGCTTGGCGGTCAGCCTGTGGGAAAGCTGGATCGGCATGGGCATCAGCTCGTCGGTCTCCCGGCAGGCGAAGCCGAACATGAGGCCCTGGTCGCCGGCGCCCTGGTCGAGATGCAGCCCGTCGCCCTCGTCGACGCCCTGGGCGATGTCGCGGCTCTGCTCGTCGATGGCGACGAGCACGGCGCAGCTATTGCCGTCATAGCCGAGCTCGGAGCTGTCGTAGCCGATATCGAGGATCGTCTCGCGCGCGACCTTGGTGTAATCGACATTGGCGCTCGTCGTGATCTCGCCGGAGATCACGCACAGGCCGGTGTTGAGCAGCGTCTCGCAGGCCACCCGCGCCTTGGGATCCTGCGTGAAGATCGCGTCCAGAATGGCGTCGGAGATGTTGTCGGCCATCTTGTCGGGATGGCCGGCTCCGACCGATTCGGAGGAGAAGATATATTCTCTCGGCATGAGTAGAAGTCCCTTGTCAATCTTGAAAGTCAGTCTTGAAGGCCGGTTCCGGGGAACCGGCAGAGGGAACGGCCGCCCGCATGGAAAGCCGCGGGCGGCCGCATGCTAGCGTCTATTGGGGCTTGACCGCCAGAAAGAACTCCCAGCCGATCTTGCCCTGGTTTCCGCCGTCGACCCAGAATTTGAGCGCATTGGACGTGCGGTCCACCGTCGACTTGCCGATGCGGCGCTCGAACTCGCCGCGGCGCGTCTCGAGCTGGTCGCGCACCCAGCCATAGGTGGGCGCGACATTGGTCGACCAGTCGGCGTGGTCGGCAAGCGCGAAGCCGGCCTTCTTCAGCGCGGCCTTGTAGTCCTTGGTGTCCCACATATCCGGCGACTTCACCCGCTCGTAGATCCTCTCGCGGTCGGCCTCCGGCGTCCCCTCGCGCACCAGGAGATCGGTGAAGACGAGCGTTCCGCCGGGCTTGAGCACGCGGAAGGCCTCCTTCAGGACCTGCGTCTTGTCGCAGGCGTGCAGGAAAGCCTCCTGAGAGGAATAGCAGTCGAAGCTCGCATCATCAAACTGGAGGTCGTGGAAGTCCGCCCACTCGAACGACACCCGGTCGTCTAGACCGGCATCCTCGGTGAGCTTGCGCCCCCAGGCGAGCTCGCGGTCGGAGATGTTGGTGGCGAGCACCTGGCAGCCGAAGCGCTCCGCCAGGAAGCGGGCGAAGGCGCCGTAGCCGCAGCCCACATCGAGCACCCTGTCGCGGGCCCCGAGCGAGAGCCGATCCGCCACACGCTCGTTGGAGCGCACCATGGCGGACGGCAGGTCCTGGCCCGGCGTCTCGAAGATGCCGAGATGGATGTTCTCGCCCCAGATGTCGCGATAGATGTGGTCCGCGGCACCGTCGTAATATTCCTTGGTCTCGCGGACAATCGACTGAACGTCGGAAGTCATCGGTCAGTGCCTCCCATTGCCGTTCGCGGCCTTGGGCTTGAAGGCGACCTGCTGGAAGAAGTCCACGTCGTCGGCGTCGAAGTTCTCCTCGAAATCGCCGTAGCAGATGACCGGCCGGAAGCCGACCTCGCGCATGAGACCGCTCAGATATTCGCGCCGCAGCGGGAACATCGTGAGATAGTGCTTGGCGCCGTCCGGGTAGGAATACTCGAAGCGGACCTTGTCCTCGCTGAGTTCGACGGGGCGCGCCTCCACGCCGTCGCCGGTGTAGTAGTGCTTGTGCTTGCTCGAATAGCCTTCCTCGAGCATGGCGTCGTAATTGCGCTGGTCGATCACCAGGACGCCGCCGGGCTTCAGGGCCCGGTACATCGCCTTGAGCGCGTCGACGCGCTCATCGTGGTCGAACAGGTGGGTGAAGGCGTTGCCGAGACAGACCATGGCGTCGAAGGCTTCCGCGCCGAAGGTCTTGTCGAGATTCTGCCACTCGCACATCTTGGCGCCGGCGAGCTTCACGCCGAGGCGCTCCGCATTGGCCTTTGTCTGCTCGATCATGTTCGCGGACCCGTCCGCGGCGACGGCATCGAAGCCCGCCTCCGCCAGCGTGATCGCGTGATAGCCCGTGCCGGCGGCGACATCGGCGACGCTGCGGCAGTTGTTCTCCTCCAGCAACTGCTCGAAGAAGCCGTTCTCGCCCTCCCGGCGACCTTCCCAGCCGATCAGATCATCCCAGCGCGAGACGAATTCCTTCGTGTACTCGCGCCTGTAGAGATCGTCTTGCATGGATCAGTTCTCCTTTTCCTCTTTGGCGATTGGCACTCCGCCGAGCGGCGTCTGGGGTGAAACCGGGCGAGCGCCATAAAAAACGGGGCTCCCGTCCGGCTTTTCCGTGCCGTCCGTACAGATGAGCCCACGTCGATAGCCCGTTAGTTAAAATTGAAATCGGGCAATAGAATCCCATCTCCGAGACTTGGTTCCCGGATCATCATTCTGTCGGTCCCCTGTTTCTTGCAGCGACGCCGCACCTCGACGAGGTGCGGATATGTTATTGCTTGGCTATGTCGCTTTTGCGACACGAAATGTCGCAAATAACCTACTACAATCTTTACCCCCCCAATTTCAACCCCTGACCGGGATTTTTCCTCAGGGGCGTACCCGCCGTCCGATCGCTTGCACCGGCCCCGTCATACGATTGTTGATCTTTACACTGATCGTTGGATGCGCGACGGTTTCCGGGCTCAAGAGGCCGGCATGCCGCGCCGAAGGACGCTCAAGCCCGGCCGCCGCCTCGCACCCAAGCCGAAGGGGGAAACATCATGTCCGGAGATCTCGTCACCATCGACCGCGATGGACGCTACACGGATCCGACCATGGCATCCGACCAGGACGCACAGAGCGCGGCCGATTTCAGCGATGCCATCGACGAGGCGCGCCAGCAGGCCTCGCAGAACGCCGATGGCGGCAGCGAGCAGCCGCCGGCGGAGGAGGAGACCGCCTATGTCGTCGTGCAGCCGGGCGACAGCCTCTGGTCGATCGCCGAGCGCGCCGGCGTGGATCCCTCCGAGCTGAGCTATGGGTATAACCAGCAGTTCGCGGATCCGGACCTGATCCATCCCGGAGAGATCGTGTTCGTGAAGGGCGGAGACCTCGTCACGGCATCATCGTCCGATACGCCCTCCAATTTCGACGAAGCCGTGCAATCGATCAACGGCCAGTTGAGCCTCCACGGCCCCTTCGCCGAAGGCTCGCCGGAGGCCAATGACGAGCATGTGCTCGGTGCAATCGTCGAGTATCTGGAAAGCCTGCCCGAGGATCAGCGCGCGGCTGTGGCCGAGGTTCTGGCACAGCACGACTGGGGCTCGCAGGCCGCTAACGACCGGGTCGACGAGCAGCTCGACAAGGCCAGGGACCAGCTCGGCATCTCGGCCACCTAGGTCCACGCCGCCTTGACGGGCATGCGCCCCTGTGCCATCAAAATCGTCAGGCGGTTCCCTCATTCTGCGTGACCGGCAGGAGGGGATGCAAAAGGGAATCCGGTGAGGCGTACCCATCAGGGACCGAAGCCGGGGCTGCCCCCGCAACTGTGAACGGCGAGGCTCGCGCGACAAGAGCCACTGGACGGGACCGTCCGGGAAGGCGCGCGACGCTCTGAGACCCGTGAGCCAGGAGACCTGCCGCCCGGCGCTTGACGAGGCATGAGGCCCCAAGCGGAATCGTAAAGCGAGCCAGCACGGAGGGTGTCATGCTCACACAGTCACAGTCTGTTTCACCGTCGGTCTCCCTGGGCGTCCAGGAGAGAATCAAGGTCGCCGCGGCGGCTCTGGCACTCGGTCTCGTCCTTCTCGGCGGGGTCGGCTTCGCCGGGGCGAGCGTGCTTCACAACGCGGCACACGACACGCGCCACGCGGTCGGCTTTCCCTGCCACTGACGCGTCGGACGCATCATGATGGGCCGCGCCCTGCTCGCGGCAATTCTGGCTGGCGTTGCGGCCGGATTGTTGCTGACTGTCGTTCAGATGTGGCGGGTGACACCGCTGATCCTCGAAGCGGAGACCTACGAGACGGGCGCCGTACCCGACCATGCCGGCTGGACGCTGCCCGGCGGCGGGCGGCTGATTCTCGCCCATGCCGGCCATGACGAGGAGGGCCACGAGGCCTGGGCGCCCGCCGACGGCATCGAGCGCACCGCCTATACCGCGCTCGCCAACATTCTCACCGGAGCCGCCTATTCGCTGATTCTTCTGGCCGGTATGATGGCCTCCGGCCGCCCCGTGACCGCCGCGACCGGCCTTGTCTGGGGAGGACTGGGCTTCCTCGTCTTCCAGCTCGCGCCCGCTGCGGGGCTCGCGCCCGAGCTGCCGGGCATGCCGGCCGCCGACCTCTTCGCCCGGCAGGTCTGGTGGTGGGCGACCGTGGCCGCGACCGCCGGCGGCATCGCCTGCATCGCGCTTGCCAGACCCGTCGCGGTCAAGGCGCTCGGCGCGGTCCTCATCGCCCTGCCGCACATTGTCGGGGCGCCGCATCCCGAAAGCCACGCCTCCGACGTGCCGGCGGGCCTTGCGGCCAGCTTCGCAGCCAACTCGCTCGCCGCCTCCGCGCTCTTCTGGATCGTGCTCGGCGGGCTTCTCGGCTGGGCCGTCGCGCGCCAGATGTCGGAGATGACAAAGACAGCGGAGGCTTAGACCCCCATGGCGATCGGACAAGCAAAGATCCCCGCCACCGTCGTCACCGGCTTCCTCGGCGCCGGCAAGACGACGGTCATCCGCAACCTGCTTGAAAATGCCGGTGGCCGGCGCATCGCACTCATCGTCAACGAGTTCGGCTCGGTGGGCGTCGATGGCGAGGTGCTGAAGGGCTGCGGCGACGCGCTGTGCGGCGAGGACGACCTCATCGAGCTCGCCAACGGCTGTATCTGCTGCACGGTGGCCGACGACTTCGTCCCCACCATGACCGCGCTCCTGGAGCGCGAGACGCCCCCCGACCACATCGTGATCGAGACCTCGGGTCTGGCACTGCCCCAGCCGCTCGTGCACGCCTTCAACTGGCCGGAGATCCGCTCGCGCGTCACCGTCGACGGAATCGTCGCGGTGGTCGACGGGGCGGCGCTGGCCGACGGCCATCTGGCCTTCGACGAGGCCGCCGTGGAGGCGCAGCGCGCCGAGGACGAGGCGCTCGACCACGAAAGCCCGCTTGAGGAGCTGTTCGAGGACCAGCTCAACTGCGCCGACATCGTGCTCGTCAACAAGGCCGACCTCGTCGCGGACGCGGCGCTGGAGAGCATCGAGGCCGGCCTCAAGGCGCGTGTGCGCGACGGCGTCACACTCGTGCGCTCGCGCCAGGGCGCGGTGCCGGCCTCCGTCCTCATCGGGCTCGGCGCGGCGGTCGAGGCGGACATGGCGGCGCGCAAGTCGCACCACGAGATGGAGGGCCACGAGGATCACGACCACGACGATTTCGCGACCTTCGTGGTCGAGATCGACGCGGAGACGGACCGCGAGGCCCTACTCGACCGCGTGGCGCGGGCCGTGAGCGACCACCCGATCCTCCGGCTGAAGGGCTTTGCCGCCGTGGCCGGCGCCGACGCCCGGCTCGTCGTCCAGGCCGTCGGCCCGCGCGTCAACGCCTATTTCGACCGGCCGTGGAAGCCGGGCGAGACGCGCCGCTCGTCGCTGGTGGTGATCGGCGAGACCGGCCACCTCGACGCGGACGGAATCGCCCGGACGCTCCAAGGCTGAGCCCATGCATATCCTGGCGGCACAGACGGGGACGATCGACGACGGGACCGAGGCCATAGACCTCGCGCAAGCCCCCGCCGAGATCGTCGTCCTGTCCGCCGCCGATTCCGAGCTCGCCGCGCTGGCGCGCGCCCATGACGGGCTTGGCGGCGACGCGCCCTCCCTGCGCGTCGCCAATCTCATGCAGCTTGGCCACAATTATTCGGTCGACCTCTATATCGAGCGCACGCTCGCCCATGCCCGGCTCGTGGTGCTGAGGCTGCTCGGCGGCGCGGCCTACTGGCCCTACGGCCTGGAACAGGTGGAGGCGGTGGCGCGCGAGCGCGGCATCATGCTCGCCGTGCTGCCCGGCGACGCGCAGCCCGACGAGGCGCTCACGGCACGCTCCACCATGGCTGTGGAGGACGCGGAGACGCTCAGGCGCTATCTGGTCGAGGGTGGCCCGGAGAACATCGCCAATGCCCTGCGGTTCTGCGCGCACAGGCTGGGCCGCGCCGAAGCCCCCGCCGCCCCGGCGCCGCTGGCGCGCGCCGGCGTCTACTGGCCGGGCGAAGGCGCGGTGACGCTCGATACCGTTACCGCGCATCGCAAGGCGGACGCGCCGGTCGCCGCCATCGCCTTCTATCGCGCGCTGATCGAGGGCGGGAACACCGCGCCCGTCGACGCGCTGGTCGAGGCGCTCGCGAGGGAAGGCATGGCCGCGCTCCCCGTCTTCGTGTCGAGCCTCAAGGAGGAGGCCGCCCACGACGTCCTCGCGGACGCCTTCGCCGCCGCCCGGCCCTCTGTCGTGCTCAACGCCACGGGCTTCGCCATCGCCTCCACGTCGGGCGCGCGCGACCCGTTCGCCGCGCTCGACTGCCCGGTGCTGCAGGTGGTCTTCTCCGGTTCGAGCCGGGAGGGCTGGCGCGAGAACGTCCAGGGCCTCAGCGCCCGCGACCTCGCCATGAACGTGGTGCTGCCCGAGCTCGACGGGCGCGTGCTCGCCCGCGCGGTCTCCTTCAAGTCGAGCGCGGAACGCCACGAGGGCACGCAGTGCCATATCGTGACCTATGCGCCCGAGCCCGACCGCATCGCCTTCACCGCAAGGCTCGCCGCCAACTGGGCGCGATTGCGCGAGACGCCGGAGGCGGAGCGCCGGATCGGGATCGTGCTGGCCAACTACCCCAACAAGGATGGCCGCATCGGCAACGGCGTCGGCTACGACACGCCGGAGAGCACGGTGGCGCTGCTTCGCGCGCTGAAGGCGGACGGCTACGAGGTGGGCGAGATCCCCGCCGACGGCACCGCGCTCATGGCCTGGCTCATCGAGGGGCAGACCAATGCCCCCTCACCCTCCCATCGCCTTGCGGCGACGGGCCCCTCCCTCCCGCTCGACACCTACCGCGCCCATTTCGCCCAGCTTCCCGCCAAGGTCCGCGAGGAGGTGACCGCCCGCTGGGGCGCGCCGGAGGACGACCCCTTCGTGTCCGGCGACGCCTTCCGCCTGCCCGTCCGGCTCATCGGCAATGTCGCCGTCGCGATCCAGCCGGCCCGCGGCTACAATATCGACCCGGCGGAGACCTATCACGACCCGGCGCTCGTGCCGCCGCACGGCTATCTCGCCTTCCATGTCTGGCTGCGCGAGGTCTTCGGCGCGCAGGCCGTCCTGCACAATGGCAAGCACGGCAATCTCGAATGGCTGCCAGGCAAGGCGCTGGCCCTGACGCAGGAATGCTACCCGGAAGCCACCCTCGGGCCCCTCCCCAACATCTATCCCTTCATCGTCAACGATCCCGGCGAGGGCACCCAGGCCAAGCGCCGCACCGGCGCCGTCATCGTCGATCACCTCACACCGCCGCTCACCCGCGCGGAGAGCTACGGCCCGATGAGGGATCTGGAGGCGCTGATCGACGAATACTATCTCGCCTCCGGCCTCGATCCGAAGCGGCGCGACTTCCTCGCCCGCGAGATCCTCGCGCTCACCCGCGAAAGCGGCCTCGACAAGGATGCGGGCATCGCGGAGACGGCGGACGAGCTTGCCGCGTTGCAGGCGCTCGACGCCTATATCTGCGAGCTGAAGGAAGCACAGATCCGCGACGGTCTCCACATTCTCGGGCAGGCGCCGGAGGGGCGGCTGGAGACGGACCTGCTGGTCGCGCTCACCCGCGTGCCGCGCGGCGAGGACGAGGGCGCGGACCGCTCGCTGGTGCGCGCGCTCGCCGCCGATCTGGGGCTTGCCGGTTTCGACCCGCTCGACTGCGCCATGGCGGCGCGCTGGACGGGCGCGACGCCGGAGGCGCTTGCCGGCATCGATCCGGGCCCGTGGCGCACGGCCGGCGACACGGTGGAGCGGCTGGAGATCCTCGCCGCCGCCCTCGTCTCCGGCGAGATGGCTTGCGATCCGGCGTGGGAGGCGACCCGCGCCGTGCTCGACGGTATCGCGGCGGCGGTGCGTCCGGCGCTTCGCCTCGGCGCCCACAAGGAGATCGTCAACAGCCTGCGCGCGCTCTCCGGCCGCTTCGTGGAGCCCGGCCCCTCCGGCGCGCCGACGCGCGGGCGGCTCGACGTTCTGCCCACGGGACGCAACTTCTACTCCATCGACAATCGCACGCTCCCCACGCCGGCCGCCTGGACGCTGGGGCAGGCCTCCGCCGACCGGCTGGTGGAGCGCCATCTCCAGGATCACGGGCGCTGGCCGCGCGCCATGGCGCTGACCGCCTGGGGCACCTCCAACATGCGCACCGGCGGCGACGACATCGCCCAGGCGCTGGCCCTGATCGGCGCCAAGCCCAAATGGGACACGCGGAGCTGGCGGGTCACGGGCTTCGAGATCGTTCCGCTCGCGAAGCTCGGCCGGCCGCGCGTCGACGTGACCTTGCGCATCTCCGGCTTCTTCCGCGACGCCTTCCCGGCGCAGATCGACCTGTTCGACAGCGCCGTGCGCGCCATTGCCCGGCTCGAGGAGGACGAGGCCGACAATCCCATCGCCGCGCGCATGGCCCGCGAGCAGGACACGCTGGAGGCCTCCGGCGTGGAGCGCCAGGAGGCCGAGCGCCGCGCGGGCTTCCGCGTCTTCGGTTCGAAACCGGGCGCCTACGGGGCGGGCCTTCAGGCGCTGATCGACGAGCGACTATGGGACGAGCGCGGCGATCTGGCGGAGAGCTTCATCGGCTGGGGCGGCTACGCCTACGGGTCGGGGAGCGCCGGCGAGGCGCGCCACGAGGACTTCACGCGGCGGCTGGGGCAGGTCGAGGCCGTGGTCCACAATCAGGACAATCGCGAGCACGACCTGCTCGATTCCGACGACTACTACCAGTTCGAGGGCGGCATGACGGCGGCGGTGGAGCAGGTCTCCGGCGCCCGCCCCGCCGTCTATCACAACGATCATTCCCGGCCCGAACGCCCCGTCGTGCGCACCCTGGAGGAGGAGATCGGCCGGGTGGTGCGCTCCCGCGTCGTCAATCCGAAATGGATCGCCGGCGTCATGCGCCATGGCTACAAGGGCGCCTTCGAGATCGCCGCGACGGTCGACTACATGTTCGCCTTCGCCGCAACGACCGGGGCGGTGAAGCCGCATCATTTCGAACTTGCCTACGAGGCCTATCTCGCCGACGAGGCGGTGCGCGACTTCATCGAGGCGCATAATCCGGACGCGCTCGCGGAGATCGCGGCGCGGTTCGAGGAGGCCATCCAGCGCGGGCTCTGGCAACCGCGGTCGAATTCTGCGCAAGATGTGCTGAGGGCGGCGCGGGGCCCGGCAAACAAAGGGGAGACGGTGGAATGACCGACAAGATCACCGCGACCATGAGCGAGGAGGAGCTCAACGAGCGCCATGCGGAGAAGATGCGCCGCAAGAAGGCCGCGCGCGAGAAGATCCTCGCCACCAAGACCATCGAGAAGGGCCTTCTGATCGTCCATACCGGCAAGGGCAAGGGCAAGTCGACGGCCGCCTTCGGCCTGATCTTCCGCGCGCTCGGTCACGGCTTCAAGGTCGGCATCGTGCAGTTCGTCAAGGGCGCGTGGGACACCGGCGAGCGCGTGGTGCTCGACAAGTTCCCCGACCAGGTGACGGTCAAGGTCATGGGCGACGGCTTCACCTGGGACACCCAGGACCGCGCGCGCGACATCGCCAGCGCGCGGGCCGCCTGGGACGCGGCCAAGGAGATGATCGCAGATCCCTCCTACCGGATGATCCTGCTCGACGAGCTCAACATCGTGCTGCGCTACGGCTATCTGCCGCTCGAAGAGGTGGTCGAGACGCTCAAGGCCAAGCCCGACGACACCCATGTCATCGTGACGGGGCGCAACGCCAAGGACGAGCTCGTCGAGATCGCCGACCTCGTCACCGACATGACCCAGATCAAGCACCCCTTCCGCGCCGGCGTGAAGGCACAGGTGGGGGTGGAGTTCTAGAGTACGCGACAACCTTGGCCACTATACCCGTCATTCCCGCGAAAGCGGGGATCCATCGCAGAGGTCGCATATGGATTCCCGCTTTCGCGGGAATGACGGGATGGACGGCTAGCCCTGCGCATGTCGCTTCACGACGGACAACAACGTTCCAAGGAGCCACCGACACACGTTAAACCCCAAACACGCAGCGTTCCTGGAGGAACTGAAAGCGATTCCGGTGCGGTCGACCAAAGGCGGGACCAAGTCCGGAGCTGCGGGATATCTCTGGCGCGAGAGCCATGCTCTCAAGCCGGCGACCTCCTGACGTTGCACTCATTCGATCGCCCAAGGAGGTTGCCATGAAGACGATGCTTGCCGCCCTTTTCACCCTCTCCGCGACCACGGCCGCGCTCGCCCATCCGGGCCATCTCGCCGACGAGGGCCACGGCCACAGCCACTATATCGCGCTCGCCATCTTCCTCGGCGTCGCCGCCATCAGCGCCGGTCTCGTCCTGCGCCGCGCATTGCGCAAGCGCGCCGAGCGCCGCGCCATGGACGGAGCGGAGACATGAGCGAGCAACTCGGCATCATGGTCTGCGGTCACGGCAGCCGCGACGAGAACGCGGTGGACGAGTTCCGCCGCGCGGCGGAAGCCTTGCGCGCGCGCATGCCCGACTATCCGGTCGAATACGGCTATCTGGAGTTCGCCACGCCGATCATCCGCACCGGCCTCGACAAACTGCGCGAGCAGGGCGTCAACCGCGTGCTCGCCGTGCCGGGCATGCTGTTCGCCGCCGGCCACGCCAAGAACGACATCCCGTCGGTGCTCAACACCTATGCGGCGAACCACGACGGCTTCCGCATCGACTACGCCAAGGAGGCCGGGATCGACGCGAAGATGATCCGCGCCGCCGGCGAGCGCATCAGGCAAGCGCTCGACGCGGCGGGGCCATCCGTGCCGGTGGAAGAGACGCTGCTCGTCGTCGTCGGGCGCGGCGCGTCGGACCCGGACGCCAACTCCAATGTCGCCAAGGTCATGCGCATGCTGTGGGAAGGTTTCGGCTTCGGCTGGGGCGAGACGGCCTATTCGGGCGTCACCTTCCCGCTGGTCCGTCCCGCGCTGGAGCATGCCGCGCGGCTCGGCTTCAAGCGCATCGTCGTCTTCCCGTATTTCCTGTTCACCGGCATCCTGGTGAAGCGGATCTACGACCAGACCGACGAGGCCGCCGCGAAGTTCCCCGACATCGAGTTCGTCAAGGCGCCCTATCTCAACGACCACCCGCTGGTGCTCGACACGCTGCAGGAGCGCGTGGAGCAGATTCTCGAGGGCGAGACGGCCATGAACTGCGCGCTGTGCAAGTACCGCACGCAGATCCTCGGCTTCGAGGCGGAGGTCGGCCTGCCGCAGGAGAGCCACCACCACCATGTGGAGGGCGCCGGCACGGGCGAGGCGCACAGCCACGATCATGGCCACGGCGACGGTCATCATCACCACCACCACGATCACGGACATGACCACCATCACGGCCATGGCCACGATCACGGTCATCACCATCATCCCTACCCCCATGCCGACCATCCGCTGGGGCCGAAGACGCTGGGATCGGGTTGACGCCTGTCGGGCGCGGACATGGCGTCAGAGACTGGAGAGACGAGGATCGAACTCGATGGACTATCTGCGCGATCCCGCGGCGATCTATGAGCGCTCCTTCGCAACGGTCAGGCGGGAGGCGGATCTCGCCGCCCTGCCGGAGGACCTCGAGGCGGTGGCGGTGCGGCTCGTCCATGCCTGCGGCATGCCGGATATCGTGGCCGATCTGCGCTTCGACCCGTCGGTGGCCGCCGCCACGCGGAAGGCGCTCGCGAGCGGCGCGCCGATCCTCGCCGACTGCCGCATGGTCGAGGCCGCCATCATCGCCAGCCGGCTGCGGCAAGGAACGCGGGTGCGCTGCACGCTGAACGACGAGCGCACGCCGGGGCTCGCCCGTGCGCACGCCACAACGCGCTCGGCGGCCGCGGTCTCGCTCTGGCTGCCCCATCTGGAGGGCGCGGTCGTCGCGATCGGCAATGCGCCGACGGCGCTCTTCGCCCTTCTGGAGGCGCTCGATGCGGGCGCGCCGAAACCCGCCGCCATCCTCGCCTTTCCGGTGGGCTTCGTCGGCGCGGCGGAATCGAAGGCGGAGCTGTCGCAAGCCCCGCGCGGCGTGCCCTATCTCACGCTTCTCGGCCGGCGCGGCGGCAGCGCCATGGCCGGCGCGGCGGTGAACGCCCTCAGCCCGCAGGCCGCCCCATGACGCCGTGGCTCACCATTGTCGGCATCGGCGACGACGGGCTTGCCGGCCTCCCGCCCGCCTCGCGCACGCTCGTCGAGCGGGCGGACATCGTACTGGGCCCCGAACGGGTGCTCGCCGGCGCCGATCTCCCCGGTGCGGAGATCCACCACTGGCAAAGCCCGCTCACCGGCATGATCGAGACGATCAAGGGCTGGCGCGGGCGCCGCGTCGTCGTGCTGGCGACCGGCGACCCGATGCATTTCGGCATCGGCGCCACCATGGCGCGCCACCTCCCCTTCGAGGAGATGGCGATCATCCCCGCACCCTCCGCCTTCAGCCTCGCCGCGGCGCGCCTCGGCTGGCCGCTGGCGGAGACGGAGTGCCTGTCGCTCCACGGCCGCGCGCTCGACCGGCTCGCAGCGTTCCTCAGGCCCGGCGCGCGCCTCGTCGCGCTCACCAGCGGCGCGGAAACCGTACGCGAGGCGGCAAGGCTGCTTGTCGCACGCGGCTACGGGCCGAGCCCGGTCGCCGTTCTGGAGCATATGGGCGGCGAGACCGAACGCGTCGTGCACATGACGGCGGCCGAGGCCGCGGACGGCCGGTTCGCGGACTTCAACACGCTCGCCATCGATTGCGTGGCCGAGCCGGGCGCGACGCTCTTGCCTCTCGTCCCCGGCCTGCCCGACGAGGCCTTCGAGCACGATGGCCAGCTCACCAAGCGCGAGGTGCGCGCGGTGACGCTTGCCGCGCTCGGGCCGACACCTCGCGCGCTCCTGTGGGACATCGGGGCGGGGTGCGGCTCGGTCGCCATCGAATGGCTGCGCGCGGAGCGCACCGCACGCGCCATCGCCTTCGAGCGCGACGAAGGCCGCCTCGCCATGATCGCCCGCAATGCCGCGGGGCTCGGCGTCCCCGCCCTCGAGACTGCCGCCGGCGCCGTGCCGGGCACGCTGAAGGGCGCGCAAACCCCCGACGCGGTGTTCCTCGGCGGCGCGGTGGCCGACGAAGAAGTGTTCATAACCGCCTGGGAGGCCCTTCGCCCCGGGGGCCGACTCGTGGCCAATACGGTGACGCTGGAGGCGGAGGCCGCGCTGATCGACCGGCAGGCCCGCTTCGGCGGCGAGCTCGTGCGCCTCGACATCGCCCATATGGCGCCGGTCGGCGCGAAGCGGGCGCTGCGCCCGCGCATGAGCGTGCTCCAGTGGCGCGCGATGAAGGCTTGAGAGCGATGGCGGATCAGGGAACCTTCTATGGCCTCGGCGTCGGCCCCGGCGATCCGGAGCTCCTGACGCTCCGGGCACACCGCCTCATCGGGCAGGCGGGGCTTGTCGCCTATCCGGCCGCCGGGGACGGGGCGAGCCTTGCCCGCCGCATCGCCGCGGGCGCCATCGTTCCCGGCACGGAGGAGCTCGCCATCGCCGTGCCCATGTGCACCGAGCGCGCGCCCGCCCGCACCGCCTATGACGAGGCCGCACGCACCATCGCCGGGCACCTTGCGGATGGGCGCGACGTCGTCTTCCTGTGCGAGGGCGACCCGTTCCTCTATGGCAGCTTCATGTATCTGTTCGAGCGACTGTCGGCGGCGCACCGTTGCGAGGCCGTGCCGGGCGTCACCTCGCTCACCGCCTGCGCGGCGGCGCTCGGCCGCCCGCTCGCCGCGCGCAACGACGTGCTGACCGTCATTCCCGCCACGCTGCCCGAGGAGCGCCTGCGCGCAGCCCTCGATGCGACGGACGCCGCCGCCATCGTCAAGGTCGGCCGGCATTTCGACAAGGTGCGCTCGGCGCTCGACGCCACCGGGCTCGCCGGCTGCGCCATGATCGTCGAGGCAGCCACCACGGAGGACGAGAAGATCACCGCACTGACCGACATGCCCGAGGGCGAACGCCCCTATTTCTCCACCATCCTCGTCTATCGCGGAGGCGAGGCATGGTAGCGGTGCCGGCCATCGTCACGCTCACCCCGTCCGGTGCGGCGACCGCGCGGCGGATCGCGGAGGCGATGGGGTCTGCCGAGGTACACGGGCGCGGGACCGCCGCCTCGCAGGCCGACGTGGCCTTTACCGATACGGGCGCCCATCTGCGCGCGCTGTTCGCCGCCGGGCGTCCCATTATCGGCGTATGCGCGGCGGCCATTCTCGTGCGCACGCTCGGCGGCATTGCACAGGACAAGCACAGTGAACCACCCATATTGGCGGTTTCGGAGGACGGGGCGACCATCGTGCCCCTGCTCGGCGGCCATCACGGCGCCAACGAAATGGCGCGCACGCTCGCCGAGGCACTGGGCGGCGTGGCCGCGGTGACGACGGCGAGCGATATCCATTTCGGGGTCGCGCTCGACGACCCGCCGCCCGGCTGGACGCTCGCCAATCCCGACCATGCGAAGGCCGCCGTGGCGGCGCTGCTTGCCGGCGGGACCGCCCGCATCGAGGGCGAGGCGCCATGGCTTCGCGCCTCCACCCTGCCGCTTGCCGAGGACGGTGGCGCGGTGACGCTCACCGTCACCGACGAGGCCGTTGCGGGCGGAGAGACACGGCTCGTCTACCACCCCGCAACACTCGTGCTCGGCGTCGGCTGCGTTCGCAATTGCGAGCCGAAGGAGCTCATCGCCCTTGCCGAGGACACGCTTAAGGCGCACGGCCTCGCGCCGCAATCGGTCGCGCTGGTCGCCTCCATCGACGTGAAGGCCGACGAGGCCGCCGTCCATGCGCTGGCCCGCCATCTGGGCGTCCCGGCCCGGTTCTTCTCCGCGGAAACGCTCGCCGGCGAGGAGGCACGGCTCGCCAACCCGTCGGAGACGGTGCGCGCCGAGGTCGGCTGTCCGGGCGTCGCGGAGGGCGCAAGCCTCGCCGCGGCGGGCCCCGAGGCCCGGCTCGCCGTGGAGAAGACCCGTTCGGCCAACGCCACATGCGCCGTTGCCCGGGCGCCTCACCCCATCGCCGATCCGGCCGCCATCGGGCGGGCGCGCGGGCGGCTGTCGGTCATCGGCATCGGCCCCGGCGCGCAAGGCTGGCGCAGCCCGGAAGCCGACACCCTGCTTCTGGAAGCGACAGACTGGGTGGGCTACGGCCTCTATCTCAATCTGCTCGAGCCGCTCTCGGCGGGCAAGAGACAGCACCGCTTCAAGCTCGGCGAGGAGGAGGCGCGCGTGCGCCATGCGCTGGAGCTCGCCGGCGAGGGCCGCGACGTGGCGCTCGTCTCGTCGGGCGATGCCGGCATCTACGCCATGGCGGCGCTGGTCTTCGAACTGGTCGACGGGGCGGCGGGCCCGCGCGCGGTTTCCGAGGCCGCACGGCGCGCGGAGATCGTCGTCTCCCCCGGCATCTCCGCCCTCCAGGCCGCCGCCGCCAAGGCCGGCGCGCCGCTCGGCCACGATTTCTGCGCCATCTCCCTGTCGGATCTCCTGACGCCTTGGGAGGTCATCGAGCGACGTGTCGAGGCGGCCGCGCGCGGCGACTTCGTCACCTGCTTCTACAATCCGCGCTCGCAGAGGCGGACCGATCAGCTTGCCCGCGCCATGCGCATCCTCGCCCGCCACCGGCCCGACGACACGCCCGTCATCGTGGCGGCGAATCTCGGCCGGCCGGCGGAGACGGTGACCGTGACGACGCTCGCCGGCTTCGATCCGGAGGTCGTCGACATGCTGACCCTCGTCGTCGTCGGCGCCTCGACTACCCGCGCGCTGGCCCTCAGCGACGGCTCGCAATGGGTCTACACGCCGCGCGGCTACCACCGGAAGAAAGGGCCATCATGACCGTCCACTTCATCGGCGCCGGCCCCGGCGCGCCGGACCTCATCACGGTGCGGGGCCTGAGGCTCATCGAGCGGTGCCCCGTCTGCCTCTATGCGGGCTCCCTCGTCCCGCGCGAGGTGGTGGAGGCCGCTCCGCAGGGCGCCCGCGTCGTCGACACCGCGCCCATGACGCTCGACGAGATCGTCGCGGAGATCGAGCGCGCCCACGAGGCGGGGCTCGATGTCGCGCGCGTCCATTCCGGCGACCCCTCGCTCTACGGGGCCATCGCGGAGCAGATCCGGCGGCTCGACGCGCTCGCCATTCCCTACGACATCACGCCCGGCGTGCCGGCCTTCGCCGCCGCCGCCGCGACGCTCAAGGCGGAGCTCACCGTGCCGGAGATCGCGCAGACCGTGATCCTCACGCGCACGACCATGAAGGCTTCCGCCATGCCGCCCGGCGAGACGCTCGACACGCTGGCGCGCTCGCGTGCGACGCTCGCCATCCATCTCTCCATCCGCAATTTGCGCGAGGTGGAGCGCGCGCTCTCTCCCCATTACGGCGCGGACTGCCCGGTCGCCGTCGTCTATCGCGCGAGTTGGCCCGACGAACAGGTGATCCGCGGCACGCTGTCGGACATTGCCGGCAAGGTGCGCGCGGCCAAGATCACCCGCACCGCGCTGGTCCTCGTCGGCCCTGCGCTCGCGCCCGAGGATTTCCGCGATTCCGCCCTCTATGACGAGGCACACGAGCACATATTGCGCAACCGGAAGACGGCAGCGAGGGGGTGAGCATGGGCCGGTCCCCCTCATATCGCGGGCGCACACCCCCTCACCCGGCGCCATCGGCGCCACCCTCTCCCGCGAGGGGAGAGGGGTCTTCTGACGGGCTCCCCCCGTTTCCCCTCTCCCCTCGCGGGAGAGGGAGGGGCCCATCGCATGAGCGATGGGAGGGTGAGGGGGCGAGCATGGCGCATCCATGTCCCCGCACCGGCTCTCCCCTCGTCATCCCCGCGAAAGCGGGGCGCTACCCCAGCGTGCGGTCGATGAGCGCCAGCATCTCCGCGATCGTCGCCGCGGACGGTGCGGGCGACTTCTGCGGCCGTGCGATCATGAGGACGGGCAGTCGCAGCCCGCGGGCGGCCTCGAGCTTCGCGGCCGTCGCCGCGCCGCCGGAATTCTTCGTCACCAGCATGTCGATGGCGCGCTCGCGCATGAGCGCCATCTCGCCCGAAACCGTGAAGGGCGGGCGGGCGAGCAGGATCTCGCAATGGGCGGGGACCGGGATCGCCGGCGGTTCGATCATCCGCGCCACGAAGGTGGCGTCGCCTCGCTCGAGGAACGGCGCGATCTCGCCGCCGCCGACCGTCAGCAGCGCCCGTGCGCCCGCCGGTATGGCGCGGGCCGCCTCGCGGGCATCGGCGACCATGCGCCAGTCGTCGCCCGGCCCGGCCCGCCAGGCCGGACGTTCGAGCCTCGCGAGCGGCAGGCCGAGTTCGGAGCAGGCCGCCGCGGCGTTCTCCGACATGCGCGCTGCGAAGGGATGGGTCGCATCGACGACCAGCGCGACCCCCTCGTCGCGCAGATATGCGGCAAGCCCCTCAGTGCCCCCGAAGCCGCCCCGGCGCACCGCGCCGTCCGGCAGGAGCGGGGCCGCCGTGCGCCCGGCAAGCGAGGAGACAATGCGGTATCGCGCGTCGCCGGCGAGGTTGGAGGCCAGCGCCCTCGCCTCGCCGGTGCCGCCAAGGATGAGGATGGTCGGTCTATCCGGCACGGGCGATCAGCTCCCCCTTGCGGTCGAAGACCAGCACCTCGATGCCGACCGGCGCGCCGCGCAGCGTGGCGAGCGCGGTCGCGCGCGCGGCCTCGGCGACGGCGGCCGCCAGGTCGACGCCCTCCGCGCCGGCAAGCGCCAGGGCCTCCGCCGCCGTGTTGGCGCCGCGGATGCGGGCCTTGAGGCCGTCGCTGCCGCCGCGCTCGGCGGCCCGGGCGGCAAGCCAATCGAAATCGACCTGAGAGCGGCCGGAATGAAGGTCCAGCATGCCCTGGCCGAGCTTGGCGAGCTTGCCGAAGCCGCCGGCAATCGTGACGCGTTCGACGGGATGGGCGCGCAGATGCTTCAGCATGCCGCCGACGAAGTCGCCCATGTCGATAAGGGCATGGTCGGGCAGGCCGTAGAGCGCCCTGACGGCGGCCTCCGAGGTGGACCCCGTCGCGCCGGCGACATGGGCAAGGCCCGCCGCGCGGGCCACGTCGATGCCCTCGCGGATGCCGTGGATCCAGGCGGAGCAGGAGAACGGCCTGACGATGCCGGTCGTGCCGAGAATCGAGATGCCGCCCAGAATGCCGAGGCGCGGATTGAGCGTCCTTTGCGCCAGCGCCTCGCCGCCGGGCACGGAAATCTCGACCTCCACGTCGCCTGTCCCGCCATGGCGGCGCGCGGTCTCGGCGACGGTCTCGGCCATCATGCGGCGCGGCACGGGATTGATGGCGGGCTCGCCCGGCGGCACGGGAAGGCCGGCGCGCGTCACCTCGCCCACCCCCTCGCCCGCCCGGAACACGACGCCCGCGCCCGGCGCGAGACGCGTCACCCGGGAGACGATGAGCGCGCCGTGGGTCACATCCGGATCGTCGCCCGCATCCTTCACGATGCCGGCGCGCGCGACATCCTCCCCGAGCTCCTCCAGCGCCAGGGCGAAGGCGGGCCGCTCGCCGCGCGGCAGCACGATCTCCACGGGGTCGGGAAAGGCGCCGGTGAGCAGCGCCTCATAGGCCGCGCGCGTCGCGGCGGTGGCGCAGGCGCCGGTCGTCCAGCCCCGCCTGAGCGCGGTCGCGTGTGTGTCGCTCGTCTCGCCCATGGTCCTTCCCGCCGCAGCCCGTCCGGGAGCGCCCGATGACGCCGGAGCCCCACGACTTTCCCGATTTCGAGCCCGGCACGGTATGGCTCGTCGGCGCCGGCCCCGGCGCGCCGGGGCTCATGACGCTCATCGGCCACCATGCCGTCACGACGGCCGACGCCATCGTCTACGACGCGCTCGTCAACAAGGCAATCCTCCGCTGGGCGCGCGCCGACGCCCTGGTCGAATATGCCGGCAAGCGCGGCGGCAAACCATCCCACCAGCAGCGCGACATCTCGCTGAGACTCGTGGAACTCGCCCGCGCGGGCAAGCGGGTCCTGAGGCTCAAGGGCGGCGACCCCTTCATCTTCGGGCGCGGCGGCGAGGAATGCCAGACCCTTGCCAGGGCCGGCATCGCCTTCCGCATCGTGCCGGGTATTTCCGCCGGCGTCGGCGGGCTCGCCTATGCCGGCATCCCCGCGACCCATCGCGACACCAACCAGTCCGTCATGTTCCTCACCGGCCACGACACGACGGGCGCCGTTCCGGCCGGTGTCGACTGGCGGGCCGTGGCGACAGCCTCGCCGGTCATCGTCATCTACATGGCAGTGAAGAACCTCCGCGCCATCGCGACGCGGCTGGTGGAGGGCGGGCGTGCGCCGGACGACCCGGTCGCCGTCGTCTCCAACGCCTCGCTGCCCGACCAGACCGTGTTCGAGACGACGCTCGGCGATGTCGTGGCCGGCCGCGGCGGGGACCTTCCGACGCCGGCCATCGTCGTCATCGGACAGGTCGTCTCCTTCCGCGAGACGCTCGACTGGTATGTGGCGGGCCTGAGGGAGAACGGGATTGGCTGAGATGCGCGACATTGTCCGCTCACACCCCCTCACCCTCCCATTGCTTGCGCAATGGGCCCCTCCCTCTCCCGCGAGGGGAGAGGGAACGATCGAGGTCGCCCCGTGCCAACCCTCTCCCCCCGCGGAAGAGGGTGGCGCCGACAGGCGCCGGGTGAGGGGGTGGGCATCGCTCGAAGGCACCGCGCCATGAACGGCCTCGTCATCGCCGCCCCCTCGTCGGGCGCCGGCAAGACGCTCGTCACGCTGGGGCTCCTGCGCGCGCTATCGCGGGCCGGCCATGACGTCGCCGGCGCCAAGGCGGGGCCGGACTATATCGACCCGCGCTTCCACGAGGCGGCCTGCGGGCGCCCGTCCGTCAATCTCGATCCCTGGGCGATGCGCCCCGGTCTCCTCGCCAGGCTCGCCCGGCAGGATGCGGACCTCCTCCTCGTGGAGGGCGTGATGGGGCTGTTCGATGGCGCGGAGACCGGGGCCGGATCGACAGCCGACCTCGCCTCCCGGCTCGGCCTGCCGGTCGTTCTGGTGGTCGACGCCAAGGCTCAGGCGCAGTCGGCGGCGGCCCTCGTCCAGGGTTTCGCGGGCTTCCGCGAGGACTGCACGGTGGCAGGCGTGATCCTCAACCGTGTCGGCAGCGCGCGCCATGCCGATCTCATCCGCGCCGCGCTCGGGCCCTCCGGACTTCCCGTCCTCGGCGCGCTGCCCTATGCGCCGGACATCGCCATGCCGTCGCGCCATCTGGGTCTGGTGCAGGCCGGCGAGCACCCGGAGATCGAGACGCTGATGGCGCGCGCCGGCGCCCTTGCCGCCCGCTCCGTCGATCTCGATGCGCTCGCCGCCCTCGCCCGGCCGCTCGAGAGCGCCAGCAAGGCCACTCCTGACCTGCCGCCGCCCGGACAGCGCATCGCCCTTGCGCGCGACGAGGCCTTCGCCTTCGCCTATCCGCATCTTCTCCACGGCTGGCGCGCGGCGGGCGCGGATGTCGTGCCCTTCTCCCCTCTTGCCGATGAGGGGCCGGACAAGGCAGCCGACGCCGTGGTGCTGCCCGGCGGCTATCCGGAGCTTCACGCGGGCCGGCTCGCCGCCAATGCCGCCTTCCTCGGCGGCCTCAGGCAGGCGGCGGCGCGCGGCGCGCTGGTCTATGGCGAGTGCGGCGGCTACATGGCGCTGGGCGAGGCGCTGATCGACGCCGACGGCACGCGCCACGCCATGGCGGGCCTCCTGCCCGTGGTCACGAGCTTTGCGGAGCGGCGCATGCATCTCGGCTATCGCCGGCTCGTCCATAGCGGCGCCCTGCCATGGCCCGCCGCGCTCAGGGGCCACGAGTTCCATTTCTCCACCCTCGCCGGCCAAGGAGACGGCGAGCCGCTGTTCGAGGCGACCGACGTCGCGGGGCGCGCCCTTGAGCCCATGGGCTTGCGGCGGGGCCGCGTCATGGGCTCCTATGCCCATGTGATCGATGCGGAGGAGGCCCCATGACGGCCGCGCTGATGATCCAGGGCACGGGCTCCGACGTCGGCAAGTCGCTGATCGTCGCGGGGCTCGCACGCGCCTTTGCCAGGCGCGGCCTCGCCGTGCGCCCGTTCAAGCCGCAGAACATGTCGAACAATGCCGCGGTGACGGTCGAGGGCGGCGAGATCGGCCGCGCCCAGGCGCTGCAGGCGCTCGCCTGCGGCGTGCCCGCCTCCATCGACATGAACCCCGTGCTCCTGAAGCCGGAGACCGCCATCGGCGCGCAGGTCGTGGTGCGGGGGCAGCGCGTCGCGACCAGCACGGCGCGGGACTACCAGACCCTTCGCGCGGAGCTCATGCCCGCCGTTCTGGAGAGCTTCGACCGGCTCAAGCGCCAGGCCGACCTGGTTCTGGTGGAGGGTGCGGGCAGCCCGGCGGAGATCAATCTGCGGGCCAACGACATTGCCAATATGGGGTTTGCCGAGGCGGCGGACCTGCCGGTGCTGCTCGTCGCCGACATCCATCGCGGCGGGGTGATCGCGAGCCTGGTCGGCACCTTCGACATCCTGCCGCCGGCGGACTCGGAGCGCATCGCCGCCTTCCTCGTCAACAAGTTCCATGGCGACCCGTCGCTCTTCGCCGACGGCGTCTCCTATCTCGAAGAGCGCACGGGACGGCCCTGCGCGGGCATCGTGCCCCATTTCCCCGACGCCGCCCGGCTGCCGGCGGAGGACGCGGTCGCGCTGGAGACTGCAGGAAGGCTGGGAACGGGCGCGATCACAATCGCGGTGCCGCGCCTTCCGCGCATCGCCAATTTCGACGATCTGGACCCCCTGAAGCTCGAGCCCGACGTCACCCTCGTCATGGTGCAGCCGGGCGAGCCCCTGCCGGCGGATGCCGATCTCGTGCTACTGCCGGGCTCCAAATCGACCGTCGGCGACCTGAAGGCCCTGCGCGCGGAGGGCTGGGACATCGACCTGAAGGCCCATATCCGCCGCGGCGGGCATGTGCTCGGCCTGTGCGGCGGCTACCAGATGCTCGGCCGCGCGATCCACGACCCGGACGGCATAGAGGGGCCGGCGGAAAGCGTCGCCGGGCTGGGCCTGCTCGATATCGAGACCACATTGACGCCCGACAAGGCGCTGGTGAGCATTACGGGACGGCATTGCGCGACCGGCGAGCCGCTTGCGGGCTACGAGATGCATATCGGCCGCACCGAGGGGCCGGACCGCGACCGCCCCTTCGCCATGCTCGAGCCCCATGCCGACGGCGCGGTCTCCGCCGACGGCCGGGTGGCGGGCAGCTATCTCCACGGGCTGTTCGCCTCCGACGGCTTCCGGCGCGCCTTCCTCGCAGGGCTCGGCGCGAAAACGTTCTCCGATCTCTCCCATGGTGCGGAGGTGGAGCGCACGCTCGACGCGCTCGCCGACCATCTGGAGGCCCATGTCGACCTCGACCTCCTTCACGCTGTCGCGAAGGGCGAGGGGCCGGCACGGCCCGCCGCGCCGCATTTCGACGCGGCCTTCTGCGACCGGCTCGACCAGCTCATCCACTGGCGCCGCGACGTGCGCCGCTTCCGGACCGACCCCGTGGACGACAGCCTCGTCGCCCATCTCCTGGCGCTCGCCGACGAGGCGCCATCGGTCGGCCTCAGCCAGCCCTGGCGGTTCGTGGCGATGGAGACGCCGGAGGCGCGCGCGCGCATCCTCGCCTCCTTCGAGCGCTGCAATGCGGAGGCGCTTGGCGCCTATGACGGCGAAACGGCCGCGCTCTATGCCCGCCTCAAGCTGGAGGGCCTGCGCGAGGCGCCCGTGCAGTTCGCCGTCTTCGCGGACGAGACGACGGCGAAAGGCAAGGGGCTCGGCCGGCAGACCATGGCGGAGACGTTGCGCTATTCGGCGGTCTGTGCCGTCCACACGCTGTGGCTCGCCGCGCGCGCCCGCGGGCTCGGCGTCGGCTGGGTCTCGATCCTCGACCCGGACGAGGTGCGTGTCGCCGCCGGCGCGCCGGACGACTGGACGCTCGTCGCCTATCTCTGCATCGGCTGGCCCAGCGAGGAGCACGAGACGCCGGAACTCGAACGCGCGGGGTGGGAGCGGCGCGAGCATACGGCGGCAGGCGGGGAGCCGGGCCGATGAGTGTGATCCATGGCGGCGACCTCGCCGATGCCCGGCGGCTCGCCGGCTGCGGCGAGGGAGACTGGCTCGACCTCTCCACGGGCATCAATCCTCAACCCTACCCCCTGCCCGCCATTCCCGCGGAGGCCTGGACGCGCCTGCCTGGCCGCGAGGCGCTCGACGGTCTCCTCGAGGCGGCCGCCGCCTATTACGGCGCGCCGGACCCGACGCTCGTCGTCGCCGGGCCGGGCTCGCAAAGCCTGATCCAGCGCCTGCCCGCCCTGTTCGCGCCGACCCGCGTCGCAGTCGTCGGCCCGACCTATGGCGAGCATGCGCCGGCCTGGGCATCTCATGGCCACGAGGTCGACACCGTCGCCGCGCTGGCCGATGCCCCGCGCGACGGGATCGCCGTGCTCGTCAATCCCAACAACCCGGACGGACGGCTGATCGCGCCGGACACCCTCGCCCGCGAGGCCGAGGACCGCATGCGGGCCGGCGGCTGGCTGGTCGTCGACGAGGCGTTCGGCGATGTCGTGCCGCAGGCCGGTGCTGCTGCCTCCTGCGCCGGAACGAACACGGTCGTGCTCAAGTCCTTCGGCAAGTTCTTCGGGCTCGCGGGGCTCAGGCTCGGCTTCGCCATCGCGCCCGCGGGCCTGGCCGGCCGGCTTTCGGAGGCGCTCGGCGCCTGGGCGGTCGGCGGCCCGGCCATCGCCATCGCCTCCATGGCCTTGCGCGACGAGGGCTGGCAGGAGGAGACACGCGCCCGGCTCGAGGGCGACACCCGCCGGCTCGACGCGCTCCTGACGCAGGCGGGCCTTGCCGTGACGGGTGGCACGACGCTCTTCCGGCTCGTCGACAGCGCGCACGCACCGGCACTCTTTGCGCACCTGCTGCGCCACCGGATCTATGCCCGCCGCTTCCCCTACAACGAGCGCTGGCTGCGCGTCGGGCTCCCCGGAGACGGCGGGACTATCGCCCGTGGCAAACTCACACCCCCTCACCCGGCGCCTTCGGCGCCACCCTCTCCCGCGAGGGGAGAGGGGAAATGGACGGGCTCTGCTGACAACCCCTCTCCCCTCGCGGGAGAGGGTGGGGCCCATCGCGCAGGCGATGGGAGGGTGAGGGGGGCCGAAGCAGCCACAGGCACCGCCCCTGCCGGAGACGAGGACGGGTTCGCCCGCCTCCAGCGCGCGCTGGAGGGCTTCGCCCCATGAGCGGGGCGCCGCTGGTCCTGTCGGCGGCCAATCTCGCGATCCTGCTCGCGGCGCTCGTCGGCGAGCGGCTCGTGGGCTATCCGGACGCTCTCTACCGCGCCATCCGCCATCCGGTCGTGTGGATGGGTGCGGCGGTCGGCGGGCTCGACCGCGCGCTCAACAGGCCCTCCCTTGCCGCCTCCGGCCGCCGCCTGCTCGGGGTTATCGGGCTTGCGGTCCTCATTCTTCTCGTGCTCGCGGTCACGGTGCCGCTGAGCCTTGCCCTGCGCGCCCTTCCCGGCGGCTGGATCGCGGAGGCGCTGATCGCGGCGAGCCTTCTCGCCCAGAAGGAGCTCGCACGCGCGGTCGGCGCGGTGGCCGATGGGCTGGAGACATCGCTGGGGGCCGGGCGGGAGGCCGTCCGCCATATTGTCGGGCGCGACCCGCAGGCGCTGGACGGGAGCGGCGTGGCCTGCGCGGCCATCGAGAGCCTTGCGGAGAACGCCGCCGACGGCGTGGTCGCCCCGGCCTTCTGGTTCGCCGTCGCGGGGCTGCCGGGCATCGCCGTCTATAAGGCCATCAACACCGCCGACAGCATGATCGGCCACCGCTCGCCCCGGCACGAGGCCTTCGGCTGGGCGGCAGCAAGGCTCGACGATCTGGTCAACCTGCCGGCCTCGCGGCTGACGGGGCTCCTGTTCGCGCTTGCCGCGCCGTCGCGCCTGCGCGCGACCCTTGCCGCCATGCGCCGCGACGCGCCGGCCCATGTCTCGCCCAACGCCGGATGGCCGGAGGCCGCCATGGCCGCAAGCCTCGGCATCCGCCTCGGCGGCCCGCGCACCTATGGTGGCCGCACGGTCGCGCTTGCCACGATGGGCGACGGGCGGGCGGTCCTCACGGCGGAGGATATCCGGTCCGCCCTCGCCCTCTACAACCGGATGCTGACCCTCCTTGCCGGCCTCGCAGCGCTCGGGCTCGCCGTGGCGCTCGCCTGGTAGGCGCAGAGTTATCCCTTGAGGGTCAGGGGGAGACCGGCCGCGACGAACACCACCTCGTCGCAGGCTGCGGCGAGCTGCTGGTTCGCGCGGCCCGCGACGTCGCGGAACCGGCGGGCGAGCGCGTTGTCCGGCACGATGCCGAGCCCCACCTCGTTGGAGACCAGGACGACGGTGCCGCGCGCCTCCTCCAGCACGTCGAGCAGCGCGGCGACCGCGGCCTTCGGGTCCTCCTCCGCGAGCATGACGTTGGACAGCCACACCGTCACGCAATCCACCAGCACGAAGGCGTCCGCCGCCATGGCCGCGCGCAGGGCGGATACGAGATCGCGCGGCGCCTCGATAGTCTCCCAGCCCGCGCCGCGGTCGGCCCGGTGGGCGGCGATCCGCGCCGCCATCTCCTCGTCGCCCGCCTCCGCGGTCGCGATATAGCGCTTCGGGCCGCGATGACCGGCCCCGCGCGCCTCCGCGTGCCGGCTCTTTCCGGAGCGCGCGCCGCCGAGAACGAGGATGCGTCGGGGGATGTCGGTCATTCGGGTCCTGAGGCGTTCGCGATCTTCGACGCCCTTTCTATCGCGCCGCGGGCGCGCCGTCACCCGCGTGGCGTCACGGCATGTCGCGCGCGGGCTTCGCGCGGCTGAGCACCGCCTCTCGGCGGGCGATATAGACCGACGAGGTGAAGATGATGGCCGCGCCGACCCAGGTCCACAGATCGGTCACCTCGCCGAACGCGAACCAGCCGACGAGCACGGCGAAGGGCAGACGCGCGAAGTCGAAAGGCGCGATGGCGGAGGCGTCCGCCATGGAGAACGCCTTGGTGAGCGAGATATGGCCGAGCACCGCGATCGGCCCCATGGCGGCGAGCCACAACCACGCCCAAGGCTCCGGCCATTCCCACACGAAGAGCGCGGGGATAAGGCCGATGGGTGTCATGAAGAGGTGGGAGTAGAAGACGACCTTGGTCGCCGAATCGAAGCGCGTCAGCGTCTTGATGACGAGCGAGGAGGTGCCCATTAGGACCGCGGAAGCGAGCGCCAGCCACTGGCCGTCCCCCATCTCCATCATGCCGGGCCGGATGATGACGAGGGCGCCGAGAAAGCCGATCACCGTCGCCGTCCAGCGCCTCAGGCGCACCGTCTCGCCGAGCACCAGCGCCGCGCCGACCGTCATGAACAGCGGGGACAGGAAGCTCAGGGCCGTGACCTCGCCGATGGGGATCAGGGCGACGGCGAAGAACCATGTGGTCATCGCCGCCATGGAGACGACGGAGCGCAGCCCGTAGAGCTTCGTCTGCCCGGTGCGCAGATGGCCCACGCCCCGGCGCGCGATCCACGGCATGAAACAGGCAAAGGCGAAGAAGAGCCGGCAGAAGACGATCTGGAAGGGATGGATGTCGAGGGAGGAGAGGTAGCGCACAAGGCCGGCGAGGAGCGACAGGATCGCACAGGACAGAACCATCCACAGCGCGCCCCGGACCGCGCTGGAGGGTGGTTCTGCCAGGAAGCTCAAGGTTCTATCCCCATTTCTTCCGGGGAGACCTGACCGGACAGCCCGCGCGCGATCTCGATGGCGAGCGGCGCGATCTTGCGATGCGCGGCGGCCTCCGTCCAGCGCGGCATGAGTATGGGGATCTGCACTGCGGCGAACACCTGCTTGCGGCGGTCGAAAATGGGGGCTGCGACTGAGATCTCGTTGGGCTGGGCTTGCGAAACGCCGACATCGTAGCCGTTTTCGCGCGCCTTAGCGATCCGTTTCAGCACGGCGTCGCGCTCCACGATGGTGTGCCGGGTCATGGGGCGCCGGTCGGAGGCGTCCACGATGGCCTCGACCTCCTCGTCGGGCCGGAAGGCCAGCATGACGACGCCGCCGGCGGTGCAGTAGGCGGGCATGCGCCGGCCGAGCACGGTGGCGATGAATGCCGATTTCTCGTTCGGGATCCTGAGCGTGTAGACGATCTCCAACCCGTCGAGCTGGCACAGATTGACCGTCGTGTCGTAGACGCGCCCGGCCTCGATGAGCCGGGGAATAGCCACCTCCGCCAGGCGGTTGTGGCACAGGAAGGGAAAGGCGAGGTCGAGCAGCCTCACCCCCGGCTGGTAGCGCCGGGTCACGGGATCCTTGGTGAGGTAGCCGAGCTCGTAGAGCGTGTTCGCAAAGCGCTGCGCGGCGCTCTTGTCGAGGCCCGTCGCCGCCGCGATCTCGCCGAGCCCCATGCTCGGCCGGTCCTCGCCGAACGCCTTGAGGACCCTCAGGCCCTTTTCCAGCGAGGCGACGAACAGCGGCTCGCCGCGACGCCCCTCGCCGGCCGCCCGCCTCTTCGGCGGCGTCTTTCCGTTCGGCTCTTCCTGTGGTCCCGGCGGCGTCTTTCCGGGCCGGGCCGGATCTCGGCGGGATGGCATGACGGCTCTCTTGACAAGCTTTCGGCCAATGCTAGGGTATTATAAATAAAAACACAATATTGCAGTTTAATACGACTGCGAAGAGCCGAGAGCGACACCCTGCGGTGCTCGGGAAGACCCCGAGCGACGCTCTTCAGAGGAGGGACAGGATGGCACGACCCCGATGAGGCACCGTTCAGGGCTTCGCCGCGGGGTCTGGCACGCTCACACTCAATCGGACAGACTGTTTCGGACCGGCATCCGGCGGAAGACCTGGCTGGAGCGCGGTCTGCTATTTTGCGGCAAGAGCTATCAGGGAGAGGGAGACTAGTCATGATACGCAAGCTGCTGACCACGACAGCGCTGGCCGCCTTCGTGGCCGTCGCCGGCGTCGGCCAGGCGATGGCCGGCAAGGCGGACGACACGCTGGTGTGGAGCACCGACCGCGAGGTCACCGTGGTCGACCCCTATTTCAACAACACACGCGAACTGGTGATCATCGGCAACACGGTCTGGGACGGCCTTCTGTTCCGCAATCTCAAGACCGGCGACTACGAGCCCCTGCTCGCGGAATCCTACGAGTGGATCGACAACACGACGCTCGAATTCAAGCTGCGCGAGGGCGTCACCTTCCATGACGGCTCGACCTTCGATGCCGACGACGTCGTCTACACGGTCAATTTCGTCGCCGACAAGGACCATGGCGTGCTCACGCAGGCCAATGTCGACTGGATGGACCATGCCGAGAAGGTCGACCAGTACACGGTCCGCATCAAGCTGAAGGAGCCGTTCCCGGCGGCGCTCGCCTATCTCGCCCAGGCCGTCTTCATCATGCCCGAGGGCCATTATGACGGCGCGCCGGAGACGGCGGAGGGCAAGAAGAACTACGGCGCGGTCGAGCCGGTGGGCACCGGGCCCTACAAGGTCACGAACGTCGTGCCCGGCGAGCGCATCGAGATGGCGCGCAACGACGACTACTTCAAGGCGAGCCCCAAGGGCATGCCGGCCATCGGCAAGCTGACCTTCCGCACCATCACGGAAATGAACACCCAGATGGCGGAGCTCCTGACCGGCGGCATCGACTGGATCTGGGACGTGCCGAAGGAGCAGGCCGAGCAGCTTTCCGAGCATCCCGACGTGACGGTCGAGAACGCCAAGACGATGCGCATCAGCTACATCGCCTTCGACGTCAACGGCACTTCCGGCGACGAGCAGTTCACCGACAAGAAGGTCCGCGAGGCGGTGGCCCATGCGATCAACCGGCAGTCCATCGTGGACAATCTCGTCGGCCCGGCCTCGGTCGTGCTCAATGCGGCCTGCCATCCCGACCAGTTCGGCTGCACGCAGGACGTGCCCGCCTGGGACTACGATCCCGAGAAGGCCAAGGCGCTCCTGAAGGAAGCCGGCTACGAGAACGGTTTCGAGACCGATATCTACGCCTATCGCCAGCGCGAATACACCGAGGCCGTGATCGGCGACCTGGCCGCTGTCGGCATCAAGGCCAACCTCAAGTTCATGCAGTACCGGGCCCTGCGCGACCTGGTGTGGAAGGGCGAGACGCCGCTCCATCACATGACCTGGGGGTCCAACTCCATTCCCGACGCCTCGGCCAGCACGGGCCACTTCTTCTCCGGCGGCCGCGACGACCCGGCGAAGGATCCCAAGGTGACCGAGCTGCTCGCGGAAGCCGGCACGATCACCGACCCGGACAAGCGCAAGGAGCTCTACAAGGAGGCGCTGTCCATCATCTCCGGCGAGCTCTATTGGCTGCCGATGTTCTCCTACGCCAAGTATTACGCCTTCTCGTCCGACCTCGACTTCACGCCGACGCCCGACGAGATCCCGCGGTTCTACACGGCGAAGTGGAACTGATCGTGCGATAGCGGTCTCAAGGCCCGGCCCGCACCGCGGCGGCCGGGCCTTGAGGACCATCGCACCCGCTCACTGTTCACAGACGGAAGCCGGGCATGCTGGTTTATGCGCTCAAGCGCCTGGGCGTCGCGGGTCTCGTGGCGCTGACGGTGTCGTTCCTCTCGTTCTCGCTCATCTATGTCTCGGGCGATCCCGCCTTCGCGCTCGCCGGCGAGACGGCGACCGAGGCCGATATCGAGAATATCCGGAGGGTCTACGGGTTCGACCGGCCGATCGTCGTCCAGTATCTCGACTGGCTCGGCAGTGCGCTGACGGGCGATTTCGGGCATTCGAACTATCTGAACACGGATGTCGCCTCGGTCATCTTCGACCGTCTGCCCGTGACCATGACGCTCGGCGCCTGCGCGCTCGCCTTCGCGCTCGCGCTCGCCATTCCGCTCGGCGTCCTCGCCGCCATGCGCCCCAATACGCTGCTCGACCGCTTCGCGCTGACCGTCGCGGTCATCGGCCAGGCCCTGCCGAGCTTCTGGTTCGCGCTCATCATGATCTTCTGGCTCGGCATCACATGGCGGCTCCTGCCGATCACCGGCACCGCCTCGTGGCTCAACTTCATCATGCCGTCGGTCGCGCTCGGCTACTACATCACGCCGGCGGTCATGCGGCTCACGCGGGCGGGCATGATGGAGGTGCTCTCCTCCGACTATATCCGCACCGCCCGCGCCAAGGGGCTGAAGCCCGTGCGGGTGCTGTTCAAGCACGCGCTGAGGAACGCCATCATCCCGGTGGTCGCGCTGTCCGCCGTGCAGTTCGGCTTCATGCTCGGCGGCTCCATCGTGATCGAGACGATCTTCGCCATCAACGGGCTGGGCTTCCTCGCCTGGGAATCGATCCAGCGCGGCGATCTGCCGATGATGCAGGCCATCGTGCTGGTCCTGGCCTGCTTCTACATCGTGCTGACCTTCGTCGCCGATCTTCTGAACGCCTTCCTCGATCCGCGCATCAGGGTGAGCTGACATGGCCGACACGACAGCAAGCACGAGCACCGCACCGAGCGCCGACAGCGTGCTCGCCCCCTCGCCCGGCGCGCTGATGCGGCGGCGCATGTTCGGCCATTACGGCTTCATGTTCGGCGTTGCAGCCCTCCTGGCGATCCTGCTGATCGCGCTGTTCGCCCCGCTCATCGCCCCGCACGATCCGCTGGGGCAGGATCTGGCGCGCAAGCTCATCCCGCCGATCTGGCATGACGACCCGAAGGCCACCTGGGTCTATCCGCTCGGCACCGACATGTTCGGGCGCGACTATCTCTCCCGCCTCATCTACGGCGCGCGCATCTCGCTGCTGATCGGGTTCGCCGCCATGGTGATCTCCGGCGTCATCGGCACCGCGCTCGGCGTGGCGGCGGGCTATTTCGGCGGGCGGGTCGACATGGTGGTGAACTTCATCATCACAACAAGGCTCTCAATGCCGGTCGTCCTCGTCGCGCTCGCGGTCGTCTCGCTCGTCGGCAACTCCCTGTGGATCGTGATCTGGGTGCTCGGGCTCCTCATCTGGGACCGGTTCGCGGTGGTCATGCGAAGCTCCACCCAGCAGGTGCGCGGGCTCGACTATGTGGCCGCCGCCCAGGCGCTCGGCTGTTCCACGACGCGCGTCGTCCTGTCGGAGATCATGCCGAACATCGTCAACAACCTGATCGTGGTGGCGACGGTGGAGATGGCCCATGCCATCATCCTGGAGGCCGCGCTGTCCTTCCTGGGGCTGGGCGTGCAGCCGCCGGAACCCTCCTGGGGCCTCATGATCTCGGAAGGCAAGGGGCTCATGTTCTTCGAACCCTGGCTGATCGGCATCCCCGGCACGGCGCTGTTCGTCCTGATCCTGTCGATCAACCTGCTCGGTGACGGCATCCGCGACGTGACCGCACCGGAAAACCGGAACTGAGGAGAGGCCCGCATGGCTCAAGGCGACACCATCCTCGAGGTTGAGAACCTGACGGTCGACATTCCGGTGCCGGGCGGCATGCTGCATGCCGTCCAGGGGCTGGACTTCTCGGTCAGCCGGGGCGAGACCCTGTGCATCGTGGGCGAATCGGGCTGCGGCAAGTCGCTCACCTCGCTCGCCCTCATGGACCTCCTGCCGAAGAAGGCGATCCGCAAGGCCGACCGGCTGACGCTGGAGGGCGAGGACCTCCTGTCGCTGTCGGAAAGCCGCATGGCCGACATTCGCGGCAACTCCATGGGCATGATCTTCCAGGAGCCGATGACGAGCCTGAACCCGGCCTACACGATCGGCGACCAGATGGAGGAGATCCTGCTGCGCCATCGCCGGGTGTCGCGGCGCGAGGCGCGCGAGCGCGCGATCTACCTTCTGGAGAAGGTCGGCATCACGGCCGCGGCGAGCCGGCTCGGCCAGTATCCCCACCAGCTCTCCGGCGGGCTTCGCCAGCGCGTCATGATCGCCATGATGCTGATGTGCGGGCCGAAGCTGATCATCGCCGACGAGCCGACCACCGCGCTCGACGTTACCATCCAGGCGCAGATCCTGCTCTTGCTCGCCGAGCTGCAGAAGGAGTTCGAGATGGGGCTCATCCTCATCACCCACGACCTCGGCGTCGTCGCGCGCGTGGCCGACCGGGTGGTGGTGATGTATGCCGGCGAGATCGTGGAGGAAGGCGCCGCGACCCATGTGTTCGAGCGCCCGACCCATCCCTATACGCAGGGGCTTCTGGAATGCATTCCCGTGCCGGGCAAGACGAAGCGCGGCGCGCATCTCGGCTCGATCCCGGGCATCGTCCCCTCGCTCGTCGGCGACCTCCGGGGCTGCCATTTCGCCGAGCGCTGCCGCTATGCCATGCCCGAATGCCGGCAGGGCGATATCGCGCTCAGGGCCGGCCTTGAGGAAGAACACGCCTATCGCTGCGTCCTAGAGCCCGACGTGACCATGGCGCATGCGCGCGAAAGGGGGGTGGCATGAGCGATCTCGTCATCAGCGCGAAGGACGTCACGCGCACCTTCATGATTTCCGCCGGCGCGTTTCGCGGCAAGCGGCCGCTGCATGCGGTCAACGGCGTCAATCTCGATGTGGAGCGCGGCGACGTTCTGGCGCTGGTCGGGGAATCGGGCTGCGGCAAGACCACGCTGGCGAAGATGCTGCTCGGGCTCATGGCGCCGACATCCGGCACCATCGAACTGGCCGGCAAGCCGGTCACCTCGTTCGAGCGGCTGGAGCTTGCCCGCCTCGTCCAGCCGATCTTCCAGGATCCCTATTCCTCGCTCAATCCGAGGAAGTCCATCGGCTCGATCATCACCCTGCCCCTCAAGGTCCAGGGCGATCCGAACCCGGAGACCTGGCGCAAGCGGGCGGAGGAGATCATGGAGCTCGTCGGCCTGCCGGCGCGGCTCTACAACAATTTCCCGAGCCAGCTCTCCGGCGGCCAGCGCCAGCGCGTCGCCATCGCGCGCGCGCTCATCAATCGGCCGCAGGTGGTGATCTGCGACGAACCGACCTCCGCGCTCGACGTCTCCGTGCAGTCGCAGATCCTCAACCTGCTGCAGGATCTGCGCTCCGAGCTCAACCTCACCTACATCATCATCACCCACAATCTCGCCGTGGTGGAGCATATCGCGACGCGCGTCGCGGTGATGTATCTGGGCCGGGTGGTGGAGGAGGCGGAAACCGGGCCGCTCTTCGCCAAGCCGCGCCATCCCTATACGGAGGCCCTGCTCCAGTCGGTGCTTACCCCCGACCCCTCGCTCGGCATTCCCGACACCCATCTCGGCGCCGCCTACCCCAACCCCGTCGATCCGCCCTCGGGGTGCACCTTCCATCCCCGCTGCCGCTATGCCATGCCGCACTGCTCGACCGTCGAGCCGCGCTATGTGACGACCGACGACGGGCATGTCCAGTGCCATCTTTTCGACGAGAACGAGGGCCGGGAACGGGCCTGAGACACCGCTTGGAGGAACCGACTGCCATGACCCGCAAGGATGCGATGGAGCGCGCGCGCGCCTGGTATGACGACGACACAGAGGGGTATTTCCCCACGCTCGCCCGCCATGTGGCGATCCCCACGGAGAGCCAGGAGCCGTCGCGCCTGCCGGAGCTCTACCGCTATCACGCCGAGGAGACCCGGCCGGCCTTCGAGGCGATGGGCTTCGAGGTCGAGGTCTACGACAATCCGGTCGAGGGCCAGGGCCCGGTCATGCTGGCGAGCCGTATCGAGGATCCCTCCCTGCCGACCGTTCTGGGCTACGGCCATGGCGACGTGGTGCGCGGCCAGGAGGATCGCTGGACCAAGGGCGAGGGTCCCTGGGTGCTCGCGCGCGACGGCGACAAGGTCTATGGCCGCGGCACCGCCGACAACAAGGGCCAGCTCGTCACCCATATGGGCGCCTACAAGGCCGTGCTCGAGACGCGCGGATCGCTCGGCTTCAACGCGAAGTTCATGATCGAGACCGGCGAGGAGAACGGATCCCAGGGGCTGAAGCAGCTCGTCGCGGAGAACCGGGAGGCCTTCGCCGCCGATGCGCTGTTCGCCTCCGACGGGCCGCGCGCCGACCGCAACCGCGCCAATCTCACGCTCGGCAGCCGCGGGGCGCTCAATTTCGAGCTCTCCGTCAATCTGCGCGAGGGCGCCCACCATTCCGGCAATTGGGGTGGCCTGCTCGCCAATCCGGGCATCATCCTCGCCCATGCGCTCGCCACCATCACCGATGCCAGGGGCCGCATCCTCGTGGAGGGCTGGCGGCCGGAGACCGTTCCCGGGAATCTCCGGGACATTCTCCGGGGCGCGACCGCGGAGAAGGGTCCCGGCGCGCCGGAGATCGATCCCGACTGGGGCGAGCCCGGCCTGACGGCGGCGGAGAAGCTCGCCACCTGGAACAGCTTCGAGGTGCTGGCCTTCGTGACCGGCATTCCCGACGCGCCGCTCAACGCCGTGCCGCCGACCGCGCGCGCCGTCTGCCAGCTGCGCTACATCCCCGAGACGAAGGGGTCCGACATCGTGCCCGCCTTGCGCGAGCATCTCGACCGGCACGGCTTCTCCATGGTGGAGATCCTGCCCCCGCCATCCGGCAATGCCGGCGGCTTCGAGGCCGCCCGGACCGATCCGGACCACCCCTGGGCCAAATGGGTCGAGGCCGCCGTCGGGCGCGCCGGCGGCACCCCGCCCGTGGTCACGCCGAGCACCGGCGGGTCGATCTGCAACGACGTCTTCGCGGAGGTCCTTCAGATCCCCTTCGTCTGGCTGCCGCTCAGCTATGCCGGCTGCTCCCAGCACGCCCCCGACGAGCACATCCTCGTGCCCCTGATCCAAGAGGGGCTCGGCCTCGTCACCGGCGTCTACTGGGACCTCGGCGCCCCCGAAACCCGCTACCGGCCCTAGGTCCAACCGATGACGAAGGTCCTGATCGCAGGCTTCAAGCACGAGACCAACACCTTCTCCGTCCTGAAGACGGACCGTGCCGCCTACGAGGCGCGAAGCTGGGTGGAAGGCGCGGCGATTCCGGAGGCCTATCGCGGCACCAACACCGAGATCGCCGCCTTCATCGACGCCGCCGGACGCCACGGCTGGACGCCCGTCTATGCGGTGGCCGGCGACGCGACGCCCTCCGGCCCCGTGACGCAGGCGATGTTCGACACCGCGGTCGGGGCCATCGCCCGCGCCGTCGACGAGGCGGGCGGCGTAGACGCCATGCTGCTCAACCTGCATGGCGCCATGGTCTGCGAGCATACCGATGACGGCGAGGGCGCGCTTCTGGAGGCCCTGCGCGAGCGCTACGGGCGGGCTCTGCCCATCGGCGTGACGCTCGACCTCCACGCCAATGTCACCGACCGGATGGCCGCACTCTGCGACATCATGGTGAGCTACCGCACCTACCCGCATGTCGACCTTCACGACATCGCGACGGAATGCGCCGACCTCCTCGCGCGCACGCTTGAGGGCGGGATCCGCCCGACGGTGACCGTCGCGCGCCGCGAGACAATGGAGGGCTTCGACCAGGGGCGCACGACCGCGCCCGGCCCCATGCTCGACGCACTGGAGCGCGCCCGCGCCATGATGGCGGAACCGGGCGTCCTCTCCGTCTCCGTCAATGCCGGCTTCACCCATGCCGATACATACGACACCGGCCCGAGCGTGGTCGTGGTGGGCGACGGCACTGACGCACGCTACCGCGCCATGGCGGAGGAGCTCATGGCCTTCGGCTGGGAGACGCGCCATATCGCGACGGTCGGGACGGTCTCCTACGCGGACGCCATGGCGGTCGCCCGGGCGGAGGGACGCCCTGGCGCGCCGGTCGTCATCGCGGACTTCGCGGACAATCCGGGCGGCGGAGGCTATTCGGACTCCACCGGCCTGCTGCGCGCCATGGTGGAGGCGGGGCTTCGCGACGCCGCCTTCGGCATGATCTGCGACCCCGAGGCCGCCGCGGCCTGCCACGAGGCCGGCGAGGGGGCGCGCGTCCCGCTCGCGCTCGGCGGCAAGACGGATCCGCGCTTCGGCGCGCCTGTGGAGATGACCGGCACGGTCAGGGCCCTCTCCGACGGCCGGTTCCGCTTCGAGGGCCCCATGCAGGCGGGGCTTGCCATCGATTGCGGGCCGAGCGCGCTTTTCGAGGCCGGCGGCCTGTCCATCGCCATCGGCTCGCGGCGCTACCAGAATTACGACCGCGCCTTCTTCACCCATCTGGGCCTCGTGCCGGAGGAGCGCGCGGTCGTCGCCGTGAAGTCCGCGCAGCATTTCCGCGCCGCCTACGGTGCGAAGGCCTCCGCCATCGTGCTCGCCGACGAGGGCCACGGGCTCACCTCGCACGATCTGAAGAGCCTGCCCTACACCCATGTACGCCGCCCCGTCTATCCGCTGGACCTGGAGTGATGGCGGCGCATCAACAAAGCCCCCTCACCCTCCCATCGCTTCACGCGATGGGCCCCTCCCTCTCCCGCGAGGGGAGAGGGGACGCCCCGACGGGCCCGGCTCGTTTTCCCTCTCCCCTCGCGGGAGAGGGTGGCGCACAAAGCGCGCCGGGTGAGGGGGAGCCGCACGGCGCGGCGCATCCATCGCAAGGAGGAGCAGACCCATGAGCAAGGGAATGGTGACGGCAGCCCAGCCGGAAGCGGTCGAGGCGGGCGTGGAGATGCTCAAGGCCGGCGGAAACGCCGTCGACGCGGCCATCGCCACGGCGCTGACGCAGACCGTGGTCGACCCCTTCATGTGCGGCATTGCCGGCTTCGGCTCGATGCATCTCTACCTGCCCTCGCGGACCACGCATCACTGCCTCGATTTCCATGCCCGCGCGCCGGGCGCGGTGACCGACGACATGTGGGCCGACAAGCTCGTCGCGGAATGCGAGGACGGTTTCGGCTTCATTCTGGAGGGCCGCGTCAACGAGGTCGGCTATCAGGCCATCGCCACACCGGAAAGTCTCGCGGCCTATGCCAGCGCGCTCGCGCGCTACGGCACGAAGAGCCTCGCCGAGGTCATGGCGCCGGCCATCGCCTATGCGGAGGAAGGCTACATGGTCCGCCCCCATATGCGGGGTTTCTGGACGCAGGCCGAACCTGCCGGGCGCGTCGCCCACACGGAGTACCTGAAAGGCTCGCCCGCCACCGCGCGCACCTATCTCGACGCCGATGGCGGCCTGCTGCCGCTCGGCGCCGTCATCCGCAATCCCGACATGGCGCGGACCTATCGCCGGATCGCCGAGCACGGCGCGGAGGATTTCTACCGGGGCGACATCGCGCACACCATCGCCCGCGACATGGCCGAGCATGGCGGGCTGATCTCGCTTGAGGATCTCGGCAATTGCGGACCGGAGGACACCGGGCCGCTATGGACGGAGTATCGCGGCTACCGCATCGCCTCCAACCCGCCCCCGGCGGCGGCGTGATGGTGCTCCAGATGCTCAATATCCTGGAGAATTTCGACCTTGCCGCCATGGGCCACAACAGCCCGGACTACATCCGCACCGTGGCGGAGGCGATGAAGATCGCGACCGTCGACAAGGATGCCCATGTGGGCGACCCGCGCTTCGTCGACGTGCCGCTCGACCGCCTCCTGTCGAAGCCTTACGCGGCCGAGTGCGCCGGGCGCATCGCACGCGGCGAGAAGACCCATGTGCCGCGCCTCGTGAAGGGCGCCGACCAGAAGGAGACGACGCAGCTCTGCGTGGTCGACGGCCAGGGCGACATCGTCTCCATGACCCATTCGCTCGGCATGCCGTCGGGGGTGACGACCGACGGGCTGGGCTTCATCTACAATGGCTGCATGGGCGTGTTCGATCCGCGCCCCGGGCGCACCGGCTCGCTCGCGCCGGGCAAGGCGCGGTTCACCTCCATGGCACCGACCATCGTCTTCAGGGGCGACGACCCCGTGCTCGCCATCGGCGCGCCGGGCGGCACCTATATCGCCATGGGCGTGCTCCAGGGCATCCTGAACGTGCTCGATTTCGGCATGTCGGCGGCCGAGGCCGTCGCCGCGCCGCGCTTCTCCGCGACCAGCGACATCATCGAGATCGTCAACCGCATTCCGCGCTCGGTCCAGGCCGCGCTCGAGCGCGACGGCTACGCGATCCGCCGCTACCCCGTGAACTACCACTTCGCCGGCGTCCACGCGATCCGGCTCACCGCGAACGGCCTCGACGGCGGCGCCGATCCCGGCCGCGACGGCATGGCCCTGGAGGCCTGAGCGGCGCGGGGCGGCATTTCCCATGTCCGACCGTTCGGGTACCATGGCCCGAACTGGGAAACGGGGGCATGGGAGGGACATCATGGACGCCGAAACGCTGCGTGCGATGCAGGCGCCCCTCAAGGCGCGGTACCACGAGCGGCCGGAGGCCGCGCTTGTCACGCTCCGGGCGGATGGGCGCCTCGACGGGGACGCCATTGCGTGCAAGGTGGAGACGGGCCGCGCGCTGGTCACGGCGGGGCTGCACCCCGCGACCGGCGGCAGCGGGGTGGAGGCGTGTTCGGGCGACATGCTTCTGGAAGCGCTCGTCGCCTGCGCGGGCGTCACGCTGAAGGCCGTGGCGACCGCCATCGGGGTTGAGCTGCGCGGCGGACGGATCGAGGCGGAGGGCGATCTCGATTTCCGCGGCACTCTGGGGGTCGACCGGGACGCGCCCGTCGGCTTCCGCGAGATCCGCCTCACCTTCGATCTCGACACAGACGCGCCACAGGACAGGCTCGACGAGCTCCTGAGGCTCACCGAGCGCTACTGCGTCGTCCTCCAGACGCTCACCGCCTCTCCGCGCCTCTCCGCCACGATGACGGCGGAGGGCTGAGAGAGGCCCCGTCAGGCCGCGAAGCTCTCGAAGTCCTTCGGCGCCAGGTCGTGGTTGCGCAGGACGCGTCCCGCGCGCTCCTCGCCCGGTGCCGCGCCGGTCCATGCCGTGCGGCCGTTGACGAAAACCTCCTTGATCCCGGCGGAAAGCTGGACCGGGTCGGCATAGTCGGCGCGGTCGAGAACGGTTGCCGGATCGAACACGACGAGGTCGGCGAAGGCGCCCTCGGCGAGCCTGCCCCTGCCCTTCAGCCCGAACCGGGCGGCGGGCAGGGCCGTCATGCGGCGGACCGCCTCCTCCAGGCCGAAGAGCCCCACATCGCGGGCATAATGGCCGAGCACGCGCGGGAAGGTTCCCCAGAGGCGCGGATGCGGGCGGATATCGTGCGGCAGGCCGTCGGAGCCGATCATGGAGAGCGGGAACTTGAGCACGCGCTGCACGTCGTCCTCGTCCATGGTGAAATAGACCGCGCCGGCGGGCTGGAGCCGGGCCACCGCGTCCTCGCGGGAGACGCCCATCTCGTCCGCGATATCGGCGAGCATCCGCCCGGCGAGATCGGGCCGCGCCTTCGACCAGGTGATCATGATCCGGTCCACGCTTGCCGCCCGGCGGGCCTCCAGCACCGTGGAGGACGCCGCATAGGGGTAGACGTCGAGCGTAACCGGCTGCTCGCGCGCGCGCTCCGCGATCACCGGCAGGGTCTCGCGGGTGCGGCCGTAATTCTTCGGGTCGGTGACCTTGTGATGGGAGATCACGACAGGGCTGTCGCTCGCCCGGCCGATCTCGAAGGCCTCCTCCATCGCGTCGCGGATCAGGTCGGCCTCGTCGCGCATATGGGTGGCATAGATCCCGTTATAGCGCGCCAGCGGTTCCGCCACCGCGATCACCTCCGCGGTCGAGGCGGCGTTGGCCGGCTGATAGTAGAGCCCGGTCGACAGGCCGATGGAGCCGGCCTCCAGAGCCTCGGCCAACAGCCTGCGCATCTCGCCGCATTCCGCAGCGGTCGCCGCCCGGTCCAGCCGGTCCATCGTGGCGAGCCTGAGCGTCGTGTGGCCGGTGAGCGCGGCCACATTGACCGGCGGCACGCGGGCGTCGAGCGCGGCGAGATAGTCCGCGAAGGTCGCGAACAGGTCGCCGCGCCCCTCCGCGATGAGGTCGAGCGGCGGCACCACGTCGCGCAGGCCCGGCACGGGGCCGAGGCTGATGCCGCAATTGCCGCTGACGACGGTGGTCACGCCCTGGCTGAGCTTGGCGGTCATGTCGGTGGCGAGCACGGCACGGTCGTCATGGGTGTGCACGTCCACGAAGCCCGGCGCGACGGCGAGCCCCTCCGCGTCGATCTCGCGGGCTCCCGCCCAGTCCTTCAGCTCGCCCATGGCCACGATGCGGTCGCCCACCACGGCGAGGTCGCCGCGGGTGGCGTCGGACCCCGTGCCATCGATCAGCATGGCGTCGCGAATGACAATGTCTGCGCGTCTCTTCATGGGCCTCTCCCCCTCCATCACGTCTTGAGCGCGGACAGCCGCGCCGTCGCGGAAATATGCTCCAGGCTGGTCTTCACATGCAGCACCACGGGCTCGCTGGCCTCGACCGCCACCCTGACGGCCTCCTCCACCTCGTCGGCGTGCTCCACCCTGACGGTTTTCGCGCCGAAGGCCTCGCCGAGGCGCGTGAAATCGGGATTGGCGAGCGCCGTGCCGTAGGCCCGACCCGGGAACCGTTTCTCCTGATGGAGGCGGATCGTGCCGTAGGATCCGTTATCGGCGATAACCACCACCGGGCTCGCATCGTGGGCGATGGCCGTGGCGAGCTCGTTGCCGGTCATCATGAAGCCGCCATCGCCGACGAAGCAGACCGCCTTGCGCTTGCGCCGGCGCATGGCGGCGGCGGCCGCCGCCGGCACGCCGTAGCCCATGGCGCCGGAGAGCGGCCCCAGGAGGATCTGGTCGCCGCGGAAGCGGAAATAGCGGTTGAGCCAGCCGCCGAAATTGCCCGCATCCGCGGTGACGATGGCATCGTCGGGGAGATGGCGCGAGAAGGCGTCGACCACGGCGCCGAAGACCACGCCGTCATCGGCCTCCACCGGCTGCCAGCGCGACCAGTCGAGATAGGCGGCATGGGCCTGGGCGACCCATGGTTCCCAGGGCCTCCCCGCCGGCCTGCGCTCCGACAGCCGGTCGAGGAACAGCGCGCAGTCGGCGACCGCGCCGAGCGTGACGTGACGCACGCCGCCGATCGCGGAGGCATCCTCGTGGACATGGATGAGCGCCTGCTCCGGCATCGGGGCTGTGGGAAAGGTATAGCCCTGGCTCGTCACGTCGCCGAGCCGTGTGCCGATGGCGAGGACGAGGTCGGCCTCGCGCAGCCGGTCGACCAGAGTGCGGTCCGCCGCATAGCCCAGATGCGCGACATAGGAGCCGTGGGTGTTCTCCAGCACGTCGGCCTGGCGCGAGCTCGCCGCGACCGCCACACCCCAGACATCGGCGAAATTCCTGAGCGCGCGGCGGCCGAAATCGTGATTGACGGCCTGGCCGGCGATGACGAGCGGGCGCTTCGCGCCGGCAAGACGCTCCGCCGTCTGGGCGACGTCGATCTCGTCCACGCCCGGCAGGCCGACGCCGAGGCAGACGGGCTCGGCGCGGGGGCACGGCGCCTCCAGCATGTCCTCCGGCGTCACCACCACGACGGGCCCCGGAATCCCGCGCCTGGAGACGGCGATGGCCTGCGCCATCAACTCGCCGGCGCGCGCGGGATCGGTGATCTCCACGCACCATTTGGCGAGATCGGAATAGGTCTTCGCGTAGTCCACCTCCTGGAAGGCGCGGCGTCCGCGATGGCCGCGCTCCACCTGGCCGACCAGCACGACGAGCGGCACGCCGTCCTCCTGCGCGGTCTGGATGGCGATGGTGGCGTTCGACGCGCCCGGCCCGCGGCTCACCATGACCACGCCCGGCCGGCGCATCAGCCGGGCGTCGGCGAGCGCCATGAAGCCGGCACCGCCCTCGTGCCGGCAGGTGACGAGCGAGATGGAGGGATCGTCGCGCAGGGCGTCGATCACGCCCAGAAAGCTTTCCCCCGGCACGCAGAAGACCCGGTCGAGATCGTGGGCCTTCAGGCAGGCCACGATCTCGCGGCCGGCCGTGGACTCAGAACCGGACACGGATGTGGCCACGGACTCGACATCACTCATACTCACCGTCTTCCTCTTTCTTGCTGGCATCGGATCGGGGCGCGTCCCGCAGGTCGGGCGGGAAGGCGGATTGAACGATAGTCTCCAGAGCGTTACGAAACCGCTCCCATCCCTCCTCGTCGCGCAGGGAAACGCCGAGGAACTGGTCCTCCGTCTTCGAGCGCAGCACGAGATAGAGCACGCCGGCGAGCAGGATGCCGGTGATCGCGGGGACATCGACCGTGTCGGCCTCGTGATCGGCAGCGATGTTCTCGATGAAGCCGCGGGCGAGCTGCTCGCGGCGCTTGGCGAGCTTCTGTCGGGTCTCGTCGGCGTCCAGGAGCTCCCAGCGGCGCACCTCCTGGACCACCTCGTTGGCGCGCAGGCTGTCCATCTGCTCGGTGAGCATCAGGAGCACCGTATCGGCGGGCGACATGCCGCGGCTGGCCGCGCGCGAGGGAATGTCGCCGGCCTTCGTCCAGTAGTCGTGCGACTGCATCATGGCCATGAACAGGCCGTCCATGCCGCCGAAATAGCGATAGATCAGCTCCTTGGAGACATCGGCGCGCTTGGCCACCGCATTGATGCCGGTACGCAGCATCCCCTCCTCGCGGATCTGGTCCTCGAGCGCCCTCTGGATCTCCTCCTCGGTGCGCTCGCGATTGCGCTTGCCAGCCTCGCGGCGCCGGGTCATGGCTCCTCCCGTATCGTCGTCTCCATTGCGATGGCCGACCGCTCCGGATCGACCTCGAGAACGGTGCACCGGTCGATGCGCGCCCAGGCCTCGCCGAGCGTGCGGCCGATCACACAGCCGCCATGCAGGACGGCGGAGCCCGCATAGACCGCCGAGGACGTCCAGCCCGTCTTGCCCGCGAGCCCCGGATTGGCCGACCGGATCGCCGTGATCCGCCCCTCCCCGTCGATCTCGACCTCGTCGGCCTCGCCGGCGGCGACCGTCAGGCCGGCGGCGAGCGCGATGGTGCGGCGCGGCGCGGCGGCCCCCGCGAGCATGCCGAAGCCGGCCTCCGCCGCGCAGGCCGCGAGCCCCGCGACGGGCCGGATCGAATTGTGCAGGATCGCAATCCCCGCATCGCCGCCATCGGCAACGAGGCGCGCCTCGCCGATATCCGGCCGGCGGGCCACGCGCCGGCTGTTGGCGAGGGCGATGCCGTCGGGCGTCGCGGCGACAAGGCCGGCATCGTATTCCCCATGGGCCGACAGCACGGCCTTGACGGCGTCCGCCGGCGCCTCCCCCGCCTCGAGCCTGCGAAGCACCTGCCGATTGATCGGCTCGCCGCCCACCCCCGGCGTATCGGGAAGCCGGTGGCCGGTGACGAGGCCGGCCGGCGCCGCGACGAGGAACTTCGTCAGGGGTTCCGGACGGTCCGGCCCGCTGGAGATGACAGCGGCGAGCGGCGCCTCCATGAGCGCGGCCTCGCCGCCGGCAGTAGACCATGCCGCCCGCAGCGCACCGAGCCCGCCCCTCTGCGTCGTGAAGAAGGCCGGCCGGCCCGCAACGAGCGCGGCGAAGACGGCGAAGCCGCCGATCTCGCCGCGCCCGACCCGTTCCGCCATGGCGAGCGCCTCGGCCACCGCGGCCCCCGCGCCCGCGCCATATGCCGCGATCCCGATGGTCATGGGCCTGCCCCCCGTTCAGTCTCCGCCCGTCGTGACGGGATCGGAGATGTTCAGCCCCGTGATGAAACGCTGGAACACGAGCGCAAGCAAGAGCGGCGGCACGGTGGAGAGGATACTTGCCGCGGCGAACAGCACGAGCTCCGTCCTGAAGCCCGGCATCAGCGGCGACAGGCCGAGCAGCGCCGGCGAGAGCGTCTGCGCATTGGTGCCGCCGGTCAGAACGATGCCGAAGAGCAGGTCGTTCCAGGACACCAGGAAGGCGATGATGAAGGCAGCCGCGATGCCCGGCGCCGCCATCGGGAAGGTGACGTAGAAGAGCACCTGGAGCCGGCTGCAGCCGTCGATGCGCGCGGCGCGCTCCACCTCGATCGGCAGGGAGGCGAAATAGCCCATCAGCATCCAGCTCAGAAGCGGCACCACCGCCGTCAGATAGGTGATGCCGAGCCCGAAGAGACTGCCCACCATGCCGACGGCGGAGAAGAACACGAAATAGGGAATGAGCATGGTGATCGGCGGCAGGACGCGACTGACCAGAAGCGTGAACAGGAGCGCGTTCTTGCCCGGAAACTCGAAGCGGCCGAAGGCGTAGCCCGCAAAGGACGCGATCAGCGCGGCGAACGCCGCCGACGGCAGCGCCACGATTGCGGAGTTTACGAAGCCCTCCATGACCGCGCGGGTCTGCCCGCCGAAGATGGAGTCGGACACCGACAGGCCGAGTACGCGCAGATAGTTGTCGAGCGTGAGCGAGGGCGGCATGCCGACGAGACTGTCGAGCACGTCGATCTCCGCCATGAACGAGGCCTTGAGCGTCCAGTAGAAGGGAAAGAGCGTCCAGAAGGCGAGGAACAGGGCGCCCGCGCCGACGGCCCATGGCCGCCAGCCCTCGCCCGCGATCTTGCGGTGTGCCTCAGCCATTGGCGGTCTCCTTCTTCGCCTTCTTCTTCCTCAAGAGCAGGAAATAACCGACGGCGAGCGCGACCGACATGGCGGTCAGGATGAAGGAGGTCGCCGCGGCGAGGCCGTATTGCGAGAACTCGAAATTGTAGCGGAAGACCAGCATGGGCAGGATCTGGCTCGCCGTGCCCGGCCCGCCGCGCGTGAGCGAGAAGACGAGGTCGAACTGGCGCACCGCCTCCACCGTCATGACCACGAGCACGATGAGCGTCGTGTGCCTCAAATGCGGCAGCGTGATGTGCGCGAAGCGCCGCACGGGCCCCGCCCGGTCGATGCGCGCGGCGTTGTAGAGATCCTCCGGGATGGTCTGCAGCGAGGCCAGGTAGAAGAAGGTGCCGAGCGGGGCGAGGTGCCAGACGAAGGCGACGGACACCCAGATCAGCGCCATGTCCTGCGACAGCCAGACATGGGAGGGGCCGACGATCCCCATGGGCGCGAGCAGCGCGTTGAGCGCGCCGACATTCGGGTTGAGCATGAAGGAGAAGACGGTCGCGGTGACCACCTGCGAGATGGCCCAGGGCAAAAGCACCAGCGCGCGCAGGAGGCCCTTGCCGGGGAAGTCCTCGTTCAGGACCAGCGCGAAACCGAGCGAGAGCGCGAAGGACAGGACCACCGCGATGGCGGAGAAGACGACGGACCGCCAGGCCGCCGCCAGGACCTTCGGGTCGGTGATCGCCGTCCAGTAGTGCTTGGCGCCGACGAACTCCATGGTGCGCAGGATGACGTTCGACTCGTGCAGGCTCAGCCATGCCGAATAGACGAGCGGCACGAAGATGATGGCGGCGTTGAGGAGCGACACGCCGAGAATGATGACGAGCGCGAACTGGGTGTCGCTCATCTGGCGCGCCCGCGCGGCCTCGCGCGCCGGCAGCGCCGCCGTCGGGGCCCCGGCCATCACGCGGCCTCCATCGCCGGATGGACGCGCGCGCCCGCCGCATCGAACAGATAGAGCTTGCCATGGGGCAGGACGAGGTCGATGGGCTCGCCCATGGCCGCATCCCGGTCGGGATCGGTGCGCAGCTTCACGATCTGCTGGCCCTGCCCGCCCGCGGCCTCGCCGAGCCTGACATCCACGAAGAGGTCGGAGCCCACGGGCTCGGTGGCATGGACCGTGCCCGTGACGGCGATGCCGTCCGCCGCGCCGTCGCCGGCGACCTGGAGCGCCTCCGGGCGGATGCCGATGGCGGCGGTTCCGCCCGCCCTGCCCGCCCGGTCGGCAAGCCCGTCGGCAAGCGGCAGGAAGGCTCCGCCCGCAGCCTCCAGCCCGGTCTTTCCGTCGCGCGTGGCGAGCCTGCCCTCGACGATGTTCATGGCCGGGCTGCCGACGAAGGAGGCGACCCATTTGTTCGCCGGATAGCGGTAGATCTCGCGCGGCGGGGCATATTGCATCAGATGGCCGTCGCGCATGACGGCGATCCGGTCGGCCATCGTCATGGCCTCGACCTGGTCGTGGGTGACGTAGATGAAGGTCGCGCCCAGGCGCTCGTGCAGCATCTTCAGCTCCACGCGCATCTCCGTCCTGAGCTTGGCGTCGAGGCTGGAGAGCGGCTCGTCGAACAGGAAGACGGCCGGCTCGCGCACCGCCGCGCGGCCGATGGCGACACGCTGGCGCTGGCCGCCGGAGAGCTGGTGCGGCCTGCGGTCGAGGAAGGGCTCCACCTTGAGCATCTCCGCGACCCTGCGCACGCGCTCCGCGATCTCCGCCTTGGCGACCCGCGCCCGGCGCAACGGGAAGGCGATATTGTCGAACACCGTCATGTGCGGATAGAGCGCGATGGACTGGAACACCATGGCGATGTCGCGCTTGTCGGGCGGCGTGTGGGCGACCGCCCGCCCACCGATATAGATCTCGCCGTCGCTCGGGGAATCGAGCCCGGCGACCATATTGAGCGTCGTCGTCTTGCCGCAGCCCGAGGGCCCGAGAAAGATCACGAACTCGCCATCGCCCACTTCGAGCGAGACATTGTCGACCGCCACGCCGCCCCCGAAGCGACGGGTCACGCGATCCAGCACAACATTAGCCATGGGATGAGCCTTTCAAATCGGTTCTGCTGCAGACCCCCTCACCCGGCGCCTACGGCGCCACCCTCTCCCGCGAGGGGAGAGGGTTCGCCTGCCGCACCGGCTGGAGCATCCCCTCTCCCCTTGCGGGAGAGGGAGGGGCCCATCGCGCCAGCGATGGGAGGGTGAGGGGATTTTTCCCGTCTTCACATATACTTGTCGTAGAGCCGGTCCCAGTTCTCGCGCAGGGCGACGACCACCTCCTTCGGTGTCATCGAGCCGGACTGGAGGAGCTCGTCGGCGATCATGTCGTGCATGGCCGCGTCCCATTCCTGATACCAGGGCGCCTTCAGCATGTTCGGGGCCATGGCGCGCCGGCGGCCGGCGAAGAGCCAGCCATAGCTCTCCTCCGCATAGGGCTCGTACATCCACTTCATGATGGCGGCCTTCACCTCCGGGTCGTCGTAGATCGCCGGGAAGGGCACGGGCAGGTTGGCCTTCTCCACCCACTTCTTGTGCACGGCGAATTCGCCGGCCTTGTTCTTGTAGCCGTAGAACTTCACCAGCTCCCAGGCGGCCTCGAGCTCGGCGTCGGAGCGCTCGCGGGTCGACATGGCCAGCAGCGCATGGCCGACGAGCACGGTGTCGTTGGTCGTCCCCGGCATCACCGGATTCTGGCAGTTATAGGCGGCGATCCGGCTCTTTTCCGGGTCGTTATAGTTGAAGCTGTTGTAGTCCATATTGGTGTGGAAGGCGTGCAGGCCCTTCATCCAGGAGCTCGAGGCCTCCGTGCTCGACCAGGACAGGACGGCATGCGGGACGAGCTCCTCGTCCCACCACTGCTTCCAGTCGGCCAGCACCTTGGCGAGCGGCGTGTCGGGCCCGAAGGTCGCCTTGAGATCGGCGTCGACGAAGGTCTCGCCTTCGGAGAAGCCCTGCGAGATCAGCCCCCAGGGCAGGCCCGTCCAGGCATTGTACATGTTGATGAGCATCGGGTGCTCGACGATGCCCTTCTTCTTGATGGCGCGCGCCTGGTCGGCGACCTCGTCCCATGTCTTCGGATAGTCGTCCGGATTGCCCGTTCCGCCGAAGCCCGCCTTGTCCAGCACCTCCTCGTTGCGGAACATGCACATCGGGCCGCCATTGTAGTAGGTGAGGCCCAGATAGTCGCCGTTCATGGCCCTGGCGTCCGCGACGATGCCCGGGAACATCTGGTCCTTGATCTCGTCGAGCCCCGGCATGTCGTTGATCGGGCGGATCCAGCCGGCCGCATGCCAGCGCGAGGCCTGGCCGCGCTGGGCATAGAACATGTCGAGCGGCGCGCCGCCGGCGAGCTTGGTCTCCAGGACCGCCGCATAGTCGCCCGGAATGGGCGCGAGCTCGAGCGGCAGCCCCATCTCCTCGCGGAACGCCTTCGCATTGCCCTCCACGATCTCGCTGCCCCAGGGCCAGAACGCGAAGCGCAGCGGGTCCATGGCGCGGGCGAGGCCGGGCAGCCCCCCGGCCGCCAGCGCCGAGCCGCCCATCAGGGCCGAGGCCGCGACGAAGCGGCGGCGGGTCATCGAAAACGGATCTTGCGTCATTGTGAGCCTCCCCCATGAAGGTCCGGCCAACACCATTTGTGACCGTACGGTCACATTAGAGACGCAACCTCTCGCGCCTGTCAAGCGGGCTCGTGCGGCACCCGAAAGATGAACGGGGGATAACGGCCCGCTTCAAATTCCGTTCAGCCGGGCCTTGAGACTATGGGCACAGGCCGCAAGGGGCGAGGCGGCACGACCCCCGGTTTTCCGCGTTGTCGCGAGCGGCCGCGAATGCTGTGGCATACGTCGCCGGCCCGTGGCTCGCGGCGGAAACCGGAGGAGGCACTGTCATGTTCCTGATCAAGACGACGCTCGTCGCCACCGTGCTGGCGATCGCCGCCATCATGATGCTCGCGCTGCTGATCCGCGCGACGGAATGGGAGGGACGGACGACGGCCTCGCAGGAGACCGTCACGGAAGCGAATGCGCAATGAGCGCGCGAAGGGGACCGCATCGGGGATGCACACCATGGAAGCCATCGCACTGGCGGCGGCGCTGATCGTCCTTCTGGCGCTGGTCGCCTTTTCCAGCCGGGACGGCACGAAATAGCCGCGCCGGCGGACAGGCGCGGACGGCTACTGGGTCGCCGCGAGCCGGGCCGCGAAATAGGCGACGGTCTTCGAATAGACCGTGGACTTGTTCCACTGCCGGATCACGTTGAAATTGTGAGAGCCCTCGGCATAGGACCCGCCGGGGCGCCAACCGTATCCCCTGAGATAATTGGCCGTGGAGGCCAGCACGTCGGGCACCGAGCGAATGAGATCGCGCCGTCCGTTGCCGTCGTAGTCGACGCCGAATTTCACATAGTTGGAGGCGAGGAACTGGGTCTGGCCGAGCTCGCCCGCCCAGGCGCCGCGCATCTGGCGGGGCGACAGGTCGCCGCGCTGGATGATGGTGAGCGCCGCGATGAGCTCGCGCTGGAACATGTCCGTGCGCCGGCAATCATAGGCAAGCGTCGCCAGCGCGCGCAGCACGGAGCGGTTGCCCATATTGGCGCCATAGTCGGATTCCAGCCCCCAGATCGCCACGATCACCGGGCCCGGCACGCCATAGCGCCGCTCGATGCCCGACAGGAGCCGCGCATGGCTGCGCAGCAGGCGGGCGCCGCGGCTGAGCCGGCTCTTGTTGACCATGCGGCCGGCGAATTTCTGGAAGCTCTGCTTGAAGACGCGCTGGTTGCGGTCGAGCGAGATGACCTTCCGGTCGTAGCTCACCCCGTTGAGGGCGGAGACGGTGCGCTGCGAGAAGCCCCGCGACAGCGCCTCGCGCTTGAACGCCTCCAGCCAGACATTGAACCCGCCGGACGGCTCGCACGGCACCGCCGCCGCCTGCCCCGCCCACAGGAGCCCCGCCATGGTGAGCGCGAGCCCCGCCAACCGCCACTGCATCAGCCCCATGAGCCTCATCCCCGCACAAGCGATATCGACAGTACAGGGAGTATAGCATGCCGCGACGCAAAGCGCTCGTGACGGCGGGAGCGCAACCGGCGAGGCAGGCCGCGATCCCCGCGGCGGCACGCCCGCCATCGCATCGCCGTTCAAATTGAATTAATTGCCGAATATCGCTCTCGGGGCTTGATCGGCGGCGCGTGTGCGACGACTCTTCATGGACGAGGAACGGCGCACGCGGAGATCCGCATGCAGAACACGGAAACGACACTCGACCGCCGCGCCATGCTCGCCTCGATGGGCGCGTTGGCCCTGGGCGGCCTGCGCTGCGCCCCGGCCATGGCGGCGCCCCTTCACATGCGCACCATCCCGGCGACGGGAGAAGCGCTGCCGGCGATCGGCATGGGTAGCTGGATCACCTTCAATGTCGGCGAGGACCCGGCGCTGCGCGCCGAACGCACGAAGGTGCTCGAAGCGTTCTTCGCGCGCGGCGGCACGTTCATCGACTCATCGCCCATGTATGGCTCGTCGGAGGCGGTGATCGGCCATTGCCTCGACGCGCTCGACCGGCCGCCCACATTCGCCGCCACCAAGGTGTGGACCTGGCTCACCATGAACGGGCCCGACCAGATGGAGACCTCGCGCGGCCTGTGGGGCGTCGACCGGTTCGACCTCATGCAGATCCACAATCTCCTGAGCTGGGAAGGCCATCTGGAGACACTGCGCGAGGACAAGGCCGAAGGCCGCATCCGCTATATCGGCATGACCACCTCCCATGGCCGCCGCCATGACGAGCTCGAGGCGATCATGGAGAGCGAGGCCCTCGATTTCGTCCAGCTCACCTACAATGTGGCCGACCGCTGGGCGGAGGAGCGCCTCCTGCCGCTCGCCGCGGAGCGCGGCATCGCGGTCATCGTCAACCGGCCGTTCCGCGGCGGCGGGCTGTTCGACGCACTCGCGCGCTTTCCCCTGCCCGGCTGGGCGGACGAGATCGAGGCCGCGAACTGGGCGCAGATCTTCCTCAAATTCATCGTCTCCCACCCCGCCGTCACATGCGCCATTCCCGCGACCTCGCGCGTCGACCACATGCACGAGAACATGGGCGCGCTCACCGACGCGCTGCCCGATGCCGGCCTGCGCCGGCGCATGATCCGCGATATCGAGGCACTCTGACAATTTGAAACAGATCAAACCGCCTTGCGAGCCGCCCGTATAGGATCGCCGCGTACCGACAACACCAGATACCCGCATGCTACCGTTCACCGGCCCTGTCTATTTCTCTCTCCTGGCGAGCTACAATGTCGATCTGTGGCCGGCACAGATCTTCGCCTACGGGCTCGCCATCGTGGCGCTCGCCATGGCCTGCCGGCCGTTTCTCGGCAGCGGGCGGGCGGTGAATGCGCTTCTCGCGGCATCCTGGATCGCCATCGGCCTGGCCTTCCATCTCCACCGGTTCGCGGAGATCAACTTCGCCGCGCCCGTCTATGGCGCGCTGTTCATCCTCCAGGGGCTCATGGTCCTGTGGACGGGCACGGTGCGGGGCGCCTTCCGCATCGGCCTGCGGTCCGACACGACGGGGCTTGCCGGGCTCGCGCTGGCCATCTACGCGCTGACCCTCTACCCGCTCGCCGCCTGGCTGCAGGGCCATGGCTGGCCCATGACGCCGCTCGTCGGCCTGTCGGGCGCGCCCACGACGATCTTCACCATCGGCCTCCTGCTGCTCGGCCGGGGCCGCATCCCTTACCATCTCCTCGCCATCCCGGTGCTGTGGTCGCTGATCGCGGGCGCCCACGCCGCCGTGCTCGGCATCGCGGAGGACATCGCCCTGCCGCTCGCCGGCCTCGGCGGCCTCGCGCTCGCCTTTCGCCGCAATCTCGCGGCCCGCCGCACGGAGCGCCGCGCCCGGCAGACCGGATAGGCCAGGATCTCGATTGCGGTCCCTGCGGCACTTTCGGCCATTGCGGGGGTGCGCCGGAGGGGCGTAACAGGGGGCCGCACCCCCCAAGTGCAGGAGGCGGAGACCATGTTCGGAATATCGCGCCGGGAGTTGTTGCTCGGCGGTGGCGCGACGGCGGCCGCCTCGCTCGCCAGCGGCCTTGCCGCCAGCCGGGCCTTCGCCGCCGACCTCACCCTGCCCGTCTCCACGCTCGACCACTCCATCGTGCCCGGCACCGTCACGCAGGGCATGATGAGCTTCGCCCCCGACGGGCCCCCGCCGGTCATCCGCATGCGCCAGGGCGAGAGCTTCGCCATCGACGTGGCCAACGGCATCGACGAGGCGACGACGGTGCACTGGCACGGGCTGAGGGTGCCCAACGCCATGGACGGCGTGCCCTATCTGACCCAGGAGCCGGTCGAGCCCGGCGGGCGCGTGCGCTACACGCTCAATTCGCCCGATGCCGGAACCTACTGGTACCACCCCCATTGCAACACGCTCGACCAGATGGCGCGCGGACTGACCGGCCTGCTCGTCGTCGAGGATGCCGAGGATCCGGGCTTCGACCGCGACCTGCCGCTCAATATCCGGGACTTCCGGCTCGGTGGCGACGGCCAGTTCATCGCCCTGTTCAAGGCGCGCAACGCCGCGCGCGGCGGCACGCTCGGCACCGTCTCGACCGTCAACTGGCAGACGGAGCCCGTCTACGAGCTGCCCGCCGGCAGCCTCGTGCGCCTCAGGCTCGCCGTCACCGACGTGACCCGTGTGGGCACCTACGACCTCGATGGCGGCCTGGCGCAGGTGATCGCGCTCGACTCCAATCCGCTGCCCCGGCCCGTCGCGCCGAAGGGCATCGTCATTGCGCCCGGCCAGCGCGCCGACATCGCGCTGCGGGTGCCCGACCGGGAGGAGGAGACGGTGCGCCTGACGCTCAGGACGCCGGCGGGCCCGCGCACGCTGGCGACCGTCCGCCCCGTGGGCGCGAGCGCCCGGCGCGATCTCGCCGAGCTCAGGCCGCTCCGGCCCAATCCCGTGCCCGAGCCCGACCTCGCCAATGCCGAGACGGTCGACTTCCTGTTCGGCTGGTCGCCGGAGGGCGACGAGCCCGTGCCGAGCTTCTGCGGCTCGCTCGGCTATACATTCTGGTCGATCAACCGCGTCGCCTGGCAGGGCGACACGCCGAGCCCGGTCGATCCCCTCGCGGTGCTGAAACAGGGCCGCAGCTACATATTGCGCCTGCGCAACGAGACGCAGAACGACCACCCGATCCATCTCCACGGCATGTCGTTCCGCCTCCTGCGCTCCGACAAGCGCAAGATCCCGCCGCTCGTCACCGACACCGCCCTTCTCAGGTCCCAGGAGACGATGGAGGTCGCCCTCGTCGCCGACAATCCCGGTAACTGGGTTTTCCACTGCCACGTCATCGAGCACCAGAAGACCGGGCTGACCGGCTATCTGAGGGTCGAGGCCTAGGCTGAATCGACCTCCGCAAGCAGGGCGGCGAGATCGAGCCGCCGGGTCATCATGGCGAGGTCGCCGTTGCCGTCGCGCGGCCACTCCTCGGCCGGCCGGTCCCTGTAGAGCTCCACGCCATTGCCGTCGGGATCGCGCAGATAGAGCGCCTCGCTGACCCCGTGATCGCTCGCGCCGTCGAGCGGGATGCCCGCCTTCTGGAGCCGGATCAGCGCGTCGGCCAGCGCTGCCCGCGTCGGATAGAGGATCGCGAGGTGATAGAGGCCGGTCGTTCCCGGCCGGGGCGGCGGGCCGCCGGCGCTCTCCCACGTATTGAGCCCGATATGGTGATGGTATCCGCCGGCGGACACGAAGGCCGCCTGGGTCCCGTAGCGCTGGGTCAGCTCGAAGCCGAGCACGCCGCAATAGAAGTCGAGCGCGCGCTTCAGATCGGCGACCTTCAGATGGACATGGCCGATGCGCACGCCCGGATCGATGGGCCGGACGCCGGACCGGTCGTCGAGAGAAGTCGCTGTCATGGGTCAGCCTCCTGTCATGCCGAGGTCAGGGTGATGCCCCTCCCGTCCGCCTCCCCCTTCCGACGGGGGAGGATGGGAGAGGCCGCGAGAGGCGTCATTGCCGCCCCGATCGAACCGCCAGCCGCCCGGCTACCGGCCTTCCGCCTGCAGCGCGGGGCGGCCCAGGGGACGCAGCGCGAGGGCGCCGTCGCCGATCAGCGCCTGCACGACGAGCGTGACCGCCCAGAATGCCGGATATTCCCAGCCGCCATTGGCGTTGGAGAAGAAGAACCCGGCCGCGCCGTGCACGAAGAGGATGGACCCGAGCAACACCGGCACCAGAGCCAGCGATACGGCCCGCGTCCACACGCCGAGGATCAGCGCGATGCCGCCGGCGACCTCCGCCAGGATCGTCAGATAGGCGAGCGCGCCGGGCAGGCCGAGGCTGGCGAAGAACTGCGCCGTGCCCGCCGGCGTGAAGACGAAGATCTTGAGGCCCGCATGGGCCAGGAACAGCGCGCCGAGGACGACGCGAAGAATGAGCGCGCCATAGGGCGCCGTGCGTGTGTCGATCATGAAGCCACTCCCTTGAGCGTTGCGGATGTTGCTCCGGCCAATATGACCTCACTCTTTCACTATGATAATACGTCGTATAATAATAATATCTGACACCATCGGTTTGAAATAACGAGGCCCGCTCCATGCTCGACCGTGTCACAAGCATGCAGGTTTTCGTCCGTGTCGTCTCGCAGGGGAGCTTCTCTGCCGCCGGGCGTGCGCTCGGCCTGTCCCAGACCATGGTGACCAAGCATGTCGCCTCGCTGGAGGACCGGCTCGGCGTGAAGCTGCTGCACCGGTCCACCCGGCGCCTGACGCTCACCGAGGCCGGCCGGCGCTATCTCGCCGCCTGCGAGCGCATCCTCGCCGATATCGACGAGGCCGAGGCGCTGGCCGCCGCCGACCGGCTCGCGCCGCGCGGCACGCTGCGGCTCAACGTGCCGGTCTCCTTCGGCGTGCGCCAGATCGCGCCCGCCCTGCCCGCCTTTCAGGCGCAATATCCCGATGTCGCCGTCGATCTCGGGCTCAACGACCGCACGGTCGATCTCATCGAGGAAGGCTGGGACCTCGCGATCCGCGTCGGCGAACTCGCCGATTCCAGCCTCACCGTGCGCAAGCTCGCCTCCTGCCGGCTCGTGGTCTGCGCGGCGCCCGCCTATCTCGCGCGCCATGGCACGCCGGAGACGGTCGCCGATCTCAAAAACCATAACTGCCTCATCTACACGCTGGCGCGCGAGCGTGGCGGCGCGCGCTGGAGCTTCGGGCCCGGCGGCGAGATCGCGGCGGATGTCGGCGGCAATCTCCGCGCCGGCAACGGCGATGCGGTGATGGCCGCGGCGATCGCCGGGCAGGGGCTGATCTACCAGCCGACCTTCATCGTCGCCGACGCCCTGCGCTCCGGCGCGCTCGTGACGGTGCCGCTCGACCGGGCCCCGACAGACCGCTTCGCCGTCTATGCCCTCCACCCCTCCGACCGTCGTCCGCCGGCGAAGGTCGCCGCCTGCGTGGAATTCCTCGCCAGCCGCTTCGGCGGCACGCCGCCCTGGGAGGAGGGGCTGGACCGTCTCTCCTGAGCCGGTTCCATCCCGATTGTGATACATTTGTATAGCAATCGGGATCTCACGACATGCTGGGGAGGATCGAACGATGCCCAAGCAACAGAAGGCGAAGGGGAAATCCGGTGCCACGACCGTCAGCCTGCCGGGCGCGGAGGGACCGGCATTGGCGCCGCTCGAGGACGAAACGGGCCTGCGGCAGGTGATCTACAATTACGGCGAGGCGACATTCGCCGGCGGGCCGCGGGGCGGTCTCGCGAGCTCCGACCCGGTCGGCCCCGCCGCCGACCAGTGCTACCGCTTCGAGATCGTGAACAACGCCATCGACCCGACCTGGAACGCCAACATCACGACCAATCCGGGAAATTGCGTCTATCTGGCCTCCGCCGTGATCGAGAAGGAACGGAACCAGCCCGGCAAGGCGACCTTCGTGGTCTGCTGCGAGAAGCAGGACGACGGCAAATGCAAGGATTGCGCGACCACGGTCACATTGACCCTGACGAAGGGCCAGCGTTCCGTGTCCAAGATCGTCCGCATCTTCTGCCAGCCGAACTGACATCGAGGCGGGGCGGGGCGGCGTCACTTGTCGCTTGTGCCCGTCTCCTCCTCGCCCTTGGCCTTGCCCATGGCGGCCGACCACAGGGCGTTCTGGAACTTCGCGAAGCCCTCGATGCTGGGGGCGAGCCAGGTCTGCATGAGGGCGTCGGGGTCGGCGCGCTCGATCTGGCGCTGGAGCTGTTCCTGGAGCTGGACCATCACCGCGTCCTGCATGGGCTTCACATCGGGCAGCCCCATGAAGGCGCGGGCTTCTTCCGGCGTGCAGTCTATGTCGATGGTGATCTTCATGAGGCGGCCTCCCTGGCGTGCATCTCCCCTCGCCCGGCGGGCATCACGTCGAAGGCGACGCAGATCCGGCGCCCGCCGGACCGGAACGGAACGGTCCCATGGTAGAGATAGGCCGGGAACAACACCATGAGCCCTTCATGGGGCTTGACGGTCCGGGTCGGGAAATCCGCGCCGATGCGAAGCTCGCGCGGCGGCCGCCCGACCTCGAAACCGCCCTGCACGACACCGCCGCCGGCACCGTTCTCCGGCGCCGATATCTCGTCGGGAATGGTGACGTAGTAGCAGCCCGACAGATAACCATCCATGTGGATATGGGGATGCTGGTTGCCCTCCCCGTCGAGCACCGCCGCCCAGGCATGGATCTCGTAGTCCTCCGGCCGGTGGCGCAGGAAGGGGTGGCCGTCCGCCTCGCCGGTCTCGGCGAAATAGCGCTCGACCGCCTCGTGCATCGCGTCCTCGAGCAGCGCCACCGGTCCGCTCTCGCCCCTGTTGAGGCCGGAGGCGATCCGGAGCGCGGGATGATGCCAGGTCGGATGGTCCTCCGGCGGCGTGGCGAGCGCGGGATGCGCCAGGATATGCGCCTCGAGCGCGCGGTTGAACGCATCGAGGCCGGAGAAGCCGGCCGGGGTGTCGATGGCGTGGGTGCGTACGAGCCGGTCGAAATCGATGAGCGGGGCGGCCTCGTCCATCCGCCCGGTCTCCACCAGAAGGAGCGCATGGAAGGCCATGGCCTCGATGTCGCCCGGGGCCTGCGTCACCCAGCGCTCGGCATGGGCAAGCGCGTCGTCCGGCCGGCCGAGTTCCAGCAGTGCGGCCAGCAGGTTGGAGTAGACATAGGTCTCGCCCGGATCGAGCGCGAGGGCGCGCTCATAGGCCGGGACCGCCTCGTCGAGCGCGCCCGCGCCATGGGCGGCGACGCCGGCGGAGGCCCACAGCGACCCGCTGTCCGGCACGAGCCCGAGCGCGTCGCGATAGAGGCCGAGCGCCTCCGCATGGCGGCCGGCGCCCCGCAGGAGATCGCCGAGCCGCACCATCGCCTCCGCCGAGCGGGGCTCGCGGGCGAGCGCATCGCGCAAGAGCGCCTCGGCCTCCTCCGGCGCGCCCATCGTCGAGAAAACCCGGGCGACGGCAATGCGCGCGGCCACCGGGTTGGGCATCTCGTCGACCAGTTGCGCACAGACGCGCAGATGCGGAAACGCCTCGCCGGTCCGGCCGAGCCGGTGGAGCGCCCGCGCGGCGATCATGTTGGCGTTGGGATGCCTGGGCTGGCGCGCCATGAGCGGCGCAAGCGCGTCCAGCGCCGCCTGCGGCCGGCCATCCTTCATCCTCTGCTGGGCTTCGGCGAGTTCGGGCACCATCACGCTGATCCTGAAACGCTGAGCCCCCCAAGCGCCTCGCATCATACATCGCGACGCCCGCTTGCGGAAACCGCCCGCCTCCCCTTCCTCATGCGCGGCCGCCAACCTATATTGGGGCCATGCCACAGAAGGGATTCGCAGAAGCGCCCGTGAAAGGGCTCGAGGGGCTGCCGGGCCTGAGGCCCGAATTCCGCCCCGCCGACGACTTCACCCCGCACCGTCCGGAGCGGCCGGAGAAGTCGGAAGGCGGCGTGCGCTTCAAGCTCGTCTCCGACTACGAGCCGCGCGGCGACCAGCCCCAGGCCATCGAGGAGCTGGTCTCCGGCGCCGACGCCCATGAGCGCGACCAGGTGCTGCTCGGCGTCACCGGCTCGGGCAAGACCTTCACCATGGCCCAGGTCATCGCGCGCACTCAGCGCCCGGCGCTGATCCTCGCCCCCAACAAGACACTCGCCGCCCAGCTCTATGGCGAGTTCAAGGCGTTCTTCCCGGAGAACGCGGTGGAGTATTTCGTCTCCTATTACGACTACTACCAGCCGGAGGCCTACGTTCCGCGCTCCGACACCTATATCGAGAAGGAATCCTCCATCAACGAGCAGATCGACCGGATGCGCCACGCCGCCACGCGCGCGTTGCTCGAGCGCGACGACGTCATCATCGTCGCGAGCGTGTCGTGCATCTACGGTATCGGCTCGGTGGAGACCTACTCGGCCATGACCTTCGCCGTGTCCGTCGGCGAGCGGATCTCCCAGCGACAGCTCCTCGCCGACCTCGTGGCGCTCCACTACAAGCGCAACGACCAGGCCTTCCAGCGCGGCACCTTCCGGGTGCGCGGCGACACGATCGAACTGTTTCCGGCCCATTACGAGGACCGCGCCTGGCGGGTGTCCCTGTTCGGCGACGAGGTCGAGGCGATCACCGAGTTCGACCCGCTGACGGGCCAGAAGACCGGCCAGCTCGACCAGATCAAGGTCTATGCCAATTCGCATTACGTGACGCCCAAGCCGACGCTCGACCAGGCGATCCGCCAGATCAGGGAGGATCTGAAGGTCCGCCTCGACGAGTTCAACGCGGCGGGCCGCATCCTGGAGGCGCAGCGGCTCGAACAGCGCACCATGTTCGATATCGAGATGATCCAGGCGACGGGCTCGTGCGCCGGCATCGAGAACTATTCGCGCTATCTCACCGGGCGGCGCCCCGGCGAGCCGCCGCCGACGCTGTTCGAGTATCTGCCCGACAACGCGCTGGTCTTCGCCGACGAGAGCCATGTGACCATTCCCCAGCTCGGCGGCATGTTCCGCGGCGACTTCAACCGCAAGGCGACGCTCGCGGAATACGGATTCCGCCTGCCGTCGGCCATCGACAACCGGCCCCTGCGGTTCGAGGAATGGGACGCGATGCGGCCGCAGACGGTCTATGTCTCCGCCACGCCCGGCTCGTGGGAGATGGAGCGCACGGGCGGCGTGTTCGCCGAGCAGGTCATCCGCCCGACGGGCCTCATCGACCCGCCGACCGAGATCCGCCCCGTCGCCACCCAGGTCGACGACCTCATCGCGGAATGCCGCGAGGCCGCCGCCAAGGGCCAGCGCGCGCTGGTCACCGTGCTCACCAAGCGCATGGCGGAGGACCTGACGGAATACATGCACGAACAGGGCATCCGCGTGCGCTACATGCACTCCGACATCGACACGCTGGAGCGCATCGAGATCATCCGCGACCTGCGGCTCGGCGCCTTCGACGTTCTGGTCGGCATCAACCTGCTGCGCGAGGGCCTCGACATCCCGGAATGCGGGCTCGTCGCCATCCTGGACGCCGACAAGGAAGGCTTCCTGAGATCGGAGACCTCGCTCATCCAGACCATCGGGCGCGCGGCGCGCAATGTGGACGGGCGGGTCATCCTCTATGCCGACACGATGACCGGCTCGCTGCAGCGCGCCATCGACGAGACCACGCGCCGCCGCGAGAAGCAGATGGCCTACAATGCCGAGCACGGCATCACGCCGGAAAGCGTACGCGCCCGGATTGCCGACATCCTCGACTCCGTCTACGAGCGCGACCATGTCACCGTGGATTCGGGGCTGGCGGAGGCCGGTGCCACCTATGGCCACAATCTCCAGGCCGTGGTGGAGGACATGGAAAAGCGCATGAAGGACGCCGCCGCCAATCTCGAATTCGAGGAGGCCGCGCGGCTGCGCGACGAGATCAAGCGGCTGCGCGAGACCGAGCTCGCCGTCTCCGCCGATCCGGCGCTGCGCCAGTCGGAGGTGGAGGAGCGCGCCGGGCGCCATTCGGGGCCGCGCCCCTCCGGCGCGCCGGCACCGAGAGGCAAGGCGGCCAAGCAGAAAGGCAAGGCCGAGCCCTCCTACAAGGAGACCCGCGAATACGGCACCCAGTCGGCCGCCCTGCCGCGCGACGAGAAGGGCCGCCCCGTCCTGCCGTCGGGCAAGGCACTGCCCGATCTCGACGATATCGGGCTGGGTCACGACCGCGAGACGCCGCACAAGACCAAGGGCTGGCAGGCGCCGGAGAAGCCGACGCTGGCGAAGACCACGAAGCCCGGCGGGCGGCGCAAGTCGACACCGAAACGGTGAGCGGCGGACGGGCCGTATCGCCCGGCCGAACGACCGGCACGGCCCTCTCCGGCAGAGCCCAACCCCGCCCCCGCCGCCGAAAACCCGGCATTCCAGGCGATTTCGAAACAACGGGGCCCCGCGTCAATCCTCTTGCATTCTTGCCGAAAAGGCCGCAAAGTCGTGCGCACTGGCGGACCCCGTGGTGGGGTCTGCCCTCAGAATTTCAGGTTAAGAATGCCCGTTACCCGTCCAGGAATACGGAATACCTTCCCGAAAATCTGAGAGGCCGGAGCCGGACGTCGCGGCTACGGATTTTGGTTGAGACTGACGTTTTTTGTCCCGGGAAAGGAATTCCCCCAATGCGCCAGACTGGCACCGTAAAGTTCTTCAATACCCAGCGCGGTTTCGGCTTCATCACGCCGGACGAGGGCGGCAAGGACATCTTCGTCCACATCACTGCCCTGGAGCGTTCGGGCCTGCCCGCGCTCGACGACGGCACCAAGGTCACTTTCATGGTGGAGGAAGACCGCCGTGGCCGTGGCCCCCAGGCCGTGAATATCGAGCTTGCGTAACGCATGACCTCCGGATAGCGCCCAGCGCTGTCCGGTTCGGCGCTTGCGCCTCGATGAAATCTTCCCCCGCGTCGACATGCGGGGGGCTGTTTCAGGACGCCGTCGGGCAGCTTGCCCGGCGGCGTTTTCCGTTCGGGCAAATCGCCATCTTGCCGTTATGGACCGCGCATTGGTGCGGCGAATCCTCTTGCAGCCGCGTCCCGGATCGCTCAAACTTTCCCTATCGTTACGGGCATGCCTCTTCGGGCCCGGAGAAGACTGCCGAGACGCGCGGGGTCCGCCGTCCCGGCGCAACAGCCTTTCCCGCCCCAGATCGCCGCCCATCCGACGAGACCGGCCGGAGCGGCCCTTGCCGTGCCGGCCGGGTGATTGTTGTTGTTTGAGGGGAATGGAGCTTTCCCAATGCGCCAGAATGGCACCGTGAAGTTCTTCAATGCAGAGCGCGGCTTCGGCTTCATCACGCCGGACGAGGGCGGCAAGGACATCTTCGTGCATGTCACCGCACTCGAGGGCTCGGGCCTGACAACCCTTCAGGAGGGTCAGAGGGTCAGTTTCGAGACGCAGCCCGACAAGCGCGGCCGCGGCCCGCAGGCTACCGACGTGTCCGCGTCGGAATAGGCCGCCCCGCCCACTCTACCGCCGCTTGCCGCCGCGCCGGCGGACCCGACAGGCAGATCAACCGTTCCCGCAAGGCGGGACGGACGTGGTATACTCATGCCCGTTGCATGAGGAACCAGGGAATGGGATAGCCAGCGGGACACGCCTCTTCGGTCCGGGTCTTCTCATCGCGGGCCTCCTTGCGGTGGCCGGCGAACCGGCCTCGGCCGGCCCGGAGTGCACCTGCCGGTTCAACGGCGAGAACTACCGCATCGGCGAGCTCGCCTGCATCCGCGGCAAGCTCTCGCGCTGCGACATGGTGATCAACAACACCTCCTGGACCGTCGTCGGCGACAGCTGCCCCGTGGTGCGCGCGCCACAGCGCCATCTCCTGCCGCCGCACACCCTGGCCGCGCTCTCCACCCCGCCTCCCCGCTCGCCCTGGACGGGCTCCGGCAGATAGTCCGCCTCGCCGACCCGGCATCTGGTCCGTGCCCGGACGCCCGCGAGCGCCTCGCAGCGACAATCGAAAAACCGATACCGACATAATCGGCGAAGTTCATATGTATACCCCCGGCATCAACGCGATGGCCGGGCGCAAGCGCTTCCTCTGCAGGGGGGCGGGACCGCGGCCCGCGCCGTTCCCCTTTCATGGAAGGCAGACACCATGCCCGATCCGATCACCCCTCCCTCCGGCTCCACCGCATATCGGTCGCCGGCGCCCTGTGCGCCCCGGACCGGCATGCGGAAGGCCTCCACAGACGGCGCGCCCGGAACCGCCGTCACGGACAGCAAGCCGGACCGCCCGACGCTGGCCGACATCACCAACGACGTGACGAAGACCATCGTCAAACCCTTCAGGCATGTCATGACCTCGCCGGACCGGCCGACCGTGACGAGGCGGCCGTCCTACGGACGGGAGCATTTCCTCCTCACCAGGTCGGAGATCGGCGGGACGGCTGGTGCCGACGGGGCGCCAGGCCATCCCAGGCTCGCGCGATATGTCTCCCACGATCCCACCAACGAAAGGCTCAAGCCCTTCGTGGCGAGATCCGTGTCCCGCCCGGACTCCGTTACCGCCAGGCTCTGCGCGGACCCGAAGGTCGGCACCGTTCTTCTCGGCCGCTTCAAGCTCGACACCGGAAACCTGCTGGACCGGCTGCAATCCCCGCAGATCGACGACGTTCTCGACTATGTCTGCGAGCCGGGGAATTTCCATATGCTGAACGTCTCCCCCGAGCGGGCGGACCAGTGCGACGATTTCTGGGGCGAGATCAACCTTCCCTGGCTGAAGCGGATGGCCGACGACGGATGCATCATGGTCGCCGTCAGCGATCCGTTCGACGATACCGTCCTGATCGACAATGGCCGCGAGACCATCTTCCACAAGGAGCTGAGCTACATGGCGGGGCGGGAGGACTACCTGTTCTGCGACGAGGAGAGCGCGTTCATCCCGGAGAGGCTCTGGACGCATTTCGACGTCTTTCACGAGGCCGAGAGCGAAATCTTCCACGACGCCTCCGACAGCTCCTCCGACGACACCCCGACGCCCACGACCGCAGGCGACAGGCCAGGCCCGAAGGTGTGACGGTGCCGATCCGGCCGGCATTCGACTGTTCGGCCTGAAGTGCCGCGCTTTCGGACCGGAAATGCGGTGTCCGTCTTTCCCGAAAGGCCCCTAGCGGGACAACTCCTCGAACGCCGCGCATCTGACCGCATGGGCGATGACGTTGCGGTAGACGTGGTCGGCGTGGAACCCCCGCTCATTGCGCATGAAGCCCCTGTCCCTGTCGCGCTCGGTCTGGACGGCGCGCAGGATCTCTCCGAGCGCGCGGTCGCCCTCCACGGCCTCGGCGGGATCGAAGCGCTCGAACCGGTAGATCCGGTCGAGAGCGTCACGGGCGCCGGCGCGCACGACCGGATCCTGACTGATCCGGTCGGTAAGCCCCTTCAGGAAGGACAGCTCCTCGCCGTCGGAGAGCGTGTTGGCGCCGAACTGGCGGCCGATATCGGAGGCGCCCGTCCGCTCCAGGAGCGGGCGGGCCAGGGCGCCGTAGTCTTCCCCGTCGTAGGTCGCGGCGATCCTCTGCTGCAGGAACTGCCGCGCGGCCTGCCCGCGAATACCCGTGGCGCCACGGTCCGCCACGATAGCGTCGGCAAGCGCGGAGCGCCCGGTTCCGAACTCCGCAAACGGTTGCTCGCCGCGCCCCGTCTCGACGGCGGCTGGCAGCAGCAGCGCAGCGAGCAGCGGGAAGATCGCCGGGTTGCGCTTGGCCTCGCCGGAGCCTGCGGCGTTCATCACATTGAGCGTGAAGAACCCCGTCTGGGCGGCGAATTCGTGCAGGAAGTCGAGCGCGAGATGCACCCCCTGGTCGATCAGCCCGTGCGAGCGCGCAAGGCTCGTGAAGGGACGCGCGTCCGGGGAAACCTCCTCGCGCGCGAGGTCGGTCCAGTCGCCGCCCTCCTGCAGGATTTCCGCCAGATTGGTCATCATCAGCGCATTGCCCGTCGCCGCGGCGATGGCCGACCCCTTGTCATAGCCGAAGGCGGCCATGGCGGGGTTGAGCGTCATGGCCGCGATGGCGCAGACCGACAGTGCCGGCACGACAGCATCGCGATAACGCCCCTCGCGCACCGCCTCCGCGATGACCGGCAGGTTCTTGCCGACCGTCGGCATGAGCATCATGAGCGTGGTCAGCGCCGTCGCGGCGATGTTGGAGCCGCGCAGCGCCCGGTCCCCGCCGATCCGGTCGAAGAGATAGGTATTGACGGTGGCGATGGTATCGTCGATGGCGAGATCGCGCCCGCCGAGCACATGGCAGTAGCTCCGGGCCATCCCCTTCAGCGAGTCCATGACGCCGTCGCGCGGGACATCGGCCTCCACCGCCTCCAGAAGCCTGGCATTGACCGCCGGCACGAGCACGCTCGCCACGGCGATCTTGGCCGGCGTCTCAGGCGCCAGCATCAGCGCCTTGCCGATCCGGCCCAGATCCTCCGGCGAGGGCGGGCGCTGGGCCTCCGCCTCGCCCGGATCGTCATGGCGGGTCCTGACGAGCGCGCCGTCGCGCAGCGCGACCTCGAGCCCGGCCTTGCGGAGAAAGTCATTCGCGATCTCCTCCGACAGGCCGGTTTTGCCGGAGAGCTCGGCGAGGCTGTCCGCCCCGCCCCGTCCTTGCCACGGGTCGAGGCTCGCCGCCCGCTCCAAGGCCGCCGGACGGGCCGGCCTGGACGGGGGAGCGCTCGCCGGCCGCGCGGGCGACGTCTCCGGCGCGGGCGTCGGCGCACCTTCGGGGGACGTCAGGGGCTGCAAGGGAATTCCCGCGACCGATTTCGGCATGGCTCTCGCTTCTCGGCTGGTTCGGTGATCCAGGCTCCAGCCGATAGGCGCGCGCCGGCCAATAACGGAATCGGAAAATGCGATGACGGCGGGCCGGTCAGATCGGCACCACGCAACTCCGCGACACGACGGCGTAGGACATGACCTCCGTCTCCTCCGTGATCAGTTGCACCAGCTCCTCCCTTTGTTCCTCGGGAAGGTCGGATCCGGCGACCGCCTGCATGAGGGTCTCCAGGGCATGGATCAGGTCGGCATTGTTGCTGAACCGGCTGACGAGCCTCAGGGCCTCCTCGTATGAAAAGCCGAAGACATCCGGGGCAAGGTTCAGATAGCGCGGGAACGTCCCGAATTCGTTGTCGATCCCGCCTGTCGCGCTGTCCGTCGTGCTCATGCTCGCCTCCCGGACGGAGCGGGCTTTGCCCGCCCGTCACACATAGAAGTGGTTTTCGAAGACATTCTCGATATTCCGGCCCGCAACCTTGGTGCGCATCTGGTTGCCATGCGGCACGGACAGGCCGACCGGGACGAACGGCTTGGAATAGGCGAAAGGCACACTGCGCACGCGCAACCCGTCGCCGAAGAAATCGACGAGGTTCCTCGGGCCGATGGCCGGCAGGCCCGTCTTCTGGCAGAAATTCTTCAGGATGCTCGCGCAGTTCACCTCGATGAAGGCGTTCGAGCAGTTCTGCGCCCGCCTCAGCGTCCTGTAAGTGCGTTCCAGCGCCGACGGGCAGATATCGGAATAGACGAGCGTGTCCGCCGGAACGTCCTCCCACGGCATCTCGTCGAGATCGGCATTGAAGTAGCTGCTGGTCTCGGGAATGACGAACACCGTCTCCACATTGCCGATCGCGATATATTCGCTGTTTTTGGGGCGAACATCGCCGTCGATCAGCGCCATGCACTCATCCCGGCTCTCGATGGCGGAGACAATCTCGCGCCATCCCGCCGACCGGATGGAGAGCGGCGTGTCGGCCTGCCGGTCCGTCATCTTGCGCAGCCACAGCGCCGAGACCGAGGCGACATAGGGGCTCTGGATCAGGATCTTCTGCGCCCGGCGCTTCTGCTTTCCCGCACAGATTGTATCCAGGGCACGCTCATAGACGGCGAGCGTGCGCACGAAGGTCTCATACACCTCGTCGCCGCGCGGCGTCAGCCTGGCCCGGCGGGTCTTGCCGGAGCGCTCGAACAGCGGCTCGCCCACCGTGTCCTCGATTTCCCCGATAATACTGACGGCCGCAGGCTGTGAAATATTGGCCCGACGGGCGCCTTCCGTGAAGTTTCCGGCCTCGACCGCACAGATAAAAACCCACATCTTCCTGATACTTATGTTCTTCATCACTGCGAACCCTTGTGAGTTGCCAGCACTGGAACGCACCACGCCGCACCATCGCGGCCAGGTGTTTTGGAAATCGATGCGGAAACAGGTGCTCCAGCCCCCCGTGCGACATCCACGCGGCGCCCATTGAAGAACCGCTATCCGCTTGCGTGCCCAACACGCGAAAATCACAATCAATCTAAATACAATCGAAAATTGTATTTTCTTTTAGGCGGTTTTCAGACGATTTATGGCCGGCATGCCCCATTTGCTGCGACCGATTGACCGCATTTCTCCATCGCGCCTGCCCGCCGGCAGGCTGAAACCGCAACGGCCCCGCCCGGTTACGCCCGGACGGGGCCGAATTGACATGACGGATATCCGGCCGTGCCGGCACTTCGGCACGGGATGAGGCACGGAACGGCCGGGACAATCTCAAGTTGAGGGAGCGGGACGGGAGACCTGTTTTTCCGGAGGCCGCCGGGGGCGCAGGCCGCAAGCCGTATGCGGACCGGAGGCAACCGTCACCGGCGAGGTTCGCATCCAGTCGGCGGTGACGGGATGCGACGGCAAGGCGCATCGGCGCCGCATTCGAACGGCGCATCGCCTCCGGCGGCCTGGCAACCGCCGGAGGAGAATGGCGTCAACGCGTGCTGGGACCGGGTTCGTCGAGAGGTTCCCAGCGATCCCGTCCGGGGCCTTCTTCCAAGCCGGCGAGCGGCGCACGGCGCTCGCCCGCCTCGCTCTCTTCCATAAGCGGGGCACGATCCCCGGCGGCCGGTTCATTCCGAGCGAACTCGTTGGCCCAAATGTCCATCATCGACCGGAAATCTCTGGACAGGTCCTTGACCCTGCCCCCCCCTCCCGGCACGTATGGAAACTCCTGCCCGCGTTCCACTCCCTCCTTGCAAACCTCAAGAATTCCGAGGGCCTCCTTGGCATGCGCCCCATCGAGCCCGGAGAGTTTGCCCGCCAGATTGTGGACCGCCTTCAGCACCTGGGGCACCTGATTGGTGAAGGCGCGATCCTTGGCGCCGTCCGCGCTGTGCTCGTACCACTTTTCGAGCACCATACTGGCTGCGGTGTTCAGAACCATCGGCAGGGCCGTCACACCGGCGTTGCGCGCGAGTGCCGGCAACACTCCACCGAGAGCGTCGATCGACTTTCCGTTCAGCCCCAGGGCGGCGAGCATCTTCAATGTCTTGAGGACGAAACCCGTGACCGCCAAGGCGGACGCTGTGCCGATCTTCCCGGCCACCTCCGAATTGGGCTGGCCCTTCACACACTTCTGAATAGAATTCTTGATGGCGGTATTGACCTTGTCCCCGATGATCGTGAAGGCGGCGTTGAGGGCGAATTCCTTGCCCGCTGTCGCCCATTCGCCCTGCACGACACCTCTGGACATCAGGTGAAAGACCGTGCCTACGGCCAGCGCCACATTGTTCGGGTTGGACAAGATATCCGCGCAGGCCGATTTCACCGCAGCCGCCCAGGTCACTTTCGCCTCAGCCGCGCCGGTGTCCTCCCCCGTCGCCTCCTTGGCCACCGCCGCCTCCGCGGCTGCCGTCGCCTCCTCGGCTACCGACTTCGCGGCTGCCGTCGCTTCCTTGGCTACCGTCGCCCCGGCCTGGGTGAGATAGACCTGCCATGGCTGGGCGGTCACCTCGTTGAGAAAGGTGCTCGGGGGATTCGCGTAGCTGTCCAGCGTATCGCAGACCGCCTGGAAGAACGCCCGATGCTCCGCGCTCAGATGCTCGCTGGCCAGCATCTCCTCCGCCATCTGCCGGTTGACCGCCTGGTCCAGCCTGTCAAGCGTGTCGACTGGCGCTGCCGCGATCGCCTTGGCCAGACCGTCGCTCTCCGGGCAAGCATCGCCGCCCTCGCCGGACAATGCCGACCTGAGCTCGGCCTCGACACTTTGCGGCAATGTGTCGATGACGCGCGAGAGGATGGCGGCGGTGGCGGCCTGCGCGACAGACATCGTCGCCACGGCTGTCAGAACCTTGTGGCTCTCCTTGGCCACACGCGATACCGTCGTGTCGCGCCCCGGCCTGAAGAATTGCAAGAGGGCCGACTTGACCGGTTCGTTCGTCTCCTGCCTGCGCATGGCGATGAACTCGCGGAAATGCTTGTCGAGCCTGGACACCTCCCCCTTCAGCTTTTGATAGTCTCCCGCCAGATCGCTGAGCGGCGCCCCGTCCCCCTGAAAAACGCCATCCAGCGCGCCGGTCCTGAGCGGCCCGAATGCCTCGTAGACCCTGCCGCGCCGATGGTCGTTGACGAGATGCTGGCGTTGCAAAGTATCCTGCATCCCCTCCAGGATGCCGGGCTGATGGTCTCTCAACCACGCCGGGACGCTGTAGACCGTGGGCACGTCCCAATCGTCGCCATCGCTGTCGAAGCTGGCGAGGGGTGCCCGGGACGGGCCTGCCGGCATCGGTGTGGCCCCGCTCGGGCCAGGCTGCTGTCCGGCGGCATCGGGCGATGCCGCGCCGCTGTTGTGGCCGCGCGGCACGGCTGGCCGCTCTTGTGGGGTATCCTGGCCACCGGCGATCGCCCGGTTGGGCGACTCTGCAATCGGCTTCGGCGACATGGTCTTTTCCTCATCAGATGAATACTGACGACCAGACTCGGGATATTTAATAAAATTGATAATATGGTTGTCTTATCGGTCCGGACCCGGAACGCCCGCGCCGAACCGGCGCGGGAAAGGCCTCTGCGCCCGCTGTCGGCGCCAAACCGGGAGGCCAGCGCTCAGCCGATGCTGCGCTGCATGGAGGAAATCAGGCTGAACTTGCTTGCGAGCTTGTCCAGAAGGCGTTCCGACTGCGCATTGGCGATCGTGCGGTCCGCCGACAAGGCGATCGACCGGATTCGTTCGTTGACGATCTCCTTGGTCAGGGAATGGTTGGTCTGCGCCGTGTCTGCCGCATTGGCGCGCGTCTGCGCCATCACCTGCTGAACGAGCTTCTGGATCGCCTCCTGATGGGCCCCGCCCGTCGCCTCGAACGCCGATGCGCCGGCGGCAATCATGGGAATCGCACCGAACATGGTCCTGCTCCTTGCTAAGGCGCCGATATGGGATAACCGTGCCACCGGACAGAACGCCCGGCGGCACGGCCATCTCGTTGCGGGATCAGGCTGCGGCGCTCTGGCTGAGCTTCTGCAGCGAGCTCTTCATGTTGGACTGCGCATTGCTCTGCATGTCCGTCGCCAGCTGCTGCACGTTGTTCGACAGCGCCTGGTCGTTCTTCACCTGCGCCGAGATCTGCTGCATCTCGTGCTGCATGGCGCTGTTCTGCATCGACTGCTGCATGGTCTCAATCGCCTGCCTTGCCTCCTGCTGGCGAGACTGCTCGGCAACGGCAGAGTACTGGCCCATCAGGGCGTTGGAGCTTCCGCCGCTGAACAGACCGCCCAGTGCAGACCCCAGGATTCCGAGAAAACCCATGACAATTCTCCTTGTGTCAGTTTGAGAGGGCAAACGCCCCCATCGATCGACAGATGTTACGAATGACGCTTACCGGGGATAGAGCGTGCAGCAGATCTGCATCACGCCCTGATTGCCGCACCCGGCCCAGGACGGGTCGAAAGCGCTCCACGACGGCGGACGGTTGCCGTTGCCGAACGGATCGTAGCCGCCGCAGCCGCCGGGACGGTCGGGACGGCCGGAGGGCTTCTGGTCGCAGTCATAGCGCCCCGATCCGCCGCAGCCCCCGGTCGACGGGGTACGGTCGCCGCCGCAGCGGCCGCCGTTCTGGTAGGCGTTGAACTCCTGGTTGAACCGGTCCTCCAGGTTCTTCAGACGCTCACTGAACGAGCCGCTCTGATAGTCCCTGCCGTAACCGCCCTGGAACTGGTGCGCGGAGTTGTTCCCGCCGACCATCTGGCCGATAAGGCCGGTCAGGGAGTTGGTGAGCTGGCCGAGGAGGCCGCTGATCATGTTGATGGCCATGAACGTGCCGAACATTGTGGAAGTCTCCTGTTCAATGTGTCTTGCGAAACGATTTCGCGATCACTGAAACCGAAGCGAACCGCCAAGCCCCTGGGGACCGGCGGCGACGCCGGCGGTCTGGGCAGCCTGAGCCCCGTTCGAACCGCAACCGCTGTCGCAGCCGCCGCCATTGGAGCCGCCATTGGCGCCGGCACCGTTGCCGGCATTGGCCGCACCCGCTCCGCTGCAGGCACTCGAGCCCTTGGCATCGTCCGCCGACTGCGAGGCGAGCTTGTCGAGCAGACCCGACAGGTCGTCCTTCTCGTTGCTGGCGTTGAGCAGCTGCTTGAGGAGCTGGGCAAGGAACTCCTTGTCGTCCACAGCGCCGGCACCGCCGGCGGCACCCGGGACGCCGGCCCCCTGAATGGAACCGGACAGGCCGCTAAGCGCATTGATGGTCATGACAATACCTCGTTTGCTAGTGGTTAGCCGCACGAGGGAGGAGGAGCCGGAGGACGCCTCCCCCCTAGTGCTCCTGAAGACTGCCGGAGACCGGCGAAATGGTCTCTTCGGCTTTTCCGATAATGCCGGCTGGTGTCCGTGTCCGCTCAGGCCTGAGCGCCCTCCGCCGGGTCGGCGGTGAGGAAGCCGACCGGATAGATCACCGTTTCCGGCGTGACCTCCTGATAGGCCAGGACCGGCAGGTAGATGCCGTGCTCGTGGAGGACGTTGTGCATCGCATAGCGGACATCCTGCTGCATGATCAGGACGGGATCGCGCCCGCGGCGGAAATCCTCTCCGCAGATCTGGCGCGCCTGTCTGACGATATGCGCGGACACTGAGGGTTCGAGCACGAGATAGTTGCCTTCCTCGGTGTTCCGGACGCCTTCGCGCATGAAGGACTCGATCGTCGGCGAGACCACGATGACCGGCAGGAACCCGTTGTCGGCGAAGCGCTTCGTGATGAAATCGGCGATCTCGATGCGCACCTTCTGCACGAGATAGGCGGGATCGGGCCTGCGCTGCGACCATTTCAGGATGGCCTCCAGGATGCGCACCCGGCTCGTCACCGGAATCCGCTCGCCCAGCAGGTGGCGCAGCACGCCCGCGATCTGGTTGTTCGAGGCGGCCTCGCGCAGATCGCCGACGAGCGCGGGATTGCTGGCCTGCACCTCGCCGAGGATCACGGCGGTGTTCTGGAAGCTCGCCAGAATGTCGAGCCGTTCGACCACCACCCGCTTCACATGCATGAGGAGCTGCTCCATGGCGGGCCAGAACGCGATGTTCTCCTCCGCCAGCCTGTCCTCGTATTCCGCGGAGACCAGCGCGCCCTGCCGGTGTCCGAAGCCCGCAATATGGGGAATACCGAGCGCGTCGAGATAGCTGGCATTGACCTTGACGAACAGGCTGTCCATCCGGAACTGGCCGCTGTCGGCGAGCTCCTGATTGATATAGATGCGGTAGTCGTATTCGCTGTCCTCGTCGACCTCGAGCCGCCAGTGCCTGCCGGGCAGGCCGTATTCCTGCATCATGTCGTCGCGGATCGAGTCGAAGGCCACGCAGAACGACATCACGTCGAGCTTGAAGATCTCCCTTGGCAGGACCAGCCGCAGCGCCTCCTTCATGCCGGTGCGCATCTCCAGATCCGCATACTCCTGCTGAAGCGCCGCCATGCGGTGGCGCCAGTCCTTGTGCGCCTTGAGGACATCGCGATATTGCCGGCGCATGGTCCAGGCGACACCGCCGGCCATGGCCGCCCCGACGGCGAGGAAGATCACGGTGGGAAAGCCCGGCACGAAGCCGAACAGGGCGATGACCACGCCGGCGGTGATGATCGTGCGGTGGTTGGCGGCGATCTGCTGGGTGATCTCGGTCCCGAGATCCATGCCCTTGGGGCTGGAGACACGGGTGACCATGTTGCCCGCGGCCACCGAGATCAGGAGCGCCGGGATCTGCGCCACCAGCCCGTCGCCGACGGTCAGCAGCGCATAGAGGTTGAGCGCCTCGCCGAACCCCAGCCCCCTCTGGAACATGCCGATGGCGACACCGCCCAGAAGGTTGATCGCGGTGATGACGAGGCCGGCGATGGCGTCGCCCTTGACGAACTTCATCGCGCCGTCCATGGCGCCGAAGAGCTTGGCCTCCCGCTCCAGCCCCTGCCGCGCAGCCCGGGCGTCGACCTGGTCCATATTGCCCGCGCGCACATCCGCGTCCACGCTCATCTGCTTGCCCGGCATGCCGTCGAGCGTGAAGCGCGCGCCGACCTCCGCGACCCGGTCCGCGCCCTTGGTGATGACCAGGAACTGCACCACGGTGATGATGAGGAAGATCACCAATCCGACCACCAGATTGCCGCCGACGGCGACCTGGCCGAAGGTCTCCACGATGCGCCCGGCATCGCCCTCGATGAGGATCAGCCGCGTCGTGGAGATCGAGATCGCCAGCCGGAACAGCGTTGTCACCAGAAGGATCGGTGGAAAGGTGGAGAACTGCACGGGATTGTGCATCTGCAGCGACATCAGGATGATGATGATCGAGGCGCTGATATTCAGCGTGATCATCACGTCCATGGCCATGGTCGGCAGCGGCAGGATCACCATCAGCAGGACCAGCCCGAAGACGGCAACCAGAAAGATGTCCTTCTGCTGCGCCGCGATAGCGGTCAGTCTGGAGAGAGTCATCGTTTTCATCCGGAAATGGCGGCTACTCGAGCGCGGGCGCGGACTCCGAGCCGGATTGGGAGACGGCCGGCGTCCTGGAGAGGGAATGAAGCACCGGGTCCTCCACCGAGCCGCGCAGCACGGTGATTTCGGCCTGGTTCGCCTTCTCCAGGGCCTCCACGGTCTTCTTCACGTCGGAAACATAGGCCGGCGGGCCGGACACCATGAAGACGCGGCCCTTCAGATCGTAGCGGTGCCGGAACTTGGCCTGGTAGAGGCCGAGCCGCGACAGCGCCGTCATGATGCGTTCGCCGTCGTTGTTCTCCAGCGAGAAGACCTCCGTGCGCACGCTGCTCGACGGGGCGGCATGGAGCGTCGAGCCGTCGAAGTACCATACGAAGCGGAACTGCGCGGCGAGGTAGTTCAGATAGTCCCGGCGCGACAGGCCGCGCGGCGTCTTCGCGCCCGTGCGGCCCTTGATGCCGGGGGCGATATCCGCGCCGATACCGAGATTGAGCGCGAAGAAGCGGAGCGCCTCGTTGACGTCCTGGTCCAGGCTGAAATAGCTGTAGGGCTGGTTGCCGTCCGGCAGGCTGGGCGAGGTGCCGTCCATCGTCACACGCGCGTTGGCCGGGGCCGCGACCATGATAAGGCCGGCCAGGATCAGTCTCGCAATCGGCATCGTCATTCGTCGATCCTCCCCCGGCTGGCCCGTGCCGCCGGTCCCAATGCTCAATAGAGGAAGCCCGGCGAGCCGTGCAGGTCCACAGGGACGGCATGCCCGCGCTTCTTCCGGCCTTCCACCGAAAGGATGTATTCGAGATTGGTCTGCTGGAGATCCACGACCTCCGCGACGTCCGGCCGCTGCGACTCCCCGAAATGGGGCGTGACGACGACGATCAGGTCGCGCTGGCGGCTGCGGATGTCGTCATGGCCGAGAAGCGACCGCACGACCTCTCCGGCCACGCCCCACTGGTCGCGCGGCTTGGAGCCTGAGGCGGTGGTGTCGAGCCGCGACAGGCCGGCGAGGATGTAGCTCTGGCCGCTGGACAGCTCCACGCTGGTCTCCAGCTTGCGCGAGGCGACATTGGGAACCCGGTTGCCGCTGATGAACCGGGCCTTGTCGCCCAGGCTGGACACCTCCGACGCGACCTCCAGGCTCACCTCGCCGCCGGCGAGCAGCTCCGGCGTGAAGTCGACCGTGAGGCCGACGAACTTGTACTCCACACCGTAATTCATGCGCCCCAGATCGTTGTCGGCGGCATAGCCCGGCACGGCGACCTCCTCGCCGACCATGAAGGAGGCCTTCCTGCGGTTGACGGTCGTGAGCGTCGTCTCCGACAGCACCGTGCCGACGCCGTTATCGACCAGGAGTTTCACCCAGGCGCCGACATTGACGGAGGTATCGCCGTCCCTGGAGCTCACGAGCACCGACCAATTGATGCCGTAGGTCTCCAGCTGTTCGCGCGAGACCTCCATGAACGTCACGTCGAGCTTGATGGTCGGGCTTTCCGCAACCGCGATCTCCTCGATCAGCACGCTGTCGGGGATATTGCTCCTCAGGCTCTCGATCACCGCGTCGTAGGTACGCTCGTCGGGCACGATGCCGCGTGCATAGATGCTGCCGCGGGCCGACTGGATGGAGATGCGCGCGCCCTGAAACCGCTGGGACAGCATGCGCCGCATCTCGTCGAGATTGTGGATCACGATCACGTCGTAGCGGAACAGGGTCTTGCCCGCGACATCGACGCCGATCACGGTGGTCTCGCCCGCCTTCTTGCCGTAGACGAACTGCGCCTCGCCCGGCGAGGCGCTGAGATCGGCGATATCGGAATCGGCGACGAAGAGGCTCTCCGTCTCCTCCGTGCCGCGCAGTTGCAGCCCCTTGCCGACCTCGACCACCAGCCGCTCCGCGCGCGCAGCGTCCACCCCCGCCCCGGCGCACAGCACGAGGAGGGCGAGCACGAACAAGCCCACCGGATACAGCGCGCGCCTGCAAGCTCCGACCGATCCTGTCGTCATCCCGTTCTTGCCTCCCGCATAGTGTTCATCTGCGTCTTCATCAGCTTGTCGGTGCAGGCGGTCTGGCGCAGCCAACCGCCCTTGGACAGGATGCGCGTGAGCTGGATGAAGGACCGGAGGCTGACATGGGTGGCCACCTCCGACACGCCCATCTTGCTGGAGGCCAGCATGAGCTGGTCGTGCATGCGCTTGGCGGACGGCGCCTTGTCGCGCGACGGCGCGGCGGCCTGTCCGGCCGTGACCGGACCGGCCTTCTTGCGGTTGCGCAGGCCTTCCAGGACCTGTTCCGACTTCGCGTCCGGCTCGACCGGCGTGACCCGGGCTGCCGCGGTCTTTTCATGCGGCATCCTCGCAGCGACATCGGGCGCCTCGCCGCCCTGCGTGTCGCCGGTTCGCCGCGCATTGGCGACCACCGCCATGGTCTCCGCCGTGTCGCCGTCATAGGCCTCCTGCAGCATCGCCCCGTAGCTGGTCGAAACCTCTTCGGCGGCAGGTGCGGTTTCCGCCACCTTGGCCTGCTCCGCCGGGCGCTGCGGTGCGGACGCGCGACCGCGGGCCTGCGAGACCGCCCCGTCCCGGCCGTCGGCGTCGATCTTGTTGACCTGGCTGCTCATCTCGATCACTCCATTCGCAGATAGGCTCTGAGCGCATTCTGCCGTTCGGCTGCCGGGCTATCGCCCAGCATGGCAAGACATGCCTTCAGATAGGCGGTGTTCCGGGTCTCCCGGCGCGCCTCGCCGATGACAGGGGCGGCCTCGTCCGACCTGCCGTCGAGCAGCAGCGCATAGCCGAGAAGCTCGACGAACCGGTGGTCTTCGGGATAGAGCGCCCGGCCCGCGCGCGCATAGGTGGCCGCCTTGGCCACGAACTGCGCCTTCAGGCTGAACGCGGCAAGCATTGCGAGAGTGTCCGCTGTTATGTCCATGGCAGTCCCGTTCCTTGCGATGCGGCGCCCGATGGGCCCGCAGAGGAGAGGCCGTTATGCGCCGATACCGAAATCGGAAATTCCGATAATCCGGGCGGGGACGGGCCGCCCCCGTATCGCCGGCGCGCGCTCACAGCCCGATCCCCGTCTTGGAGATCTGCGCGAAGTTCTGCCGCGCTTGGCCTTCCGTCAGGTCGACGCGGGCGGTCCGCATGGCGCGCTCGCGGTCGCCGGAGAGATACTGGATAAGCGCGAGGTTCTGGCGCACGACCCTGTCGTCCTGATTGGACCGCGACAGCTCCGCGATGAAGGGATAGGCCTCGCGCGGCTGCCCGCTGAGCGCTAGCGAGAGCGACAGGTTGTTGAGCGCCTCCTTGTTGGACGGGGACGAGGCCAGGATGGTCTCGTAGTACTGCCGGGCCTTGTCGTGCTGGCCCCGCAGGTCGCTGGCCACGCCCATGGCGTTGAGCGCCGCGACATTCCCCGGGTCGCGCTCCAGGACCTTGCGCAGATAGGGTTCGGCCGCTTCCGGATTGTTGCGCGCAAGGTTCACCCTGGCGATCCCCACAAGCCCGCGCGACCACGCCCCGAGGCCGATCGCCTTGCGATACTGGGCTTCCGCCTTCAACAGGGCGTTCTGGCGGAAATAGGCGTTCGCAAGCTCCACCGCCGCCTCGTTGGAGCGCGGATTGTGCCTCTCCACCTTGTCGAGCAGCGCATAGCCCTTGCCGAAATCGCCATTGCCGAGCATCCGCTCGCCGACGGTGATCTGCGAGCGCACGCTCGTGGCGTTGCTGTTGGGCCCGGCACAGGCTGCAAGAAGTGCCAGGCAGAACGGAACGGGCAATCTGGCACCCAGGGAGCCGATGCGACTGATCATTACGATAACACCCCGTAGAACAAAGGTTATTCTTATCCACCCACGGCGCCGGGACACGCTTTGGACGGGGTCCGGCGGTGCCCGGAACGCCATATCGGGCGCGACGACGCGCACACCAATATGATGGTTAACAAAGGATTGAACAATTTAAGGTTGCAACTTATCCACCCCAAATCCACAAGCTGTTGCCGGGGAGCGCTCTTGAGCGCATTTCGCGACCTCATGGTCACTCAATGCCCTCCAGGCCCCTGTATCGCCGCGCTTTCGAACCGGAAAAGTGGTCTCCACTTTTCCTGAAAGCGCTCTAGCCGCCCCCGGAGGCCTGCAGGATCCGGCTCATGCCCTTTGCCGAGCGGGCCGGCATGTACTGCCCGGGCGTCGCCATGCGGTAGAAGTCCAGCGCGACGGTCGGAATGTTGAATGTGGGCACCTTCCAGCCCCGGAACTTCCGGCACAGGCCCGCCACGCTGGCGCCCTTGGCCTTGAAGACCACATAGGGCCGCTGGCGCGCGGCCGGATAGAAGATGATCGCGACGAGCACCTGATCGCTGTGGACCACATGGGTCGCATCCGACAGGAGCGGCATCGCGGCATCGTTCATCGCCACCGACTTGCGCCCCGCCTTGATCTCCGGATCGCCCTCCTGGCCCTTGTGCTCGCGCTTGACCTCGTCCTTCGCCATCTTGTTCTGGGAGGTGAACAGCAGCGTCTGGATGCGGAAGTCGAGAGCGGCCAGCAACACGAGCACGATCAGGATGACGGCCACGACGATCTTGAACCGCGACACGAAGAACGGATAGAGGCAGGCCCAGCCGCAATGGCTGGCATTGATGGCGTTCTCGATGTCGTTCGCGATCACCAGGTAGAGCAGCGTGGCGATGATGGAGAAATAGACCAGCAGCCGGATGAAGTTGTAGATCGTCGCCTTGGAGAAGATGCCCTTGATCTGGTTGACGGGGTTGAACTTCTGGAATTTCGGGCTGAGCGCCTTGGGCGCGAAGTTGAACCGGTTCAGCAGGAGCCCGAACAGGAGCGTGACCATCGAGACGAGCACGCAGACGGCCAGCACCAGATAGACCACGTCCATGGCGGCGGCGAAGCTCGATGCGCGTGCCGCGTCGAAATCGCGGTCGACTCCGGAGAAGACGGTCGTGGAGAGCGTCACGAGCGAGCCCCAGAGCGGCCCGGAAATCCCTATCAGGAGCAGGACGGCGAAGGTCACGAGCCCCGCCTCCACGACATTCTTGCGCTGGGGGAGCTGGCCCTCCTTGCGCTGGTCCTCCAGCCGCTTGTGTGTCGGCTGCTCCGTCTTCTCCCCGCTCATGGCGCCAGCACCTGCTTCATCATCTCCAGCGCGCCGGCGAGCATGTCGAGCACCTTCGGATAGAGAATATCGACATAGAAGATGAGCATGACCATGAGCACCGCCGACTTGACCGGCATGCCGAAGGTCAGCGCGTTGAGGCTGGGGGCGGAGCGGGCGAGGAAGGCGATGCAGATGTCGCTCAGCAGCATGAAGCCCGAGATCGGCAGGACGAGCACCATGGCGGCGAAATAGAGCGTGCCCGCGAACCGGATGAACAGCATCAGCGCCTCGCGCGTGATATCGGGAAACGCGGCCATGGGCGGCCAGATCGCCAGGCTCTGGTAGAACATGGTCATCACCATGAGGAAGCCGCCCGCGGCGAAGAAGTAGCCGGAGAAGAGCTGCGACAGATAGATCGCCGTCGGCGTCGTCTGGGCGGAGAAGATCACGTCGTAATCCTGCGCCTGCATGCTGCCGCGCTGGGTGTCGAGGATCACGCCGGCAAGCTCCAGCCCGCGCACCGGCAGCCAGGTCAGCGCGCCGAGGAACAGGCCGAGCGCCAGCTCCTTGAAGATCATCGGCGGATAGGAGGGAAAGGCCCCGCCCCGGTCCGCGATCTCCGCCCCGACATGGACGGCGAGGCCCGGCACGACGGAGAAGCTCATGGCCGCGATCACGCCGAAGCGCACCATGCGCGGCATGGACCGGCGCGAGAAGAACGGCGAGACCGCCACGAACCCCGTCAGCCGCGACATGGACAGCAGGAACGCCAGAAGCAGGTCGAGCAGCTCGCGATTGTCCGGCGACAGGAGCGGGGGCAGGTCCGTCATGGTCACAGCCCGATGATCTTGCCCATGACCTCCTTGAAGAAGGTCATGAGGTAGGACGACATCCATCCGATGGACATCGACAGCATGAGCACGATGGCTGTCAGCTTCGCCGCGAAGGCGAGCGTCTGCTCCTGGAGCTGGATCAGCGTCTGGATCAGCGCCACGATCAGCCCGACCGCGGTCGCCGCGATGATCAGCGGCATGGACAGGTAGAACACCATGACGATGGTGTTGTGCGCCATCACCATGATCTCATCGCCGGACATGGCCTCTCCTCCGGTCTGTCCCGCCTGTCTTGAGGCGGTATGGGATGTCACTGCGCATAGCTCAGCACCAGGTTGTGAAGCAGCAGCGCCCAGCCGTCGGCGGCGACGAACAGCAGGATCTTGATCGGCAGCGACACCAGCATGGGCGGCACCATCATCGCGCCCATGGCGAGCAGGATGTTGGAGACCACCATGTCCACGATCACGAAGGGCAGGAAGATCAGGAAGGCGATCTGGAAGGCCCGCGTGAGCTCGGAGGTGACATGGGCCGGCAGCAGGATGAACAGATTGTCCTGCGCGATCTGGCCGTGCAGCCGGGCCGGCCACATCTTCTCCGCGGCGTCCATGAAGAACCGGGTCTCGCGCTCGGTGGAGAACTTCTGCAGATAGCCGGTGAACGCGTCGGAGACGATGGAGAACAGTCCCGAGACGTTCTCCCAGCCGGTGAAACCGAGACCCTGCTGCTGCACCTGGGTGACGATCGTATCGGCGACCGGCGCCATGATGAACACCGTCAGCGTCAGCGCGATGGAGTTGATCACCAGCCCGGAGGGTGCCTGCTGCACGCCGATGGCGTTGCGCACCAGCATCAAGACGATGGAGATCTTGGTGAACGCCGTGCCCATCACCGCCAGGAACGGAATGAGGCTCAACGCCATGATGGCGATGATGGTCGGCAGGATGGCGGGGAAGTTCTCAGCCATCGCCCCCGCTCCCCGTTCCGCCGCCCGTTGCACCTCCCATGCCGGGCCACCGGTCGATCTGCACGCCGACATGGTCGCCGATCTGGACCAGATACCCCTTCGCCGCCGGCGCGCCATTGGCCAGGATGGTGACCGGCTGGGTCAGATCGATCCTCAGATCGAGCGTTGCGCCGGGTCCGAGCGCGCGCAGCTCGCCAAGGCTGATGCGCCGCGTGGACAGCAGAAAGTCGAGCTGCACCGGCAGGTCCTCGACCGGATCCTCCAGCGGCGGTGTGTCCGCGATCGCGCCGGCCACCTCGGCCGCCTGCGCGAGATCGTCCTCATTGTCGGCCATTGTGTCCTTCCGTCCTGCGTTTTCGAAATTGTCCAGTGCACCGCTCGCCGGATCGAGACGAACGGCGAATGAGGCGACGCCCGGTACTTCGAGACGCGCCGGCAGGCGGCCGCCGCAAAGCGTTCCGGCAAGGAGCGTGTCGCCCGCCGCGAGCGCCCGGTAGGCAGCGAGCCTTGCCGGGCGGCCGGCGAGGCGGAGCCGGCAGCGAAAGCCCGGATCGAAGCGGTTGAGCCGGCCATGGGGGCGGCGTCCCTCCAGCGCCTCGAGCGCCGCCGCGCCGATATCGCGGAGATCGAGCGACAGGGCGAACTCACCGCCGCCTGCCCCGACCGTTCCCGCCAGCCTGGTCAGCGGCGGGCCGTCGCTCGCCGCAGGCGCCGGACAGGCCCGGGCCCGCGCGGCGGCGAGCCCGGCAAGGCCCATGCCGTCGGCGACCGCCTCGAGCGCCAGCACGGCGCGCCAGTCCAGTGGCAGGCTCGCGCTGTCCTCGTCCCGCCAGCCCGGCAGGAGGGCGTCGCTCAGGCGGTCGACGAGATCGGCCTCGACCGACAGGCGCGCCGTGCCGAATGCGGTCTCCGCCTCGATCTCCACATGGTGCCCGCGAGGCGAAGGCCCCGGAGCGAAGCGCACGTCCAGTGCCGGCACGCCCCCGCCGCGCCCCCGGCCACCGGGAGCTGCCAGTGCGAGGCGGCCAGCCGGGCGAGCAGAGCGGCAGTCTCCGGGGCGAGCGCGGGAAGGCGGGAGAGATCAGGTGTCATGACCGCCTCCCCCGCAGGCGCGCGCGGCCATCTGCTCGCTGAACTCGTCGAGCGCGGCATCCTCGGCACGCGTCTCCGCCTTGCGTCTCTCGTCCAGGAGATGGCTCTCGATATGCTCGCTCTTGTTGAGCTTCAGCGCGCTGCGCACGCGCTCGCGCCGGACGATGCGGGCACGCTCGCGCGCCTCGGCGAGCCGCGTCCGGCACGCCTCGCGCCGGTCGGCCAGCTCCTGCGCCTTCTGCTTGGTCTTCTCCAGCGTCTCCTCCACGGCGAGCAGGTCGTTCACCGACACGCGCTTGTTGAGCAGCGCCGTCAGGAGGTCGATCTCCAGCGTCCGGGTTTCCTCCAGATAGTCGTCTATGGCCTTCTGGGCGGCCTCGCAGGCCTGGTCCGCCTGAGCGACGGCCGCCTTCTCAGCCGATTCCGCCTTCACCATGCGGTCGAGCCGGCGCTGGCGGAGCGCCACGATCTGCGAGAAGTCACGCATGGCCCACCGCCCCCTTCAGCGCCGCGACGGTGTCGTCGAAGGCGGAGAACTCGTCGAGCCCCTGGCGCAGGAACGCATCGATGGCGGGCTTGCGGGCGACGGCTTCGTCGCCCACCGGATCGGAGCCGGACGCATATTCTCCGATCTTCACCAGGAGCTCGATCTCGTCGTATTTCGCCAGAAGCGCGCGCAGCTTGCCGATGGCCGCCAGATGGTCCGGCGCGACGATACGGTTGAGCACGCGGCTCGCGCTCGCGGTGACATCGATGGCGGGATAGTGGCCGGCGCCGGCGAGCTTGCGCGACAGCACGACATGGCCGTCGAGCAGGGAGCGGGCCTCGTCGGCCACCGGCTCGTTCATGTCGTCGCCCTCCACCAGCACCGTGTAGAGCGCGGTGATGGAGCCCTCCCCGCTGCGGCCCGCGCGCTCGACGAGGCCCGGAAGCAGCTCGAAGACCGAGGGCGGAAAGCCGCGCCGGGTCGGCGGTTCGCCGGCGGACAGGCCGATCTGGCGCTGGGCGCGGGCGAAGCGCGTCAGGCTATCCATGATGAGCAGGACGCGCTCGCCGCGGTCGCGATGATATTCCGCGATTGCCGTCGCGGTATAGGCCGCCTTCACCTGCTCGATGGCCGGACGGTCGGAGGTCGCGACCACGATGGTCGACTTGGCGAGCCCCTCCGGGCCGAGCTGGTCGTCGACGAATTCGCGCACCTCGCGGCCGCGCTCGCCGATCAGCGCGACGATGCAACGGTCATAGGCGGCGAACCGCACCATGAGCGAGACGAGCGTCGACTTGCCCCCGCCGGCGGCGGCGAAGATCCCGAGGCGCTGGCCCTCGCCACAGGTGAGCGCGCCGTCGAGCGCCTTCACGCCCAGGCTGAAGGGCCGGTCGATGGGCGGGCGCAGCATGGGGTTGGGCGGCGCCTGGTTGCCGGGATAGGCGCGCGTCCCGGCAAGCATGGGCCCGCCGTCGATCGGCTGGCCCATGGCGTCGAGCACCCGGCCCGTCAGCGCCTCGCCGACCGGCACCTCGAAGGCGCCCATCAGCGACTGGATCGTGGAGTTGTGGGAGATGCCGAGCGTGCGGCCATAGGGCGTCAGGATCGCCTCGCCCTGGTCGAAGCCCACCACCTCCGCAAGGATCGGCCCGTCATTGGTGCGCGAGATCGAGCAGATCTCGCCGATGCTGAAATGCCCCGCCGCGCGCACCAGCGGGCCGGTCGTCTTGCTCACCCGCCCGCGGCGCCTGAACGGGCGGACCGGCTCGAAGGCGAGCTCCGCCATGCAGGTCCCGACCGCGTCGGCGGCCGACGACGGGGCCCGCTTCGGCTTAAACCTGCGCTTGTGTGCTGGCGTCGTCGCTGCGGTCATCGTTCTCACCTCCAGCGCCGGCCGGAATGGCCTTCAGCGCGGCAATCATCTCCTCGACCACCACCGGCAGGCTGACGTCGATGACGTCGAGCCCGGCATAGACAAGGCAGTCGTCCCCGGCCATTTGCGGGTTGGGCTCCGGCCGGATCGCCACGAGGTCCCGGTTGCGGCGCTTCAGGGCGGCGAGCGCCGCGGAGAGAGCCCGCATGCTCGCCGGATGCGCCATGATGACGATCTCCTCCTCGCCATGGAGCTCGTGCAGAACGTCGTCGAGCACGGCCGACAGCCAGTCCTCCGCCGGCATGCGGCCGAGAACCCCGTGAAGAGCTTGGCGCAGCAGGGTATCGAGCTCGCCTTCGAGCCGCGTGCGGGCCTCGCCGACGCGCGCGATGGCCTCGGAGAACCGGGCGAGCCCCTCTGCATGGCCCGTCTCGCGGGCCTTGCGCCTGATGGCCCGCGCCTCCTCGCGCGCCCGGCGCAGGCATCGGGCGGCCTCCCGGCGGGCGGTCTTCTCGATGCTCTCCGCGTCCTTCAGGCGGGCGAGACGATCCGCCTTCAGGATGCCGTCGGCGGGAAAGACGTCCGGTCGGGATGCGGCGGCGGTGCTAAGCCTGAGCATTGCCGTGCTCCCGCGCGAGCGCCACATAGCGAAGGAAGCAGACCTCGTCCGGATCGCCCGGCGCGAAGGACAGAGGCTCGAGGAGCTCCTCCGGCACCAGCCGCAGTTTCAGCCGTTCGCGATAGGCCGGCGGCAGGACACCGATCAGATGTGCCTTCACCTTCTGGGCATAGAGATCCAGTAGCTCGCCCGATGCCGCGCTCAGGACGCGGAACTCGCCGAAGGCCGGCAAGCGCGCCTCGCGAAGCCCCAGAACCAGCGCGCGGCTGCCGCACCAGTCCACGATCTCGGTGAGCGCCGCGCCGCTCGTCGTGGCCAGAATGGCCTTGTGGTTGATGAGCACCGTCATGACACGGCACAGCGCGGAGAGCGCTTCGGGGGCCGCCATGGCAAGCTCGGCGAACAGTTGCGCACGGGCGGGCGGCAGCGCCGCGGGTGCCGGTGGCAAGGCGGACAGGACACGCCGGCCGGCCTCGGCCGCCAGGAGACGGCTCGACGCGATCCGCGCCGCGATTCCGGCATCGCGCAGCCCCAGCGCGCGGGCCATGTTGGCAGGCGCGACGTGCTGGAGCGGGGCCTCGTCGAAAGCGCACAGGGGATGCATCACGCCTCCGCCGCCTTCCGGGCCTTGCGGGTCTTCAGATAGGTGTCCGCGCCGAAATATCCGCCCGCTCCCAGCCCCAGGCACACGACCGCGAGGGCGACGATCAGAAGGATCGCCTGCGTCTGGCTGTTGCGGTGCATGATCACCCCGGCGAGCGCGACGAGGTCCAGCTCGGGCCTGACGGGCGGATCCACCGGGGAGACGACCACGCCGACCCGGTCGTAATCGATCTTCTCCACGCTGAAGGCCACGAGCTGCTTGATCTGCGGGACGAGCTCCGCGGTCATCGCATCGCGGCTGACGAGCGCCAGCACGGAGGCGCTGGGCAGCGGCACCTCGTCGAACGGCGTCTCCTTGCGCGGATTGGCGATATGCACCTGCGCGGAGATCACGCCGGGAATGGAGGAGACCATGTTGGACAGCTCCTGCGACAGGGCGAAGTTGAACCGGGCCCACTCGGTCACGGGGCTGGCCACCAGCCCGTCGCCGGTGAACACCTCCCCCATCGTCTCGTAATCGGGGCGCGGCAGCCCGAACCGCTTCAGGAGATCGACCGCCTCGCCGAACTGCGCCTCGTCAACCATGAGCGTGACGAGGTTGTCCTTGTCGGTCTGCTTGGCGGCGTCGATGTTGTATTCGAGAAGCTTGCCGAGCATCTCGTTGGCCTCCCTCTCCTGGAGCCCGGAATGCAGGGGCACCTTGCAGGCGGCGAGGAGGACGAAGGCCATGCAGGCCACGGCGAGCCGGACGAGCCGGCGCGTGGAGCCGCACCGCCGGCCGCCGTCCCGCGGTGTGATACGGTGGAGTGAGTGGGTCATTACTGGCTCGAGAGGAGTTGCTGCACGCTGCTGATGGTCTTGCCCACCGCCTTGATCGAAAGTTCGAGGCGGATCTTGTCGGCGTTGCTGTCCACCTTGTTGCGGATGTAGTCCCGGTTGTCGCTGTAGAGCTCGATGATCTTGTTCTTGGTCACCTGCAGGAGTCTGGCCTGCTCGGGCGTCTGGTATTGGGGATCGTTGGCCCAGCGGCGGAACTGCTCGCGCACCGGCTCCGGCAGGCTCATCAGCGGGCTCGACAGGTCGACCGCGCTGTCGATGTCGCCGATGATGCTCTGCTCCTGCTGGCGCAGCGTATCGACCAGACGGTCCTGGAGGCCGTCGATCCCCGTCGCCTGGCGTTCCGCCTGCGGGGCGATCAGCGTAAACGACATGCTCATTGGATGGATCTCCCCTCTTCGGCGCCGGCCCCCACACTGTCCTCGTCCTTGATGCCGAGGGCTTCGGCGCATTCGCTGACGACGACCTGAACCGCTTCCAGCGCGGCCTCCGACTGGAGGAGGTCTTCATCGAGATAGGTCCCGCCCAGCCTGTGGGCGCGCTCCAGCTGGCCGTCCTGCTGGAGCAGGAAGAGATGGAAGGCGAGCGCCTCGTCGCGATTGATCTCCGCATCGAAAGAGCCGCTGGTCTCCAGGAGCTCGATGCCGGCGGTCAAATCTCCGGTGGCGAAACGGTACATGGCCTCGATCACGAACCCGCCGGCATTTTCGGGACGCACCTCCTGCACGAGTTTCCACAGGGACTGCGCGCCCTCGCCAAGGCCAATCCGTGTCGCGAGCGAGGCGATATTGCCCAGGATGAACATGTCATCGCTGGAGAAGTCGACTTGGGGCATGCTCATTCGACAAATACCTTCTTCTTCTGCCCGTTGACCTCGACCAGCAGGTAGCCGCGCGCGATGGTCACGAGCGTTGCGTCCAGGCCGAGCGGATCGCCGGGCCGCACAATGTCGCCGTCATCGACGACCACATAGGGGTTGTCGCCGTGCCAGATGCCGGTGACGCGCTCCGCCAGCGCCGCGAGATCGACGGGCGAAGGCGCCTCGAACCGCACGCCGACGAGCCCCGGAACATCCGATGTGAGGGCTGCCGCGATCTTGTCGCGCAGTGCCGGATCGCCCTCCGCCGACAGGGTCACGACCCCGTCCTTCTGGCCGAGCACGCGCGATCCGGCACCGAGGTTCTTCAGGATCAGGCCGGCCGCCTCCTCGATCTCGCGGTCGACGAGAATGTCGGCGGAGACCGGCAGGCCGAGCGCAACGAGCCCGGCCTTCACCTTGAGGCGCTCGGCCGCATCGGCCACCCGGAGCGTGGCGTGCCACTGGCCACCCCGCTCCACGAGGCCGGCCACGGTCGCGCCGAGCCCGGCGAGCCTGGTGCGGACGGCAGAGGGGTCCACCGCGGCCCGGGCCGCCCGGTCGGCTTCCTCCGCGCTCCGTTCGGCCTGCTCAGCGCTCCGGTCGGCCTCGTCCTGCGTCTCGGCATGGGCGAGCGCGGACGGTTCGCCGCCGGGAAACAGAACGCCCGCGAGACCGGCGAGCGCGACCAGACAGGCAAGCGCGAGGGCCAGCCTCGTACGGGGACCCTCCGGCAGCCGATGCCGGCGGGACGGCTGTGCCACCTCCTCCGGCCCGACGCCCTCGATCTCGATGGAGATGTCGGCGACGATCAGCCGGTCGCCGAGATGCCAGGGGGTCCATTCCCCCGGCGTCAGGGTGGTGGCCTGCCCGGTGGAGAACTTCAGGAGCACGGCGAACGCGTCGGGTTTCGGCATGATCGACACGGTGTCCTCGCCCACCTTCAGGACGAGGTGTTCCGGCGCGAGCACCGGGTGGATGAGCGCGATCTCGCAGCCGAAATCCGACCCGAGGCGATGCTCGCCCGGATCGAGGCTGAAAAACCGGTCCTCGACCCCCGATCTGGACAGTTTTGCGACAATCATGTCAGTCGCTCCAACAGGCTCGTCCGTCCGTGTGCGCCGGTCCGCAAGGCTTGCGGCGCGGCGGTCGGTCTCTCCACCTCTCCAAAGAGGCAATGGCGTCCTTGCCGCGTCAGCCGGATTGCTCGCCGTCCGCCGTCTCCGGCACCATGTCGGCGACATCCTCCGGCAGTTCCTGCGACGGGTTGGAGGCCTCCTCGAGCTCGCGGCGGATATTGAGTTCCTTGATCTGTTCGAGCAGCGCCAGCGCGTCGTCGACGACCTCGACCGCGCGCTCGTAGTGGGCCGGATCCTCGTTCCCCAGGCTGATCTGCGAACTGTCGCGCAGGAGGATCTGCCGGCGCGACTGCAGATAGCGGATCACCGCATCCACACCGCCGGAGGCGCCCTCCAGTACGATCTCGTCGAAACTCACACCGGTCTGCGAAAAGCAGCTGAAACCGTCATCCATCTGAACCATGCGCCGCTCCCTGCGTGTTCAGCTCCAAAAGTCGATGCGATAACGCACCCCCGGCCGGGTTATGGGGAAATCGGCTTTTCGAATGATCGCGCCAGCCCTGTGCCGCGCGCGCCTTCCGACGACCATAGCGATAATCGATTTCGGTATTTGACCCCGGGGCCCAAGGCTTTCCGCGACGGCTGCACAGCCAGACGCAAGGAGGAGACGGGAGATGACCCACGACACGAGATCGGCACACGCCACCGGCACCGGGCCGGCAGAGCACCGGGCCGTCCAGGCGGACCAGCCGCCGGTCCGCCCAGGCGCGATGCGCCCCGGAAGCGGGAACCAGGTCACGGTAATCGACGAGACGCCGGCATCGTCGTCGTCCCGGCGTCACGAGACCCGCGCGGTGACGACATTCACGCCGCACGGCCCCCGGGCATGCCGGGACGGTCTCAGGCACGCACGGTCACGACATTTCCGGTTTACACGCCGCCGCTGGCCCGCAGCGTGCCCGCCAATGCATCGTCCGCGGTGCCCGGCCGCCCCTCATCCGGAGCGCCCGACGTCGTCATCGAGATGGAGGAGCGTTCGCCGCGGGCCACGACGCCGCCGCCGGAGACCCCGAACACGGAAACCAGTTTCCTGTCGTTGCCGACCGCACACACGGCGGCCTCCCCCACCCGGTCCGTCGCCTCCGAGTGTGCGATCCCGATCGACGATCCCGACCCGCCGGAAAAGCCCGGCTACTTCCACTTTCGGATGCGCCACGAGCAATCGGAGAAGACGGAGGATGTGCGCCGTAAGGCGCTGCACGACGCGCTCTCGCGATACAAGGAAGGCCCGACCGGCCGGCAGATGGGCGATCTGGTGAACAAGATCGTCGAGGCCCTGCCCGATGGCAACAGCGCGGCGACGGAGCTGAAGGAGGCCTATGACGATCTCCAGGAGCACCTCGGCACGCTCGACACGGCCTTCAAGGACTTCCTCTCCCTGCGCATCAAGCAGAAACGCAGCTACGTTCCCGCATTGTGCGACGCGAGAACGCTGTTCCTCGGCAACTCCCTGATGGCTCTGGCCTTGCGCGCCGCCCTGCAATCGGCCCTGGTCGCGGTCTCCGGGAGCATGGTGCAATACGCGACCTTCAAGATCCTGGAGAAAATCGTCGCCGGGAGCATGGAGGCCATCCCGCAGGACATCATCGACCAGGCGAGCCGCGCGGGCGAGAGCGCAGCCGCGGCGGCCGGACTGTCTCCGGATCAAATCCGGGCGATGCTTGCCGCCTCTCCCAGAGAGGAACTCTCCAAGCTGGCCGAGTTGAGCGAGGCCCAGATGGAGGTGCTTGCCGGACGGATCGCCGACACCGCGACCGAAGGCGTCCACAAGTCCATCTCCGATCTCACGCCGGAACAGCTCGACCTGGCCCGCATCCAGTTCACCAAACCGGCGAGCTCCATCCTGGATGTGGACACCTCGTCGAACGGCCTGATCTACGGCACCGAGGCCGCCTACACATTCGGCACGAGCAGCCTCGGGACGACCGTCTACAATCTGTGGGAGAAGGCCTATCAGGACGAGGCGTTCAAGGAGAGCCTGAATTTCGGCAGCAAGGCGCCGACAGCCAGCGAACGCATCATGGCGGAGGCCAAGAAATCCGGACTTCGCCACATCGTGACCGGTTCGGCGGGCTTCCTGATCGGCGCCGTGGCCAATGGCACCGGCAAGGCCGCCATCGGAACGCCGATCGGGGATGTGTTCAAGGACACCGGCGCGATGGCCCTGTCCCAGACCATGACCTCCGCCTCCGCCGTCTCCGTCGACATGGTACTGGCCGGCGCCCTACCCAAAGAGCAGTACAACGACTACTGCCGCGAGGCCGCCAAGGTGGCGCTGCGCACAATGTGCGCAGTGGCCTCGCAATATGCGAAGACGGAGATCTATGCGCGGTTCAATGATCGCTCAGCACTGGGGATCGGCGACCATGTCCGCTCCCTCATGACCGGCGGCCTCGGCGGGCTCAGCAAGGAGGCATTCAAGGCCGTGGCAAACCTGCTGGCCAGCAAGCAGGCGCCGGCCGATCTCTATTACACTGAGAAGGCGGTCGATACGGTGAACGCCTTCACCACGCTGATGCGAACGCTGAACGACAAGTCGCTCACCGACGCGCTGTCCGACAACCCGCTCGAGCAGGACCGGGCGGCACTCTTCTCCAACCTGAAGACGATCGTCCACCCCTTGCGCGAGGCGGAGACCCTGAAGCCCGACAGCTATGGAATCAAGCAGGACTGGGCCCGGTTCGACGATTTCCTCCAGGAGGAGATGCGCCGGCGGGACGGGCCCGGTCCGCACAATGTGTGACCGGCAAAGGCGGGCAGGTTTTCTCCTGCCCGCCCTCTCCGGCGGCGGCGCCGGTGCGAAAGGCCATTGCATCGCGCGCCCGTTTGGCCTATCGCGGAACGAGGCCCCGCCCGGGCTTCCGTTCCTGGTCCACGCCGGTTCCCGCTTTTGCCCATGCGCCGTGCCCGCCGCCTCGTCATCGCCGCCCTTCTCGGGCTCGTTCTCGCCCTGCCGGCCGCCCTGTCGGCCCCGGCGCGCGCGGGAACGCCGGGGGATTTCGACTATTACGCCCTCGTCCTGTCCTGGTCGCCGACCTATTGCGCGACGCCGGAGGGAAACCGCGACCGGCATCAATGCGGCGGCCAGCGCGCCTATGCCTTCGTGGTCCACGGCCTGTGGCCGCAATATGAGCGCGGCTGGCCGGACAATTGCGCCGCCGAGCGCTGGGTGCCCGAGCATGTCATCGACGCCATCATGGGCATCATGCCGTCCAAGCGCCTGGTCATCCACGAATGGCGCAAGCACGGCACCTGCTCCGGCCTCGACCCGGCGGGCTATTTCGCGCTGACCCGCAAGCTGTTCGACACGATCCGCATCCCCGCGCGCTATCTCTCGCCGCAGGAGACGGTGTCGACCACGCCGGACGGGCTCATGCGCGATTTCCTCAAGACCAATCCGAAGCTTGAGCCGGACATGATCGCCGTCCATTGCGGCAATCGCCGCGACCGGGCCCGGCTGAGCGACATCCGCATCTGCTTCACGCCGGACGGAACGCTCACCTCCTGCGGGCCCAACGAGCGGCGGGCCTGCCGGGCGCGCGAGCTCGTCCTGCCGCCCGTACGCTGACAGGGAGGGCATCGATGGCCACGCAACCGAAGCCCCGGATCGTCGTGTTCCAGCACATGCCGCACGAGACGCCGGGGCTGTTTCTCGACGTCATGGCCGCGCACGGCATCTCCGCCCATCCCGTCCACCTCCATGCCGGCGAGGCGATCCCCCGCTCGACGGCTTCGACGCCATGATGGCCATGGGCGGCGCGCAGCAGGTCTGGCAGGAGGACGACTATCCCTGGCTCGCGGAGGAGAAGGCGGCCATCCGCGACTGGGTTCTGACGCGCGGCAAGCCCTATTACGGCGTCTGCCTCGGCCATCAGCTTCTCGCCTCCGCGCTCGGCGGCGAGGTCGGCCCGGCCGGCACGAAGGAGATCGGCATACTGGATGTGGCGCTCAACGGCGAAGGTCGCGCCCATCCTTTCCTGAGCGCCCTGCCCGATGCGCTCTCATGGCTGCAATGGCATACCGCGGAAGTCCACAAGGCCCCGCCCGGGGCCCGCGTGCTCGCAAGCTCGCGCGACTGTCCGATCCAGGCTATCGCGCTCGGCACCCATGCGCTCGGCACCCAGTTCCACGCCGAGGCGAGCCTTGCCAGCCTGGAGAGCTGGGCGGAGCGGCCGGACTATCTGGCCGCGCTGGAGGCGGAATGCGGCCCCGAAGGCTATGGCCGCCTCCTCGCCGACGCCCGCACGAGGATGCCCGCCATCGCGGCCCACGCCCGGCGCCTGTTCGAGAATTTCCTCGCAACGGCCGGCCTCGCCCGGTCCGCTCCCCGTCCGGCGGCCGGAAAACGCTCTACAGCTTGAGCACCAGCTTGCCGAAATTGCCGCCCGTATAGAGCAGGTTCAGCACGTCCGGGAAGGCGTCGAGCCCGCCCTCGCGCACATCCTGGCGGAATTTGAGCCGGCCTTCGCTGTGCCATGCGGCGAGCGCGGTCAACGCCTCCGCGTTGCGCTCGGCGAAGTCGAACACGATGAAGCCGCGCACATTGAGACGGTTGACGAGGATGGAGCGCAGATTGGTCAGGCGCGGCGGCGGCTCGGTCGCGTTGTAATGGGCGATGAGGCCGCACACCGCCACGCGCCCGAAGGTATTCATGTGGCCGAGGACGGCGTTCATGATGTCGCCGCCGACATTCTCGAAATAGACGTCGATCCGGTCCGGGCACAGCCGCTTGAGCTCTTCCGACACGTCCTGCGCCTTGTAGTCGATGGCGCCGTCGAAGCCGAGCTCGTCGACGATATAGCGGCATTTCTCGCCGCCGCCGGCAATGCCGATGGCGCGCGCCCCCTTGATCTTGGCGATCTGGCCGACGAGCGAGCCGACCGCGCCGGAGGCCGCGGAAACGACGACCGTGTCGCCCTCCTTCACCGCGCCGACCTCCAGCAGGCCGAAATAGGCGGTGAGCCCCGGCATGCCGAGCCCGCCGATCCAGGCCTCCAGCGGCGCGAGCGAGGTGTCGGCCCGCACCGCCCGCTCACCGTCCGACACGGCATAGCGCTGGACGCCGAACAGCCCGGCGACCGCGTCGCCCTCCCGGTAATCGGGATGGTTGGACTTCACCACATGGCCGGCGGAGAAACCGCGCATCACCGCCCCGATCTCCACCGGCGGCACATAGGAGCGGCCCGGCGCGATCCAGCCGCGCATGGCCGGATCGAGCGACACATAGTCCGCACGCATCAGGAACTCGCCCTCGCCGGGCTCCGGCACGGGCTCGTCCACAATGTCGAAATTCTCCCGCGAGGCCATGGTCGCGGGGCGGCTCTTCAGTCTGACGACACGGTTCTCGGTCATCGCGGTCTTGCCTCCATGAGAAGGGAGAGGGGCTGTCCGGTCCCGGGATGCACGGGCTCGGCCAGCGCCGTCAAGACATAGCCGGCCTCGCCTAGCGCCGATATCCACGAGCCGAGCGTGCGGAAATACCACGGCATGGGCGTCCAGTCCCCCGTGCCGAAACCGCGAAAATCCTCCCGCCGCCAGCCATCCTCGTAGGGCGGGCCGGCCGCGATGGGATGCAGCGTCTGCACGAGCAATGCGCCGTGGGGCGACAGGACGCCGCGAAGCGCCGACAGCAGCGCGACGATGTCGTCGTCGAGCAGCGCGAAATTCGCCACGACCGTGTCGAACGGCCCGCCGCAGCGGGAGGGATCGGCGATCAGGGCATCATAGTCCGCCACGACGAACCGGCCACCGCCCGCATCCCTGGCGGCCTCGACCAGCGGGGCGGAGCCGTCCACGCCGACAGCCTCCACGCCGCGCTCGGAGAGCGCGCGCACGAGCCAGCCCTCGCCGCATCCCAGATCGAGAACCCGCCGCGCGGACTGCGCGAGAACGGCGTCCAGAATGGCCCCGTCGGTCGCGATCCGGCGGCTTTCGATGGCACCGCCGCGGACGGCTTGCGTCCAGCCCGGCGCATTGTCGCGCCAGCTTCCGGCAAGCTCGTCACGGGGATCAGACATGCGCTCCGGCCCGGTCATGCGGGCAGATTACGCCATTTGCCGGCCCGGTGGAACGCACGCATTCTCCGGGGCCCCGTGCGCCAGAACGTTTTCCTGTCTGATTGAATCGCCACCGGCCCGCTCCCCCACCCGGCCACCCAGGAGATGATGATTCCGTGGGTGGCCGGGTGGGGGAGCGGGCCGGGGCAGCCTGATCGGAAAACGCTCTAGCGGATCAGACCGAGGCTTTCCAGCTTGAGGATCACCTGATGCGCCGCCTCGTCCGGCGACACCTTCACCGTGTCGATCTTGAGCTCCGGCGCCTCCGGCTCCTCATAGGGGTCGTCGATGCCGGTGAACTGCTTGATGATGCCGGCGCGCGCCTTGGCATAGAGGCCCTTGCGGTCGCGCTCCTCGCAGATCTCCAGCGGGGTCGCCACATGGATCTCGCAGAAGGCACCGTACTGCTCGATCATGGAGCGCACCTCGCGGCGCGTCGCGGCATAGGGCGCGATCGGGGCGCACAGGGCGACGCCGCCATTCTTGGTGATCTCGCCCGCCACGAAGCCGATGCGGCGGATGTTGAGATCGCGGTGCTCCTTGGAGAAGGTGAGCTCCGACGACAGGTTCTTGCGCACGATATCGCCGTCGAGCAGCGTCACCGGGCGGTCGCCCATCTCCATCAGCTTGACCATGAGCGCATTGGCGATGGTCGACTTGCCGGAGCCGGACAGGCCGGTGAAGAACACGGTGAAGCCCTGCTGGTGGCGCGGCGGATGGGTGCGGCGCAGCTCCTTGATGACCTCCGGCGGGGAGAACCATTCCGGAATGTCGAGCCCGACCTGCAGGCGCCGGCGCAGCTCCGTGCCGGAGATGTTGAGGACGGTCTCGTCCTCGCCCACCTCGTCCATGGGCACGTACTGGGCATGGTCCTGGCTGTAGACCATCATCTTGAACGGCACCATCTTGATGCCGACCTCGTCCTCGTGCTCGCGCACCAGTTCCTGGGCATCGTAGGGGCCGTAGAAGGGCTCGCCCTTGGCGTTGTTGCCGGGGCCGGCATGGTCGCGGCCCACGATGAAGTGGGTGCAGCCATAGTTCTTGCGGATCATCGCGTGCCACAACGCCTCGCGCGGGCCGCCCATGCGCATGGCGAGATGGAGCAGGCTCATCGTGGTGGTCTGCTCGGGATAGTTGTTCAGGATGGCCTCGTAGCAGCGCACCCGCGTGAAGTGGTCCACATCGCCCGGCTTGGTCATGCCGACCACGGGATGGATCAGCAGGTTGGCCTGCACCTCCTGGGCGGCGCGCATGGTGAGCTCCATATGGGCGCGGTGCAGGGGGTTGCGGGTCTGGAAGGCGACCACGCGGTGCCAGCCCCATTTGTCGAACAGGGCGCGCAGCTCGTTCGGCGTGTGGCGATGGTGGCGGAAATCGTAGTGGACCGGGGCCTCGATGCCCTTCAGCCGCCCGCCGAGATAGACGGGGCCGGCGGTGTATTTGAGATAGTGGACGGCGGGGTGCCTGTCGTCGTCGGCGCCGAAGACCATGGCGGCCTCCGCCGACTTGTCCGGCGTCCAGATGTCGGAGACCTCCATGAGCGCGATCAGCACGCCCTCCTGGTCGCGCAGCGCGATGGTCTCGCCCGTCTCCACCTCTCCGGCGAAGGCCTCCGTGACGTCGAGCGTGACCGGCATCGGCCACAGCGCGCCCGAGGCGAGCCGCATCGACGCGCACACGCCGTCATAGTCGGCCTCGGTGAGGAACCCTTCGAGCGGCGCGAACGAGCCGTCGAGCAGCATTTCCACGTCGCAGACCTGGCGTGGCGTGAGGTCCCAGGACTTGTAGTCCTTCGCCGCAGCCTTCGCCGCCGCCGCCTCGTCGGAGGGGAGGTAGAGTTCCTTGACCTTGTCCATGAATGTCCTTTCCCGGCCGCCTCGGGCTCCCCCTACCCGCCGCGCACCGCCCCGGTTTGCGGAAATCAACTTGCGACTGGCCACAAGCGGATTACACGTGAAGATGGCGCGAGCCCCGCCGCGCCGCGTTGGATAAAACAAATGCCGTCGAGGGGGTCAAGCCTCGCGCGAATCCGGTCGTGTGTACGCCAACCCCTCGTTGCCGAAAGATATGTCGTCATTCGTCACCGCCGGCTCGTCAACCCGAAAGCCCCCTCGAGCAAAAGCCCGGGCACATTACCCTGCAAGAATGGGCAAGATCATGACCAACTCCCGAACCGTGCACTATGGAAGGCAGGACAGCGTCGACACGGAAGATTTCAGGCGCGTTCTGGTCGAATCCGGACTGGGCGGGATTCGCCCGGTCGACGACGAAGCCCGGCTTGCGGCCATGATCTCCGCCGCGGATATCATCGTGACGGCACGGCTCGAACGGCCCGACGGACCGCTTGTCGGCATTGCGCGCGGCCTGACCGATTTCACCTGGAGCTGCTACCTCTCCGAGCTCGCCGTGTCGGCCTGCGCCCAGGGGCTCGGCATCGGACGGGGCCTCATGGACGAAACCCGCCGCGAGCTCGGCCCGGCTGTCAGTCTCATTCTTGCCTCTGTTCCGGACGCCGTCAGCTTCTATGAGCGGATCGGCATGGCGACCCTGCCCGACTGCTTCTGGTTTCGCCGGGAGTACTAGAGTGCCCTAGGAGTCCGGGCCCCGCCTCGCGCCAATCGTATCGCGCGCCAGCATGGCGGCGGCGAAGGAGAAGAACACCGCCGCAAGCCCGTAGGGCAGCCCGTCGGGGCCGAAATGCTGCATGCTCCAGCCGGCGGCCGGCGGGCCGACTATGCCGCCGAAGCCCCACATGGCCGCGAAGGCCGACGCGCCGGCAACGAGGGCCGCCCCCTTGAAGCGGTCGCCCAGAATGGACATGGCGAGCGTATAGAGGCCGAACCCCGCCGCCCCGATCACCGCGAGCAGCGGCCACATGAACGGATGGCCCATGGCGGTGGGCAGCAGGAGGCACGCGGTGCCCGTCACGAAGGCACAGGCGAGCATGACCGCACGGCGCGGCAGCCGGTCGCCGATCCAGCCGATCGGATACTGGAGCGCGACATTGCCGCCGATCATCACGGTGAGCGCCAGCACGGCGGTCTCCGTGTCGAGGCCCTTGCGCAAGCCGTAGAGCGGCAGGAGGCCGAGGGTCGCCGTGTCGAGCAGCGCGAACACGCCGACGGCGGCGAGCAGGATCGGCGCGCGCGGCAGGAAGGACAGGAAGGAGACCGGCTCGTGGCCGGCCGCGGCCCGGTCGTCCATGCCGATGAAGGAGAGCGGCACGAGCGCGGTGAGCATGATCGCACAGCTCGCCAGAAAGGGCGCCCAGCCCTCCGACCCGATGACGGTGAGCAGCGCCGGGCCGAGCGCGAAGCCGCCGGACAGGATGCTCGCATAGATCGCCGTGATGCGCCCGCGCGACGGCCCTTCCGCCGACCGGATCACCCAGGATTCCGACAGCGCGAACAGCATGCCCGCCGCCATGCCGAGCATGAAGCGCAGGGAGAACCAGATCCACAGATCGGGCACCAGCTTGAAGCTCAGGAAGAGAAGCGCGACGACAACGACGCTGACCCGCGCCACCCACTGCGACCCGTAGCGGGCGACCAGCATGGGGATGAGCGGCCCGGCGACCACCACGCCGAGCGGGCCGAAACCGGCATTGAGCCCGATCAGCCACGCCTCCACCCCCTGCCGTTCCAGAACGAGGGTGAGCAGCGGGAAGCTCACGCCGAGCCCCACGGCGAACACCGTGACACAGGCCGTGGCGCCGATCAGATTGTACCAGCGCTGGCGGTCCCAGACCTGTGCGATGCCGGTCATGCCGTTGCCTCCATGAAATCGCGCGCTCCCCTATTCCGCCGCCTCGCTCGCGGCATCCGCGCCGAGATCGAGAAAGCCGCCGGACTGGTGGTTCCAGAGCTGGCTGTAGAGCCCGCCCTTCTCCAGGAGCGCCTCGTGGCTGCCATCCTCCACGATGCGGCCGCGGTCGAGCACGATCAGCCGGTCCATACGCGCGATGGTGGAGAGACGATGCGCGATGGCGATCACCGTCTTGCCCTCCATCAGCTCGTAGAGCTGGTTCTGGATCGCCACCTCGATCTCGGAATCGAGCGCGGAGGTCGCCTCGTCGAGCACCAGGATCGGCGCGTCCTTCAGGAGCACGCGCGCGATCGCGATGCGCTGGCGCTGCCCGCCGGAGAGCTTCACCCCGCGCTCGCCCACATGGGCGTCGTAGCCCCGCCGGCCGCGCAGGTCCTCCAGATCCAGGATGAACTCGTGCGCCTGGGCCTTGCGGGCGGCCTCCACGATCTCGCGCTCGCCCGCGTCGACATGGCCGTAGCTGATATTGTCGCGAACCGAGCGGTGGAGCAGCGAGGTGTCCTGCGAGACGACGCCGATGGCCGCGCGCAGGCTCTCCTGGGTGACCGCGGAGATATCCTGGCCGTCGATCAGGATGCGCCCGCCCTCCAGGTCGTGGAACCGGAGCAGCAGGTTGACCAGCGTCGACTTGCCGGCCCCCGACCGCCCGATGAGCCCGACCCGTTCGCCCGGCCGGATGGCGAGGCTCAGATCGTCGATCACGCCGCCCTCCTTGCCGTAATGGAAGCGGATATGGTCGAAGCCGATCGCGCCGGCGGCGACCTTCAGCGCCGGAGCCCGGGGACGGTCGGTGATCTCATAGGGCCGCGAGATGGTCTCCATGCCCTCCTCCACCGTGCCGAGATTCTCGAACACCGTGGTGACCACCCACATGATCCAGCCGGACATGTTGTTGATGCGGATGACGAGCCCGGTCGCCAGCGCGATGGCGCCGACCGTGATGGCGCTCGCCTGCCACAGCCAGACGGCCAGCGCGCAGGTGCCGACGATCAGGAGGCCGTTGACGACGGTCAGCAGCACGCTCATGGCGGTGACGTTGCGCAGGAGCACCTTGAACTTCGCCGTATGGTCGTCGACCGACTCGCGCGCATAGGTGTCCTCCCGGTCGGCGTGGGAGAAGAGCTTCACCGTCATGATGTTGGTGTAGCTGTCCACGATCCGGCCCGTGAGCGCGGAGCGCGCCTCCGACATGACCGCCGCCTGCCGCTTGATGCGCGGCACGAAGGTCCACAATATGCCGACATAGAGCACGATCCAGACGCTGAGCGGGATCATCAGCCGCGGATCGGCCTCCGCGAACAGAAACATCGCGCTCGCCGCATAGACCGACACGAACCAGATCGCATCGACGAGGCTCACCACGCATTCGCGCAATGAGGGCCCCGTCTGGATGATCTTGTTAGCGATCCGCCCGGCGAAGTCGTTCTGGAAGAAGCTCATGGACTGGCGCAGCACATAGCGATGCGTCTGCCAGCGCACGAGATTGGTGAGATTCGGCTCGATCGCCTGATGGACGAGCAGGAGATGCGCCGCCGTCGCGACGGGCCGCGCCACACCGATCACGAGCGCCATGACCAGCAGCTCGCCGCCATAGTCGGCGATGAGATCCTCGGGCGTCGTCTGGCGCAGTATGTCGACGATCCGGCCGACATAGTTGAACATCTGCACCTCGATCAGCGCGACCGCGAGGCCGACCGCCATGACGGCGGCGAGCACGGGCCACACCTGGCGCGCGAAGTACCAGAAGAACGGGCCGAGCCTGTCGGGCGGCGCAGGCTGTTCGGGGGTGCGTAAGGGATCGATAAGCTGTTCGAACCAGCGGAACATGGGAAACTCCGGGAGACAGGGGGCGTAAGACGGGGGTCGTGATTGCGCCGGTGCTCCTGGAGCGGATTGATCCGCCGATCATGAGGAGGCCGGCGTCACCGGTTTCCGGTGGCGCTATCTGGCATCGTGGTCTCGCTTTTCGATCTGACTGACGCCGGCGCATGGCCGGCATCGGATGGATGCATCCGCGGCGCGGCTCGCACTGCGCACGAATGTTCGGAGCCCTTACCACGCGATTGCGGCAAAAGCACGATCAAGTTTGCGAATGGCTGCTATGCAATCGTGGAGTGTTGCCCGATTGCCACGTGCGCGGGACGGCCGCCGGCATGCCCCGCCCGGCCTTGACCTCGGGCGCGCCGTGACCGATATGCCATCGACGGCACATCCGGTGTGCCCGCCCCGGGGACGACCCTGCCGGGCGTCGAGCGAACCGGGCGGGGACGGCCCTGCCATAAACGACCTGTCCAGGGGAGTTTGACGATGGCCTGGGTCGCCCTGTTCCTTGCCGGCCTGTTCGAGATCGGCTGGGCCGTCGGACTGAAATACACCGACGGCTTCACGAGACCGATGCCCTCCGTCCTGACGGCGATCGCCATGGCGGCGAGCTTCTTCCTGCTGGCGGTGGCGCTGAGAAGCCTGCCGCTTGGAACCGCCTATGCCATATGGACCGGCATCGGCACGGTGGGTACGGTGCTTCTGGGCATCGTGATCTTCGGCGAGGAGACGACGGTGCTGAGGCTGGCCTGCATCGGGCTGATCGTGACGGGCCTTGCCGGCCTCAAGCTGATCACCCCCTGACAGGCCCGGCCGCACCTTTTGCGAATGGAGACAGGCTGATGAGCGCGAATGCCGGCGGCGACGGCGATCTTCTCACCGCACGCAAGGAGACCGCGCGGCAGTGGTTCGAGACCCTGCGCGACGAGATCTGCGCGGCCTTCGAGGCGCTGGAGGACGAGCTTGAGGACGGCCCGCCGGCGGACCGCCCCGCGGGCCGTTTCGAACGCACGCCGTGGTCGCGCGAGGACGGCGAGGGCGGCGGCGGCGTGGCCGGCATGCTCCATGGCCGCGTCTTCGAGAAAGCCGGCGTCCATGTCTCCACGGTCCATGGCGAGTTCAGCCCCGAATTCCGCGCCAGCATCCCCGGCGCCGAGGACGACCCGCAATTCTGGGCCTCCGGCGTCTCGCTCATCGCCCATCCCTGGAACCCGAATGTGCCGGCGGTGCACATGAACACGCGCTTCGTGGTCACGACCCGCTCGTGGTTCGGCGGCGGCGCGGACCTCACCCCCGTGCTCGACCGGCGGCGCACCCAGGACGACCCGGATTCGCGCGATTTCCACGCGGCCATGAAGCAGGCCTGCGAGGCCCATGAGGTGGCCGATTACGGGCGCTACAAGCAATGGTGCGACGACTATTTCCACCTCGCCCATCGCGACGAGCCGCGCGGCATCGGGGGCATCTTCTTCGACTACCACAATTCCGGGGACTGGGACGCCGACTTCGCCTTCGTGCAGGATGTCGGCCGCGCCTTCCGCGACATCTATCCCGCCCTCGTCCGGCGCAACATGCATCGCGCCTGGAGCGAGGCCGACCGCGAGGAACAGCTCGTGCGCCGCGGCCGCTATGTGGAGTTCAACCTCATCTACGACCGCGGAACGCTGTTCGGCCTGAAGACGGGCGGCAATGTGGAGACCATCCTGTCCTCCATGCCGCCGGTCGCGAAATGGCCGTGAGACACTAACTCCACCTCCCCGCCTCCTCTCGCCGCGTGCGCAGGCACCTGTCCGCACTCCTCTGACAGGCCTTTCGTGCCGCAAGCGGGAACAACGAACGACACATGCCGCGTTTGGACCGCGCCGCCGGAGCCGATTTCACTCCAGGTGAAACAGACCGCTCATCCCGGCGAAAGCCGGGATCTCTTGCCCAACACGCCTGAGATCCCGGCTTTCGCCGGGATGAGCGGGGAGGCATGCTGAGTCGACCCGACTGCACTGCGCTCCGGCGTCCCCGCAAGCACGTCACGGCAAGTTGATGGGGAGTTGTCTTGCCGGTGCGGCGGGCGTCCGCCTAGCGTCATGGACGGTTTCCCGTTCCTGCCGGACCCGCGCCCCATGCACACGCTCATCCTGTTCGCCGCCCTTGCCGCCATCGCCGCCGTCTCGGTCGCCATCGCGCCGCGCGTGCGCGCTCCCGACGGCTTCTTCCGGGGCCTCGACGAGAGCGGCGCGGCGCCCTCGCTCGTCACGCTGGTCTTCAGCCAGGTGACGACCTGGATCTTCGCGCGCTCTCTGCTCACCGCCGCCGTCCTCGCCTATGCCTACGGGCTGGCCGGCGCGCTCGCCTATACCGCCTACTATCTCTCCTTCTTCACCGGGGCGGCGATCGTCGACGCGGTGCGCTTCCGCCATGGCTGCGAGAGCATCCAGGCGTTTCTCGCGCAGAAGTTCGGCCGGTCGGGCACGCTCGCCTACAATATCCTCGTGGCGGTGCGGCTTCTCTCGGAGGTCTTCGCCAACCTGATCGTGGTGGGGCTCGTCTTCGGGACGGAGGGGACGGCAACCTATTTCGCCGCGATCCTCGCGCTCACGGCGGTCATTCTGGGCTATTCGCTCTTCGGAGGCCTAAGGGCCTCGCTGCGCACGGATGTCTTCCAGATGGGCGCGTTCCTCGTGGCGCTCGCCGTCATCGTCTGGCAGCTTTCCGGCGAACCCGGATGGAGCCTCGCGCTCATCGCCGACAGCGCGCCCGCCGCCTCGTCTCCCGGCTGGGCGTTGCTCGCCGTCGCTTTCCTGCAGATCGTCAGCTATCCGATGCACGATCCGGTCATGATGGATCGCGGCTTTCTCGCCGACCGGCGCCGCACCGCGCTGAGCTTTATCTATGCGGGCCTCCTCTCCATGGCCTGCATCTTCGCCTTCGCGCTGCTCGGCCTCTATGCAGCGACCGGCGCGGAACAGGGCGAACCGCTGCTCGACGCGCTCTCGCGGCTGATCGGGCCCGGCGCGATGCTGTTCGTCAATCTGGCGCTGATCGTGTCGGCGGCCTCGACGCTCGATTCCACCCTGTCGAGCGCGGCCAAGCTCGCCGTCGTCGATGCCGGCCTCGCCCGGCCGACGCTTGCCAATGGCCGCATCGCCATGGTCGCCTTCATGGCCGGCGGCCTCGCCTTCCTGTTCGCCCGGACGAGCGAGCTCTACACCGCGGTCGCGGTCTCCGGCACCGCGTCGCTGTTCCTCGCCCCCGTCATCGTGGTGAGCCTGTGGGGCGGGCGCGACGTGGCGGTGTGGGCCTTCCATGTGGCGGTCGCCGCCGCGCTCGCCGGCGCGGTGCTCTATTTCGTCGAGGCCGGAGGTACCGTCTCCGTCATCGAGCCGGTGCTCGGCGTCACCCACAAATACGAGAAGCTGCTCGCCATCTGCGTCGCGGTCCTCGCCATCGGCTTCTGCGCCTTCGCGCTGGCGCTCAGGCCGGCCCGGGCGGGGCGGCCGGCGGCGTGAGCGCCGGGAAGCCGCCCGTCTGGCGCAGAGCCTCGCCCATGACCATCGCGCAGGCGACCGCCACGTTGAGCGAGCGCAGGCCGGGCTTCATGGGAATGGCGAGCCGTGCGGCCGCCGCCTCGTGAACCGCCTCCGGCACGCCCGCCGATTCGCGCCCCAGCATGATCGCGTCGCCGGGCGAGAAGGCGAAGTCGGTATAGGGCGTCTCCGCGCGGGTCGTCATGAGCACGAGCCGGCGCTCGCCCAGTCCGGCCAGGAACGCCTCGTAGCTGGCATGGCGGGTGACGGCGGCGAGGTCGAGATAGTCCATGCCGGCCCGGCGCAGGCGCGGCTCGCTCCAGACAAACCCTGCCGGCTCAATGACATGCACGGCGAGCCCCAGGCACGCGCCGAGCCTCATGATGGTGCCGGCGTTCTGCGGGATGTCGGGCTGGAAGAGAGCGATTTCAATCATCCGGACCGTGTCAAGGCTTTAACGATTATAATTCCATGCGACATTTTGACGGAACGTGCCAAGGCTGGACAATCCCGTATGAGAGTGCGAAAAGATCGCCCGTCTGCCAGAGGCGGGCGCTTATTTCATTGGGGGATGCGCGCAGAAGCGTTCTTAAACATGCTTCGTCCGGTGTGGGAGATAATTCCGCCGGAGGAGGCATTCAAGAAGCGGCTTGAGGGCAATGCATCTCCCAGCTACCCAGATGACGATGCCGAACGGCTTCCAGAGAGCCGGCCTTCTAAGGGGTTAGACAGTGGCAGCGACGGACACCAAGGAACCGACGAGGCGCGATTTTCTCTATATCGCGACGGGCTCGTTTGCCGCGGTTGGCGCGGCGGCGACGCTATGGCCGTTCATTGATCAGATGAATCCCGACGCATCGGTGCGCGCACTCGCCGCCATCGAGGTCGACCTGGCGCCGCTCGAGGAAGGCCAGAGCATCACGGTGAACTGGCGCGGCAACCCGGTCTTCGTGCGTTACCGGACCGGGGCGGAGATCGAAGAGGCCAAGGCCGTCCCGATCGGCGAGCTGCGCGATCCCTATGCGCGCAACCCCGCGCTGCCCGAGGATGCGCCGGCCAGCGACGTCAACCGCGTCATCGAGGGCAAGGAGCAGTATCTCATCCAGATCGGCGTGTGCACCCATCTCGGCTGCGTCCCGATCGGCGAGTCGGGCGATTTCGACGGCTGGTTCTGCCCGTGCCACGGTTCGCACTACGACACGGCGGGCCGCATCCGGAAGGGCCCGGCGCCGGAGAACCTGCCCATCCCGCCCTATGAGTACATCACCGACAGCAAAGTCCGGATCGGCTAAGGGAGCGGGGCAATGAGCGGACATTCGACCTTTCAGCCGAAGAACGCGGCGGTGAAGTGGCTGGACCAGCGCCTGCCGATCATCAGCTTGATGACCGAGCACGCGATGGACTTCCCCACGCCGAAGAACCTGAACTACTGGTGGACCTTCGGCGGCATCCTGATGCTGTGCCTGGTGCTGCAGATCGTCACCGGCATCGTTCTGGTGATGCACTACACCCCGCATACGGACCTCGCCTTCCGCAGCGTCGAGCAGATCATGCGCGACGTGAACTATGGCTGGCTCCTGCGCTACATGCACGCCAACGGCGCGTCGTTCTTCTTCATCGCCGTCTATATCCACATCTTCCGGGGCCTCTATTACGGCTCCTACAAGGCGCCGCGCGAGGTGCTGTGGATCCTGGGCGTCATCATCCTGCTGGTCATGATGGCCACCGCCTTCATGGGCTACGTGCTTCCCTGGGGCCAGATGAGCTTCTGGGGCGCGAAGGTGATCACCAACCTGTTCTCCGCGGTGCCCTTCGTCGGCGACAGCATCGTGACCTGGCTGTGGGGCGGATTCTCCGTCGACAATCCGACGCTGCAGCGCTTCTTCTCGCTGCATTACCTCCTGCCCTTCGTCCTGGCGGGCATCGTGGTCCTGCATGTCTGGGCGCTGCACGTTCCCGGCAACAACAACCCGACGGGCGTCGACGTGAAGTCGGGGGCGGACACCGTGCCGTTCCACCCCTACTACACGATCAAGGACGGCTTCGCGATCATGGTGTTCCTCGCCGTCTACGCGCTGTTCGTCTTCTACCTGCCGAACTATCTCGGCCACCCGATCAACTACGAGGTTGCCGATCCCCTGAAGACGCCGTCGCACATCGTGCCGGAGTGGTACTTCCTGCCCTTCTACGCGATCCTGCGGTCGATCCCGGACAAGCTGCTCGGCGTCGTCGCGATGTTCGGCTCGATCCTCGTGCTCGTGATCGTGCCCTGGCTCGACACCTCCAAGGTGCGCTCGGCCTCCTACCGGCCCATCTACCGGCAGTTCTTCTGGCTGCTTGCCATCGACTGCGTCGTGCTCGGCATCGTCGGCGCGAAGCCGCCGGAGGGCATCTGGCTGATCATCGGCCGCATCGCCACCGCGTACTACTTCGTGCACTTCCTCGTGATCATGCCGCTGGTCGGGCTGATGGAGCGGCCGAGGCCGCTGCCCGCGAGCATCTCCGAATCGGTGCTGGGCAAGAAGAAGCACGACGCGCAAGCACAGGCCGCCGAGTGAAGCGCCGAGGTCAAGGAGCGGGATTGAACGTCATGAATAAGATCCGCACACTCATCGCCATTGCCGGCCTCAGCGCCATGGCAGCCCTGTCCGGCACGCCCGCGCAGGCCGCCGGGGAGGTTCACGAGGCGGAAGACATCGATTTCTCCTTCGAGGGCCCCTTCGGCCTGTTCGACCGGGCGCAGCTTCAGCGCGGCTTCCAGGTCTACAAGGAGGTCTGCTCGGTCTGCCATGCCATGAACCTCGTCCATTACCGCAATCTCGGCGATCCGGGCGGACCGGAGTTCCCCGAGGCGCAGGTGAAGGCGATCGCGGGGACCGTCCAGGTCGAGGACGGCCCCGACGACCAGGGCGAGATGTTCATGCGTCCCGGCGAGCCGGCCGACGCCTTCGTCGCGCCCTTCCCCAACGACGCCGCCGCGCGGGCCGCCAATGGCGGCGCGCTGCCGCCGGACCTGTCGCTGATCACCAAGTCGCGCGAGGGTTGGACCGGCACCTTCCGCCACCTCGTCGACGGCATTGGCGGGCCGGAATATGTCCACGCCGTGCTCACCGGCTACGAGGAGCCGCCGGCGGATGTGGAAGAGGGCCCGCCCGGCAAGTTCTACAACCCCTATTTCTCCGCCGGCCCCTGGATCTCCATGCCGCCGCCGCTCAATGACGGCGCGGTGGAGTATGCCGACGGCACCGAGGCGACGGTGGACCAGATGTCGCGCGACGTCTCCGCCTTCCTCGCCTGGGCGGCGGAGCCGAAGATGGAGCAGCGCAAGCAGCTCGGCTTCAAGGTGATCATCTACCTCCTGATCCTCTCCATCCTGCTCTATCTCACCAAGAAGAAGCTCTGGAGCCGGATCGAGCACTGACAGGCGGCTTGCGGGGCGATCCCGATCTGACATAGATGATGGCGGCGTTCCGGTCCGGGCGTCGCCATTTTCGTTTCCAACGCTGAAAGGTGCGCCATGGCGAAGGCCGTTCTGGGCATTATCGGAGGCAGCGGCGTCTACGACATCGAGATGGACGACGCCCGCTGGGAGGCGGTGGACAGCCCGTGGGGCACGCCGTCCGACGAGCTGCGCATCGGCGAGATCGGCGGGCTCCCCGTCGTCTTCCTGCCGCGCCACGGGCGCGGGCATGCGCTGTCGCCGAGCGATATCGACTATCGCGCCAATATCGACGCCATGAAGCGGGCGGGCGTCACCGATCTCGTCTCGGTGTCGGCCTGCGGCTCGTTCCGCGAGGAGCTCGCGCCCGGCACCTTCGTGCTCGTCGACCAGTTCATCGACCGCACCTTCGCACGGCCGAAGAGCTTCTTCGGCAAGGGCTGCGTCGCCCATGTCTCCATGGCCTATCCGGTAAGCCCCGGCCTCGTCGACCGCGTGGCCGCGGCCGCTGAGGCCGAGCAGATCCCCGCCCATCGCGGCGGCACCTATCTCGCCATGGAGGGCCCGCAATTCTCCACGCTTGCCGAATCGCACCTCTACCGAAGCTGGAACTGCGACGTGATCGGCATGACCAACATGCCCGAGGCCAAGCTCGCCCGCGAGGCGGAGCTGTGCTACGCGACCGTCGCCATGGTGACGGACTACGATTCCTGGCACCCCCATCACGGCGAGGTCGACATCACCTCGATCATCGCCGTGATGAAGCGGAATGCGGAGAATGCCCGCCGGCTCGTCTCGCGGCTCGCCCGCGACATGCCGCACGAGCACGAGCCCTGCCCCGCGGGTACCGACACCGCCCTCGACTATGCGATCCTGACCGCGCCGGACGCCCGCGACCCCGCGCTTGTCGCCAAGCTCGACGCGGTCGCGGGGCGGGTTCTCGACCGCGAAGGATGACCGGCCGGCTCAGTAATGCGGCATCATGAACAGGCCGCCCAGCAGCATGGAGAGGATGCCGCCGATCAGGGTGAGGATGAGGATGGCCGGGATGGAGGCGATGGCCCATTTCACCATGAACACCACCATCGACCAGAAGGGCATGCGGATGTCCCTGATGACCACTTCCCTGCGCTCGCTTTCCATTCGGGTCTCCTTGCCTGTCTCTGCCGGGTTGCGGACCCCGCTTTTCCACAGGAACGCCCTTGAGTCCAGAGGGCGTGTCATGACGCCCGCCATGGATTAAGGTTACGCCCTTTGGGGAGAGCGATCTTGACAGGAGGAAGAGGAATGAACCGCCTTGTGGCCGCGTTTGCGCTTGCCGTGCTGGCCGTCATGGCCGGCCCCTCCGCCCCCGCCGGGGCGGCGGAGGATCCGCTCAAAGTGGGATTCGTCTATGTCGGGCCGATCGGCGATCACGGCTGGACCTACCAGCACGACCAGGGCCGCAAGGCGCTGAAGGCCGAATTCGGCGACAAGGTGGAGACCGCCTATGTGGAGAATGTCAGCGAGGGCGCCGATGCCGAGCGCGTGATCCGCGAGCTCGCCGCCAGCGGCAACGACCTGATCTTCACCACCTCCTTCGGCTTCATGAACCCGACCGTGAAGGTCGCCCGCCAGTTCCCGGACAAAAAATTCGAGCACGCCACGGGCTACAAGCGCGCCGACAACGTCGCCACCTATGCCGCCCGCTTCTACGAGGGCCGCGCCGTCATCGGCACCATTGCCGGGCGCATGACGAAGTCGAACGTCATCGGCTATATCGGCGCGGTGCCGATCCCGGAGGTGGTGCGCGGCATCAACGCCTTCACCATCGCGCTCAGGAAGGTCAATCCGGACGCGACCGTGCGCGTCGTGTGGGTGAACAGCTGGTACGATCCCGGCAAGGAGGCGGAGGCCGCGAAGGTGCTGATCGACCAGGGCGCGGACATCCTCGTCCAGCACACCGATTCGACCGCGCCGCTGCAGGCCGCGGAGAAGGCCGGCATCTACGGCTTCGGCCAGGCCTCCGACATGGCGGCCTTCGCGCCCAAGGCCCAGCTCACCGCCATCGTGGACGACTGGTCGGGCTACTATATCGACCGCGCCCGCGCGGTGATGGACGGCACATGGGCATCCACCGACACCTGGGGCGGGCTCGCCTCCGGCATGGTGAAGCTCGCGCCCTATAACGAGGAGGCCATGCCCGCCGACGTCGTCGCGGAGGCCAGGGCGGTCGAGGAGGCCATCAAGTCGGGCGAGCGCGACCCCTTCGCCGGCCCCGTCCGCGACCAGTCCGGCACGGTGCGCATCGCGGAGGGCGAGACCGCCTCCGACAAGGAACTCCTCGGCATGAACTGGTATGTCGAGGGCGTCGAAGGCAAGCTGCCGAACTGACATCCGCCGAACCGACATCTGAAGGAGACCCCGCGCCGATGAACGACGTGCGCCATCTCATGGACCTGAAGTCGCTGGTCCGCTCGATCCCGGACTATCCCAAGCCCGGCATCGTGTTCCGCGACATCACCACGCTCATCGCCGATCCGCGGGGCCTGCGCGCGGCGGTGGACGAGCTGATCTGGCCGTTCATCGGCGAGAAGATCGACCATGTGGCGGGCATCGAGGCGCGGGGATTCATCCTCGGCGGCGCGGTCGCCCACGAGCTGGGGCTCGGCTTCGTGCCGATCCGCAAGAAGGGCAAGCTGCCCTGGAAGACCATCGGCAAGGAATACCAGCTCGAATACGGCGTCGACACGGTGGAGATCCACGCCGACGCCATCGGCAAGGGCGACCGGGTGCTGCTGATCGACGACCTGATCGCCACCGGCGGCACGGCGGACGCGGCCATCGAGCTCATCCACGAATCGGGCGGCGAGACGGTGGCGGCCGCCTTCGTGGTCGACCTGCCCTTCCTCAAGGGCGCCGCGCGGCTGAGGGACAAGGGCGTGTCCGTGCACACGCTGCTCGAGTTCGAGGGCGAATGACAAGGCCCCGCTCCGGCCCCCGCGGGGCCGGCGGGACGGCGGGAGGTATCGCATGAAGGTCAACGGCGTCCATTACCGCTCGATCTGGCCCGACGGGGACGACGAGACGGTCTCGATCATCGACCAGACGAAGCTGCCGCACCGCTTCGAGATCGCCCGGCTGGAGACGCTGGACGACGCCGCGCGCGCCATCGAGACCATGCAGGTGCGCGGCGCGCCGCTGATCGGGGCGACTGCGGCCTACGGGATCTGCCTGGCCCTTGGCGAGGACGCCTCCGACGACGCGCTGGAGGCGGCGGCGGAGCGGCTGCGCGCCACGCGGCCGACGGCGATCAACCTCAACTGGGCCATAGACGAGATGCTCGCCGCGGTCCGCAACCGCCCGCGCGGCGAACGGCTCCAGGCCGCCCGGGTGCGGGCGCACGAGATCTGCGACGAAGATGTGGAGACCAACCGGCGGATCGGCGAGCACGGGCTGACGCTCATTCGCGACGCGGCGGCGGCCAAGCCCGGCGAGACGGTCAACATCCTCACCCATTGCAATGCCGGCTGGATCGCGACCGTCGACTGGGGTACCGCGCTCGCCCCCATCTACATGGCGCACGATGCGGGGCTGCCGGTCCATGTCTGGGTGGACGAGACGCGCCCGCGCAACCAGGGCGCCGCGCTCACCGCCTGGGAGCTCGGCGGCCACGGCGTGCCCCACACCATCGTCGCCGACAATGCCGGCGGGCATCTCATGCAGCACGGCCTCGTGGATCTGTGCATCACCGGCACGGACCGCACGACGGCGGCGGGCGACGTCGCCAACAAGATCGGCACCTATCTCAAGGCGCTGGCCGCGAAGGACAATGGCGTGCCGTTCCATGTGGCGCTCCCCTCCTCCACCATCGACTGGACCATCGAGGACGGTGTCGCCGGCATTCCTATCGAGGAGCGCGAGGCCCGAGAGGTGACCCATGTCCAGGGGCTCGGGCCCGATGGCGAGATCGTGAGCGTGGAGATCGCCGCGCCGGGCAGCCCGGCGGCGAACTACGCCTTCGACGTGACGCCCGCCCGCCTCGTCACCGGCCTCATCACCGAGCGCGGCCTGTGCCCGGCCAGCGGCGAGGGCCTGCGCGCGCTCTTTCCGGAGAAGGGCTGACCCCATGGCCCCCGACGAGGAGATGCCCCCCGCCGAGGAGATGGCCCCCGCCGAGGAGACCGCGCTGCGCGAGGAGATCGTGGCGACCGCCCGCGCCATGAGCGCGAAGGGCCTGTCGCCCCAGCGCTCCGGAAACGTCTCCGCGCGCGCCGGCGGCGACGCCATCCTGATCACGCCCTCAGGCCTTGCCTACGAGGCCATGGCGCCCGGCGACATCGTGCGGGTGGGACTCGACGGCGCGCGCGCCCCCGGCCAGATGAAGCCGTCGAGCGAGACCCCCTTCCACCTCGCCATCTACCGGGCGCGGCCGGAGGCGAAGGCCATCGTCCATTGCCATTCGCCCGCCGCCACGACACTCGCCTGCGCGCGCCGGGCGATCCCCGCCTTCCACTACATGGTCGCCGCCGCCGGCGGCCCCGACATACGCTGCGCGCCCTACGCCACCTTCGGCACGGACGACCTCGCCGACAACACGGTGAAGGCCCTCGAAGGCCGCCGCGCCTGCCTGCTGGCCAATCACGGCCAGGTCGCCTTCGGCCCCGATCTCGGCAAGGCCCTCGAACTGGCGGCGGAAGTCGAAACCCTGTCGGGGGAATATCTCGACCTCCTCAAACTCGGCGAAGTCCACGTGCTGGACGAGGAGGAAATGGCGCGGGTGTTGGAGCTGTTTAGGGGGTATGGGGTGCAGGGGGAGAAGTGAGGGGGCATTGGAGAACTCGCCGATTGCATCCCCCGCGCCAACCTGAATGGCGCATTCGTACTAAGAGAGGAAAAACACACGATGTTTATGGCACAACCCAATTCAGAACAATAATATTATCCTCAATCAGAACCATCAATATCGGGCTTATTGCAATCTTTCCTAGCGATTTTGGTCCACGTTCCGAAGCATATCTTCCAGATCAGATCCTGATCCGCCCACCCCGGCTTCGATTGAAGAGTTTCGATCACGACCAACTTCTTTCTGTGCGAGAGATACAAATTTTTTCAAACAATCCTCTGAAACAATTTTCATACGTAATCTTTTATCATTATCTGCATCGATCCAATCACGGGAAATTTTGTGAGCAATAACTAAACAATCCAATATCTCTGGTCTATAACCTCTATACGCTGGATATTTATGTCCTCCATGACCATCAATAATTTCATTCTTGAAAAAAATCCTACCAGATTCAACCAATATCGCCGTATCGAACATTATTTCCGTCATTTTATCCTCTGAAACCTCTCGACCCAACCGTGACTCTCCATGTATGCATACAAGAAATAGACTCTCAAGCGTTCGTATCGCCTCATTAGACCATCTCAATACATCATCCCGCCGAAGTTCATCTTTGTGCGATTTTCGCCAGCTGGCAAACAATCCCACGATCCCCACCAGAGAAGAGACGATTGCTGCCATGGTTGTCCACATCGATAAGCTCCCAAGTGAAACGCTCAGAATGGGCAAATCTTGGATGAACTTAACATTATAGGCAATCCAGATATAATAGGAAATGTCCCGCGCAAGCTTGCTACGCCGTCAGCTTAGAAAGCTGCTTATTCGGCACAATTATCGGCATTCGTATTGTCCGAACGCCTCCGCTTGGCGTATCTGCATAGTTCCATTGACATGGGATGACGAGGACTCCCAGAAACCACCTGATCCCGGTGGGCCGCAAAGGGCCGCTTCGGGTCACCCCCCATCATCGGATGGGCATTGCGTTGAGCGGCTATCAACCGCCTACCCCCCAACCCTCTCCACCAACACCTTGCTCCGAAACGCAATCACCGCGTCGCCATTCTGGTTCTTTCCCTCCGCATCGATCGTCACAAGGCCCCAGCCCGGGCGTGAGGCGAGGGTGCGCTTGGCGACTATCTCGTAGGCGTAGGAGACCGTGTCGTCGACATAGACGGGGCGCGGCCAGTGCAGGGCTTCGAAGCCCGGCGAGGGGCCGATCTCGGGCCAGCGGCCGTGGGGCGGGGCCTTGGTGGCACGGATATGCTGGAAATGGCGGACATAGGTCGCCATCCAGGCCGCCGCCGTGTGCCAGCCGGAGGCGCAGAGCGCGCCGAAATGGCTCTTGCGGGCAGCCTCGTCGTCCACATGGAAGGGCTGGAAGTCGTAGCGGCGGGCGTAAGAGAGGATGCGCTCGCGCGTGAAGCGGTAGGCGCCGACGCTCACACGCTGGCCGGGCTCCAGATCCTCGTAGAAGCTGTCAAGCATGGCCGGCCTCCGAGGGGACCGCGCGCGACGCGCGCGTCGCGACGAGGTTCACGCCGCGGACCTCCGCGGCGGTCGCGCCCGTCTGGGTCACGATCTCCCACAGGAAGGTCACGATGCCCATCTCCGGGCGCTTGCGCGAGACGCGGGCGGCGAGCGTCGTGCGGCGCACGCTCAGCACGTCGCCGGGGCGCACGGGCTTCAGCCACTTCACCTCGTCCACCCCGTTGGAGCCCATGCTGGCCGTCCTGAGGACGTAGCCCTCGCAGCACATGCGCATGAGCAGAGCCACGACATGCCAGCCGGACGCGCACAGCCCGCCCATGAAACTCGCCTCCGCGGCCGCCTCGTCGGTATGGAAGGGCAGCGGGTCGAATTCCCGCGCGAAGCTCTTAATCTCGTCCGCCGTCACCTCGAGATGGCCGAACTCGGCGACCTCGCCGACGGGAAAGTCCTCGAAACAGAGCAGATCGTCGTCCAATGGCGGTCTCCCTTTGGCGAAACGGCACCGGCGCGCCCGGCCCCTCCGGCCGACCGCCTCGCCCCTCGTCATGCCCGCGCGGACAGGGGCGTCCATGGTGCGGTGCCACCCGGCCGCGCGCTCATGGAGACCCGCTTTCGCGGGACTGACGGGCGCAAGAACGGCCCGGCCAGAGGACCGGGCCGACGGCGTTCTACCCCATCAGGTCGCGAAGCGGAAATGCATCACATCGCCATCGTGGACAATATAGTCCTTGCCCTCCAGGCGCAGCTTGCCGGCGTCGCGCGCGCCCGCCTCGCCGCCATTGGCGACATAGTCGTCGAAGGCGATGGTCTCCGCGCGGATGAAGCCCTTCTCGAAATCGGTATGGATGACGCCCGCCGCCTTCGGCGCGGACGCGCCGTGGCGCACGGTCCAGGCGCGCGCCTCCTTCGGGCCGACCGTGAAGAAGGTGACGAGGTCGAGCAGGCGGTAGCCCTCGTGGATCAGCCGGTCGAGGCCGGCCTCCTGGAGCCCGAGCTCCTCCAGATAGTCGGCGCGCTCGTCTGCGTCGAGCTGGGAGAGCTCCGCCTCGATCTGGGCGGAGATGACGACCAGCCCCGCGCCCTCGGCCTCGGCCTTGGCGCGCATCCTTTCCGACTGTTCGTTGCCGGTAGCGGCCGCCGCCTCCTCCACATTGCAGACATAGAGGACGGGCTTGGTGGTGAGCAGGTTGAGCGCCTTCCAGACGGGCTTTTCCTCGTCGGACACCTCAGCGAGGCGGGCGGGCTTGCCGTCGCGCAGGAGGCCGAGCGCGCGCTCGATGAGCGGCAGGGTGGCCCTGGCCTCCTTGTCGCCGCCGCGCAGCTTCTTCTCAAGGGCTACCTGCCGGCGCTCCAGGCTCTCCATGTCGGCGAGCATGAGCTCCGTCTCCACGATCTCGGCATCGCGCACCGGGTCGACGCCGCCCTCCACATGGGTCACGTCGCCATCCTCGAAGCAGCGCAGCACATGGGCGATGGCGTCGACCTCGCGGATATTGGCGAGGAACTGGTTGCCGAGCCCCTCCCCCTTGGAGGCGCCGCGCACGAGGCCGGCAATGTCGACGAAGGTGAGCCTGGTCGGGATGACCTCCCTGGAGCCCGCGATCCCGGCAAGCCGGAACAGCCGCGGGTCGGGCACCGCCACCTCGCCGACATTGGGCTCGATGGTGCAGAAGGGATAATTCGCCGCCTGCGCCGCCGCCGTCTGCGTGAGCGCGTTGAAGAGCGTGGACTTGCCCACATTGGGCAGCCCCACGATACCGCACCTGAATCCCATCAGTCCTTGTCTCCGCTGAGCGCCCGGCGGCCGCCGCCCGGGGAGGCGGACGGCGGATGGAGCGCCAGATGAACCTTGTTTGCGAAACGCGAGGCCTCGCCGTCCGCGAGCAGGGCCGCATTGTCGGCCACCGCCGCGATCAGCGGTTCGAGCCAGTCCGCATCCGCCTTCGCGAAATCCTTCAGCACATAGGAGTGCACGGCCCGCTTGTCGCCGGGATGGCCGATGCCGAGGCGCACGCGGTGGAAATCCGGCCCGATATGGGAGGCGATGGAGCGCAGCCCGTTATGGCCGGCCGCCCCGCCGCCGGTCTTCACCCGCATGCGGCCGGGCTCGAGATCCAGCTCGTCGTGGAAGACGAAGACGTCGTCCGGCTGGAGCTTGTAGAAGCGCATCGCCTCGCCGACCGCCTGGCCGGAGAGGTTCATGAAGGTCATGGGCTTGAGCGCCAGAACCTTCTCCGCCCCCAGCCGGCCCTCCGAGACGGCGCCGTGGAAGCGCTCGCGCCAGCCCGAGAAGCCATGGCGGCGGACGATCTCGTCCACCGCCATGAAGCCGATATTGTGGCGATTGCCCGCATAGGACGGGCCGGGATTGCCGAGCCCGACAAAGAGGATCATGACGACCTGCCGCTCCGGACCGGCCCGGCCCGCAACCGGGCGGGATCACCCGGCTGGGGAAGGGCCGATCGATTCCAATGGGTTGAGCGTGAGGCGATCCCCGGACGGGATCACTCCTCCTCCGCAGCCTCGCCGCCGTCCTCTTCGGCCTCGGCCTCCTCGGCCTCGGCTTCCTCGACCTCCTCGCCGGCCTCCTCGGCCTCCGTCAGGACCGCCGGGGCGGCGACGGTGGCGACCGTGAAGTCGCGGTCGGTGATGGTCGGCGTCACGCCCTCCGGCAGCGGAATGGCGGAAATGTGGATCGAGTCGCCGATATCGAGGCCGGTGAGGTCCGCGACGAGCTCCTCCGGAATGGCGTCGTTCGGGCACTCCAGCTCGACCTCGTGGCGCACGATGTTCAGCACGCCGCCGCGCTTGAGGCCCGGGGACTCCTCCTCGTTGACGAAGTTCACCGGGACGGCGACCGCGATGGTCGCGCCCTTGGCCAGGCGCAGGAAGTCGATATGCACGATGAAGTCGCGAACCGGTTCGAACTGGACGTCGCGCGGGATGACGCGCACGGCCTTGCCGCCGACCTTGACGTTGTAGATGTGCGACAGGAAACGCCCTGTCTCCACCTCTTTCAACACCTCGCGGTAGTTCAGCGTGATGAGCTCGGGTTCCTTCTTGTCCCCGTAGATCACCGCGGGGATCAGACCTTGCCGGCGCAATGCCCGGGCGGCCCCCTTGCCGCCCCGCTCGCGCACGACGGCAGTCAGTTCGGTTGTCTGCGCCATGATTCCAGTCTCCTGTCCGAAAACGAAACGAGGCCCCTCTGTCCGGGCCCCCTCAAAACGCGGGATGCTTCCTCCAGGGGTGAACGGCATCCATCCGGCGTTGGACGAGGCTTATAGCGGGCGAAATGGCGGAATGCAACGGGACTCTATGGCCAAGCCGGCGCCGCCCGAACCCTCAGTGGAACAGGCTGGAGACCGATTCCTCGCGGGCGGTGCGGCCGATGGCCTCGCCGATGAGCGGGGCGATGGAGATGACGCGGATATTGCGCGACACGCGCACCGCCTCCGTCGCCTGGATGGAATCGGTGATGACGAGATGCTTCAGGCTCGAGGCGGTGATACGCGCGACCGCCCCGCCGGAGAGCACGCCATGTGTGATATAGGCGGAGACCTCCGTCGCGCCCTTGGCGAGCAGCGCCTCCGCCGCGTTGCACAACGTGCCGCCGGAATCGACGATATCGTCGACCAGGATGCAGGAATGGCCTTCCACATGACCGATGATGTTCATGACTTCCGACTCGCCCGGGCGCTCGCGGCGCTTGTCCACGATGGACAGCGGCGCGCCGATCCGCTTGGCGAGCCCGCGCGCGCGCACCACGCCGCCGACATCCGGCGACACGACCATCACGCTGTCGTCCTCGAACCGCTCCTTGATGTCGCGCACCATGACGGGAGCGGCGAACAAATTGTCGGTCGGAATGTCGAAGAAGCCCTGGATCTGGCCGGCATGGAGGTCGAGCGTCGCCACGCGGTCCGCGCCGGCGTGGGTGATGAGATTGGCCACGAGCTTGGCGGAGATGGGCGTCCGGGAGCCCGATTTGCGATCCTGCCGGGCATAGCCGAAATAGGGGATGACCGCCGTGATGCGGCGGGCCGACGCCCGGCGGAGCGCGTCGATGATGATCAGGAGCTCCATCAAATTGTCGTTGGCCGGGAACGAGGTCGACTGGATGACGAACACATCCTCGCCGCGCACATTCTCCTCGATCTCCACGAACACTTCCATGTCGGCGAAGCGCCGGACGAGGCATTTTGTCAATGGAACGTTGAGATACGCCGCAATGGCCTCAGCCAAAGGGCGGTTGGAATTGCCCGCAACGAGCTTCATCAGGCGCACATCCCCTCTGACGGCCCCAGAGGGCCAGCCCTAACGCGCGGTCTATAACAACGGGGGATGGGACTGTAAACCGTCGCCACGGCGCAATCGGTCGCAGAGCACGCGGATCGGCGCCGTTTCCCTGACCGACCTCGCGCTCTATCGCACCTTCTCCACGAGATCGAAGATGCCGGAGGCGGCGGCCTGAGCGGCGAAGGAGGCATTCTGGCCCCAGCCCTTGTCGAGCGCGCCCGCCGGCACCGCATTCTTCTGCTTCACCGTGCCGAGGAGCACATTGCCGGGATCGCGCACCGTCCAGGCGAGCGAGACGGGCTGGCTCGCCCCGCGCGGCGCGCCCAGCGTGACGCGGCCGGTGATCCTGAGCGTGTGCGGGCCGGGCTTGTCGACGACCGGCCAGCCGGCGCCCGAGATCACGTCTTTCATGGCGGCGGCCAGCTCGTCATTGCCCGGGCCGGGCGAGCCGGTGACGCCGGTGATCGCGACATCTCGGATCGCGGTTCCGCCGGCCTTCTTCGGGCGCTTGGGCGGCTCGGCGGAGGCGGCGGCGTGCTGGCGCACGGCCTCCAGCGCCTCCGGCGTTTCCGGATAGCCGGGCTCGCCGATCATGGCGGCCGCCTCCAGGGGCCCGAGCATGTCGGGGTCGATATCCTTGGCCGCGTCGGGGCCGGCGCGCTGGAAGGTCTCCGCCGGCGGCGGCAGGCCGGCGATCTGCGTGGAATAGCCGAGCTTGCCGAAATAGCCCGTCAGGTTCTCCGCGACATGGGCGGCCACCCGGCTGAGCGCGGTATTGTCCACCCCGTCCCACGGGTCCTTCCCGTCCTTGCCGCCCCTGGCGCCGGGCAGGGCCTCCTGGCCCGAGATGGTCTCCTCGCGCCCGCCGCCGGCCTCCGCGATGCGCCAGCTCCAGGACACGACGACGCCGTCGCCGGACCGGCGCGCATCGACGCGGCCCGCCATCACATAGGTGCCCGGGCGCGGCTCCTCGGGAACGACGGCGACGTCGCGCTTGGCGGCCGCGGCCATGAGCGCGCCGAGAAAGACCTCGTCCTTGCCCGGCGGCAGGCCGGAGAACGAGGTGATGGAGACGCGCGGCGCCTGCTCGGGCGTGCTGACCCAGCTATTGCCGGAGGCGGCCTCCTTGGCGAAGGGGTGGGCACCGCCGGCCAGCGTGTCGCAGCCGGCCAGAACGGCCAGGGCGAGCAGCGCCAGCACCGGCATGACGCGACCGCGCCAGCCCGGCGAAGCGTTTCGGAGGCTGTCACTGGCCCCGCGTTTCACCGCCTGTTCCCCTCCTCGCCGACGCCAGATCGGCACACGACCCCCGCTCCGGATGCCGGCGCCCCATACTATCTCACAGGACGGGCGCCGCACGACCGGCCGCGATAACGCGCCATCACCATGGCGATCATTTGACGAACAGGTCGAGCAGCGCCGCCGACAGGGGCTCCGGCTCCCCGTCGGTAACGATATAGGTGCGCCCGAGCGTCATGGCATGCCCCGTTTCGGAATCGGCGAGGATCATGTGGGCGAAGAACACCATGTCGCGCGCGATGATAGCGGGATTTCCGGCATAGAACATGGGCCAGTCCATCCAGCTCGGCGTGAAGCGCGCGCCGAGGCTGTAGCCGCAGGCATTGAGGCGGTGCGGCGCCATGCCGTGCGCATCCATGGCGCGGGCATGGGCCTCGAACACCTCGCCCGCACTGCGGCCGGGCCTCAGCACCGCCTCGCAGGCCGCCAGCGCCTCGCGGGCGGCCTCGTGCATGCGCCGGTGCACGGGCGAGGGCTCGCCCACGATCACCGTGCGCATGAAGGCGGCGTGGTAGTGCCGGTAGACGCCCGCCCATTCGAGGGTGAGCTGGTCGGTGTCCGACAGCGCGCGCCGGCCGGCCTTGTAGCGGCACAGGAGCGCATCCTCGCCCGAGCCGATGATGAACTCGTTTGCGGGATAGTCGCCGCCGCCGCGGAAGATCGCATCGTGCATGGCGGCAAGGATCGCGCCCTCATCGGCGCCTGCACGGGTTTCGGCGAGCGCGGCCTCGAAGGCGGCATCGCCGAGCGCTGCGGCCTTGCGGACATAGGCGAGCTCCGCCGGCGACTTGACGACCCTCAGCCCGTCGATCAGCCCGGAGGCGTCGGCCAGCGTGCAGAAGCCCTCAAGCCCCGCATCGAGCGCCTTGCCGTTGCGCGCAGTGAGCCCGTGGGTGTCGTATTCGACGCCGAGGCGGGTTCCCTTCGCGCCCAGATCCGCCAGCATGTCGCGAAGCTGAGCCTCCGGCCGCGCGCCGGCCTCGTCGGTCCATACCCTGATATCGCCGATAATGGAGGTGGCGCGCGCCTGCCGCAGATCCGCCGACCGCGTCAGGAGCGCCAGCCGCCCGTCGCCGCCGAGATAGAGGCACTGGAAGAAGCAGAAGCCGAACGTGTCGTACCCTGTGAGGTAATACATGCTCTCCTGGGCGAACAGGAGCAGCCCGTCGAGGCCCTTCTCCGCCATCGCCGCGGTCGCCCTTGCGATGCGGGCCTCGAACTCGGCGCGGTCGAAATGCAGTGCCATCGGCGTCTCTTCCCTCTCTCATGGCGCGCGACCGCGCTTACCCCTCGATGAAGACCTCCGGGCCGAGCGTGATGGCGGAGAGCTGCCGGCCATAGTCCGGCTCGCCGCGATGGGTGGCCCGGCGATAGCTGAAGAAATACTCCTCCTCCCCGTAGGTGCACCGGTCGACATGCTCCACGCTGGCGAGCCCCCCGGCGCGGACGCGGCCGACCACATAGCCGGGAAGGTCGAACATGGCATGCCCCTCGCGCTGCGAGGGCCGGAAGAAGCGCTCATTGCCGGCCTCCGCCTCCACAAAGGCGGAGCGCACCTCCGGGCCGACCTCGTAGACTGCCCCCGAGATGGCGGGGCCGACGGCGGCGAAGGTCGTGTCGCGGCGCGCGCCGAGCTTCTCCATCTCCGCCAGGACGGCATCCGTGATGCCGGCGAGCGCGCCGCGCCAGCCCGCATGGGCCGCGCCCACCACCTGGTGCTTCCAGTCGGCGAACAGCACCGGCACGCAATCGGCGGTCGCCACGGCGATGGCGATATGCGGACGGTCGCTCACGAGGCCGTCGGCCTTTGGCTCCTCGTCCCAGCGCCAGTGCTCGCGCGCGACCGCGACATCGGTGCCGTGGCACTGGTGGACGGTCACCAGCTCGTGCGGTACCAGCCCGAGGGAGGTCGTGACGATCTCGCGGTTGCGCGCGACGAGGTCCGCATCGTCGCCGGATCCGAACCCGCAATTGAGCGCCTGGTAGATGCCCTTGGAGAACCCGCCGACACGCGTGAAGAAGCCGTGGCGGATTTCCGGTATGCGGCTCAGGTTCTTCGCTTCGATCATGATGTCGCACCCGTGAACGGATATGGCGGTGGAAGCCGGCGGTCGGCGGCGACGAGCACCTTGAACAGGCTGCCCATCTCCGTTTCGCCGCGCCCGGCGAGGCGCGCGACGGCGGCATCGATCTCCGCCGCCATATCCGGCTCCCCTCCCCCTTTCAACGCTTCCGCGCGCGCGGTCAAGCCCAGACTCTCCAGGAAATCGCCCTGTGGAACGGGACCGTACGGTGCGGTACCGGCGCGGGCGAGCGCGGCGGCGAGATCGGCGAAATCCACATGCGAGGTGATGTCGCTCTCCCCCGGCCTGTCGAGCAGGGGCACGTGGTCGTGGCCACGCACCGCCTGGAGCGTATCGCCGTAGTCCCGCGCGGCATGGCCGTAATCGACGATGAGCGCCGCACCGCCCCATCGCGCCAGACGGCGCCCGATCTCGTGGGCCACGGCCCGGCGCGCCGGCGCGATCTCCAGCACCGCGCCCTCCTCCGGCGCCTCGTCGAGGCGTTCGTCCTCCGGCAGGTCGTGGGGCACCACGCCGAGAAACAGCCCACCGTCCCCGTCGATGCCGATCACCACCTCGTGCCAGGCCCCGTTGCGGAACACGAACTGGCGCACGGGCAACGCGTCGAAGAACTCGTTGGCCACCAGGATGGCCGGCCCGTCCGGCACGCCGGCGAGGCTGTCGTGCCAGTGAACCGCGACGCCGGCTTCCTCCAGCGCCGCCTTCTGGGCGGCGCGCAGCACCGGGCTCGTCTCCACCAGATGGACCTCTATGGCCTTGCGGAAGACCGGCATGATCCTCGCTGCGCGCAAGAGGTCGGCCATCAGCGTGCCGCGCCCCGGCCCGAGCTCCACGAGGCGCACCGGGTCGGGCGTGCCCATGGTCTGCCAAGCCTGCGCGCACCACACGCCGATCAGCTCGCCGAACATCTGGCTCACCTCCGGCGCGGTGACGAAATCGCCGCCGGCGCCGAACGGGTCGCGCGTCATGTAGTAGCCATGGGCGGGATGGCCGAGCGCCAGCTCCATGAAGCGGGCGACCGTCATCGGCCCGTCGGCGGCGACAATCTCCGCGATCTCGCGTTCGAGGCCTCCGCTCATGCCGCATGGGCCTTTCGCGTCGCCCACCACATGATGGCGAGCCCCGCAGCCACCATTGGCAGCGACAGGAGCATGCCCATGGTCAGCCAGCCCGCCAGATAGCCGATCTGGGCGTCCGGCATGCGGAAGAACTCCACCGCGATGCGGGCGAGCCCGTAGCCCGCCGTGAACGCGCCGCCGACGAAGCCCGGCGCCGACAGCATGCCCCGCCCATGGGTCAGCCAGCGCAGGAGGACGAAGAGCACGACCCCCTCCAGAAGCGCCTCGTAGAGCTGGCTCGGGTGGCGCGGCTCCGGCCCGCCGAAGGGGAAGACCATGGCCCAGGGCACGTCGCTCACGCGCCCATAGAGCTCGCCGTTGATGAAGTTGGCGATACGCCCGAAGAACAGCCCGATCGGCACCGAGGCGCCGGCGAGGTCGAGCACGGTGAACGGGCTGATGCCGTGGCGCCGCGCGAACAGGATGCCGGCCAGGACGACGCCCAGAAAGCCGCCATGGAACGACATGCCGCCATGCCAGACCTGCACGATCTCCAGCGGGTTGGCCGCGAAATAGGCCGGGTTGTAGAACAGCACATAGCCGAGCCGGCCGCCGAGGATCACGCCGAGCGCCGACCACACGATGAGATCGTCGGCATCGACCGGCTTCAGCGGCGGCGGGCCCTGCCACAGCGCCTCGTTCGCCACCAGCCGGCGGATGTACCACCAGGCGAACAGCAGGCCGGCGATATAGGCCAGCGCATACCAGCGCACGGCCAGCGGGCCGACCTCCACGGCGACGGGATCGATGGCTGGGAAGGGCAGGACGAATGTGATCATGGGCACCCGAACCGTTCTCTGTCTGCTTGTTGCTGCACCGCTCCCCGGCCGAGGTCAATGGCGCATGACGCGACGCCGCTTCCCGCGTTATCATGGTTGAAGCGTATCGCGCGACGGCATAGGTAGCATGAAGGCGCCTGGACAAGGCAAATCGGAAACGAGACGATATGACACAGACCAGCAATCGCATTCTCGACGAGTTCGCCAAGATGTTCGGCAACGCCGCCAGCGCGGCGCAGGGCGTGCGCAGCGAAGTCGACACGCTGATCCGCGCGCAGGCCGAGCGGATCCTGAACGACCTCGACGTCGTCCAGCGCGAGGAATTCGAGGCCGTGCGCGAGATGGCCGCCAAGGCGCGCGAGGAGAACGAGGCGCTCAAGGCCCGGATCGACGCGCTCGAGACGGCGCTGAAATCGGCCGGAACCGCAAAGGCTGGCAAGGCCGGCACGGCAAAGCCCGCCCGCACGGCCCGGAGCACCGCCAAGGCGTCGTCGAAGGGCGCGTCCGCCAAGGCCACGGCCGCCAGGAAGACGACGGCCAAGGCGTCCGGCAGCAAGGCCGGCACCTCGAAATCCGGCACGGCCACCACCGTGCGCCGCAGCACGGACTGACGCCTCGCCCGGCATCGAGAGCGGCCGAAAGGCCGGCTTTGCTTGTGGATGATCGTGGTTAACCGGGGGTTAAATCGCTTGCATGCGATCATGCTCTCCGGCAACGTCCCCTATATAGCGGGTGATTTGATTCGCAAAGCGATATCTAGTGATTAGCGCTGAGAGCGAATCCGGTCATTCGGTCCCCGTGCCTGATCTCAGCCGGAGGGGGAGTATCATGTCGGCTGTTCTATCGATTCTCGACGAGCCGGCCAATCCGCTCGATACCTTCGAGCGCATCGCAGCGCGGTATGACTGGACGGTCGAGCGCAACACGGACGACGAGATCAACCTGATCGTCGAAGGCTCCTGGAGCGACCTCCATCTGTGCCTGAACTGGCGCGAGGAGTTCGAGGGGCTGCATCTGGCCTGCGGCTTCGACCTCAAGGTGCCCGCCCAGCGGCGCGAGGAGGTCGCCCGCCTCGTCTCGCTCATCAACGAGCAGCTTCTGTTCGGCCATTTCGACCTGTGGAAGCAGGACGGCGTTCTGATGTTCCGCAACGGTCTCCTGCTGTGCGGCGGCGTCGAGGTCACCGAGGCCCAGTGCGAGGCGTTGATGGAGCTGGCGCTGGAGAGCTGCGAGCGCTTCTATCCCGCCTTCCAGTTCGTCATCTGGGCCGGCAAGACGGCGGAGGCCGCCATCGAGGCGAGCCTTCTGGAGACGCAGGGAGAAGCCTGACCGATGACATTGAAGGGCAAGCTGGTGCTGGTCGGCGCCGGCAAGATGGGCGGCGCCATGCTCGAGGGCTGGCTCGATGAGGGAACCCCGGCCGAGCAGGTGGTCGTCCTCGATCCCGCCCCGTCCGACGCCATGGCGCGCCTCGCCGCCGAGCGCGGGCTCGCGCTCAATCCGCCCGTGGAGGAGATCGCCGATCCGGAGATCGTGCTGATCGCCGTCAAGCCGCAGATCATGGACAAGGTGCTGCCGGGGCTTCTTCCCCTCGCCCGCCACAAGCCGGTCTTCCTGTCGGTCGCCGCCGGGCGCACCATCGCCTCCTTCGAGGCCGTCCTGGGCGCCGACGTTCCCATCGTGCGCGCCATGCCCAACACGCCCGCCGCCGTCGGGCGCGGCATCACCGTCATCTGCCCCAACGCCCATGTGACGGAGGCGCAGGCCGCGCTCGCCGAGAGCCTGCTGTCGGCGGTCGGCGAGGTCGGCCGTGTCGACGACGAGGGGCTGATGGACGCGGTCACGGGCGTCTCGGGCTCGGGGCCCGCCTATGTGTTCTATCTCACCGAGTGCCTTGCCCGGGCGGGCATGGACGAAGGCTTGCCGGAAGAGCTCGCCACGAAGCTCGCCCGCGCCACGGTCGCCGGTGCCGGAGAGCTCATGCGCCGCTCCGGCGAGCCGGCCGGAACGCTGCGCGAGAATGTCACCTCGCCCAACGGAACGACGGCGGCGGGGCTCGGCGTTCTGATGGCGGACGATGGGCTGAAGCCGCTCGTCGCCCGCACCGTCGCCGCCGCGGCCAGGCGCTCGCGCGAACTCGCCGAATAGCCCAACAGGCCTTCCGCCTCACGCCTCCGCCTTCGACGGGCTGCGCGCCCGCGGGGGATCGCCCGCGAGTTCGGCGTCCAGCGCCGAGGCGAGCGCGAAGAACCGCCTGCGGACGTGCGGGGAATAGGGGTTCGCGCGCTCGATGGCCTCGAAGACCTCCGGCGCGTCGTCGCGGACCATGGCCACCGCCGCGACCAGCAGATCGAAGCTCCGTGTCGTCATGCGCGCCGGCAGAGGCTCCATCTGCGAGAGCACCTTGGCGATGAGATGGGTGAGACCCTGGACCGTCGCCGCCTCGCGGTCGTGGTCCTCCGGCGTGGTCATGACGACGTCGAGGCCGAGCCGCCCACGCAGGAAGGCGGCAAGTCGGCGGCAGCGCCGGCCCCGGACCGGGCACAGGGCAATCTTCAATCCCGATATGCCGTCGCGCGCGCTTTGCGGGCCGAACAGCGGGTGCGTCGCCACGATATCGACATGGCCGGGGAGCCCGCGCGCCATGATTTCCGCCGGCGCCATCTTCACCGATCCCACATCCAGCACGAGCGCGCCCGGGCGCAGATGGGGCGCCACGGCCGCGACGACGGCCTCGAGACGCCCGACCGGCACGGCGAGCACGACGACCGGGCAGCACGCGACCCGTTCCAGACCGGCGAGCGCGACGCCGTACCGGTCCGCCATTGGCTGAAGGCCGGGGGCGGGATCGTATGCGCACATCCGGAAATGGGGACTGAGACAACGCGCGATGAGCTGCCCGAACGCGCCGAAGCCTATGATTCCGATGACCGGGGTTTCGTGGATGTGGCTGCCGTCTGGCATGGACCGACCTCTTCGAAGGCCGCAAGGCCAGAGGCGTCCTGCCGGACCTTCAACCGCTGGCCGTGCAGCGGTTGAACGATGACAAAGCACACCCGCCGCTATGAATGCGGCGCGTAATACACTCCGGCGATGATCGGTGCGCTTGTCATGGGGGCGAGCGATAGCCGCCGCCCGGCGAGATGTCAATCGCTGTCCGCGGGACAGGCCTCCCGCTGGCCGTTGTGCCCCCTGCCCGCCCGCGGTTGGCAAACGGACGCTCGCGGCGTTATTGTGCGGTCAACCTGTCGACGAAAGGTGCCCGACCATGGCCGAGAAGAAGAGCGCCGCAGCATCCAGCGGAGGAAGCCGGCGACGCCGCGCGCCGAAAGCCACCGATCCCCGGACGACGATCGTCGCCGCCATGCTCGACCTTGTGGTCGAGACCGGCTGGCGCCAGCTCGGCCTGGCGGAGCTCTCCCGGCGCTCCGGCGTGCCGCTCGCCACGATCCGCGCCCATTACGCCACCAAGGCCGACATCCTGACAGACTGGATGAAGCAGGTCGACGAGCAGGCGCTCGCCCGCATCGCGGAGGAAGGCGACGATGCGGGGGCGGAGCCGCGCGACCGGCTGTTCGAGGCGATCATGGCGCGGCTGGACGTGCTCACACCACACCGGGCGAGCCTGCGCGCCATCCTGCGCGATCTCGGCGACACGCCCACGGACTGGGCGCCGCTGGCCTGCGGCGCGCTCGTCTCGCAGCGCTGGATCCTGGCCGGCGCCGGCGCGGAATCGCCCGGGCTGCACGGCGCGGTGAAGGTGGCCGGGCTCGGCTTCGTCTACATGCGTACACTGAGGGTCTGGCTGGAGGAGGCCGACCCCGGCTGGCCGAAGACCATGGCGGCCCTCGACGAGTCGCTCAGGCGCGGCGAGACGGCCTTGCGCCGCGCCGAGGTCCCGATGGCGCTCGGGCGCACATTCTGCAGCTTCGTCAAGGCCTTCCGCGACGAGGCGCGCCGGCGCCGCCGCCCCGCCGCCGGCGGCAGCCCTCCCGCTCCGGAAGGGGCGGAGCCCTCCTGAGGCGCTTTCCCCTTCCGAAATCCCTTTCCGTTCCTTGAGACCTTCGCGCAATCGCGCGCATCGATGGAGACCCTATGTCCGCGCAGGAAACGCCGCAGATCGCCTTTGACGACTTCCTGAAAGTCGATATCCGTATCGGCACGATCGTCGAGGCGGAGGACTATCCGGAAGCCCGCAAGCCCGCCTACAAGCTCAAGATCGACTTCGGCCCGGATATCGGCGTGAAGAAGAGCTCCGCCCAGATCACCCACCACTATACGCGCCAGGAGCTCGTCGGCCGGCAGGTCGCGGCGGTGGTGAACTTCCCGCCGCGCCAGATCGGCAAGTTCATGTCGGAGGTCCTCACCCTCGGCTTTCCGGACGGCAACGATCAGGTCGTGCTGGTCGGCGTCGACCGTCCGGTGCCCAATGGCGGGCGGCTGTTCTGACGATCCCGCCGCCGTCCATCCCCTCGGCCGGCGACCATTTGCGACATCCGTCCGGAATCGCCATATTCTGGCGTGACGCGTGTATCGGTGCGCGCGAACGGGTATGGCGTATATGGGTTCCGAACTACCGACGCTCGACGAAGAGGCGCGAGACGACGCGACGGCTTCCGCACCGGAAGGGCCGGAGGTCATCAAGCGCGTGGTGCGGACCGCGCCGACGCGGCCGGGCGTCTATCGCATGCTCAACGACAAGGGCGACGTGCTCTATGTCGGCAAGGCGCGCAACCTGAAGAACCGCCTGCAGAACTACACGCGGCTCGGCGGCCACACCAACCGCATCGCCGCGATGATTATGGCCACCCGCTCGATGGAGATCATCACCACCGAGACGGAAGCCGAAGCGCTGCTTCTCGAGGCGAACCTCATCAAGAAGCTCAAGCCCCGCTTCAACGTGGTGCTGCGCGACGACAAGTCCTTCCCCTATATCCTGATCGCGCGCGACCATGGCGTCGCCCAGATCGTCAAGCATCGCGGGAGCCGCAACCGCAGGGGCGAGTATTTCGGCCCCTTCGCCTCGGCCGGCGCGGTCAACCGCACGATCAACGCGCTGGAGAAGGCATTCCTGCTGCGCTCGTGCTCCGATTCCGTCTACGAGAACCGCACCCGGCCCTGCCTGCTCTACCAGATCAAGCGCTGCAGCGCGCCCTGCACGGGCGAGATAGGCCTTGAGGACTACAACGAGCTGGTCGAGGAGGCGCTGGCCTTCCTGTCCGGCCGCAGCCAGCGGGTGAAGGACCGCCTCGCGCGCGCCATGGAGGAGGCGGCGGAGCGCCTCGATTTCGAGCAGGCCGCGCGCTATCGCGACCGCATCGCCGCCTTGAGCCACGTGACCGCGCATCAGGGCGTCAACCCGGAGACGGTGCAGGAGGCCGACGTCTTCGGCCTCGCCTATGAGGGCGGCCAGGTGTGCATCCAGGTGTTCTTCTTCCGCTCCGGGCAGAACTGGGGCAATCGCGCCTATTTCCCGCGCGCCGACAGGAGCCATGGCGAGGCGGAGGTGCTGGAGGCCTTCCTCGCCCAGTTCTACGACGACAAGCCCTGCCCGCGCCGGATCCTGCTGAGCCACGACGTGGAGTCGCGCGCGCTTCTGGAGACGGCGCTCGCGACCAAGGCCGGCCACAAGGTCACCATCGCCATGCCGCAGCGCGGCGAGAAGAAGGCTCTGGTCGACAATGCGGTGAACAATGCCCGCGAGGCGCTGGGCCGCCGGATGGCGGAAAGCGCCTCCCAGACACGCCTGCTTGACGGCGTGGCCAGGGCCTTCGGGCTGGAGGAGCCGCCCCGGCGCATCGAGGTCTACGACAACAGCCACATCCAGGGCACCAACGCGGTCGGCGGCATGATCGTCGCCGGGCCGGAGGGGTTCGCGAAGAACCAGTACCGCAAGTTCAACATCCGCTCGACGGACATCGTGGCGGGCGACGACTATGCCATGATGCGCGAGGTGCTGACCCGCCGGTTCTCCCGGCTCCTGAAGGAGGAGGGCCCGCGCGGGGCGGACGATGCGGATGGCGACGGCGGCGACGAGGCGGCGGTGCCCCCCTGGCCCGATCTCGTCGTGATCGACGGCGGCCAGGGCCAGCTCGCCGCGGCGCAGGCCGTCATGGCCGATCTCGGCATCGACGACGTGCCGCTGGTCGGCGTCGCCAAGGGCCCGGACCGGGATGCGGGCCGGGAGCATTTCTACATGGCGGGCCGCAAGCCATTCATGCTCGAACACCGCGACCCGGTGCTCTACTATATCCAGCGCCTGCGCGACGAGGCCCACCGCTTCGCCATCGGCAGCCACCGCGCGCGGCGCAAGAAGGCCATCGGCCAGAACCCGCTCGATGAGATCGGCGGCATCGGACCGGAGCGCAAGAAGGCGCTTCTGCGCGCCTTCGGGTCGGCACGCGCCGTGGCGCGCGCGAGCGCTGCCGACCTTGCGGGCGTGGAGGGCATTTCCAAGGCGCTGGCGCGCACGATCTACGATCATTTCCACGAGGGACGGGAATGAGCAACGCCACGGGCAACGAGATGAACGCCAAGCCCCCGCATGCGCATGGCAGCGCGGTCCTATCGCTGCCCAATATCCTGACCCTCGGGCGCATCGCGGCCGTGCCCGCGCTCGTCGTGTGCTTCTTCTTCGAGGGCATGACGGCGCGCTGGGTGGCGCTGGGGATCTTCATCGCCGCCGGCGTGACCGACTTCTTCGACGGCTACCTCGCCCGGCTGTGGTCGCAGCAATCCGCGCTCGGACGCATGCTGGACCCGATCGCCGACAAGCTGCTCGTCGCCGTCACCCTGCTCATGCTCGCCGCGGTCGGCACGATCTACGGCATCCATATCTGGGCGGCCGTGGTGATCCTGAGCCGCGAGGTCCTGGTGTCCGGCCTGCGCGAGTTCCTGGCGGAGCTGCGCGTGTCGGTGCCGGTCACCGAGCTCGCCAAGTGGAAGACCACGATCCAGCTCGTCGCCATCGGCATCCTGATCGCCGGGCCCGCCGCCGACGAGGTTTTCGCCTGGACCAGCTTCATCGGCCTGACGGGGCTTTGGGTCGCGGCGATTTTGACGCTTTATACGGGCTATGATTATCTGAAGTCGGGTCTGGATTATCTCATGGAGGACGATGGACGATGAAGGTCCTCTATTTCGCCTGGGTGCGCCAGAAGACGGGGCGCGCGCATGAGGAGGTCGAGCCGCCGGCGGAGCTGGAGACGGTGGCCGATCTCATCGACTGGCTCAAGGGCCGGGGCGAGGAATATAGTTACGCGTTCGAGGACACGCGCGCGATTCGCGCCGCGGTCGACCGGACGCATGCGCCGCTCGACGCCTCGATCCGGGGCGCGCGGGAAGTGGCGTTCTTTCCGCCGGTCACCGGCGGCTGACGGGCAGTGTGTCAAGACAGGGGAGTTCGGGAACCATGAGCAGGATTTCGGGTCGCAGCGCGCGCGCCGCGGGGCTTCTGGTCGCAGCGGGTCTGGCGCTCGGCGCCTGCACGATCACCAGCTACATGGCCTATGACGGCGATTACGACCCCTATCTGCGCCAGCGCGTGCTCGACCGTTTCGACTGGGGCGAGACCGCCGGGAAGGAGCGCGCCATGAAGGCCGCCCTGGAGGATCGCCGCGAAGAGCTCGGCGTCGCCTACAGCCCGGACTTCTTCCGCTCCATGGGCTTCGTCTGCCAGACGCAGGACACCTGCTCGCTGCAGGTCGTCAAATACGAGCTCGACCACACCCAGCTCAGCTACGGCCCCGCCGTGGCGACCACGGCGTCGGAGACGCTCGTGGAGGACGGCAAGGCGCAATACACCCCGGCCGCCCCCACCACCACGGCGCAGAAGCTCGTCGACAACTATGTCGTGTCGTTTACGCCGCAGACCGTCGATGTCGCGGTCACCTCCGGCGCGGCGCCGGCTCGGGTCCGCTGACGGCGGCGGGCGCGCAGGCCCGACGACAGGCCGATGACCGCCATGGATCGTCCATGCTCTTCAAGAAGGCCGTTCTGGATCGCATCGCAGCCGGCCGCGTGACGGTCGCCTTCCGCTACTGGCGGCGCCCCACGGTCCGTGCCGGCGGGCGGCTGCGGACCGCCGTGGGGGAGCTTGCCATCGACAGCGTCGAGCGGGTGGAGGAGACCGATATCGGTCCCGCCGACGCCCGTGCCGCCGGCTATGGCACGCCCGATGCCCTCCGGCGGGATCTGACGGGCGGCGAGGGGCGGCAGCTCTATCGCATCGCCTTCCATCTCGAGGGCCCGGACGAGCGCATGGCGCTGCGCGACATGGCCGATCTCCCCGATGGCGAGCTCGAAACGCTCCGGTCGCATCTTCGCCGCATGGATCGCCGCGCGCCCTGGACCCACGCCACGCTGCGTCTCATCGCCCAGCGACCGGCGACCGCCGCGGCCATCCTGGCCGATACGCTCGGCCGGGACCGTCTTGCGCTCAAGCGCGACATCCGCAAGCTCAAGGAGCTCGGCCTGACGGAAAGCCTCGATGTGGGCTATCGCCTGTCCCCGCGCGGCGAGGCCTATCTGTCGCTTGCCGGAGAGGACGCGACGGAGTGAGATCGGGCGGCGCAGAACGGCACAAGACCGCCCCCTTGCCGACCGGCAGGACGGCGCGCTACCGCCCGCCGGCGACGTCGAGCAGGGCGCCGGTCACATAGGAGGACTCCTCGCCCAGAAGCCAGATCACGGCTTCCGCGACCTCCGCCGCAGAACCCGCCCGCTTCAAGGGCGTCGTCATGCCGAGGCGGTCCGCCCGGTCCGGCTGGCCTCCACTGGCGTGGATATCGGTGTCGATCAGGCCGGGCCGCACGGCATTGACGCGCACGCCCTCCGGCCCGAGCTCCTTGGCAAGCCCGATGGTCAGGGTATCGATCGCCCCCTTGGAGCCGGCATAGTCCACATATTCGTCCGGCGCGCCGAGGCGGGCGGCGGCCGACGAGATGTTGACGATCGCACCGCCCCGCCCCCCGCGCGAGGTCGACAGGCGCCGCGCGGCCTCGCGCGCGCACAGATAGGCGCCGAAGACATTGACGTCGAAAATATGCTTCATGCGCGCCGCCGGCATGTCGGCCAGCATGGATTTCGGCCCGAGCACGCCGGCGTTGTTGACCAGCGCGTCGAGCGGCCCCAGCGCCGTCTCCACCGTCTCGAACATGGCGGTCACGTCCGCCTCCTCGGCGACGTTGCCCCGGATCGCGACCGCCCGGCCGCCAGCCGCCTCCACATCGCGGACGACCTCGGCGGCGGCGGCCTCGTTGCCCGCATAGTTCACGCCGACCGACCAGCCGCATGCGCCCGCAAGCCGAGCGCAGGCGCGGCCGATACCCCGGCTCGCGCCGGTGATGAGAACGACTTTCGCCATTCCTGTTCCCCCTTGTTTCACGCTATTGCATGGCGATCTGCGAGCGATCGAGGGCCGCGGTCAGCCGCGGATCGCGATCGTAGACATCCTTGCGGAAGTTGATCGAGCCGTCCTTGTTCGCCCAGGCCGTCAGATAGGTCACATGGACGGGGATCGGCGTCTTCAGCCGCACCACCCTGTTGTCGCCCCTGGCGAATTCGGCCTTGACCCGCTCCGGTGTCCAGTGCGGATCGTCATGGCCCAGCAGGATGTCGGCGAGCTTCACCGGATCCTGGACGCGCATGCAGCCATGGCTGAATGTGCGCGTCGCGCGCGAGAACAGGCTCTTGGCCGGCGTGTCGTGGATATAGACGTTGTAGGGGTTGGGGAACATGAACTTGATGCGGCCGAGCGCGTTCTTCGGCCCCGGGTCCTGGCGCAGGCGGAACGGGAATTTCCGCCGCGAATAGGCCGACCAGTTGATCGCATAGGGGTTGACCGCCCCCTTGCCCGTGAGCACGCGGATATTCTGGCTCTGGAGCGCGCCCGGATTGGCGCGTAGCTTCGGCAGATACTCGTTCACCGCAATCGAATAGGGCACGTTCCAATAGGGATTGAAGACGATGTAGGTCATGTTGTCGGAGAAGACCGGCGACTGGTGATAGGGCTTGCCGACCACCAGCGGGGCGTCGTGGACCGTCTGCTCGCCGTCGACCACCTTGAGATACTGGTCGGCCAGATTGACGAAGACGTAGAAGGATCCGAGATCCTCCGGCATCCAGCGCCGGCGCTCCAGATTGAGCACCATCTGGTGGATGCGCCGGTCCACCGGCACGTTGATCTGCTCCAGCGTCGCGGCACCGATCACCCCGTCGACGGCCAGCCCGTGGCGCTCCTGGAAGCGCTTCACCGCGGCGACGAGCGTGTCGTCGTAGGTGCCGTCCGCCCCAGCGCTCTGCGCGAGTTCGGGGCGCAGATCGCCGGTGACGGCGAGATAGCGCGCGAGAACCGGAATGCGCGCGTCGGCCATGCCGGGCTTCAGCACCGGCCCATCCGGCATCCGCGGCCAGCCGCCGCGTTCGGCGATCTGGCGATAGACCGCCAGCGCCTGTTTGAGGCGCGCATAGTTGGCCGATTGCGGAGCGATCCTCGTGTCGACATATTCGGGGATGTCGTCGGCCTGCTCGGCCCCGTCGAGAAGGGTGAGCGGGCCCGGCCCGATGGGCGTGATGTGGATCGGCCCGCCGAGCTTGTCCGGCTCCACCTGCCCCGTGCTGAGATCGCGGCCATAGTCGATGAAAGCCCGCGTGAGCAGGAGGTCGAGCTCGGCAAGCTGGCGCGGCGTGCGCCCGTCGATGCGCTCGGAGATCTCCGCGACCTCGTAATCCTGCGGGTCGAGCCCGTCCTCATAGGAGGTCTTCAGGATGGTCAGGAGGTCGCGCGCCTTGGATTTCGGCCCGTTGTCGCGCACCCAGAGCGGCTTGTAGTCGCGCTCGGCATAATAGGTGAAGACCTGGATCAGCCGCTGGTCGGCATCGTCGATGCCGACGGTCGTCTGCCCGCCCTCGATGATGTCGCGGATCTCGTTGCCGACCGCGACATTGTGGGAATCGGCATATGCGACGGCCGTGCCCGCGACGACCCAGATGGCAAGAACGGCGATGAACGGCACGAAAGCCCGACGAAGCGATGCAGCCATGGCTGGAGATCCCTCAGATTGCCATGGCCACTATACGCCAAATCCGTAACGATTTCTTGCCGGTCATGCGCGGGGCCCCTCCGGGCGGCGGAGCGGCGCGGCCGCGGGCAGCAAAACGCCGCCCGGAACGGCAGTCCCGGGCGGCGCGTCGGTCAATTTTCCCGTGGGCCGGTGCCTATTCGGCGGCGGCCGCGGAGCGGGCGAGCTGCCCGCGCCTGTCCGGACGGACGACGGTGTCGTAGTCCTCCATCAGCATCTGCGTGATCTCGCCCGGCGCAAAGCTGTAGGGGCCGATCTCGGAGACGGGGGTGACCTCCGCCGCCGTGCCGCAGATGAAGCACTGCTCGAAGCCCTCCATCTCGTCGGGCATGATGGCGCGCTCGACGACCTCCAGGCCGCGGGCCCGCGCAAGATCGATCACCGTGCGCCGCGTGATGCCGTCGAGGAAGCAGTCCGGCGTCGGCGTGTGGAGCACGTCGCCCTTGACGAAGAACACGTTCGCGCCCGTCGACTCCGCCACCTGGCCGCGCCAGTCGAGCATCAGCGCGTCGGCATAGCCCTTGCGCTCGGCGGCGTGCTTGGACAGCGTGCAGATCATGTAGAGGCCGGCCGCCTTGCTCTTGGACGGCGCGGTCCTGGGATCGGGCCGGCGCCATTCCGCCATGTCGAGCCGGATTCCCTTCAGCCGCTGCTCGGGATCGAAATAGGACGGCCAGTCCCACACGGCGATGGCCAGGTTGATCCGGTTGTGCTGGGCGGACACGCCCATCATCTCCGAACCGCGCCATGCCACGGGCCGCACATAGGCGTCGGACAGCCCCTGCGCCGCCAGCGCCTGGCGGCACGCGGCGTCGATCTCCTCGACGCTGTACGGGATTTCGTAGTCGAGCAGACGGGCGGAGTTGACCAGACGCTCGGAGTGCTCGGTCAGCTTGAAAATCTCGCCACCATAGGCCCGCTCGCCCTCGAATACGCAGCTCGCATAATGCAGCGCATGGGTGAGTACGTGAATCTTCGCCTCCTGCCAGGCGACGAGTTCTCCGTTGAACCAGATCAGACCTTCGCGCTGATCGAATGGCAGCACGGCCATGACGACACTCCTTGAGCGTTTTCAGGGGCAGGGAAACATCCGTCCCATGCCCCGGTTTTTGAAGACCACCTCCACGAGGGGAGACGAGCTTTGCAACGAAACCCCGGTTGGCCCTATAACCCCTTGGACGGCCCGGGGATCCCGACCCGCTCCCCATTTGCCTCGCCGCCTGGGCGGCGAAATAATCCTAGCAGCAGAAGGGCGGAATTGAAAAAAAGTTTCATCGAGACGGCTCTACAGGTAACAATCCGCGAAAAATATGTCAATATGGCTGACATAAATTCATGATCGATCCGAACGCACGAAACATGACCGCCACCCTACAGGCCACCGGGACGCCCGCCGACGGCGACCAGCGCGAGCAGGTCATCGCCCTGATCGAGCTGTTGTTCTTCGCCTATCGCGACTTCGTGTCGGACCCCGACGAGATCCTCGCCGACTACGGTTTCGGGCGGGCGCACCACAGGGTGCTGCACTTCGTCGGCCGCAATCCCGGCATCCGCGTCGCGGAGCTGCTCGACATATTGCGCATCACCAAGCAGAGCCTCGGGCGCGTGCTCCGGGAGCTGATCGAGACGGGCTATGTCTATCAGGAGGAGGGCCGCAGCGACCGGCGCCAGCGCCTGCTGCACCTCACAGAGCGCGGCGAGGCCCTGCGCATGGCGCTCCTCGCGCCGCAGGTGGAGCGGGTCACGCGCGCGCTCGCGGAGGCCGGCGACAATGCCGAGGCGCGCTATCGCGAGGTACTGTTCAACCTGGTCGACGCGGAGGACCGCGACCATGTCCGCAGGCTCGTGACCAGGGACGAGTAGCAGCCCGCAGCCGGCCTGCCATGCTAGACTGGCCCCTTGTCGACCCCTTCCCCATCGAGGCTTTGCCGGACGGCGTCATGACCATGGTAAGCGACGAGGCCCCGCATATTCTGGTCGTCGACGACGACCGCCGGATCCGCGAGCTCCTGCGGTCCTATCTCTCCGAGCAGGGGTTCCGCATCACCACGGCGGCGAATTCGGCGGAGGCGCGCGAGCGCATGGCGGGGCTCGCCTTCGACCTGATGGTGGTGGACGTCATGATGCCCGGCGAGACCGGGCTCGAGCTGACGCGCAGCCTGCGCGAGAGGACGGATGTGCCGATCCTCATCCTGTCGGCGCTCAGCGAGACGAGCGACCGCATAGAGGGGCTCGCCTCGGGCAGCGACGACTATCTGCCCAAGCCCTTCGAGCCGGAGGAGCTGGTGCTCAGGATCCGGAGCATCCTGCGCCGCAAGGCGCCCGCGCGCCCGGCGGCCAGCGAGATCGTGCTCGGCGACTGCATCTTCAATGTCGAGCGCGGCGAGTTGCAGCGCTCCGGCGAAACGGTCAAACTGACGACACGCGAGCGCGATTTGCTGCGGATGTTCGCCGCGCGTCCGGGCGAGACGATCAGCCGCGCCGAGCTCGCCGGAAACGGCGCGGGAGACAATGCCCGGGCGGTCGACGTGCAGATCAACAGGCTCAGGCGCAAGCTGGAGCGGGACCCCGCAACGCCCGTCTATCTGCAAACCGTGCGCGGTGCGGGCTATATTCTCTATACCGACTGAGCCCCAGGGGGCTCGCCCGCGGACGAGAGCGATTGGAACAGGCCGGCCATGGTCGCGATAGGCGAAGAGCACAGGACAGAGGAGGAACGCCACGATCTCTACTGGCGTTTCAACCGTTTTCTCGAGCGCCACCTGCCCGACCGGCTCTATCCGCGCTCGCTCATCATCATCATCACGCCGATGGTGCTCCTGCAGTCCATCATGGCCTTCGCCTTCATGGAACGCCATTGGGACCGGGTCACCAAGCAGCTGTCGAAGTCGGTCGCGCGCGAGATCGCCTTCGTGGTGGACATCTACGAGTACTATCCCAAGAGCGCGGCCAACACCCAGCAGCTCGTCAAGATGGCCAACAGCACGCTCGACCTCGGCGTGAGCGTGACCCGGGACGAATCCCTGCCGCCGCCGGCGCCCAAGCCCTTCTTCTCGCTGCTCGACATCAAGCTGTCGAAATATATCCGCCGCTATGTCGACAGGCCCTTCTGGCTCGATACGCTCGGCCGGTCCGGCTATGTCGACGCGCGGGTGCAGGCCGGCGACGGCACGGTGTTCCGGATCCTGACCAACCAGAGCCGCGTCTACGCCTCCAACTCCCATATCTTCCTGCTCTGGATGGTCGGGACGTCGCTCGTCCTGCTCTTCGTGGCGATCCTGTTCCTGCGCAACCAGATCAAGCCGATCCTGCAGCTCGCCGAGGTCGCCCAGAGCTTCGGCATGGGGCGCGACGTGCCGGACTTCCAGCCGCGCGGCGCGGCGGAGGTGCAGGACGCCGCACACGCCTTCATGAAGATGAAGCAGCGCATCGAGCGCCATGTGGAGCAGCGCACGGCCATGCTCGCCGGCGTCAGCCACGATCTGCGGACCATCCTCACGCGCTTCAAGCTCCAGCTCGCCTTCATGGAGGACACCGAGCGCGTCCGCGAGCTCAAGCAGGATGTCGACGAGATGCAGCGCATGCTGGAGGACTACATGGCCTTCGTGCGCGGCGACGGCGACGAGAGCACGGTGGAGACCGATATCTGCGCCATGCTGGAGGATGTCGCCCGCCTCGCCGAACGGCGCGGCACGGAGGTGACGCTCAAGGCGGATGACGGGCTCTCCGCCCTCGTCAAGCCGAACGCCTTCAAGCGCTGCGTCGCCAATCTGGTGGGCAATGCCGGCCGGCACGCGGACCATCTGCGCATTGCCGCCGAGCGCAACGCGCAGCATCTCGTCATCACCGTCGACGACGATGGGCCCGGCATTCCCGAAGACCAGAGGGAGGCCGTGTTCCGGCCCTTCTTCCGGCTCGACGATGCGCGCAACCAGGACGAGACAGGCACCGGGCTCGGCCTCGCCATCGCCCGCGACATCGCGCGCAGCCATGGCGGCGATATCCGCCTTTCCGACAGCGAACTCGGCGGCCTGCGGGCCCGGGTGCACATCCCGGTCTGATCCGTGCCCGCCCTGCCCGGCGAAGCCGTCCGGGCGCTGCGCGAGCACAGCATCCATGATTGTGGAAGCAAGGGTTAGCGGGGCGAGCGCACCCGCTCGATCTCCACGCCGACGCTGCGAGCTTGCGGGATGGCGTCCGGCTTCTCGATGCGCACGCGCGCGGCGCAGACGCGGGGGTCCTCGAAACAGGCCCCGGCAATCATCTCCGCCAGCGTCTCGACCAGATGGACATGGCCGCGCCGGACGATCGCCTCCACCTGGCGCACGACGGTCGCGTAGCACACCACGTTGCGCAGATCGTCCTCATAGGGCTCGGTGCCCTCGTCGACGGTGAGGTCGAGATTGATGATCACGCGCTGCGGCGCGATCTTCTCGTGATCGTAAACCCCCAGCACGGCCTGGAGCTCCAGATCGCGCACGAAGACATGCCGCAGCCTGGCGAAGGCGTTGGCCGTGCTGGCCCGGGTGAATGGCGAAGCCTCGTTCATCGCAAGTCTCTTAGCAGGAAATGCGTTGGGCTGTCAGCATGGGGCGGCCGCAACGCCACTTCGCATCCAAATGCGCTGTTCCATGGACGAAATACGGCGTTATTCCTCCACCTCCACCACGTCCGGCGTCTGCCAGACGAGGTGCTGCCCGCCGTCGAGCACGATCATCTGCCCGGTCATGGCGGGCGCGTTCAGGATATAGCGCAGCGCCGATGAGATCTCCTCCGGCGAGGTGCCGCGGCGCAGGAGCGTCAGCGTCTTCTGGCGCTCGAAATCCTCCTCCGCCATGCGCGGATTGGGCAGCGCGGGGCCCGGACCGATGGCATTGACGCGGATGTCCGGCGCCAGCGCCTGGGCGAGCGTGCGCGTCGCCGTCCAAAGGGCGGACTTGCTGGCGGTATAGGAGAAATAGTGCGGCGTGAGCTTCCAGACGCGCTGGTCGATGATGTTGACGATATTGCCCTCCGCCTGCGCCGGGCGCTGGGCGGCGAAGGCCTGGGCGAGGAAGACCGGCGCGCGCAGATTGGTGTCCATATGCCGCGACCAGCTCTCCTGCGTCAGCGAGCCGACCTCGTCGGGCTCGAAGCGGGAGGCGTTGTTGACGAGGCATGTCAGGGGCCCGAGACGGTCGCGAGCCTCCGCGATCAGCCGCTCCGGCACCTCGGGTTCCGCGAGATCGCCCGCAAGGGCGATGGCGTCCACGCCGCGCCCTCGGATTTCCGCAGCGAGCGCCTCGGCCTCGTCGTGCGATGTGTGGTAGTGGACGGCGACCGACCAGCCCTCCCCGGCCATGTCGAGCGCCAGCCGCCGGCCGACCCGGCGGGCCGCGCCCGTGATCAGAACCGCCTTGTCCCTCAAAGCCTCCGCCACGCTTCCCCCTGCCCCGTCAGTGCGCGAGCATCGCCATCGTCTCGTGGCCGACGGGCGCGAAGACGAAGGCGATATAGGCGAGATAGGCGACGACGAAGGCGGCACCGGCCGTCCGTGTGATCGTCATCCGTCTCATGGCGAACGGCACGACCACGAGCGTCGCCGCCAGCATGATCCACAGATCGCCGCGCATCTCCTCCGGCACAGGCACGGGCACCACCATGGCGGTCACTCCCATGATCGCGAGGATGTTGAAGAGATTGCTGCCGAGCACATTGCCGAGCGCGACGCCGCAATGGCCGCGCAGGGCGGCGGCGACCGTCGTGGCGAGCTCCGGCAGCGAGGTGCCGAGCGCGACGAGCGTCAGGCCGATGGCGGCCTCGGGCACACCGAAATTGCGAGCGATCATGGACCCGTTGTCGACGACCAGGCTCGCGCCGAGCGGAAGCCCGGCGAGGCCGAGCAATATGAGCAGGCCCATCATGAGCGGCTTGTCGGTCAGGCTGCTCGCCTCCTCCACCTCCTCCATCACGTCGAGGCCCGCGGCCTTGCGGCCGTTGCACTGGCGCACGCGGCGCATGGATTCCAGCACGAACAGGAGGATAAGGCCGAACAGGACCACGCCGTCCCAGAAGCCCAGCGGGCTGAGATAGCACAGGCCGATGAAGAGCAGGGTCGCCGCGATCACATAGCAGGTGTTGCGGCGGATGAAGGGCTGGTTGCAGTTTGTCGGCGCGATGAGGGCGGGGATGCCCAGCACGAGGAGCACATTGGCGATATTGCTGCCGACGATATTGCCGATGGCGATGCCCGGCGCGCCGCCCATGGCGGCGTCGAGCGAGACCACGAGCTCGGGCGCCGAGGTGCCGAAGGCGACGACGGTCAGCCCCACGATCATGGCCGGGACCCCCAGCCGGAGCGCGAGCGCCACGGATCCGCGTACGAGCAGATCACCACTTATCAACAGGACGGCGAATCCAGCTATCAGTCCGACATAGATCATTGAAAACAGAACCGGGCGGTGCGATGTTGCCTCTATATAGGGGACGGGATGGCGCGCGAACAGTGATAGCGAATCGATTTCCCCGATTTCCTGTTCGCCGCACCGGGCCTTGCGGGCACATCTTCGCCACAGAGTAACCTCCAAAAATCCCTATTCGGGCCAAGCTCTTGCCGCACCGCACAATAAGTTTGCGGATCGCTTAGACAATAGTTCGAAAATCAAGGCTTCGAGCGGGCGGCAATCTGCGATCACCCATGGCGTTCTCCTGTCTCAAGGGGGCTTCCGAGCGGTCGCGCCGGATCCCGTTGCACCCCGGCTCCAGGCCCGACGACGAGAGGATCTGGATGAAAGTCCTAGCCCCCGTGGCATTAGCCCTGCTGCTCGGCCTGACCGCCGGCGCCCAGGCCGAGACCCGCGATCATTCCGTACGCGAGCAGACCCCGATCACGAAGACCAAGGACGGTGCGCGGAACTTCGCCGCCACGGCCGGGCGCAGGCATGCCGGTTTCGGCCAGCAGTCGCGCGCCAGACGCGCTTCCGTCGCCAGCAAGGTGGCGAGCAGACCGAAAGGCGGCAGCAAGTCCCGCATGGCCATGCGCCGGGCGAAATACATTCCGATCGCCCGCAAGGTGAAGCCGGATTCCCTGCCGATCGCGCTGGTCGATGCGGTGATCACCAAGGAGAGCCGCTATGTGCCGACGGTGCGCGGCTCCCATGGCGAGGTCGGCTTGATGCAGATCCGCCCGTCCACCGCCCGCCAGCTCGCCAAGCAGTACGGCATGGACGAGGTCGCCGGCCTGTCCTCCGCCTCGCTCGTCAAGTGGCTCCACGAGCCGCGCAACAATATCCGGCTCGGCACGCTCTATCTGAAGATGTGCCACGACAAGGCGAAGGGCCAGGTGGCCGCGACCATCGGCTGCTACAATGCCGGCCCCGGCAATATGTGGCGCTGGAAGGGGATCAAGATCACACGCAACTATGTGAGCTTCGTCAACAAGCACATGGCGACGGCCACGAACTGACGCCGGCCGCCCCGTGCGGCCAACGGGCCGAGAGATCGTGCAAAGGCGGGTTCGCGGACCCGCCTTTTCCGCATGGCGAGACGGCACCGACCGGTTCTCCAGCGTCAGGCCCACGCAAGCGGGTATCCATGCGCGCGAATGACGGGATGGAGGGTGTGCCCCCTCAATTCCGCCCGTCCAGCAGGCGGCGGGCGATGACCTGGGCCTGGATCTCGGCTGCGCCCTCGAAGATGTTGAGGATGCGCGCGTCGCACAGCACGCGGCTCACGGGATATTCGAGCGCGAAGCCGTTGCCGCCGTGGATCTGCACCGCATTGTCGGCCGCCGCCCAGGCGATGCGCGCCGCCAGCAGCTTCGCCATGCCGGCCTCCAGGTCGCAACGACGGCCGGCATCCTTCTCGCGGGCGGCATAATAGGTGAGCTGGCGGGCCGCCATGATCTCCGCGGCCATCATGGCGATCTTGTCGGCGACGCGCGGGAAGGCGACGAGCGGCTTTGCGAACTGGATGCGCTCCTGGGCGTAGCGCAGCGCGAGATCGAGCGCCGACTGGGCGACGCCCACAGCGCGCGCGGCCGTCTGGATGCGCGCGGCCTCGAAGGTCTGCATGAGCTGCTTGAAACCCTGCCCCTCCTCGCCGCCGAGCAGCGCGTCCGCCGGCACCTCGAAACCGTCGAAGGCAATCTCGTATTCCTTCATGCCGCGATAGCCGAGCACCTCGATCTCGCCGCCCGACATGCCGTCTGCCGGGAACGGGTCCTCGTCGGTGCCGCGCGGCTTCTCCGCCAGGAACATGGACAGGCCCTTGTAGCCCTTCTCGTCGGGATCGGTGCGGGCGAGAAGCGTCATGAGGTCGGCGCGCACGGGATGGGTGATCCACGTCTTGTTGCCGGACACGCGATAGACGTCGCCGTCGCGCACCGCGCGCGTCCTCAGCGAGGCGAGGTCGGAACCGGTATTGGGCTCGGTGAAGACAGCGGTGGGCAGGATCTCGCCGGAGGCGATGGCGGGCAGGTATTTCTGCTTCTGCGCCTCGGTGCCCGCGCCCAGGATGAGCTCCGCGGCGATCTCGGAGCGCGTGCCGAGCGAGCCGACCGCGATCCAGCCGCGCGACAGCTCCTCCGACACGACGCACATGGATTCCTTGCCGAGTCCGAGCCCGCCATACTCCTCCGGCAGGGTCAGCGCGAAAACGCCGAGCCCGGCGAGCTCGGAGACGAGATCCATCGGAATATAGGCATTGTCGAGATGCCATTGATGGGCATGCGGGGCGACCTTCTCGCCCACGAAGCGGCGCATCTCCTCGCGCATCTGCTCCATGGTCCCGTCGAGCCCCGCACGGCCGTAGGTCGCCGCGCCCTCCATGTCCACCATGAGGGCGACGAGCCGTGCGCGCGCCGGCGCCGTGTTCCCGGACCGCATGAGCGCCGCCGCGCCGCCGGTGCGCAGGGGCGCCAGATCGTCCTCCACAAGGCCGAACAGGCCGGGCCTTGCGAACTCGCCCTGGTTCATGGGGATGCCGCCGGCGATCTGGCCGAGATACTCGCCGAAGGCGATCTGGACGAGGAGCGTCTCGAGCTCGCCCAGCGTGCCGTCCGCCTCCAGCCTCTGCGCATAGAGGGAGAGTTGGCGCAGCGTCTCCACCGTCGTGGCAAGCCAGGCAAGCCCATGGGCTTTCGCCTGTTCGCGCTCGAGCAGGGCGGAGGAGACGCGGCCATCCGCGCTGACCGCGCCGGCAACCTGGCTGCGCGCGCAATCGTAGACGCGGGCCGCGCCCGCGGCCGCCTCCGCCGTCAAGGCGACGATGTCGTCCAGAAGCGCGTCTTGCAGTGCAACGTCCTCGGCCAGGCTCATGGTTTCCGCCCCATCCCTTTTGATATGATTGATCGACAGGGCGCTACTATACCAACCGATGCTGCGCTGCAAAACTCCCTTACAGCCGCTCGATCAGTACATATTTTCCGTCGGGCTGTTCGGACGTCTTGTAGTACGGCCCGTCCTGCACCTCGACCTCGCGGATCGCGCCGCCGGCCTTGAGCGCCTCCAGCTTGTCGGCAAACCCCATGGGCTGCCAGACATCCTTGTGGATGGTGCAGGCGAAAAGCCCGCCCGGACGAATCGCCCGCAGGATCTCGTCGAGCGCCTCCGCGCCGACATGGGCGTGGGTGAAGGTGCCGGTGCAGATGCCGGCATCGTAGGCGGCGGTGTCCAACGGAAGCGTTCCGGTGAGATCGGCGTCGAGGAGGTTTCTGTAGACGCCGCGCTTGCCCGCCTCCTCGAGCATGTCGGTGGAGATGTCGAGGCCGTCGATCACGCGGAAGCCGAGCGAGGACAGCGCCTCGCCCACGAGGCCCGTTCCGCAGCCGATGTCGAGAATGGCGCCGTCGGGGTTTTTCAGATGGCGGGCAAGGCGCGAGGCCATGACGCGCGGGGCGACGAAGCCCAGCCCGTCGACCATTGCCTCGTCGTAAGTCCCTGCCCAATCGCGATAAAGATCGAGCGCTTCGTTGAGATCCTTCAGGTGATAGGCGCGCGCCAGGAGCTGCTCCGGCGTCTGCCCTGCAATATCGGGTGTCTTGTTCTCAGGCATGGGGCGCACTATAGCGCCCGGAGCGGAAAGTTGAACCCCCCGCCCCCGATCCACCGTCTCCGGCGAGCCCATGGAACAAGTCATCAACACGGTCATCCCCGTCTTCGGCCTCATCGCGCTCGGCTATCTGGCGTCGCGCTCGGGGCTGATCGCGCAATCGGTGACGGGCGGGCTGACCGCCTTCGTCTTCACCATCGCCACCCCGGCGCTGCTGTTCCGCACCATGGCGGCGGTGGAGGTTCCCGCCGTCTCGCCATGGGCCTTGTGGGCGGCCTATTTCGGGGGCGTCGCGGTGGCCTGGCTCATGGGCTGGGGGCTCGTGCGCCACGCGCTTGGCGGCTCGCCGCTGGCGGCGGCAGGCGCCGGCGTGGCCAGCGCCTATTCCAACACGGTGCTCCTCGGCCTGCCGCTGATCTTCGCGGTGATCGGGGACCGGGGGGCGCTGCCGCTGTTCCTGATCCTCTCCATCCACCTGCCGATCATGGCGTTCGCCGCGACGCTCCAGATGGAGCTTGCCAGCCAGTCCGGCGGCCTGCGCGCACGGCTCGTGGTCAATGTGCTGAGCGGCCTCGTCAAGAACCCCATCGTCATCGGGCTCGCAGCCGGCGTGCTCTGGCGCCTGACGGGGCTTTCCCTGCCGACGGCGGCACAGACGCTTGTCGACATGCTGGCGGACGCGGCCGTCCCCACGGCGCTGTTCGCCATGGGCCTAGGGCTCGCCGGCTACGGCGTGCGCGCGGCGGGGCGCGCCGCCCTCGCCATCACCGCCGTCAAGCTCGTGGTGCATCCGCTTGTGGTGTGGGTGCTGGCGGCGGAGGTGTTCGCCCTGCCGCCGGTCTGGACGGCGGTCGCGGTGGTGTTCGCCGCCGCGCCCACCGGCATCAACAGCTTCGTGTTCTCCACGCAGTACCGCGCCGGCGCCGCCGCCGTCTCCGGCGCCATCGCGCTCGGCACGGCGCTGTCCATCGTGACGGTCTCGCTCGCCCTGTGGGCCACGGCGACGCCGTGAAGACGGCAGCACCATCGCAGGGGGCGGCCGGGTTGCCTTCGCTCCACCCGTCAGTCCAGCCAGTCCCGTCTTTCCTCCCGTCATTCCCGCGAAAGCGGGAATCCACAAGGCGGCGTGGTGTGGCGGATACCTCTGGATTCCCGCTTTCGCGGGAATGACGGCAGAAACGAGAGACGTAACGGAGGCAGATCGGCCGAAACCGCCCCCTCCGATCAGCCGATCCCCGCCGCGGCGCGCCAGACTTTCTCGGGCGTCAGCGGCATGTCGAGATGGCGCACGCCGCGATCCTTCAGCGCGTCGACGATAGCGTTGACGACCGCCGGCGGCGCGCCTGTCGCGCCCGCCTCGCCGGCGCCCTTGACGCCGAGCGGGTTGGTCTTGGACGGGATGTCCTCGTTGAAGGTCACCGAGATTCCGCAGAAATCGTCCGCCCGCGGCATGCAGTAATCCATGAAGGAGCCGGTCATGAGCTGGCCGCTGTCGGTGTCGTAGACGGCCTCCTCCAGCAACGCCTGGCCAATGCCCTGCACGGTGCCGCCGATCACCTGCCCCTCCGCGATGAGCGGATTGACGATACGGCCGAAATCGTCGACCACCGTGTAGTTCTCCAGCGACACGACGCCGGTTTCCGGATCGACCTCCACCTCGCAGATATGGCAGCCATTGGGGTAGTTCACCGCGGGGCGGGTGAAGCCCATACGGCTGGTGAGCGTCTCCGGCACGCCCTCAGGCAGGCTGCCGGCCTCGCGCAGCCTCGCCTCGACATCGAGCAGGCCGATACTGTGATCGGTGCCGACAACGGAATAGACGCCGTCGGCGAATTCCAGATCCGCCTCGCCGGCCTCAAGGAGGTGCGCGGCCGCCCTGCGGCCCTTGTCGCGCACCTCGCCGGCAGTCCTGAACACCGCGCTGCCGCCGATCATCAGCGAGCGCGAGCCGCCATGGCCGCCGCCGGTCGGGATCTGGCCGGTATCGGCCTGGAGATAGCGGATCTTCTCCTCCGGCAGGCCGAGCTCGGTGGCGACGAGCTGGACATAGGCCGTCTCGTGGCCCTGGCCCGTCGACTGGGTGCCGACGAGCAGCGTCACGCCGCCATCGTCGTCGAAGCGCAGCTCCGCCTCGTCGCTCGGGCCGCCGAGCGTCACCTCCAGATAGCTGGAAATGCCGAGCCCGCGCAGCCGTCCCCGCTCGCGCGAGGCCGCGCGCCGGCCCGCGAAACCATCGCGGTCGGCAGCACGCGCGGCGCGGTCTAGCATGTCGGCGAAGTCGCCGCAGTCGATCTCCGCGCCGAGCGCCGTGCGGTAGGGGAAGGAGGAGATGAAGTTGCGCCGGCGCAGCTCAAAGGGGTCGATGCCGGTATCGTGCGCGGCGACATCCACCAGCCGCTCCATGACATAGGCGGATTCCGGCCGGCCCGCGCCGCGATAGGCATCGACCGGCACAGTGTTGGTGAAGACCGCCCGCACATCCATGTCGATGGCCGGGATCGCGTAGTTGCCGCCCATGGGGATCCAGCTCGCTTGCGAGGGAATGATCGCCGCATAGCTCGACAGATAGGCGCCCATATTGGCCAGCGTGCGCACGCGCAGGGCGAGGAAGTGCCCCTCGGCATCGAGCGCGAGCTCGGCGCGGGTCAGGTGGTCGCGCCCGTGGGTCTCGGCGAGAAAGTTCTCCCCGCGTTCCGCGATCCACTTCACCGGCCGGGCAAGGGCGCGCGCGGCCATCAGCACCAGGATATTCTCCGGATAGACGAAGTTCTTCGCGCCGAAGCCGCCGCCGACATCGGGCGCGATGACGCGGATGCGCTCCGGGTCGACCTTGAAGACGGCGTTGGCGAGCTGCGCGCGCTGGCCGTGCACGGCCTGGCCGGACATGCGCAGCACATACTGCTCCGCCTCCGCGTCATAGTCGCCGATGGACCCGCGCGGCTCCATCGCATTGGGCACGAGCCGGTTGTTGCGCAGATCGACGGCGGAGATCCGGTCCGCCTTCGCGAAGGCCTCGTCGACGGCGGCCGCATCCCCTTTCCGGAAATGGAAGCACAGATTGCCGGCATCGAGCTGCGGCCAGATGACGGGCGCGTCCCCGTCGAGCGCATGGGCGAGCGAGGCGACCTCGGGCAGGGCCTCGTAATCGACCTCCACCATCTCCGCGGCGGCCTGCGCCTCCTCGCGCGTCTCCGCCACGACGAAGGCCACCGGATCGCCGACATAGCGCACCACGTCGCCGGTCAGCGCATGGCGCGGCGGCAGGCGCACGCCCGCCTCGTCCATGCCGTCGATCTTCGTCACGCTCGGGATGGTGCCAAGGCCCGCCGCCTCGACATCGCGCGCGGTGAACACCTTGACGACGCCGGGCATGCCTTCGGCCTGCGCCGTGTCGATGGAGACGATGCGCGCATGGGCGTGCGGCGAGCGCACCACCACGCCGCGCGCCTCTCCGGGCAGCACGATGTCGTCGATATAGGAGCCGGCGCCCCTCAGGAATCGGTCGTCCTCGCGGCGGCGCACCGCCTGTCCAACAGCGAATTTGCGCATCGGGATATCCTGTGGCTTCAGAAGGTGGCTTGCGGAGGAAATGGCATGGAACCTTTATGTGTACCCCGCCCCGGCAAAGGTTCAAGAGGCCCGGGCGGGATCATCCGCCACCCTCCCGGCGAATGCCGAAGCGGTCGAGGCGGGCGAGCACGGCCTCCTTGTCGTCGGGAAAACCGGTGGCGACCCACCAGTCCTCCAGCGCGGCGAGCAGGCGGCCGACCTCCGGCCCCGGAGGCACGCCGCGCGCCAGAATGTCGGCGCCGGAGACCGGAAAGCGCGGTGGTTGCCAGCGCTCGCCGAGCGCATGGAGCGCGCACCAGCTCTCCTCCCCGGGTCCCGCGCCGCTGCGCGCCCAGGCCAGGAGCACCGCGTCGCGATAGGTCTCAAGTCCCAGACGATAGAGCACGGACTTGCGTTCGCTTTCCCGCAATGCGGGAGAGACCGGGCCGGCCGCGGCAAGGCGGGCAAGCCGGGCAGCTTCGGCATTGGACAGCCTGAGCCTCTCGCCGAGACGGGCCACGTGGGCCCGGTCGCCGGGCGAGAGCGCGAAGAGGCGGCGCAGCGGATCGGAACCGTCGGAGACCGCCGCCTCGATGGCGACGAGCGCGGCGAAGGTTTCCCGGTCATGGGGTGCCGGGACGACATGGTTCAGGATCCCGCGCGCGATCGTGGCATCGACGACCGCCAGCGCACCTGGAGCGGCGAGAAGGCGCAGGACCTCCGCGCGCACGCGCTCCGCCGACAGGCTGTCGAGCCCGGCCCGTTCCGCGGCGCAGGCGTCGAGCCCCTCCCGGTCAAGCCCGTCGCGGCCATAGATCGCATGCATGCGGAAGAAGCGCAGGATGCGCAGATAGTCCTCGCGGATCCTCAAGACCGGGTCGCCGACGAACCGCACGCGGCGCGCGGCGAGATCGGGATAGCCGCCCAGCGGGTCGTGCACACCGCCGGCCCGGTCGCAATAAAGGGCGTTCATGGTGAAGTCGCGCCGCGCGGCGTCTTCCGCCCAGTCGGCGGTGAAGGCGACCTCGGCATGGCGGCCATAGGTCTTCACATCGACCCGCAGCGTCGTCACCTCGACGGGCAGGCGCGCATCCTCCGGCCCCGCGGCCACCGTGACCGTACCGTGGCCGAGCCCGGTCGGATGGGGCGTCAGCCCGGCCTTCTCCGCAAGCGCCATGACGCGGTCGGGCGGTTCGGTCGTGGCGATGTCGATATCGCTGACCGGCATGGCGAGCAGGGCGTTGCGCACCGCGCCGCCGGCGACGCGGGCCTCGCCGCCCTCCGCGGTCAGCGCGTCGAACACCGCCTGGAGCCGCGGATCGGCGAGCCATGGCTCGGCCTGAAGCGACGGCAGGCCGCGGTCGGGCCGGTCCGTCATGTCGCCTCCCGGCTGCGGTCGAGATCGGGCAGATAGAGGCGCTCATAGAGGTTGCGGATGATGCCGGCGGTCGCGCCCCAGATATAGCGCTCGCCATAGGGCATGGCGTAGAACTGGCGCGCCTTGCCCTTCCAGACGCGCTCATGGCGCTGGTGATTGGCCTTGTCCATGAGAAAGCGCAGGGGCACGTCGAAGATATCGGCCACCTCGCCCGGTTCCGGCCGCAGCGTGAAGCCCGGCCGCACCAGCCCCACCACCGGCACGATGCGGTAGCCCGTGCGGGTCTGGTAGGTGTCGAGCAGGCCCAGAACGTCGACGAAGCCGGGTGCGACGCCGGTCTCCTCGAAGGTTTCGCGCAGCGCCGCGGCCACCGGGCCGTCGTCGCTCCGGTCGACCTTGCCGCCGGGCAGCGAGATCTGGCCGGCATGGCTCGGCAACTCGTCGCTGCGCGTCGTGAACAGGACGGACAACTCCGCGCTGCCGGCGACCAGCGGAATGAGCACCGCCGCCGGCCGCGGCACGCTCTCGCCGTCCGCAACGCCGGTAAAGCCGGCCTCGAGCTCGCCGTCGCCGCGGCGGACTGGAAGGGCCGGATCGCCCGCATCCGCGCCGGGCTCGGCGAGCAGCCGGCGGGCGGCGAGCGCGCGCAACTCGCCTGCGTCGAATCGATGGACGCGGTCGCTCTCCTTGACTGTCACGGCGTGATGTCCTCCTCGCGCGCCATGGGGAAGAAGATGCCGGCGCTCCACAGGCCGAACCGGCGCCCCTCGCCGGTTTCCTCCACCGCCGCAAGGTCCACCATATCGTAGAACACGGCGCGCGCGACCAGCGCCTCCAGCCGCCCGCGCACCAGCACATAGGGCTTCGGCCCCTGCCCGTCCCCGGCTTCGGCGAAGCGCAAGGGGTGATCGCCATCCGCCCGGACCCGGTCGCCCACATTGGTGACGAACCGAAGGATCTGGCCGCGCCCGGTCCCCTCCGCCTCCATGGCGACGGCGACGAATGGCGCATCCTCCACCGCGATACGGCATTTTTCCACGGGCGTGACGAGATAGTAGTCGCCATCGCCGTCGCGGCGCAGGATCGAGGCAAACAGCCTGACCAGACGGTCGCGCAGGATCGGCGTGCCCCGATAGAGCCACGAGCCGTCGCGGGCGATCACCATGTCGATATCGCCGCTGAATGGCGGGTTCCACTCGTCCACCGGACGCGCGCCGCCGGGATCGGGCAGGCTCTGGCCGGCCTTGTCCAGCCCCCGTACCGGTTGCGGGGGCTCATCTTGGGGGACGGTCGCCGTCCGGTCGCTCTGGCTCACGGTCATGTGATCACACAGATCTTATCAGTTGCACCCGGGCGCTGGGAAAATGGGCGAAAAACGGGCACCCTGCCCAAGTGCGGTCACGGTTGGCCGCGATGCTCGATCCCGGGACTGAGCCTCGCCTCGGGCATACAGCGCCTGCGCGCGATGAAATTCCATTACGCGCTTTGGCTGCCGCCACAGACAAATTATAGTAAGGCCCATGCACAGCATCAACGAAGCCGACAGCACCATCATCGCCGAGATCGAGCAGGCTGGCGACACGCTCGCCCAGGTCCGCGAGGGAATCGGCCGGGCGATCTTCGGCCAGAAGGAGGTCGTGGAGCTCTCGCTCCTCGCCCTTCTGTGCGGCGGCCACGCGCTTCTGGTGGGCCTTCCGGGGCTCGCCAAGACGAGGCTCGTGGAGACCCTGGGCCGCGTCCTGGGCCTCAGCGAGAAGCGGGTCCAGTTCACCCCGGACCTCATGCCGTCCGACATTCTGGGCGCGGAGGTCCTGGAGGAATCGGAAACCGGCCAGCGCCATTTCCGCTTCGTCCCCGGACCGGTCTTCTGCCAGCTTCTCATGGCCGACGAGATCAACCGGGCGAGCCCGCGCACCCAGTCCGCCCTCCTGCAGGCCATGCAGGAGAAGCACGTCACCGTGGCCGGCGCGCGCCACGACCTGCCGCGCCCGTTCCACGTCCTCGCCACCCAGAACCCCATCGAGCAGGAAGGCACCTATCCCCTGCCCGAGGCGCAGCTCGACCGGTTCCTCCTGCAGATCGACGTCCCCTATCCCGACATCGAGGCGGAACGGCGCATGCTGTTCGCGACGACCGGGGCGGAGGAGACGAGCGTGCAGCCGGTCATGACGGCCGAGCAGCTCATTGCGCTCCAGCGCCTCATCCGGCTCGTGCCGGTGGGCGAGACGGTGGTCGACGCGATCCTCGAGCTCGTGCGCTCCGCCCGCCCGCACGACGACGCCGACCCCTTCATCCTGGACAGCGTCGCCTGGGGCCCCGGGCCGCGCGCGAGCCAGGCCCTGATGCTCGGCGTGCGCGCGCGCTGCGTCATGGACGGCCGCTTCGCACCGTCGGTGGACGACGTGGCCGCGCTGGCGAGCCCGGTGCTGCGCCATCGCATGGCGCTCACCTTCTCCGCGCGCGCCGACGGCGAGACCATCGATACGGTGATCGAGCGTCTGTGCGGCGGCATCACCTGACGAGATGCGGAACGGCCGCCAGACACGCATGGCCTTCGACCTGAAAAGAACAGCATCTCCCGCCCCGGCCTTCGACAGCCCGCTCAGGCTGTCGGAGGAGGCGGAGCGGCTGTCCAGAGCCTATCCGCCGCTTCTCATCGAGGCCGACCGCGTGGCCCATACGGTCGCGCAGGGGCTGCACGGGCGCCGGCGCGCCGGCGTCGGCGAGACCTTCTGGCAGTTCCGCCAGTACCGCCCCGGCGACGAGACCGCGCGCATCGACTGGCGCCGTTCGGGCCGCTCCGACAGCCTGTTCGTGCGCGAGAACGAGTGGGAGGCGGCCAATACGGTCTGGCTATGGGTCAATCTGGACAAGGGCATGGGCTTCCATTCCCACCTCTCGCACACCACCAAGGCGGAGCGGGCCGGCGTGCTGACGCTGGCGCTCGCCCAGCTCATGATCGCGGCCGGCGAGCGTGTCGGCCTCATGGGCGCGGAGCTCGCGCCCTCCCATCACCGGCTGACGCTCAGGCGGCTCGCCGCCTGGCTCGTGGAGCACGGATCCGACCCCGGGGCCGGCGACCAGGACGGTCTGCCGCCGGTGACGCGCCTCCAGCGCTTCTCCAACCTCGTTCTCGTCAGCGACTTCCTCGTGGAGCCCGACGCGCTGGCCGAGCGGCTCTCCATGCTGGCGGCCCGCGACGTGCGCGGCCATCTCGTCCAGGTGCTCGACCCCGCGGAGGAGACGCTGCCCTATGAGGGCCGCAAGGAGTTCGCCGAGATGGGCGGGCCGCTCAAGCTGATGATCGGGCGCACCGAAAGCCTGCGCAGCGCCTATCGCCAGCGCCTCGCCGCCCATCGCGACGCGCTGAGGGAGCTCGCGCGCAGGCTCGGCTGGAGCTTCACCGTCCACCATACCGACCAGCCGCCGCAACGCGCGCTGCTCACGCTTTACGGCCTGATGTCCGGCGATCCCTCGACCGGCTCGGTCCGGGCGAATGGCTAGGCGCCCATGCTGACACTCGGCGCCATAGTCTTCCAGAACGCGCTGGCCCTCTGGGCGCTTCTGCTGCTCCCGGTGATCTGGTGGCTCCTGCGCATGACGCCGCCGCGGCCGGAGCGCATCTCCTTTCCCCCGATCCGCCTGCTTCTCGGGCTGATCGCGCGCGAGGAGACGCCGCACAAGACGCCATGGTGGCTGATCGTGCTGCGCGTGCTGCTCGTCACCTGCATCATTCTCGCCATTGCGCGGCCCGTGATCCAGGAGGGCCCGGCGGCCACCCATGGCGAGGGCCCGCTGCTCGTCGTGCTCGACGACGGCTGGGCGGCGGCGAAGGGCTGGCCGGACCGGATGGCCGCGCTCTCAAGCGCACTCGACGCGGCCGAACGCGCCGACCAGCCGGTCATGCTGGCGACGACGACGGCCCGGCGCAACCCGGCGCTGATCGAGCCGAAGGCCGCCGCCGATGCGCGCACGCGCGCCTCCGCCCTCGTCCCCCGCGCGCTGGAGCCGGAGCGCCTGGCGCTCGCCGACCGGCTCGACCCAGCGCTTGGATCGCTCGACGCGCTCGACGTGCTGTGGCTCGCCGACGGGCTCGACTATGGCGACGGGCAGGCCTTCGCCGAGCGGCTCGCGGGCCTTGCCGGCGGCAATACCGATATCCGCGCGGTCGTCACGCCGCCCGGGGAGACGGGCCTCATGATCGGCCATCCGGACGCGGAGGAGGACGGACTGTCCCTGCCCCTCGCGCGCGCCGGCAACGGGGCTGCGCAGACGCGGACCGTCGCCGCGCTCGCCACCAACGGGCGCAGCCTCGCGGAGGCGCCTGCGACCTTCCCCGCCGGCGAGACGACGGCACGCGCGACCATCGCTCTGCCGCTCGCGCTGCGCAACGAGATCGCGCGCATCGAGATCGCGGGCGAGCGGACCGCCGGCGCGGTCTATCTCCTCGACGACCGCTGGCGTCGCAAGACGGTCGGTCTCGCCTCGGGCGGATCGCTGGAGCGCGAGCAGCCGCTGCTCGCCCCGCTCTACTATGTGCGCCGGGCGCTCGAGCCCTATGCGGAGCTCAAGACGGCACGGCCGGACGGTGCGTCCAGCGGCATTGCCGGGCTCGTCCAGAGCGGGCTGTCCATGCTCGTCCTCGCCGATATCGGCCAGCTCGCCCCGGCGGATCTGGAGGCGGTCGCCAACTGGGTCGGCAATGGCGGCGTCCTGGTGCGCTTCGCAGGCCCGCGGCTCGCCGGCGGCCACGACGATATGGTGCCCGTGGAGCTTCGCCGCGGCGGGCGCGCGCTCGGCGGCGCGCTGACCTGGGAGGAACCGCAGCCCGTGGCCCCCTTCGACGAGGGAAGCCCGTTCTCCGGGCTTGAGCTTTCCGACCGGATCTCGGTCAAGCGGCAGGTTCTCGCCGAGCCCAATGCGGAGCTGTCGCGCAAGGTGTGGGCGCGGCTTGCCGACGGCACACCGCTGGTCACGGCGGAACAGAATGGCGAGGGCCTCGTCATCCTGTTCCACGTCACCGCCAATGCCGATTGGTCGAACCTGCCGCTGTCCGGCCTCTTCGTGGAGATGCTGCGGCGCATTCTCGACCGTGCACAGGGCGCCGGCGCGCAAGGCCCGGCCGATACGCCCGGCACGCCTGCCTCCGCCGCCGAGCAGGCCGACGGCGCGGCCTTCACGCCGATCCGCGCGCTCAACGGCTATGGCGAGATGGTCGACCCGCCGGCCGACGCCCAGCCGATCCCCGCAAACGCGCTGGCCGAGGCCCGCCCGAGCCCGCGCCATCCCGCCGGCCTCTATCGGCGCGCCGGCGTGACCCGCGCGATCAATCTGGCGCCGCCGGAGCCCGCACTCGCGCCACTTTCGGACCTTCCCGACGGCATATCGGTGACCGGCTACGCACCGGCCCGCATCCTGCCACTCATCGGCCCGCTCCTCATTGCCGCGCTCATCCTGTTCCTGATCGATGCGCTCGCGGTGCAGGCCATGTCGGGCACGCTGCGGCAATTGCGCTCGCGCGCCGCGCGCACCGCCTCCGCCGGCCTCGTGGCGGCGCTCGCCCTCGGGCTCCTGCCCCATCCGCTCCACGCCCAGGACCAGGCCACGCCGGATGCGCAGGCCCTGTCGGACGCCGACCGCTTTGCGCTGATGGCAACACTCCAGACGCGGCTCGCCTATGTGGAAACCGGCGACCGGCAGGTCGACACCGTCAGCCGGTCCGGCCTCACCGGCCTCACCGACGCCCTGATCGAGCGCACCGCCGTGGAGCCGGCGGCCCCCGTCGGCATCGATATCGAGCGCGACGAGATCGTGTTCTTCCCGCTGCTCTACTGGCCCGTGACGCCCGACGCGCCGGCGCTGTCGCCGGAGGCGCGCGCCAAGGTGGACACCTATCTGAAGAATGGTGGCACCATCCTGTTCGACACGCGCGACCACCAGATGGACATTCCCGGCCTGTCGGCGGAGACGAACGCCAATACCGGCGCGCTCCAGCGCATCCTGTCCGGCCTCGACATCCCGCCGCTGCGCGAGGTGCCGCCCGACCATGTGCTGACCAAGGCCTTCTATCTTCTCCAGAGCTTCCCCGGCCGCTGGGACGGCGGGCCGCTCTGGGTCGAGGCAGGCGACGGCGGCGCGGGAGGCGGCAATCGCGACGGCGTGTCCTCGATCATCATCGGCTCCAACGACTATGCCGGTGCCTGGGCGACCGACACGCTGGGCGCGCCGATGTTCCCCGCCGTTCCCGGTGGCGCGCGCCAGCGTGAGCTCGCCTACCGCACGGGCATCAACGTCGTCATGTACACGCTGACCGGCAACTACAAGGCCGACCAGGTGCATGTGCCGGCCCTTCTGGAGCGGCTCGGGCAATGAACTGGACGCTCTCATTCGCCCCGCTCGCGCCCCTGTGGATCATCGCCGCCCTCGGCACGGCGGGCCTCGTCGTCGTCGCGCTCGGCCTCCTCTCGCGCACGCGCGGCGCAGGGCTCAGGCTCCTCGTCCTCGCCGTCCTCGTCGCGGCCCTCCTCAATCCGACCGCGCGGCGCGAGGAGCGAGACATCCTGCCCGACATCGCCGCCATCGTCATAGACCGCAGCCAGAGCCAGACGGTCGGCGACCGCGAGGTGCGCACGGACGCCGCCGCGGCCCGGCTCGCCGAGGCGCTCGACAAGCTGCCGGATCTGGAGACGCGCACCGTCACCGTGCGCTCCGGGCCCGGCACCGCGCGCGAGGGCACGCAGCTCTTCTCCGGCCTCTATGGCGCGCTGTCCGACGTGCCTCCGGAGCGGTTCGCGGGCGCGATCCTCATCACCGACGGCCAGGTGCACGACGTGCCGGAGCGGTTCGCCAAGGAGGGTTACAACGGTCCCGTCCACGCGCTCATCACCGGCGAGCGCGACGAGCGCGACCGGCGGATCGTGGTCGAGGAGGCGCCGCGCTTCGGCATTGTCGGCGAGGAACAGACCATCCGATTCCGGGTGGAGGATGCGGGCGCCGATGACGAGCAGAACGGGCGCGCGGAGGTCTCCGTCAGCGTCAATGGCGAGCCGCGCGAGACGATCCTCGTGCCGGTCGGCGAGGCGGCCGAGATCGCCGTGCGGATCGAGCATGGCGGGCCGACCATCACCGAGCTCGCCGCCGCGCCGCTCGAGGGCGAGCTGTCCACCCAGAACAACACCGCAATCGTGGAGACGGAGGGCATCCGCGACCGGCTGCGCGTGCTGCTGGTCTCCGGCGAGCCCCATCCCGGCGAGCGCACATGGCGCAACCTGCTCAAGGCCGATGCCTCCGTCGACCTCGTCCATTTCACCATCCTGCGCCCGCCGGAGAAGCAGGACGGCACGCCGATCCGCGAGCTTTCGCTCATCGCCTTTCCGACGCGCGAGCTGTTCGCGGAGAAGCTCGACGAGTTCGACCTCGTCATCTTCGACCGCTATCAGCGCCGCGGCGTGCTGCCGCTCGTCTATCTCTCCAATGTGGTGAACTATGTGGAGAATGGCGGCGCGGTCCTGGTGGCCGCGGGGCCGGACTTCGCCTCCCCGCTCAGCCTCTACCGCACGCCGCTTTCCTCCGTCATGCCGAGCCGGCCGTCGGGCGACATCGTCGAGGAACCCTATCGCGCCGCGATTACCGGGCCGGGACGGCGCCATCCGGTGACACGCGACCTGCCGGGCTCCGAACAGACGCCGCCGGCCTGGGGCCGCTGGTTCCGGCTGATCGACGTGGAGCCGCTATCGGGCGACACGCTGATGTCGGGGCCCGGCGAGCGCCCGCTCATGATGCTGTCGCGGCAGGCACAAGGCCGGGTCGCCCAGCTCCTCTCCGACCATGCCTGGCTGTGGGCGCGCGGCTATGAGGGCGGCGGGCCGCAGGCGGAGCTGCTGCGCCGGCTCGCCCACTGGCTCATGAAGGAGCCGGATCTCGAGGAAGAGGCGCTGATCGGCCGCGACATGGGCGGCTCGCTCCAGATCGAGCGCCGCACCATGGCGGAGACCGCCGATCCCGTCACCGTGACGGTACCGTCCGGCGCCGAGCGCGAGGTGACGCTGGAGGAGATCGAGCCCGGCCTGTGGCGCGGCGCCCTGCCGGTCGAGGAGGTCGGGCTCTACCGGCTTACCGACGGCGAGCTCAACGCCGTCGCCGCCATCGGCAGCCCGGACCCCAAGGAGATCGCCGACCTGCGCGCCACCGCCGACAAGCTTACCCCCGTGACGGAGGAGACGGGCGGGGGCGTCTACTGGCTCGCCGACGGGTCCTCGCCGGAGAGCCCGGCGCTGCCCCGCCTGTCCAAGCGCTCCGGCGACCGGGTCATGGCCGGCGAGAGCTGGCTCGGCCTCAAGGCGAACGGCGCCTACCGCGTGACCGCGGTGTCCGACATGCCGGTGCTGAACGGGCTTCTGGGGCTCAGCGCGCTGCTGCTGCTTCTCGGGCTGGCCTGGTATCGCGAGGGGCGGTGAGCCGCCCGCCATCGAGCTCCCGCCAGCGCCCGGGCGACAATACGAGACCTTCCGCGCCGTCGAGCGCGCCCGGAACGAGCTCGCGATAGAGCATCCGATCCGGATCGGTCGGCCCCGGCATGACGAGCCGCCCATCGGGCACCCTGGCGAAACCGACCCGCCGGTAATAGGGCTCGTCGCCCACCAGGATCACGAGGGCGTGGCCGAGCTCGCGCGCCTTGTCGAGCGCCGTTTCCATGAGCCTGACGCCGATGCCGCAATTGCGCCGGTCGGGGTGGACGGCGAGCGGTCCGAGCAGCAGTGCCTCGCGGCCCTCGCCGACGATCACGGGCCAGAACCTGACCGTGCCCACCAGGCAGTCCCCCTCGCGGGCGACGAGCGAGAGCTCCTCAACCGGTTCCTCGCCCTCGCGCAGGCGATAGGAGCTCCTGGTGCGCCGGTCGAGGCCGAAGGCAGCGTCGAGCATCGTCTCGATCGTGTCGAGGTCCTGTGCAGTCTGGGTTTCGATCGTGAAGTGTGAAACGGTCATGTCCGGCTCGCTCTTGGCGAAAAAATCGTCGGCAGTCTTCGCAAGACTCCCGGAACCGGCACCCATGAAACAGCGATCAGGAACGGGCGGGATGGAGATCCGGCAGGCAGCGAAGAAACGCAGAAGAGGCACGGCTGGGCCCGAAGGGCACCGCGCTTGTCCCGGTTCATCGTCGCTGGCGAGCAGTCTGCCGGATGGACATTGGCTTCAGAACATCCCACGTCGTAAGAATAACAAGATCGCGCTCTTATCACGCACCCGCGCCGGCGTCCAGCCGCTTTGTCGGCCCCGGGCGCCCCTCCACACACAGACCAGAGGACCCGGATCGCCCATGGGACTGCTCATCGACGGAGAATGGCACGCCAACCCGGAGAAAACCTCATCGACGGGCGGGCGCTATGTGCGCGCGCAATCGAAGTTCCGCAACTGGATCACCGCCGACGGCGCCCCCGGGCCCTCCGGCGAGGGCGGGTTCCCGGCCGCGAGCGGGCGCTACCACCTCTATGTCGCCTGGGCCTGCCCCTGGGCGCACCGCACGCTGATCTTCCGCACGCTCAAGGGGCTCGAGCCCCATATCGGCCTGTCCATCGTCGACCCCGTCATGGGCGAGGAAGGCTGGGTGTTCTCCGACCGCGAGGACACGATCCCGGACACGGCGAACGGCGCGAGCCGGCTCTACGAGGTCTATCTCAGGGCCGATCCCGACTATACCGGCCGGGTCTCTGTTCCGGTGCTGTGGGACACCGAGCGCCAGACCGTCGTCAACAATGAATCGGCGGAGATCATCAGGATGTTCAACACCGCCTTCGACGACATCACCGGCAATCGTACCGACTACTATCCCGCCCATCTCAGGGCCGAGATCGACGCGATCAACGACACCGTCTACGAGACGGTCAACAACGGTGTCTACCGGGCGGGCTTCGCCACCACGCAGGATGCCTACGAGGAGGCTTTCATGGCGCTGTTCGCCACACTGGACAAGCTGGAGGACCGGCTGTCGCGCCAGCGCTATCTCGTCGGCGGAGAGATCACGGAGGCCGACTGGCGGCTGTTCACCACGCTGCTGCGCTTCGACCCCGTCTATGTCGGCCACTTCAAGTGCAACCGGAAGCGGATCGCCGACTATCCGAACCTCCACGGCTATCTGCGCGAGCTCTATCAGTGGCCCGGCATCGCGGAGACGGTGAATATGGCCCAGACCAAGCTCCACTACTATGCCAGCCACCGCCAGGTGAACCCGACGGGCATCGTGCCGCTCGGTCCCGAGCTCGACCTCGCCTCGCCCCATGGCCGGGAGGCGATCGGCTAGGGCAACCTGCGTCCCTGTTGATCTAGAACCGATTGCGGCCAGCTTGAAGTGCTTTGCCAACCGGCACCTGGATGCCCGCCTGCGCGGGCATGAGCGGGCATGAGGGCGGAAGAGCTCGGCTTGTCTTCCCGCTCGCTCCCGCGAAGGCGGGAGCCCAGCAGCCGCAGATCACGGTCTTCGAGTGGTTCTGCTTGGGAGCGACACGCTCCAGGGCATTGTCCTGTCTGACGGAGCCGGCGTCCAGCCGGGCGCGGCTACCATCGGTCCGGCACGGGGGCGCCGGTCTGCCATTCCGCGATTCGCCGGCGGGTGCCGCCCGTGGTGCCTTCCGGCAGGGCGTCCGGCGGGAAGAAGCCCTGCTCGGCGATTTCGAGCGCGCTCGCCGTGCGCGGTTGCTGGCGCCAGCGCCCGACGGTGAAGACTGCGATGTGGTCGCCGGGAAACTGCGCGTCATTGGCAAGCAGCCCGAGGAGACGCGGCCGCTCGAGCGGGACGATGCCGGCCTCCTCGGCCAGCTCGCGCATGAGCGCATCCTCCGCCGTCTCGCCGCGTTCCACGCCGCCGCCGGGCAGGATCCAGCCCGGCGCGTAGCCATGGCGGACCAGGAGCACCCCGCCGGCCTCGTCGGCGACGAGCGCGCGCACGCCGAGCGTCAGCCCGCGGCTCAGCCGGAACCAGGGCTGAAGGAACAGCCTGAATGTGGCTCTGTAGACGGTACGCCCCGCCATTGCCTCTCCATCGCAGGCGGCATCGGCGGGCCGGCCCTGCCGGGTCAGGCTGCCTCGACCGCCCTGCCGTGCACCCCGGTCCGACCCGCATAAGCCTTTGTCCGCGCCGTTCCCGTCTTCTCCGCAATCGCCCCGACAGCCTCGGCGAGACGGACGAGCTCGCTGTCGGGCATGGCTGCATAGCAGGGCAGTATAACGAGATCGGAGAGCATCTGCGCAGCGCTATCCGGAGCGAGCCAGGGGCGGTCCTCCGGTGCCGGAACGGCCTGGGAGCGCGGCAGGCCGGCCGCATCGAAGCCTTGTGCCCGCAGCGCGGCGATCACCTGCTTCGGCTGGTCCATCAGGACCGGGAACACCCAGTAATCGTGGTAGCGGCTGGCGACCGCCGGCATCGCGACTGTATCGCCAAGCAGATCGCGCAGGCGGCGTCCCTTGGCGGCCCGCTGCGACAATTCGTCCGGATCGAAGCGGTTCAGACGCCGGTTCAGGAGGGCGAGCATGGCCGCGGACGGCTGGTAATGCATCTTTCTGGCCGTCTTGAGCGGGGCGACATTGCGCACCCTCTCGCTGATCGTGTCCTCGTAGTTGCGGCCCCTGCCCCGGCAGAACCGGTAGATCGCGCCCATGGCGGGCCGCGAGGTGATGAACTTGAGGGCAGCGAACTGGGCCACGCGCTTGAGTTGCGCGCGGGCGGGCTGGACCGGATAGCCCGACTGGATGTCCCTCATCCGCGCCCGCAGCACCGGATCGCGCACCTTCAAGAGCCCGCCGCCGAGCGCCGTCGCCGTCTTGATGGGACCGAAGGAGAACATGGAGACATCAGCGTCCGGATGGCCCGCATAGGCGCGCCCGCAAAAGGCCTGGGCACAATCCTCCACGACGATCAGCCCATGCCGACGCGCCAGCGCGAACAGCCCGCCGAGATCGAGATGCGCTCCGAACAGATGGGCCACGACCAGGACCCTCGAGCGCGGCGAGATCGCCCGTTCCAGCGCCTCCGGGGACGGGATTGCATGGCCGATATCGAGATCGAGCGGTACGGGGACCAGCCCGTGCTGGCCGGCGATGCGCACCATGCCCTTCACATTGAGCGCGGAGAAGATCACCTCGTCTCCGCGCTCAAGATCAAGCGCCTGCAGCAGAAGGTCGAAGCCGGAGCGCACCGAATAGGTCGCGACCACCGACCGGCCCTCTCCCCAATAGTCTTCCGCCCGCCTCGCCTGCGCCTCGCGGTCATGCGCCGCAAGACACGCCAGTCCGCCCGAAAGAAGATCGGCCCAACCAATCTTGAGTTGCGTTCTTGCCCACATCTACTTGATTGACCTACAGTGAAAACCTGTAGTGATCGTGGCGTTCATTTGTGGCACTATTCAGCCATAGACGCTATTGAGGCAAGGGGGGCTCAAAGATAACTTGTCGATAACTGTGCAGACACGCGAGCCGCACGGCAGACTGCCGGATCCGCCAGTCACAGGCGGCCCCGCCGGCGCATGAGCGAGAGGTAATGCAAATGTCGACCCTGACCGGAGAGGGAAAGCCGACCCTGATCGAGCGATTGAAGGAGAAGCGGCGCCGGATGATCAAGCGACTCGGCAAGCGGCTCAGCCGCAGGATCGAGGCCATCCAGAGCCGCCAATCCCTGGTTGGCAATGCGCCGGTCCTCGACAATGCCGATTTTCCGTTCCTGAAGGACTTCACCGACCATTGGGAGGAGATTCGCGACGAGGTGCGGGAGATCCTGAAACACCGCGAGGCGGTCCCGACATTCCAGGACATTTCCCGCGACCAGTACCGAATCGCCAAGGGAACGAGCTGGCGCACCTTCATCCTGTTCGGGTTCGGCGAGAAGCTGCAGAAGAACTGCCGCCAGGCACCGGTGACCGCCAGTGTCCTGGAGCGGGTCCCGAACCTGCAGACGGCCTGGTTCTCCATCCTCGCGCCCGGCTATCACATCCCCGCCCACAAGGGTGTGTCGAAGGGCATCCTCAGGAGCCATCTGGGACTCATCATCCCGCGCGATGCGGAGAAGTGCCGGATGAGGGTCGGCGAGGAAACCTGCGTCTGGCGGGAAGGTGAGATCTTCGTCTTCGACGACACTTACGAACACGAGGTCTGGAACGACACCGAGGACGAGCGCGTCATCCTGCTGTTCGACTTCGACCGGCCCATGCGCTTCTGGGGGCGCACGCTCAACAAGGTGTTCGTATCGCTCCTGAAACTCACCGCCTACTATCAGGAGCCCAAGCGCAAGATGGAGAATTTCGAGGATCGCTTCGAGGCGGCGACACGTCGCGCCGACGAGAATCTGGAAAAGCTGAGCGATCCGACATAGGTTGCGTGCATCTGCCACCTGCAGGGCGCACCGTTTGATGGGCAAGATTTTCAGGATTTTCTTCACGGCGGAGGGCACACAGCCCCTGTTCGTGCTGCTGTGCCTGCTGCTGGCCGGCCTCGCCGAGGCGGTCAGCCTCGGGGCACTCCTGCCGACGATCACGGAGATTGGCGGCGGGCAGAAGGATTCGTCCGCGCTCAGCACCTATGTGACGGCCGCGCTCGACACGGTCGGCATCGCGCATACCCTGCCCAACCTGATCCTGATCGTCTCCGGCGCCCTGATCGCGAAGGCGGTGCTGTCCTTCGCGGCGCTGAGCTATGCCGGCGCCGCGGTGGCGCGCGTCTCCACCCATCTGCGCACCAAGCTGCTGGACCAGCTCATGAGCGTGCGCTGGCGGTATTTCGCCAACCAGCGCGTCGGGCGCATCGCCAATGCGATCTCGGGCCAGGCCGCGCGCGCCGGACAGGCCTATTTCATGGCCGCGAAGTTCATGTCCTTCGTGGTGCAGGCGTTCATCTATGCGGTGATCTCCTTCCTGATCTCGCCTGCGCTCGCGGCGGCGGGCCTCGCGGTCGGCGCCTTCCTGTCGCTCAGCATGAGCGCTCTGGTGCGCCTGTCGCGGCGCGCCGGCTACCGCCAGACCGACCGCACGTCGGAGCTCGTCAGCTACGTCTCCGACGCCTTCAACAACATCAAGCCGCTGAAGAGCATGAACCGCCAGGCGCCGTTCTCCGCGCTCTTCGAAACGAAGATCCGCAAGCTGCGCAAGGCGCTGAAGAACCAGGTGCTCGCCAAGCAGGGGCTGATCTACGGGCGCGAGGTACTGCTCGCCGTCATTCTCGGGCTCAGCGTCTATCTGGCCGCCGACGTCTGGAACGTTCCGCTGGCGGAGCTCGTGGTGCTGGGTATCGTGTTCTTCCAGATGGTCTCGATCACCGGCAAGATGCAGCAGCACCTCCAGAGGGCCGTGGAGCTGGAGTCCGCCTACTGGCGCATCCAGGGGCTGATCGAGGACACCGCCGCCGAGCGCGAGCCCGACGACGGCACGCGCATGCCGACGCTGACGGAGGGCTGCACCTTCCGCAACGTCTCCTTCGCGCATCAGAAGACGCCTGTGGTGCACAGCGTCGACCTGGAGGTGCCGGCCGGCGAGATTACGGTTCTCCAGGGCTCTTCCGGCGCCGGCAAGACGACCATCATCGATCTCCTGATCGGGCTCTACGAGCCCGACGAGGGCGAGGTGCTGATCGACGGGGTTCCGCTGAAGGAGATCTCTCTCAAGGCCTGGCGGCAGATGATCGGCTACGTACCCCAGGAGCTCACCCTCCTGCATGGCACGGTCTACGAGAACGTGACGCTCGGCGACGTCTCGATCTCGCGGGAGAAGGCGCGCGAGGCGCTGGCCAAGGCGGACGCCCTCTCCTTCGTCGATTCGCTGCCCGAAGGCATCGATACCACGGTGGGCGAGCAGGGCACGAAGCTGTCCGGCGGCCAGCGCCAGCGCATCGCCATCGCGCGCGCGCTCGTCGGCGACCCCCAGCTCCTGGTGCTCGACGAGGTGACGAGCGCCCTCGACCCGGAGACCGAAGCCGAGATCTGCCGCAACATCCAGGCGCTCGGCGGCGAGTACACCATTGTCGCGATCACCCACCGGCCAGCCTGGACGACCATCGCCACCCGGCTCTACAAGGTGAGCCATGGCCATGCCACCAAGGCGGAGCCGGCACCCGCCCTGCCGCAGACCGCATGAGCGCCGCACCGTCCGTGGCCGTCCCGTTTCCCGCCGCAATGGGAGGCCCAGATGGCTGGAATTGAAGTCCGCCCGGTCGAGGGACGGCGCGATCTCGACCGCTTCATCGCCATGCCCCGGCTCGTCTACCGCGACGATCCGAACTGGATCGCGCCGCTGCCCATGGAGCGCAAGGACGTCCTCAAGCCCGGCCGCAACCCCTATTTCCAGCATGCCGAGGCCCAGCTCTTCCTCGCCTTCGACGGCGATGCGTGCGTCGGCCGCATCTCCGCCCAGATCGACCGGCTCTCTCTGGAGCGCTACCGCGACCGGACCGGCCAGTTCGGCTTCCTGGAGGCGGTGGACGACCGGGCCGTCTTCTCCGCGCTTCTCGGCCAGGCGGAGCGCTGGCTCGCCGAACGGGGCATGGCGCGCGTGCGCGGCCCCTTCAGCTTCTCCATAAACGAGGAGACCGGCCTGCTCGTCGACGGGTTCGACACGCCGCCCCGGCTCATGATGGGCCATGCCCGCCCCTATTACGCGGCACGGCTGGAGGAGCTCGGCTACGCCAAGGCCAAGGACATCATCGCCTACGACTACGCTCTGGACACGCCCTTCCCCCGCAAGATGGCGCTGATCCTGAAGCGGGTCCTGCGGTCCGGCGACATCCGGGTGCGCCCGATCTCCAAGCGCCATCTGGAGCGCGACCTCGACATCATCATCTCCATCTTCAACGACGCCTGGTCGGACAATTGGGGCTTCGTGCCCATGACGGATGCGGAGATCAAGCATCTGGGCAAGAACCTGAAGCTGCTTGTCACGGAGGGCTATATCGCCATTGCCGAGATCCAGGGCGAGCCGGCGGCCATGGCCGTCACCCTGCCCGACGTCAATAACTGGATCGCCGATCTCGACGGCCGCCTGCTGCCCTTCGGCTGGGCGAAGCTGCTCTACCGTTTCATGACGCCGCCGAAAGCCGCGCGCCTGCCGCTGATGGGCGTTCGCAAGTCCTATCAGGGCACGCCGATGGGCACCGCCCTCGCCCTCGCCGTCATCGAGGCGGTCCGCGTCTATCACGAGGCCCGCGGGCTCGAGCGCGCGGAACTGTCCTGGATCCTGGAGGACAATGTCTCCATGCGCCGGATCATCGAGGAGCTCGACGCCCACCCCTACAAGACCTATCGCATCTACGAGCGGTCGCTGCCACGGGACCCCGCGGCATGACGGCGGATGCCTCCTTCCCGCGCTACGACGTGCTGGTGCTGGCGGCCGGGCGCGGGCCGGACGACCCCATGGCCAAGGCCTTCGGCGTCTCGCACAAATGTCTCGTCGAGCTCGGCGGCGTGCCGATGCTGGCGCGGGTCCTGAAAGCGCTCGCCGCCGCCCCGCATATCGGCCGCATCGTGGTCTCCATCGACCGGCCCGACATCGTCGCGCAGGCCAGTGCGGCGGCCGGCGACGTGGAGGCCACCGCAATCGCCTCCACCACCAGCGCGCCGGCCTCCGTCATCGCGGCGGCGAGCTCGGGCGAGCTCACCTTTCCGCTGCTCGTCACGACCGGCGACCATGCGCTCCTGACGGCGGAGATGGTGCAGCATTTCCTGGCGGAATCGGCGGCCTCCGGCGCCGACCTCACCGTCGGGCTCGCGCGCGAGGAGACCATCGCGGCGGCCTATCCGGAAACGAAGCGCACCTATTTCGCCTTCGGGCGGGACCGGGTCTCGGGCTGCAATCTGTTCGCGCTCAACAGCGAGCAGGCGCTCAAGGCCATCGCCTTCTGGGCGCGCCTGGACCGGGACCGCAAGCACCCGTTCCGCCTCATGCGGGCCTTCGGCCTCTCGTCGCTGGCGCTCTACGCGCTCGGCCGTCTCGATCTCGACCGCGCCTTCGCGCGCGCCTCGCGCAAGCTCGGCCTCGTCGCCCGGCCCGTCGACATGCCGTTCGCCGAGGCCGCCATCGATGTGGACAAGCCCGCGGACAAGCGCCTCGTGGACGAGATCCTGTCGAAGACGGGACACAGCCCCGGGGCTGTCTGACGGGACGGGCGCGACTGAGGCCGATCGCCCGGCTACCGGATTACCAGGAAGAGACCATCTGGCGAGCGGCCTGCAGATCGACCGGGAAGTCGACCTCGCACCATTCGTGGCCGTCGATCGCGCAAACCTTGACGTCGGTGAGCTTGGCGGTGGTGCCGACGGCGGAGGGAAACCACTGCTTGAGGCCGGAGGGCTCGTGCATGGCCTGGTCGAGCACGCCGCGATAGACGTCCGCCCCCTCGCCGCGGAATACGTAGATGCCGATGGCCTCCGCATCCACGGCCTCCAGCGGCAGGGTCTTGCCGATCTCGGTGAGGCGCTCGCCGTCCAGCATGACCTTCATATCGTCGTTGTCATACTGGTCCTTGTGGTTTATCGCCACGGTGACGGGCGCAGGCGGCGCGGCGAGGATGCGCTCCACCATGTCGGCCTTGAAGACGTTGTCGCCATTGACCTGGACGAAATCGGACCCCATCTCATGACGCGCCATCCAGCAGCTCGCCAGATTGTCGGCCACCGTGTAGAAGGGATTGAACACCGTGCGGATCTCCACCGACAGCTCCTGCGCAAGCGCTTCGAGCGCGGCGTCCATGAGCGGGGCGCCGTAGCCGGTGATGACCACGAATTCCTTGATGCCGCATGCGGCGAACGCATCGATCTGGCGGGCGACGAGCTGGCGTCCGCCGATATCGAGGAGCGCCTTGGGGATGTCCTGGGTCAACGGCAGGAGCCGCTTGCCCTGGCCTGCGCCAAGGATCACAACTTTCACGACACGGCCTTTCTGCTAGAAAACGGAGAGCAGTTGGCTTCTCAATCGCATCGCGGCCCCGCGAAGTCAACGCCCATGGAATAAGCGACCGGCACGCCGATGTTCACACTGGCCCACCTCTCCGACGTCCATCTCTCGCCCATGCCGCCGTTGTCGCTGCGCGCGCTGGCGACCAAGCGCTTCTACGGCTACCAGTCCTGGTTGAGGCGCCGGCGCCAGATCCATCGACGCCACGTCACCGACCTGCTCGTGGAGGATATCCGCCGCGCCGCGCCCGATCACGTCGCGGTCACCGGCGATCTGGTCAACCTCGCCACCCGGCAGGAATTCGCCAGTGCCGCTCAGTGGCTTTCCGAGTTCGGCGTGCCCGACTGGATCACGGTGGTTCCGGGCAATCACGACGCCTATGTGCCGGTGCCCTTCGAGGACGGCATCGGCCGCTGGGCCGACTATATGCGCGGCGACCTTGCCGTGGCGGGCACGATCACGCGCCCCTCGCCCGAGCCCTTTCCCTTCGTGCGTACCCGGCGCAACATCGCGCTGATCGGCTTGTCGAGCTCGGTGCCGACGGGCCCGCTGCTTGCCTCCGGCCGGCTCGGCCACGCCCAGATCGAGATGCTGGGCGAGATCCTCTCGGTCCTGCGCGCGCGCGGCTTCTTCCGTGTGGTGCTCATCCATCACCCGCCCCTGCCCGGCATGAACGCGCGGCGCAAGGCGCTGCTCGACGCCCCCCGGCTCGCCGGCGTCCTTGCGGAGGAAGGCGCGGAGCTCGTGCTCCACGGCCACAATCACCAGCATTCCCTGAAGCGACTGGTCTCGCGCCACGGCCCCGTGCATGTTGTCGGCGTCCCGTCGGCATCCGCGGTCGCCCGGCATGGCAAGCCCGCATCGGCCTGGTACCGCTATGCGATCAACCGCACGAACGGCGTGTGGACCTGCGACGTGACCGTGCGGGCCTATGACGAGGCGTCGGACCGCTTCACCGAGGCCGACCGCCTCGCCCTCGACATGGACTCCGACGACAGGGCGGGCCAGGCCGCCGGTCTTGCGGCGGAAGCGTGATGCCGCCACGATCGCCGGTCCACCGTTCACACGCTGCCGGGAGAGCATGACCCATGGCCAACGAAACAATGCAGAAATTCGGCTTTCCTGATACGCTGGTTGCCGATTACCGTCACTGGTGCGTGCTTCTGCGCCCCGCCCAGGCAACGCTGGGAGCCCTGGTGCTCGTATGCAAGGACGAGGCGCGCGCCTTCTCGGAGATTTCCCCGGACGCCTTTGCGGAGCTTGCGGACGCGACGGCCGGCATCGAAGGGGCGCTTTCGGCCTTCCGACCCTATGACAAGATCAACTATCTCATGCTGATGATGGTCGACCCCGACGTCCATTTCCATGTCCTGCCGCGCTATTCGGCGGCGCAGGATTTCGAGGGCACGGCCTTTCCCGATTCCGGCTGGCCCGGCCCGCCCGCGCTCGCCAAGGCGGTCGAGCCGGACGAGGCCCTGCGCGGCCGCCTCGTCGCGGCGCTGCGCGCGGCCTGGCCGGACGCGGCCAAGATGGGCTGACCCGCATATGGCATTCATCAGCATCACATCGCGCTACATCATCCGCCAGGTCTCCGGCCCCCTGTTCGCCGCCATGGCGATCGGCCTCCTGGTGCTTCTGGCGGAGCGTATGGTGCGGCTGCTCGATGTGACGCTCGGCAAGAAGAACTCCTTCGCCATCGTCTTCGAGATGCTGGCCTATCTGGTGCCGCATTATCTGGGGCTCGCCGTTCCGGCGGCGCTGTTCCTGGGCCTTCTGTTCGGCTTCAACAGGCTGTCGAAGTCGAGCGAGCTCGATGCCTTCCTCGCCGCCGGGATCGGCCTGCACCAGCTCACCCGCCCGGTGCTGGCGCTGGCGCTCGCCCTGATGTTCGCCGCCATCGCCATCTTCGGCTGGGCCCAGCCCTATACGCGCTATGCCTACCGCTCGGTGGAATACACGGTGAAGAACGTCGATGTGTTCTATCTCGCCGAGGAAGGCGTGTTCATGCAGGCCGGCTCGCGCACCTTCATCCTCGACAAGCTGGAGCGCAGCTCCAACGAGTTCGAGCGCATATTCCTGTTCGAGGACCGCGGGGCCGACGGCAGCGAGACGGTGACCGCCGAGCGCGGCGCGCTGATCGAGGTGCCGGGCGAAACGCGCCCCGTCCTCCATCTGGAGAACGGCCATCGGCTGACGGTGGACGGCTGGCCCGGGGCGGGCACCTCCGCGGCACAGCCCACCTCCGTGGTCGGCGACTTCTCCTCCGCGGAAACGCCGCTCGGCAAGGAGACAAGCCGCCTGTTCCGCCCGCGCGGCAACGACCAGCGCGAGCTCACCCTGCCAGAGCTCGCCATGCGGCTCGACAGTCCCCCGCCCGACGCCACGCGCGACGAGATGGTCGCGGAACTCCACAAGCGGCTGGTGAACATCTTCTCCCTGCCTGTCCTGCCGTTCCTCGCCATTCCCTTCGCGCTGGGGCGCCGGCGCGGCATGCGGGCCTACCGCTTCGGCGCGGCGCTGATCATCCTGGTGGCCTATCACGAGATCCTCGAACAGGGCACGCTGCTCGTGCGGGTCGGCCAGTTGTCGCCCTATATCGCGCTGTGGCTGCCCTATGCCGTGCTCACGGTCTTCTCGGGATGGCGCTACTACCGCGCCTGCTTCACGGTGCGCCAGGAGTGGCTCGAGCCGCTCGCCGACAGGGTCAACGAGACGATCCGCGGCCTCTTCCGCCGCGTCGTCAGAACCGCGGAGCCCCTGTGATGTGGACACTCTCGTGGATGCTGACGCGGATGTTCGTGGTGCGCTTCATCGTCATCCTGCTCGGCATTTCGGTCTTCATCGTCACGCTCGACGCGGTCGCCCATTCCGGCGACATCCTGGCGCTGAAGGACAACGACATGACCGCGGTCGCCTATTACGGGCTCCTGCGGCTGCCGGGCGTGGCCTCGAGCTTCATCAACATCTCCGCGCTGCTGGCCATGCTTCTGCTCCTGACGGAGCTCAGCGCCAACAGCGAGCTCGTCGCCATCTGGGCCTCCGGCGTGTCGCAGTTCCGCGTGATCGGCATGTTCGTGCCCATCGCGCTGCTCGTCGGCGGCGTCCAGTTCCTCGTCAACGACCAGGCCGTGCCCTGGGCCGCCCCCACGCTCCATGACTGGGGCATAGGCGACTACGGCAAGAAGAAGCTCAAGGTGGGCGAGGGCGACCCGATCTGGATGCGCTCCGGCAACGACATCCTGCGCGCTGTGAGCAGCAACCCGCAGGCGACCGAGCTCGACGAGGTCATCATCTTCCGGCGCGACCCGGACGGCGTGCTCCTGGAGCAGGTGATGGCCAACCATGCGGAGCTGACGGACGGGCGCTGGGAGCTCTCCGACGTCACGATCTACTATCAGGAGAACCTGCCGCCGAGCCACATCGCCAAGCTGATCTACAGCGGTCTCCTGCGCCCGGCCGCGGTCGGTGCGCGCTCGGGCGACCCGGAGGAGATGACGATCTCCGACCTCGACTATTTCATCGAGAATGGCGGCTTCGGCATTCGCCCCACGCAGGTCTACGAGACCTGGTGGCACAAGCGCTTCACGCTGTTCGTCACAGCGCTTCTCATGGTCGCGCTCGCCGTGCCGCTGTCGGCGCACTACAGGCGCGGCGGCGGCCTCGGCGTGATGTTCGCGATCGGCGTGGCGCTGGGCTTCGGCTTCTTCATCCTGGAGGGGCTGTCCATGACCATCGGCGAGCTCGGCATCATGGCACCGTGGATGGCCGCCTGGATGCCGATCTTCATCTTCACCGCGACGGCGGGCATGCTGGCCTTCCGGGCGGAAACCATATGAGGCGGCACGAGGTCTTTCCCTCCGGCGAAAAGCCCTGTATTCCTTCGCACCGACTTTCGGCTGTACTTGCGCAGCGGGCGCACAAGGGTTGAGGACAGCAGGAGTGCTCGACGAGGATCACGCCATGGCGACGGCAACGAGCGAACCGTACGAGGCGGAGGGCGCGCAGGAGACGGCCCAGACCGGGCAGCCCGCGCTCTGCGTGCTCGCCGGCAGCGCCCCGCGCCTTTGGGGGTCGACGCTCGCCGAGCGCACGGAGCGCCAGTTCGTACGTGCCGGGCTCGACCGGTTCGTGAGCGCGGACGAGGCGGCGCTGGAAGGCGGCCATGTCATCCTCGTGCGCGCCGATGCCGTGATCGACCAGCCGCTCGTGCCAATCCTGATCGCGCGGCGGGACTTCGTGCTCATGGGCGAGGGCGCGGACGGGCCGGTGCCCGTGGCCGCCCATGTGAGTGCCGACCGCGTGGGCGAGATCGGTGCGCTGCTCATGGAGGGCCGCAAGCCGCCCGCGGCCCTCAAGCTGACCGCGCTGAGCCCCGACGAGCTGGAGGCGAGCTTCTGGCAGTCGCTGCGCAAGCGCGAGACGCCCTATGCCATGGTGGTCGACGAGACCAATCGCGCCGATGTCGAATGGCGCATGTTCATGGGCACCTACAAGGGCGCGACGGATTTCATCACCAAGCATGTCTGGCCCTGGCCGGCCTTCCTCGCGACCCGCTGGCTCGCGCCGACCTTCGTGACGCCGAACATGGTGACGACGGTCAGCGCCGTGCTCATGGTCGCCGCCTTCTTCCTGTTCCTCCAGGGGTCCTGGGCGCTCGGGCTCGTCTGCGCCTGGGGCATGACCTTCCTCGACACGGTCGACGGCAAGCTCGCCCGCGTCACGCTCACCTCCAGCAAGTGGGGCGACGTGTTCGATCACGGCATCGACCTCGTCCACCCGCCCTTCTGGTACGTCGCCTGGGGGCTCGGGCTGAAGGCGGTCGGGCTGGCGTTCGCGCCGGCGACGCTCTTCTGGGTGCTGACCGCGATCATCGCCGGCTATGTGCTCCAGCGCGTCATGGAGGGCGTCGCGATCCAGTTCTTGAAGCTGGAGATCCATATCTGGCGCCGGATGGACACGCTGTTCCGGCAGATCACGGCGCGGCGCAACCCCAATCTCGCGATCCTCACCGTGTCCGCGCTGATCGGCCGGCCGGACTGGGGGCTCGTCGCGGTCGCGGTGTGGACCGTGCTCTGCCTCGTCCTGCACGGGCTTCAGCTCGCCCAGGCGCTCGCGGAGAAGCGTCGCACGGGCACGCTTTCGTCCTGGCTCAACGAACCGGCACAGACTGAGCGATGACGGTCGGTCTCCTCGTCAATCCCGCCTCCGGCAAGGAAAGCGGAAAGGGCCTTTCCCTCGCCCATCTGCTCGCCGGCGAGCGCCGCGTGGAGCTCGCCGTACTCGACGCCTTCGACGAGCTGGAGGGCGCGCTGGAGGATTTCGCCGAGGCCGGCGTCGACACGCTGTTCATCTCCTCCGGCGACGGCACGGTGCAGGCGATCCAGACGGTGCTTGCGGAGCGTTCGCCCTTCAAGGCCCCGCCCCGGCTTGCCCTCCTGGCGCACGGCACCACCAACATGACGGCGGCCGATCTCGGCTTCTCCAGGCGGTCGCTGGAGGCGATCGCCGATGCCATGGTGCGGCCGGAGGTGCTGCGACGGGCCACCGCCGTCAGGCGCCGCGCCACGCTGCGGGCCGCCAATCCCCATGGCCGGCCGCCCCAGCACGGCATGTTCCTCGGCGCGGGCGCGCTGTGGCGCGGCACGCTTTACTGCCAGACCTCCGTCCACAAGACGGGGCTCAAGGGCGACTACTACGCCCCCGCCCTGACGCTCGCCACAGCCCTCGGCAAGGCGCTCTTCGCAAAGCCGGACCCGACGGACGAGACGCGGATCGACCGTCCCTACCCGATGACCGTGACGGCGGACGGGGCGGCCTGCGCCTCCGGCGACCAGCTCCTGTTCCTCGCCACGACACTGGAGAAACTGGTGCTCGGCGCACGGCCCTTCTGGGGCGGGGCGGGTCGCGGCGCGCTGCGCGCCACCGCCATCGCCTATCCGCCGCCCTCGATTCTGCGCTATACGCTGTCCATCATGTATGGCGGCGAGGAGCGCACCCTGCCGGAGGGCTGCGTGAGCCTGTCCGCCAAGCGGATCGCGCTCGACCAGGCGACCCCCTTCGTCATCGACGGGGAGTTCTTCGAGGCGCCGAAAGACGGGCCGCTGATCATCGAGGAAGGGCCGGAATTCGAGTATCTCCTCGGATGAGGCCTGGACACGGGCCATGGGCGACGACAAGGCATTGAGGGCACTCGTGAAGGGCCGGCTGTCCGCGCCGGTGCCGGACGCCGTGCGCGCGATCGGCAAGGCGGTGGGGGATGCGCGCGGACCCGGCGTCGCGGCCGTTCTCGCCTATGGCTCGGCGCTGCGCGGCGTGCCGGCGAGCGACACGCTCATCGACCTCTATGTACTCACCGACCGGCCCGGCGCGATCAGCCCGAACCGGCTGAGCCGGGCCGCCTGCCGGCTCCTGCCGCCCAATGTCTATTATGCCGAGGCGACCCATGAAGGCGCGACCGTGCGCGCCAAATGCGCGGTGTTGCCGCTCGACGTGTTCGAGCGCAAGGTGGCGCCGCAGACCGACAATCCCTATTTCTGGGCCCGCTTCGCCCAGCCGAGCGCGCTGCTCTACGCCCGCGACGCCGATATCGCCGCGCGCGTGGAGGGGGCTATCGCGACGGCCATCGCACGCATGGTCCAGGAAGGCCGCCGCCTTGCCGGCACCGCGTCAGGCCCCGATGACGATCCGCTTCGACTGTGGGTCCGCGCCCTGACCGCGACCTATGCCACGGAGCTTCGCTCGGAGCGCGAGGACCGCGCCCGCCAGATCGTCGGTGCGGACGAGGCGTGGTATCGCGAGGCGGCCGCTCTCGTACCCCCCGCCAGCGACATGGGATCCCCGGCCGGCCGTCTCTGGGCGCGCCGACGCATCGCCGGCAAGCTCCTCTCGGTGCTGCGCCTGGTCAAGGCCGCCTTCACCTTCTCCGGCGGCGCGGACTATATCGCCTGGAAGATCGAGCGCCATTCCGGTGTCCCCGTCGAGCTCACCGACTGGCAACGCCGCCACCCCATCCTCGCCGCCCTCACCCTCATCCCGAAGCTCTACCGCAAGGGCGCGTTCCGCTAAGGGCCGAACCGGCCTCTGACACACGCATAACCGCCCCAAGCCTCGCACACTCAATGAAAAGTTGTTATGGTGCGCGGTGGGGGGACGGGATTATGGCGCTGAATTTCTTTCCCAGGGCGGGGCAGATATTTATGTGTGATTTTTCGGGCTTCAAGGCTCCTGAGATGATTAAAACACGCCCTGTTATCGTGATTTCGCCGAAGTTGCCCTACCGCTCCGAGATCGCTGCAATCGTACCCGTCAGTCTCACGGCTCCGCGTCACGACCTGCCTTTTTGCTATAGGCTCTCGAAGAATTATCATCCGGAGGAACCGGACGATCAGCCATGCTGGGCGAAAGCCGACATGATCATGAATCTTGGCGTTTATCGCCTGCGTGCATTCAAGGTGGGGCGCCGGAAATATGTCTACCCAACCCTGGAACTGGAAGATCTGGCAGGCGTCCGGCGCGCCGTACTCTCGGGCCTCGGTCTCGACCGCCACATTGAATCGTGATCGAGGATCGCGTATATAGGTAGTGTATCCCGGTTGTCGGGCTCTAAGACCTAGCGTGCTAGGCAGGCTTCCTCACCCTGGCGATGACAAGCCAAAGAGGGAGCCTTGCGAGTTTTGATTGTCCCAAAGCCCCGCCTCAAGCGCGGGGCTTTGCGTATCCGCCCTTCCACAAGCGGCCTTCCGGAGGGTCGCTCAGCCGCCGGCGGCCAGTTCCGCCTTCGCCTCGCCGCCGACCACCTTGCCGAAGAGCGCGATGATCGTGTCGATATCCTCGTCGGTATGGGCCGCGGAGACGGAGCAGCGCAGGAGGCAGGTGCGCCCGGGCGTGCCGGGCGGGAGCGCGATATTCACATAGACGCCGGCATTCAGAAGCGCGTTCCACATGCCGATGGTGGACGGCTCGTCGGCGCACTGGACCGCGATCACCGGGCTCACCTGCCTGCTGGCGATCTTGAGGCCGAGCGCCTCGAACCCCTCATGAAGGCGGGCCGAGTTGCGCCTGAGCCGCTCGCGCCGCTCCGGCTCCGCCCTGAGCTTGCGGATCGCCGCCGTCGAGGTGGCGATGGTCGAGGGCGACGGGGAGGCGGTGAACATATAGGCGCGCGTGGCATAGCGCAGCGCCTCGAAGAGCGGGTGGTTGCCGGCGCCGAAGCCGCCGATCGAGCCGACGCTCTTGGAGAAGGTGCCGGCCACGAAATCGACCTCGTCCTCGAGCCCCGCCTCTTCCGCGAGCCCGCGGCCGTTCTCGCCCAGCACGCCGAAGGAATGGGCCTCGTCGACGAGCAGCGTGAAGCCGTGCTTGCGCTTCACCTCGATGAACTCCGCCAGCGGCGCGCGGTCGCCCATCATGGAATAGATGCCCTCCAGCACGACGAGGCGCCCGCCCGTCTCCTCGCCCATGCGCGACAGGCGCTTGTCGAGGTCGGCGGCGTCGTTGTGGCGGAAGCGCACGAGCTTCGCGCCCGACAGCGCGCAGCCATCATAGATGCTCGAATGGCTGTCGGCATCGAGGAAGATCGTGTCCTGGGGCCCCGCAAGCCCCGCGATCATGCCGAGATTGGCCTGGTAGCCGGTGGTGAACACCATGCAATGCTCGCGCCCGAGGAACGAGGCGATCTCGCGCTCCAGCTCGCGATGGATCTCGTAGGTGCCGTTGGCGATGCGCGAGCCGGTCGTGCCGGTGCCGTATTCGTCGAGCGCCCTCTTGCCCGCCTCGATGCAGTCGGGATCGAAGGTGATGCCCATATAGTTGTTGGTGCCCGCGAGAATGGTCTCGCGCCCGCCGATCAGCGCACGCGTCGGCGACAGGATGCGCTCCATCGGGAGGCCGACGGCATCCGCACCCATCTGCAGCATGGCCTTGTGGCGTTCGGCCAGATGGCGGTGCTTCTCCAGGAGGTCTGTCATGCTCAGGCGTTCCCCTTCATGCGCTGTTCGACCGCTGCGGCGAGATCGTCCATGCTGCGGATGTCGGACAGGAGGTTCAGCGGAATGTCGATATCGAACCGATCCTCGACTTCCATGATGAAATCCATGACCGACACGGAGTCTATATTGAGGTCGGCGGCGATATCCGTCTTGCGGTCCAGCGCCACGCCCTTCGTGTTGAAGGGCTCGATCAGGCGGCACAGCTCGTCGAAGATCTCGTTGTTGGTCACGGTCTTTCTATCCCACTTTTCAATCTCGGGCGACGAGGATCGCCCGCACTCATGTCATCCAGCCGGCCTTGCGGTACCAGTCCAGCGTCCGCGCGAACCCTTCCGCGAAGCGCACCCGGGGCCGCCAGTCCGTATAGTCCTCGAGAAGGGCGTTCCGGCACACCCAGTCCCCGTGATAGAGCTCGCGCACCTTGCCGGGCGTCAGCATGGGCGCGCTGCCCCTCAACCGTCCCGCCGCCACCGACAGGGGCGCGAGCGTCGCCAGAAGCCCCCGCGGCAGGAAGAGGCAGCGCGCCTGCGGCCCCTTCGCCAGTCCCGCCTCGCGCATCAGATCGGCCCAGGAATAGCCGCCCGGCGTGCCGTCATGCAGCTCGTGGACGCTGCCTTCGGGCCCGCCGCCGGCCAGAGTGTGCAGCGCGGCGGCGAGATCGTCCACATAGATCAGCGATATCCGGGCCTCGGCATTGCCCGGTATGAGCGGGCGCTGACGGGCGAGCTGCTGGATCAGCGGCAGCGTGCCCCGGTCGCCCGGACCGTAGACGGCGGGCGGGCGCAGGACCACCCATGACAGGCGCGTGCCCGCCGCCTGCTTCAGCGCGTCCTCGCCCTTCAGCTTGCTCGCGCCATAGCCCGATAGCGCCGGCTCGCGCGCGGCGAGCGAGGAGACGAGCACGAAGCGGCGAACCCCGGCACGCCGGGCGGCGGCAGCAAGCGCGGCGGTGCCGCCCACATTGACCGCCTCGTAGCCCGAGCGCGACAGGGCAGTGATCGCGCCGGCACAGTGGATCACCGTATCGGCACCCGCACAAAGCCTGTCGAGGGCGGCCCCATCATCGAGCCCGCCGGCGACCACCTCGTGCGGCGTGTCGCCGAGCCGGTCGGGAGACCGCGCCAGGAGGCGCAAGGCCTGCCCCGCCTCGTCGAACCGGGCGACCAGCCGACGACCGACGAAGCCGCTGGCTCCCGTAATCGCGACCGGTCCGCTTGCCATGGCAGAGTGACACCAAGAATTTCGGGACGCCGCGCCCTCGCGGGGCGGGCGGAGGGCCTATTCGCCCGCCGCCATCCTCACCGGGCCGGCGGCCTGCTGGAGCTTGCGGGCGAGATAGCCCTTCGAGATCTCCGCGATCTCGCCGGAGAGATAGCCCTTGCGCGCACCCGCGCGGGAGAGCTTGCCCGACGAGGTGAAGGGCAGGCTGCGCGGCGGCACGAGCACGATCTCGCATTCGACGCCGGCCGTCTGGCTGACCACGGCGGCAACGCGCCGGCGCAGGTCCTCCTGCTCCTCCATGTCGGTCAGGCGGCACTGGACGAGCACGACGACCGCTTCCCCGCCCTCGCGGTTTTCCACGGAGAAGGCGGCCGCATCGCCGCCTCTCAGCGGCTCCACGCGCTCCACCGCCCACTCGATGTCCTGCGGCCAGATATTGCGGCCATTGTGCAGGATGAGGTCCTTGCTGCGCCCGGTGACGACGATCTCGCCGTCGAGCCAGTAGCCCATGTCGCCGGTGTTCATCCAGCCGTCGTCGCCCATGGCCTCGCGGGTCGCGTCCTCATTGCGGAAATATCCCGCCATGAGGCTCGGGCCCCGCATCCAGACATGGCCGATCTGGCGCTCGCCGAGGCTCTGTCCCGTCTCGTCGCGCACCTCGATCTCGTGTCCGGGCATGGGCCGCCCGCAGCTCACGAAGGCGCGCACGCGCGAGGAGGAGGCCGCAGCCGCGCCCTCGCCCACGGGGACCGCACGGCGCGAGAGCTTGTAGCGGGCACTGTCGACCCGGTCGATGCGGATCGGCCGGTCGAGCTCGCCGAAGGTGATGGCGAGCGTCGCCTCCGCCATGCCGTAGCTCGGCAGGAAGGCCGTCGCGTCGAAGCCTGCGACAGCCATCTTCGCGGCAAAGGTCTCCAGCACGTCCGGACGCACCATGTCGCCGCCGATCCCGGCCACCCGCCAGGCGGACAGGTCGAGCTCGGCGGCATGGCCGTTGACCCGCCGCGCGGCGAGGTCGTAGCCGAAGGACGGGCTGTAGGCGATGGTCGAGCGGTTGTCCGACATCAGCCGGAGCCACAGGGCGGGCCGGCGGGCGAAGGCCGTGGTCGCGAGATAGTCGACCGTCACCTGCCCCATCATCGGGGCGAGGCAGAAGCCGACGAGCCCCATATCGTGATAGAGCGGCAGCCAGGAGAAAGCGCGATCCTCCGGCGTGAGCTTCAATCCGTGCTGAAGGATGCCGCGCACATTGGCACAGATCGCGGCCTGCGTGACGAGCACGCCCTTCGGATTGGAGGTCGAGCCGGAGGAATACTGGATATAGGCTGCGTCGCCGGGCCCGAAGGGCGCAAGCGCCACATCGCCGGCATCGATGGCGGCGAGCTCCTCGTGGCTCATCACGAGGCGCGTGCCGGCCCTGACGGCCGCCTCGCCCAGATGGCCGAGCAGATCCGTCGGCGCGAGCGCCATGGCGGCGTCGGCGCTCTTCAGCATGCCGGCGATCCGCTCCACATAGGCCTCGCGCCCGCCGATATACATGGTGTAGGGAAGCGGGCACGGAACGAGGCCGGCATACTGGCAGCCGAAGAACGCCGCCATGAAATCGGGTCCCGTCTCCGCCACGATGGCCACACGCTCGCCGCGGGTGAGCCCGGCCCTGACGAGCCTGCGGCCCGTGGCCTGCGCGCGCTCGCGCAGAGTGGAGAAGGGCAGCACGTGTTCCAGCTTGCCGCGCGGCGAATAGAAATTGTAGCCGGTCAGACCGCGCGCGGCATAGTCGAGGCCGTCGGCAAGCGTGCCGAATTCACCGAGGATCTGGGGAAGCCCGGGTGTGGCGCGCGGGGTGAGTTGCAGCGCATCCGCCTCCCCGACCGTGGGGGCGGGGGCGGGGCGTTCACTGCGCTGACGTGCGTTCAGCGGGGCGGCAAGGCTGTCTGTGTCTCTCAACACCGGCAATGATCCATCTCGTTCTCTGGGCCGGCTCAAGAGATAGCGCACGGCCCGTAAACAAAGAGTCTGCAAGGCACGGCCGCTCGCATGATCGCTGCCCGTTCTGCAACGGGGTAATCACGGCAGTGTCCGGTCCGTCGTGGACCTGCCATGTTGCCTGTTCAGTCTCCTCTGCGGGATAAGGCGCCCCCACCGCCCCGCACAAGTTTCCCTGAGCAAACCCCTATTACGGCAGCAAACGAAACAGAGCCGAGCGGCTTCTGTCCCTGGAGGCATAGGTAGCAAGGCGCCCGGGGCACACCAAATCAAATGGTGTTTCAGAATGTTACCTTGGGAATGGCCGAAGGCCTGTGCGGTCAGAACGGAGCCGGGCTCAGCAGGACGCCGAGCGCGAGAAGCCCCAGCGCACCCAGCGCGAACCCGCAGATTCCGGCAAACAGCAGGGAGACGCCGCTATAACCCATGACGACGCGACCCTCCGGTGCGGCACCGGCCTTCGCCCGTTCGCGCTCGACCATGCGGTGAGCCATGAACTGCACCACGCGCTCCACGGTTTCCGCGCGGTCGCCCGATTCGAACAGCACCACGCGCCCGTCGCGCGTGTCCTGGACGAGCCTGTATGTGCGCGGATCCGGCTCCAGCGTGACATAGCTGACCATGTCGATCCACAGCCTCGGCGGTTCGCCCATGGCGATGGAGAGATCGAAGAGCTCGCGCGCCTCGCTCCTGCCGGCGACCTCGCGCTCGAGCTCGTCTTTCAGCGTCACCAGCCTGAGCTGCTTGGCGTCGCGGATGTCGAACAGGGCATCGAGATGCTCCGCCTCCACGAGACGCGCCTGGCGCAGCGCTTTATCGAGCCGGCCGCCGCTGTCCGGCGACAATGTGTTCTTCATCGGTCCAAAGGCCTCCTCCCCCATGAGGGAGCCCAAATTTCCAGCCTTGACAGTAAATCACATCTGGAGCGGGAAAAGCGAGTCGTGCATGAATGTTCCGTTAACGCGAGCCGGCCCGCCATGGTCCAAGGAACGGAAAGCCCAATGAATCTGCCGAAGAGCGCCTTGAAGGTCCACGATGCCGCAGCCCGCCTCGAGCTACCCGTCTCCATCAGGCAGATGGACGACAGCACGCGCACCGCGGAGGATGCCGCGGCGGCCTGCGGCTGCACGGTGGCCCAGATCGTCAAGTCCCTCGTCTTCCGAGGGCGCGAAACGGGGCCCCCCTGCCTGCTTCTCGTTTCCGGCGTGAACCGCGTCGACGAGGCCCGGGCGGCGGAGGCGGCGGGCGAGCCGCTGGAGCGCCCGGACGCCCGGTTCGTCCGCGACGTCACGGGTTTCGCCATCGGCGGCATCCCCCCTTTCGGCCATGCAAGCGAGATCGCCGCCTATATGGACGAGGACCTACTTGCCTTCGACGAGGTCTGGGCCGCCGCCGGCACGCCCAATTGTGTCATGGCGCTCCGTCCCGACCGGCTGCGCGACGCGATCGGCGCCACCGTGATCGCGGTGCGCTAGCTATATTTTCTCGGGGCCTCTCGCCGAACACAACATAAAGTGGTTACATCTGGACTTCGCTCCCATTTATTGCATAGCCTAGAGCCGTACCGCCTGGGGAGGCGATAAGGACAACAAGGGGGGCGTCGGCCATCCATCGCGGATCGGCACGATGCGCGTCCTGCCAGTTGGGGGATTGGCATGGACTGCGATCGGATTGCCTGTGCGCATGCAGGCATGGCGGCGCGGGCGGGAACGCCAGCGCGGATCAAGGCGACAATATCGGCCAAGGCGGTAATCCCCGCCAGACTGGCGGTGCGGCGCTGGGCGAGCCGGCCATCAAGGGCGGCGCTGCGATATACGGTCCTTGCGGTATGGCTCGCCGGTGACCTCTTGGCTGCGCCTGACGCCATGGCCGGCGATGTCTACGCCTTCACCGGCTTCAGCGGCAGCAGCATCGCCCTCTATGGCGTGCAGGGCCTGATCTACACGCCCCTGTCCGGCTTGGGCGAGACCGGCCCGGTCGCCAGGCTGTGGATGGAAAGCAGCTATTTCGACTATCAGACGAGCGTCCGGCTCTATCGCGATGTCGGCATGGACGTGACCATCCACGCCCTCGGCACGGGCGGTGCGGTGGAGGCCGGCTATCAGATCGCCGGCGATACCTACAGGCTCGCCGGCTTTCTGGGCGCCGTCTATCGCGACTACGTCCTCACGCCGGTCGACGAGCGCTCCGACCTCAATGGCAGCACGGTCGGGGTCAAGGTCGTCGCGGAGGGCCATGCCTATCCGTTCGACGGCTGGGGCGCGGGGGGCTATGCGAGCTATATCACCGGCGTCGACGAATACTGGGTCCAGATCAGACCCGGCTACCGCTGGACATCCGGCCTCGCCATCGGGATCGATGCGGCGCTGTGGGGCGGCGAGGACTACCGATATGCCCGCGCCGGCCTGTTCGCCCAGGGCTTCGAGGTCGACCTTCTGGGGATGGGCCGGATCTTCCTCGGCGGCGAGGCCGGCATGCTGACCGACACCGATCTCGACAAGCGCTCGCCCTTCGGCGGGCTCAATCTCGGTTTCTTCTTCTGAAACCGTGTGTGGCACGGAGATTGCTACGCATGGGATCGGGGGGGAGAGACGGCACCGGCCCCGCAGTCCGCTCCGGCATCCGGCATCGGTTCCCACGGATGGCGGGCGCGACCGGGCCGGTGCCGTCGTTGTCCCCGGCCTGCCGGCCCCTTTCAAGCCCCGGCGACATAGCCGTCAGGTGGCCTCGTCGGCCTTGGCCCGGCCGCGGCCGAACAGCCAGCCCGCCGCGATCGGAATGGCGATGCTCAGCCCCAGGAACCGCGCGATCTGGAGGGCGCCGACGAAGGCCGGATCCATGTCGAGCGCGAAGGCCATGATGGTCATGGTCTCAAGCCCGCCGGGCGCGAAGGCGAGCCATGTCTGGCCGAAGGGCAGGCCCGACAGCAGGCTCGCCACATAGGCGCCGAGCGCCGAGGTCGCCAGCGCCAGCGCGAAGGCCACGAGGCTCGCCGACAGCATGCCCTTCAAAAGCCCCATGCCGATGCCGGCGAACCGTGTCGCAACGAGACATCCCAGAATGACATAGCCGGGCACGAGAAGCGTGTCGGGCAGCACCCCGTGAACCGTTCCGGACAGATGGAGTGCCGCGTTGACGACGGCGGGCGCGAGCATCAGCCCCGCCGGGACCTTGAACCGCTCCGCAAGGAGCCCCGCGACGCAGCCGACCGCCACCACGATCGCGGTATCGAGCCAGGGTCCGGGCGGCGCCGAAGCCACCGCCGCGGCCGGCCCCTCGCCGAGATTGGAGATCGCGATGGGCAGGAGCGCGATGAGGAAGAACAGCCTGACGCTCTGGGCGACCGTCACGCGCGGCAGGTCGGAGGCATGGTGCTCGGCGAAGATGAGGACAGTGGAGAGCGCGCCGGGCAGCCCGGCGAAGAAGGCCGTACGCCGCCCCCAGCCGTGGACCGCCTGGAAATAGTAGTACTGGACGGCGGTGACGAGGACGACCGTGACGGCGAGCATGAGGAGGCTCGCCGGCCAGCTCATCATGCGCTGGAGCGTGTCTGCCGTGACGCTCGACCCGATGGAGAGCCCGATCAGCAGGAAGACCGCGCGGCGCGCATTGTCCGGCACGCAGACCTTGACGCCGGCGGCGACCGACAGGGCGGTGGCGACCATGGCGCCCGCCAACCACGGCGCCGGCAGCCCCGCCCACAGGAACACCGCGCCGCCCGCGGCGCCGATGAGCAGCGTGCGTGTGACGACAAGGCCCCATGTCCACCATGAAGCGTTCACCGGGTCTCCTTGTCCGTACGGTGCGCCGCAATCCATCGCGCCGATGGAGCGGCAGGCCCGTCCGGTTCGCTGGGAAATCGTCGCCGGGCTCGGCAGAGTGGAATCGGGGCGAACCTTGCCCCAAACCGCGCGGCGGCACAATCGCCCAGATGTCATGGCAGGGTTGCATCCGGGCGCACCCTACCCGTTTCGCGCCGTCCCCGGCATCAGCACGCTCAGGGCCCGCGGGCGGATCGACACGTCGAGCGGCGCGTCGAGCCTGACGAGCTCGCCGTCGAGGGAGGCACGCACGCGCGGCCGGCGCATCTCGATGCGGCACCGCTCCGTCATCAGGCTCGTGAACAGGGCCTCGTCGTCCCAGCGGCCCATGAAGGCGGCCAGCGACAGGGTGACCATCTCGATGCGGCGCTGGGCCTTGGCGATATGCACCTCGACCATCCCCCCGTCGAGCCGTTCGGGCAGCGGGAGCGAGCCGAGCTCGCGCGACAGCCGGTTGTTGGTGACGATCACCGAGGGGGTTCTCGCCCGGATGGTGCGGCCGGAGACCTCCGCGCCGATCCAGAAGAATGGCGGCCTGTTGACGACGCGCGCCCAGCTGCGCGCCGACGCCCAGACCTTCTGCAGGCGCGTGCGGTAGCCGCTGGCGTTCCTGAGCATGATCATCCTCGGATGCAGGCCGAGCGAAACGTGGTGGACGAACAGCCGCCCGTTCACCTCGCCGAGATCGATATCGGCGGGACGGCCCCTGCCGAGCGCGGCCGCCGCCTGCCCGAGATCGAGCGGCGTGCCGAGCGCGCGGGCCAGAAGGTTCATCGTCCCGAGCGGCAGGAGGCCGAGCGTCACCTCGGTGCCGGCAAGGCGCCGCGCGGCAAGCGAGGCGGTTCCGTCCCCGCCGCCGACGATCAGCGGCCCCTCCATGCCCTTGCGGGCCGCATCGGCAAGCAGGCGGTCCAGCCGGTCGGCGGGCTCGAACCGGATTTCCGTCTCACGCCCCGCCTCGGCAAAGCCCGACTGCAAGACCGCACGCACGGTCTCCTGCCCCATGGTCAGGACCGTTCCCGCGCTGTCATTGACAAGAACCGTCGCCCGCATGGCCTTGCTTTCGCTCCATCGCCGCGGGCGGTGCCGGCAGATATTCCGGCGGACCGCCGCGGGCCAGTGCGCGATGGCGTAGAGCACGGGTCGCGAATTGTCCACCGGCAAGCGCGGCCCGACAGGCCGGCCAGCGGGCCTATTGCGCCTCTCCGCCATCGCGCAGGCGCGCGATCTCCGCCTCCAGCTCCGCGATCCGCCGGTCGCGCTCGGCCAGGGCGGCGGCGACATCGTCCGCCTCGAAGCGCTGCGGGATGTGCTGGGGGCAGTTGGCGTCCCAGGCCGCCACCGTGAACAGGATCGCCTGCTCGGCGCGTGCCTTGTAGCCTTCCGGCATCAGGCTGGCGGCAAGCTCCTCGTCACCCTCCACCACCCGCGCCTCGCCCCAGATCTTGATGCGCTGGCGCCGCGCATAGTCGATGAGGAACAGATAGGCCTTCGGGTTGTCCGCCAGATTGCCGAGCGTGATGTATTGCCGGTTGCCGGCGAAATCCGCAAAGCCGATCGTCGCCTCGTCCAGAACACGCAGGAAGCCCGGCGGCCCGCCGCGATGCTGGATATAAGGCTGACCTTCCCGGTTGGCGGTCGCGAGGAAGACGCTGCGCTGCGCCTCGATGAAGGCTTTCAGGTCGGGGGCGATGCGGGTCTGCCAGGAGCCGTTCTCCTCCACGCGAGCATAGAGCGGGCGCGACCCCTTGCGGGTCTGAACCGCCTTGACGGTGGGGGTGAAGGCGACGTCGCTCGGATAGGTGCGGGTGCTGTTCGACATGGGAGGACTCCTCGCCGGATCGGGGATGGCCATGCGACCTGGCATCGTCCTTCCACTACACCTTTCCATAATTCGTGAGTATCCATATAATTCGAGACACAGACTTCCAGAATCCGGAAGGAACAATGGACCGCCTCAGATCCATGTCGATCCTGCTGGCTGTCGTCGAGGCCGGCAGCCTGTCGGCCGCCGCGCGCCGGCTCGGCATGCCGCTGGCCACGGTCAGCCGCAACCTCTCCGACCTCGAGGCGCATCTCGGCACCCGCCTCCTCAACCGGTCGGGGCGCCGGGCCGTCCTGACCGACGCCGCGCAGGGCTATGCGGCGTCCTGCCGGCGGGTCCTCGACGAGGTGGAGGAGGCCGAGCGCACTGTTGCCGGCGAATACAGCGCGCCGCGGGGCGAGCTCACCGTGACCGCCCCCCTCGTCTTCGGGCGACTCCATGTCCTGCCGGTCGTCACCGCGTTCCTCGCAGGCTATCCCGAGATCGCCGTCCGGCTCGTCCAGGCCGACCGGGTGCTCGACCTTCGCGAGGAGCATGCCGACGTCGCCGTCCGGATCGGCGCGCTGCCCGACAGCAGCCTCGTGGCGCAGCGCCTCGGCGAGATCAGACAGGTGGTGTGCGCCAGCCCCGGCTATTTCGCCCGCAAGGGAACGCCCCGGACGCCGCGAGACCTTCCCGCCCACGACATCGTCGCCTTCGGACAGATCGCCCCGGCCGGCCCCTGGCGCTTCGGGCGGGACAGGTCGGAGCACACCGTCCCGGTGCGGCCCCGGCTCGCCGTCAATACGGCGGAAGCGGCCATCGACGCCGCCATTGCCGGCGCCGGGGTCACGCGGGTGCTCTCCTATCAGGTCGCCGACGCCGTCGCATCGGGCCGGCTCGTGCTGGCGCTGGAGGCGTTCGAGCCCGCGCCGTGGCCGGTCAGCCTCGTCCATGGCGCACCGCATCCGCTGCCGCAGAAGCTGCGCGCCTTCCTCGATTTCGCGGCGCCGCGCCTCAAGGCCGTCCTGCAGGAACCGCCGCGCCGGGGAGACCGGAGCGGATGAAGCTCCCCGCCATACAGCGCCCGAATGGCGATGGCTCCGACGGCTTCGTCCGGTTTTTGTTGGGGCACCGACATGAGCTCCGCCTCACCCGCCTCCCCTTGAAGCGCGGCCCGGCGATCACGACATGCAACCGCTCACCGGGCCGCGAACATGCTACCATCCGCTTTGCGATTCGCGCCTGAAGCGAACCAAGGGCGGCCCGCACGGGACGCCGCTCCGGAACGGGGAAATGCCATGGGTTTCGAATTCGGCGGACTTCTGGGACTGATCGTCCTCGTGCTCGACGTGTGGGCGATCGTGAACATCTTTCAGAGCAACGCGTCGACCGGCGGCAAGGTGGTATGGATCGTTCTGGTCCTCGTGCTTCCGGTGCTCGGCTTCATCCTGTGGCTGCTCTTCGGACCGCGCGGCTGACCGGCGGACGGCAAGGGGGTGCCGGACCCATGTATATTGCGGGAGTCTTCCTCATCCTCACCGTGACGCTGATCGCGGCCGCGCTTGCGAGCCGGCGGCTGGCGATCGCGCTTTTCGCGGTCTCGCTCGCCGTCATGATCGCGGTCTATCTGCATCACGCCACCGACACGCTGCCCCTGTCCTTCTAGAGGAGCGTCGCGCCCGATGATCTCGCCCGGCCTCGCCATCATGCTCAACGCGCTGGCGCTCTATGCGATCTCCGGCATTCTGCTCGCGGCCTTCGCCTTCCAGTTCGCGCTGCAGGAACTGCCCTGCCCGCTCTGCCTGCTCCAGCGCGCAGGATTTGCCGCGCTCGCCATCGGGCCGGTCCTGACGATCCGCCACGGGCCCCGGCCCGGCCATTACGGGCTGTCGATCCTCGCCGCGCTGGCCGGTGCCGCCTTCGCCGCCCGCCAGATCCTCCTGCACATCATGCCGGACGATCCGGGCTACGGCTCCGCCGTGCTCGGCTATCACTACTATAGCTGGGCGTTCATCTGCTTCGTGATCGCGCTCATCGCGCTCGCCGTGATGCTCATGTGCGAAGGTCAGTTCTCCCGCGAGCCGGCACGGCCCGAAGCCGGCCTATTCGCCAAGGCGGCCGTCTGGCTCGTCATCGCCATGACGGCGCTCAACTTCGTCGGCACGGTCGTGGAATGCGGCCCGGCGGCCTGCCCGGACAACCCCGTGACCTACAAGCTCCTCACGCCCGGCACAGGCGGCTGATCACGACGCCTTGCCGCCGCTGAACTCCGCCTCGAGCTCCTTCTCGAGCGCCAGGAAATCCTCCGGGACGGGCATGCCGAAAGCGCGCATCTCGTTGAGCTTCTCGCGCAGCGTCAGATAGAGCTCGTGGCGGTCCTCCGGCCGGTTCTCCATCTCGGTGAGGAGAAGGGAAAGCTGGGCCTCGAATTCGTCCAGATCCATGGGGCGTTCGCTCCTGTCGGGTCCCGGCCGGCGGACCTGCGCCGGGAACGTTCCGTCAACCGGAACCACTCTATCAAAAAGAGGCGCGGAGGGAGCCCCCCGCGCCTTTCAAAAACGATGGCCTGCCGAAAGCCTCAGGCGACCTTCAGCACATCCTCGCCCGGATGCCAGTTGCAGGGGCACAGTTCGCCCGTCTGCAGCGCGTCGAGCACGCGCAGCACTTCCTGCGGGTTGCGGCCGATGCTCAGATCGTTCACCGACACGAAGCGGATCACGCCCTCCGGGTCGACCAGGAAGGTCGCGCGCAGGCACACGCCCTCTTGCCTGTCGAGGATGCCGAGCGCCTCTGACAGCTCGCGCTTGATGTCGGAGAGCATGGCGAAGGGCAGATCCTTCAGGTCGGGATGGTTCTCGCGCCAGGCGAGATGGACATACTCGCTGTCCGTCGAGGCGCCGTAGATCACGGTATCGCGGTCAGCGAACTCCTTGGCGATGTCGCCGAACGCGGAAATCTCCGTCGGGCACACGAAGGTAAAGTCCTTCGGCCAGAAGAAGAACAGCTTCCACTTGCCCTGGTCGCTCTCGTTGGAGATGTCGGTAAAGGCCTTGGCCGGGTCGGTGTCGACCACGGCTTTCAGATTGAACTCGGGAAACCTGTCTCCGATCGTCAGCATGACGCGGTTTCTCCTCTCGTTATGGCTGCAGGGAACGTGAAGTCCTGGGAGGAACATTCATGAGCGTCGGGCAGGAGAACCCCCACCCCGACCTCGGCCTATAGCCTCATTCGCCGAGATTCGCCAGTGATCGAAACGTCGCGGTCGCTGCAACGCACAATTTTCTCAACCCGGGAGATCGTTCCGGTAGAACCGGCCCTCCTTCATCACCGCCTTGACCTTGTTCTCGGGGTCCTGGAGAACGCCGATATCGGCGAGCGGATCGCCGTCGACGACGATCAGGTCGGCGAGGAGCCCCTCCTCCACCCGGCCGATCCGGTCGGACATGGCGAACAGCTCCGCGGCGTTGCAGGTCGCCGCCCGGATGAGATCTGCGGCGGGCACGATCTCCGACCGCAGCGCGAACTCCTTGAGCTGGTGGCGGTGCATGATGCCGAGGAGATCGGTGCCGTAGACCATGGTCACGCCGCCGCGATAGGCCATCTCCAGCGCCACGAGGCCGGCATCGAGCACCTCGAAGACCTTGCGGTTGAGGTCCGTCGGCATGCCCGCCTCGACCCCCTCCCTGGCCAGCGAATCGTAGATCGACAGGGTCGGCACGAGGACGCAGCCATGCTCGTGGAAGAGCGGGATGGACGTCTCGTCGAGGAGATTGCCGTGCTCGATGGAGTTGACCCCGCAGCGGATGGCGCGGTTGATCGCGCGCGCGGTATAGGCGTGCGCCATGACGGGAATGAGGGCGGCTTCAGCCTCCTCGACCGCGGCGCGGATCTCGTCCTCGGAGAACTGGGTGGAGGTGATGCGGTCGGTGGGCGAGGACACGCCGCCCGACACCATGAGCTTCAGATGCGTCGCGCCGCGTCGGATCTCCTCGCGCGCCCCCCGGCGCATCTCGTCGACGCCGTCGCAGACGCGGCCGAGGCCGGCACAGCAGAAGCAGCCCTCGAAGGTCTGCTCGCCGGGGCCGCGCATATCGCCGTGACCGCCGGTCTGGGAGAGCGCATGGCCGCAATAGAGAAGGCGCGGGCCGGCGATGAAATCCTCCGCGACCGCCTTGGCGAGCCCCCAGTCGGCCCCGCCGGCATCGCGCACCGTGGTGAAGCCGCGCTGGAGCATGTCGCCCAGGATCTCGCCCGCGCGCGCGGAGACATAGAAGGGCGACCAGCGCTCCAGCTCGGGGAAATTGGCGACCGCGGCGGTGACATGCACATGGGCGTCGCACAGGCCCGGCATCAGCGTGCGGCCGCCGAGATCGACGCGCTCGGCCGTCTCCGCCCTGATCGGCGTTTCGGAGATCTCCGCGATCGTGCCGTCGCTCACCAGCACATGCCGGTCGCCCAGCATCTCGCCGGCGACCACGTCGAGGACATTGGCATTCTCAAGGATAATCGATGACATTGACGCCTCTTCAGCTTCGGGGGGAATTCTGCACTCAACCGCCGAGATAGAGCTCGGCCATGCGGTCGTCGGCAAGCAGGGCCTGCGCCTCGTCGTCCAGCACCACGCGGCCCTGGTCGAGAATATAGCCGCGGTCGGAGATCTGGAGCGCCTGGCGCGCGCGCTGCTCCACCAGCAGCACCGCCGCGCCGAGCTTCGGCAATCCCTCGATGAGGGTAAAGACCTGATCGACGAGCGCGGGCGAGAGCGCGGCCGTCGGCTCGTCGAGAACCATGAGCTTCGGGCCCGGCATGAGCGCGCGGGCGAAGGCGAGCTGCTGGCGCTCGCCGCCCGACAGCGCGCCGGCCCGCATGCGGCGCCGTTCCGCAAGCGCGGGGAACATGTCGTGGATCTCGGCCATGCGGGCGCGGACGTCGCCCACGCCCTCCGCCACCAGAAGGTTCTCCTCGACCGTGAGGCTCGCGAAGACGTTTGCGACCTGCGGCACATAGCTCATGCCGACACGGATGCGATCCTCCGCCGGCAGCGCCATGAGATCGGTGCCGTCGAGGTCGATCTCGCCGGCCACGCGGGCGAGCAGGCCCATGACGGCCTTCACCAGCGTCGACTTGCCGGAGCCGTTCGTGCCCGCGATGGTGACAATCTCGGCATCGTCCACATGGAGGTCGAGACCGGTGACGATATCGGTGTCGCCATAGCCCGCGCGGATATTGCGAAGGGTGAGAAGGCTCATACCACGCCCCCCATATAGGCCTCGCGCACGGCATCCCGGGCAAGCACCTCGTCGGGCGTGCCCTCCGCGATGATCCGCCCGCGATCCATGACATACATGCGGCGGACGAGATCGCTCAGCGCCTGGAGATTGTGCTCCACCACGAGGAAGCCGACGCCGCGCCCGTTGAGCTCGCCGATACGCTCGGATATCTCGCCCACGAGCACCGGGTTGACGCCCGCGAAGGGCTCGTCGAGCAGGATCAGCGCGGGGTCGAGCATGAGCACGCGGCCAAGCTCCAGCAGCTTCTTCTGTCCGCCGGAGAGCTTGCCGGAGGGCTGGTCGATGACGCGGGCGAGGTTGAGGAAGTCCGCAATACCCTCCGCCTTCTCCACGATCTCGGCACGTTGGCGGGCGATGTCGCCCGGCCGCAGGAAAACGTTCACGAGCCGCTCGCCGAGCTGGCCGGGCGCTGCGACCACCAGATTGTCGAGGACGCTCAGATGGGTGAATTCGCGCGGCACCTGGAAGGTGCGCCCGAGCCCCAGCCGGGCGCGGGCGGCAGGCGACAAGGCCGTCACATCCTGCCCCTTGAAGACGACGCGCCCGCCCGAGGCGGTCTCGAAACCGCTCGCCACCGCGAACAGCGTCGACTTGCCGGCACCGTTCGGCCCGATCAGGCCCACAAGGTCGCTCTCGCCCATCTCAATGGAGACGTGGTCGAGCGCGAGAAAGCCGCCGAACCGCATGGAGATGTCGTTCGCCGCGAAGGTCATCAGCTCGAATAGTCCCCCATGATGCCGCCGGGGCGGTAGATGACGAGCAGGATGAGCGCGAGCCCCACCACGCCGAGACGCAGGCTCGCCATCTCGACCTCCGCAACGCCTGGAACGATATCGCGCAGGAAGCGCGAGCCCTCCAAGAAGCCGACAAGCGCCAGCGTGCCGACCGCCGCGCCGGAGACGCGCCCTGCGCCGCCGAGGATCATGGCGACCCAGATATAGAAGGTCAGCAGCGGCAGGAACTGGTCCGGCGTGACGAAGGTGATGTAGTGGGCATAGAAGGCCCCGCCGAGGCCCGCGAAGGCCGCGCCCAGCATGAAGACGCGGATCTTGAAGCTGCCCGGGTCCTTGCCGAGCGCGCGCAGCGCCTCCTCGTCGTCGCGGATCGCCTCGATGGCCCGGCCGAACGGGCTCTTCACGATGCGATGGATGACGAGGATCGCCGCGAGATTGGCGAGGACAAGCAGGATGAAGGTCGCCGTCGTCGCCGACATCGGCAGCCCCAGCCCCTCCGACAGGCTGGGAATGCCCGGAATGCCCTGGACGCCGTTGGTGAGCCAGCGTTCATTGACGATGAACAGCCGCACGGCCTCGGAGAAGCCGAGCGTCACGATGGCCAGATACTCGATCCGCAGCCTCAGGCTCAAGACGCCGAGCGGCCAGGCCGACAGCGCGGCGAGCACGACGGCGGCGAGGAAGGCCAGCGGCAGCCAGACGCCATGAACAGCAAGGATCGCGGAGGTGTATGCACCCACCGCGAAGAACCCCACATGGCCGAAATTGATGAGCCCCGTAAAGCCGTAATGGAGATTGAGGCCGAGCGTCATCAGCATGTAGATCAGGGCGATGACGCCGACGGCGAGGAGATAGCCTTCCATGGGATACGCCCTCCCCTTACCTGACGCGCTCAGCGCCGGAGAACAGCCCCTGGGGGCGCACCATCAGGACGAGAAGCAGGACCAGGAAGCCCACGCCGATCTTGTAGGTGAAGCCGACAAAGGGCGTGGACAGCTCCTGGGCGACGCCGATCAGGAGCCCGCCGACGACCGCGCCCACCGGATTGCCGATAGTGCCGAGAATGGTCGCGGCGAAGGCCGGAAGCAGCAGGTCCCAGCCCATTTCCGGCATGACGACGGTCTTGACGCCGAGAAGCACGCCGGCGAGCCCGGAGACCGCGCCGGCAATGAGCCACATGGCTGTCATGACGCGGCGCGCGGAGATGCCGCTCGCCCGCGCGAGGTCGGGATTGTCGGCGACCGCCCGCATGCGCCGGCCGAGCGGGGTCATGTGCAGGAGGGCGAAGACAACGGCGAGCGCGGCGAGCGCGCCGGCGGCGAGATAGAGATCCGTCGGCACCACGCGCACCGGCCCTAAGGCGACGGCGCGGGTCAGCGGGACATCGTAGACACGCTGGTCATGGCCCAGAAAGAAGGTGATCGCGGCGCGGATCAGGAAGGCTGCGCCGATGGAGGCGATCAGCGGATAGACCGCCGACCGGCCCGCGAGCTTGCGGAAGACGAACCAGTAGAAGGCCAGGGATATGGCCGCCGCGCCGACCATGCCCGACACGACGCCCGCCGCCATGAGGCCACCGGAGGCGAGCTGGCCGCCATAGCCCGCATAGGCGCCGACCGTGATGACGTCGCCGGCCGACGCGTTGGGAAAGCGCGCAATGCCGAAGACCAGCGTGAGCGCCAGCGCGCCGAGCGCGATGATCGACCCCTCGATGGCGCCGTTGACGGCGAGGTTCAGGAGATAGCCGAAGGACATGGACGGATGCATCCGGATGTTAAAGGGAGATGAGCTCGTGCTGCGCCGCTCTCCCCCTCACCCTCCCATTGCTGACGCAATGGGCCCCACCCTCTCCCGCGAGGGGAGAGGGATAAGGAAAGTCGCGCCGCTTGCGACCCCTCTCCCTTCGCGGGAGAGGGTGGCGCCGTCGGGCGTCGGGTGAGGGGGTGTGAGCCACCATATGCAACGGCCCTGCCGCCAGTCCCGGCTCAGATCTTCACCACCGAGACGCGCTTGAAGCTGCCATCGGGCTGGACCACGGCCTCGCTGAAGTCCGGCGTCACATCGCCATACTCGTCGAAGTCCAGACGGCTCGAGGCGCCCTGATAGTCGATGGGCCCGTCCTTGAGCGCGGCCTTGCCCTCCTCGAAGGAATAGACCTCCTTGCCGCCGGGATTGGCGACGTCGCGGATCTTCGCATTGATCTCCGCGACCGAGGCGCCGGGGCCGGCGGCCTCCATGGCCAGCGCCCAGACGATCGCCATGTCGTAGGTCATGGCCGCATAGATATTGGTGCTGGCGTCGTTGCCGGTCGCCTCCTTGTACATCCGCGCGAACCGCTCATAGGAGGGCGCCTTCTCGTTGGCGATGCTCTCCACCGCGATCACGCCCTGCGTCACCTCGGGCCCGAGCGCGTCGACAAGCTTGGGGTTGGCCGCCCAGCCGGGAATGATCCACTTGTTCTCGTGGCCCGACTGGTACCATTCGCGCAGGATGATCGTGGTGTCGGGGAGATAGGAGCCCGTGACGATCACGTCGGGATCGGCGGCCAGCACCTCCTGGAGCTCGGAGCGGTAGCTGGCGCGCTTGGGCTCGTAGACGACGCTGGCCACGACCTCGCCGCCCTTGGCCTCCCACGCGTCCTTGAAACCCTCCGTATTGCCGACGCCGGAGGCGTTGTTGAAGGCCATGGTGGCGGGACGCTTGAAGCCACGCTGCTCGGCGATCTCCGCGAAGGCCCGGCCGAACCGGCCGTTCGTCGCCTGGAAGCGCCAGACGAGGTCGTCCTTGTCCTCCGTCGAGATCGCGGGGGCGCCGGAGGTGTTCATCTCCGGGATCCCGGCCTCCGTGGTGATGGGCATGACGGCGAGCGTGATGCCCGACGACCAGGTGCCCATGACGATCTGGACCTTGTTGACCTCGATCAGCTTCTTCACCGCGGTGACGGCGGCATCCGGCGTTGTCTGGGTGTCTTCCGCGAAGACCTCCAGGGTGCGCCCGGCCGCACCGCCGGCCTCGTTGATCTCGTCGACGGCGAACAGGATCGCCTTCTGCATGCCGGGTCCGTAGGTGCCGCCCGCCCCGGTGACCGGGTTGAGCGCGCCGATGCGGAACGGGTCTTCCGCGGCCTGCGCCGGCAGGACGCGTCCGGCCGCGAGCGCCAACGCGCCCGCCCCTCCGGCGATCAGCAGCCGGCGGCGTTCGATCTGGAACTTGGTCATATCACTCCCTCCTTGGGGCCGTTCGGCCCGTTCTCGCGGACGCCCTGCGCCCGTTTTCCCTCACCCCCGTGAGACTCCGCCTCGATGATACGCGACAGCTGGGCCTTCCACCCGTCCAGCAGCCGCTGATAGTAAGGCGGATCGTTCCTCAGCACCGTCTGCACGCCCATGCCCCGCAACAGGCACAATGTCATGTTGAGCGTGGTGTCGACCTCGATGCTGGTCAGCGTCGTCTGGTGGAAGAACTCCCGCCAGATCTCGTCGAGCGCCTCGTGGAACCTCTTGACCACCGGAATCATCTTGGCGCGCAGATCCGCATTGTGACGCGCCTCGGTGACATGCTCGAGCGTGATGTAGAACAGCCGCCCCGAGAACAGGCCCCAGACATGCTCGACGAAGCCGTTGAGGTCGAGCTCGCCCGCCCGGACGCGGGCCGCCTGGGCGCGGATATCCTCCGTCGATTCGGTGAGCTGGGCCTCGACCGCCGTCGCCACCAGGTCGTCCTTGGTGGCGAAATGGTGCATCAGCGCACCGCGCGACACGCCGGCGCGAGCGGCCACCTCGGCGGTGGTCATGCGCGTATAGCCGGTCTCCATCATGGCATCGAGCGCCGCCTCGACAAGCTTTCGCTGCGTGGCCTCGCTGCGCATCTGCTGGGTGCGGCGGACGGTCTTCGTCATGGGCGGGGACGATAGCGGACAGGAAACAAACCGACAAGTTTGTTTGTTTTTGTCGAGCATCCCTCAGGCGCTCTCTGCGGCGGCGGCGGCGCGGCGCTTCCCGTATTCCGGGCCGTGGGGGCTAGCCCACCGTGTCCGATTGCAATACCCTGTGCGCGAGTGTGTTCTATTGCGGTGGGATAAAGGGGAACCCTGGATGATACGTTTCGGTTCCGTTGTGGCGGTCGCTATCGGGCTTGTCGTGTCCCTGGCCGCCGCTGGCCAGAGTGTCTCCGCGCGCGCAGACGAGATCGTGATCGGTGTGCCGAGCTGGTCGTCCGCGAACGCCACCGCCCATGTGCTCGAGACCATTCTGGAAGACCGGTTCGGCGTCGATGTCGTCCTGAAGGAGACATCGAATGCGGAGATTTTCGCCGGCATGGACGACGGCACGATCCAGATCCATCCCGAGGTCTGGCTCCCCAACTACAAGGCCCTGCACGACGAATATGTGCTGCGGCGCAAATCCGTGGTCATGAGCCCGCGGGGCGTGCCGGCCTCGCAGGGCATCTGCGTGACGCAGGCGACTTACGACGGCGACGGCATCCACACCATCCAGGATCTCGCCGATCCGGAGAAGGCGAAGGTCTTCGACACCAATGGCGACGGGCGCGGCGAGATCTGGATCGGCGCGCCTGGCTGGAACTCCACCAAGGTGGAGCAGATCCGTGCTCACGATTACGGCTACGACAAGACGATGCAGCTCCTCCAGGCGGAGGAGACGGTCGGGCTCGCCGCCGTCGATGCGGCGGTGGCCACGGGCAAGCCGATGGCCTTCTACTGCTACGAGCCGCATCACGTCTTCGAGCTCCACGACCTCGTCTATCTGGACGAGCCGGCCCACGACCCGAGGAAGTGGCAGATCGTCGACGCCGAGGCGGACGGTGACTGGCTGGAGAAGTCGAAGGCCGGCGTCGCCTGGCCGCCTTCCTTCCTCCACATCTTCTACGCGAAGGCGCTGGAGGAAAGCCAACCCGAGATCGCAAGCTTCCTGAAGTCGGTCAATCTGGACGTCGACACCGTGTCGCAGATGACCTATGCGCTCGTGGTGGAACGGCGCGACCCGGCCGAATTCGCCCGCGAATGGGTCGACGGGCACGGCGAGCGGATCTCCGGGTGGATCGAGGATGCCGACTAGCGGATTGGACAGGACGGGGAACCGAGAATGCGCTTGACCATACGGACACTCTGCCTCGCGATCGCGACACTCGCGATGTCGTTCGGCATGGGCTTCTCCTCGCCGACGCAGACCCAGATCTACGATGCGCGCAGCGGCAAGTGGGTCTCCTACGACCCGTCGCAGGCCCGCGAATACTTCCAGCGATACGGCCAGACGCCGGAGGAGTTCCAGCGCCGCATCGTCCCGTTCAGGACGGCGGAGAAGCCGGGCACCATCGTCATCGATGCCGACCGCCACTTCCTTTATTATATCCTGCCCGACTTCCAGGCCATCCGTTACGGCATCGGCGTCGGCCGGGAGGGTTTCGGCTGGGCCGGGATCGTCCATGTCGGCCGCAAGGCGGAATGGCCCACATGGACGCCGCCCAAGGACATGATCGAGCGCGATCCCCGGCTGACCAAATATGCCAACGGCATGCCGGGCGGCATCGACAATCCGCTCGGCGCCCGCGCGCTCTATCTTTACGAGAAGAACCGGGATTCGCTTTACCGCATCCACGGGACGAACGAGCCCTGGACCATCGGGCTCAACCTGTCCTCCGGGTGCATCCGCATGAACAATGACGACGTGATAGACCTTTATAACCGCGTCACGCGCGGCGCGAAGGTGATCGTGCTCATGACGGGCGCGTCCCTGTTCAAGGGGGTCTGAGCTTACGGGCCCCAGGGCCCCGGAAACGGCCAAGGAGCGAAGGGAACCACACATGAAGACTGCCGAGCGTAGGACTGTGTTTGGACTGGGAACCGTCCTTTTGGGCGCCGCCATTCTGGCCGGCTGCACGAACACCCAGCAAACACCGAACCAGACGGTCCGTTCCACCTACGACACCGCGCCGGCCGATCTCCAGCTTGCCTGCGCCAACGAGGCCGCCCCGATCTACGGGGTGGGCGCGGAGACCGTCCTGCCCATCTCCTCCAAGCGCACTCAGGACAACCTCTATACGGTGACGCTCGACGTGAACAATGGCCGCCAGGCACTGTGCACCATCGATTCCGACGGCAATGTGGTCGCCATCACCGACGCCTGACCGGTCCCGACCGGCAATCGAGGGGTCGGGCCTCTTCTCTCTTCCGGGCGCCCGGCGGGACAATGAGGGATCGTGCCGCACGGTCCGGGAGTGCAAGAGGAACACAGATGACGCATGACTTCCGGAGGATGGCCGTCGGCCGGGCCTGCATCCTGTCGGCAATGGCCGGCCTCGCGGCCTGCACCATGGCTCCGGTGCCGGACGAGGATCTCGGCGGTGGCCCGGGGCCGGTTCCGGCGGGCCTGCAGGTCGCCTGCGCCAACGGCGCCGGGCCGCTTTACGGAGTCGATCCGGACACGATCTCCCCCCTTGGCGTCGACATCACCGACGACAATCAGTATGCCATGACGCTCGATGTCGGCAATGACCGGCAGGCGGTCTGCACGGTCGACTCCAACGGCAATGTGATCGGTGTGACCGACATGTAGGCCACCCGCGACACCGGCCTGGCCGGACGCGGGAGCACGAATGACGACATGACCCAATCCGGGACAGATCCCCGACGGGCCATCCGCCGGCGCAAGCTCTGGGAGGAGGTGATGGACCTCCTTCTGGACCGCATCGAGCGCGAGCAGCTCAAGCCTGGCGACCTCCTGCCCTCCGAGCGCCAGCTCATGGAGGAATACGGCGTCGGCCGGCCGGCCGTGCGCGAGGCGCTGCAGACGCTCGACCGCATGGGGATCGTCACCATCCATCACGGTGAGCGCTCGCGCATCGCGGAGCCGAGCGCCCAGGCCGTTCTGGAGCGCCTCGGCCAGACCGCGCGACACGCCCTCACGACCTCCCGGCGCACCTTCGAGGACCTCAAGCACGCCCGCATGGTGTTCGAGATGGGGCTCGTGCGCGAGGCCGCCCGCAAGGCCGACGCCACGGCCGTGGCGAAGCTCCGCAAATGCCTCGAGGCCCAGGAGGCCGCCGTGGACCGGCCGACCGCCTTCATGCGCGGCGACATGGCCTTCCATCGCGAGATCGCCGAGATTGCCGGCAATCCCATCCTGGCGCTCGCCAGCCAGGCGCTCTTCGAATGGCTGATGGCGTTTCACACCTCTCTGGTGCGCGCACCCGGCGCGGAGACACTGACGCTCGAGGAGCATGCCGGGCTCGTGGACGCCATCGCCGCGCACGACCCGGACGCCGCCGAGGAGCGCATGCGCGCCCATCTCACCCGCGCCAATGCGCTCTACGACTATTACGATACGCTGAAGGACAAAAAGCCCGCCGGCTAGGGACCGTCTGTGCGATCGGGCTCGCAAAGTGCGCTCTGGCGGGATCGGGCTCGGTGGCCGTCGCCCGGACTTTCGGGCCTGCCGGGCGGAGAAACGGGGATCTTTCGGGACAGTGTGGCGAGCCCCTCAAGATCCCCGCTGGATCTCCCTCCGAGATGAGAAAAGATTATTATTCGGGCACCCTGACGGCAAGGCCAAATATTGTGCAATGCAGCATGTTCCTTGCGCAAAATGTCGGCGTCCGGCCCATCGCCCCTGCCCTTCCGGGCTATGGCCGTCATCGGTGCGGCGCATCGGGGCCGCCGCGGTGTAGGCGCCGGTCGCCCGCCGGGCGGATGCGCATCAGGAGGCGGTAGAGCGGCGCGCTCGCCAGCACCACCGTCACGATGCGCACGAGATGGAAGGCGACGACGGTCGCCACGGGCAGGCCGACCACCTTGGCGGTGATGCTCATTTCCGTGATACCGCCGGGTGCGGTGGCCAACAGGAGCACGGCGGGCGCCATGCCGGTCAGGGCCGCCGCGGCAAGCCCGAGCACGATGCCGCCGAGGAGCAGCCCCGCCATGATCAGGAGACCGGTCGCTGCAAGGCGCGCCCCGCCGCGCATGAGATCGGGCTTGAATCGCGTTCCGAGCGCGCAGCCCACGAGAAGCTGGCCGGCACTCACCAGAACGCCCGGCATGCCCGACAGGGGCAGCGCCAGCGCCGCCGTCGCCGCGCCGCTCGCAAGCCCGCCGAGCATCCACGCATTGGGCACCGAGAACCGCTCCAGGAGAGCCGACAGGAGGCCGGCGGCGGACAGCAGAACGACCAGCTCCGGCCAGTGCACATCCGGCAGGCCGGCCGCCGCGCCGCCCCGCCCGTGCTCGGCCAGCAGGGCGACGGCGGGCGCCATGACCGTGACAACCACGGCGATGCGCAGGGACTGCAGGATCGCGACCGTGGCCTCGTCGGCCCCGTATTGTCGCCCGAGCCCCGCCATTTCCGCGACACCGCCCGGCATGCAGGCGAAATAGGCGGTCGCGAGGCCGAATCCGGCGCGCGCGGCGGCAAGCGCGGCAATGGCGATGGAGATCGCGATGGAGAGCCCCGCGACCGCCATCATGACCGGCAGGAGGGCCAGCATCTCCTCCACGACGCCGGGATTGAGATAGAGGCCGATGGCCGTGCCGATCACCGCCTGCCCGACCCGGCGCCCGAACGGCACCGCCGCCGTCGGCGCGCCGGCAAGCGACATGGCGCCCACTGTGAGCAGCGGGGCCAGGAGCCAGGGCAGCGGCAGCCCGCCGGCGTCGGCCAGGAGAGCGGCGGCGAGCCCCGCGAGCACGGTGCCGCCGATCTGCACGGCATCTCTGGTCAGACGCCGCGCCCCGACCCCGTTCATGCCGGATTTTCGCGCTCGCGGCGGCGGTGCCAGGCCTTGCTGACGAAGGGCGAGGCGATGGACAGGACCGTGAGCGCGACGAAGACGAGCACGATGGGCCGGTCGAGGAACCCTGCCCAGCTATGGTCGAAGATGATCATGGACTGCTTGAAGGTGCTCTCCACCATCTCGCCCAGGATCAGCCCCATGATGATCGGCGCGGCGGAGAAGCCGTAGCGCTTCAGCACGAAGCCCAGAATGCCGGCGACTACCATGATCCAGACATCGAGGATCGACTGCTCCAGCGCATAGGCGCCGATGGCGGCGAGGATGATGACCGCCGGCCACAGGAAGGTCGTCGGGATGAGGGTGATGCGCGAGAACAGCTTGGCGCCGACGAGGCCGAAGCCCAGAAAGACCACATTGGCGAACAGCATGGCGGTGAAGATGACGTAGAGCAGCGTCGGCGTCTCGGTGAACAGATGCGGCCCGGGCCTGAGCCCGTGGGCGAGCAGCGCACCGAGGATCACCGCCGTCGTGGCGCTGCCGGGAATGCCGAGCGCCAGCGTCGGCACCATGGCCGCGCCCGTCGCGGCGTTGTTGGCGCTTTCCGGCCCCGCGATCCCGCGAATGTCGCCATGGCCGAATTCCGACTTGTCGCGCGCCCATCGCTTCGCCTCGTTGTAGCCGATCATGGCCGCGACCGTCCCGCCCTCCGCCGGCAGAACGCCCACGAAGGAGCCGATGCCGCAGGAGCGCGCGATCGTGCCCATGCACTTGCGGAAATCCTCCCGCGTCGGCAGGCGCACCGCGTCGAGCGCGGCGTGGACGGTGACGCGGTCGAGTGTCTGTGCCTGGGTGAGGAATTCCGCGCCGGCGAACAGGCCGATCATGACGGGGATGAAGTGGACGCCCTCCGACAGCTCCCACATGCCGAAGGTGAAGCGCTCCACACCGGTCGTCATGTCCATGCCGACTGTCGCGAGCAGCACGCCGAACGCGCCGCCGAGCAGGTTCTTGACCGGCGCGTCGGAGCTGATCGAGGCGAGCATGGACAGTCCGAACAGGGCGAGCGCGAAATATTCCGGCGGCCCGAAATCGTAGGCCACGCGGGACAGGAGCGGGGCGGCGACGATGAGGACGACGACGCTGAACATGCCGCCGATGGCGCTCGCCACCGCCGCGATGCCGAGCGCCTTGCCGGCCCTGCCCTTCTGCGCCAGCGGATAGCCGTCGAAGGCCGTGGCGGCGGCCGCCGGCGCGCCCGGCGCATTGACCAGGATGGCCGTGATCGACCCACCATAGGTGCCCGAGCAGTAAAGCGCGCTAAGAAGGGCGATCGCCATGCCCGGCTCCATGCCGAGCGTGAAAGGCAGGAGAAGCGCCGTCGCCATGGTCGAGCTCAGGCCCGGCAACGCGCCGACGAGCACCCCGCCGACCGTGCCGGCGAGCACCGCGACGAGCAGCATGGGATCGAGGAACAGCCCGAGCGCTGAGAGGAAGGCATCCATGATGGCCCCGCGACCTTTCGTCGATTACCAGGGGATGAGCGGACCGGGCTCGAAATAGACGTCGAGCAGGCCGGCGAACAGTCCGTAGATTGCCGCCGGGAACAGGACGGCGAAGGCGATGACGAGCCCCCAGCGCCGCTCGCCCCAGAGCGCCGGCAGGCCGAGGCACATGAGCACCATGGCCGGAACGATACCGAGCGTCTGGAACGCCGTGACGAAGGCGACCATCACACCCGCCGACACCGGAACGAGGGGCGGCACGCGGGCGAGCGTCTTCTGCGGCGCGGCGAAGGACTGGACGAAGATCACGCCCGCAAGGACGGCCATCACCGTGATGACGAGTTGCGGGAAGGTCGAGGGCTGGATGTTCTGCGCCATGGCCGCCGGCGCCTCGTCGAAGCCGGTCGTCAGCCAGTAGGCAACGGCGCAGAAGACGAGGATGGCGAGCGCGACCACGGCGTCGCGCGGCAGGAGGGCGGCAGGCAACGCCGCCACTCCCTCTCTCGTCGGGCGGGGCTCGGTCATTGCGGCAGGTCCGGCTGACGGCGGTGGCGGGGCTGCATGGCTCACAGGAGCCCCAGCTCCTCGAGCGCGACGCGGCTCTCCTCGTAGATCCGGCGGATCTGCGCGTTCCACTCCTCGCGCCCGACGACGCTCTCCTCCGTCATGCCGCCGCTCTGGAGATATTCGACGAAGCCCGGCTCGCGCATGCCCTTAACGATCGCCTCCTCCAGGATGGCGACACGCTCTTCCGGCACGCCCTTCAGCACCGCGAAGCCGCGGATGGTGGCGGCCTCCGCGTCGATGCCCTGCTCGTGCGCGGTGGGAACGTCCGGCAACGAGTCGATGCGCTTTTCGGCCAGCACCGCGATGGGCCGGAGTTCGCCGGCGTTGAACTGCGCCTCGCCTTCGGCATAGTTCAGCGAGGCCACGTCGACATTGGCGCCGACGAGATTGGTAACGATGTCGCCGCCGCCCTTGAACGGCACGATGGTGTAGGGCATGCCGTCGGCCTTCTTGGCGAAGTTGTGAATCGCGACATGGTCGATGCCGCCGACGAAGGTCGTGCCCCATTTGAGGCCGCCTTCCTTGGCCTTCGACGCCGCGACGAGGCCCTTCAGGTCCTTGATATCGCTGGAGGCCGGCACGGCGATGATCTGCGGGTCGAGCGTGGCGCGCGCGACGCCGACAATGTCGTCGATCTCGACCGGCACCTTGCCCTGCGCGATCTGGAAGAGATGCGACTGGGTGATGAGCAGGACCGTATGGCCGTCCTTTTCCTGGCCGCGGGCATACATCAGGGCCGCCGCCCCGCTGCCACCGCGCCGGTTGACCACCTGGAAGTCCTGGTCGATATGGTCGGCGGTGTTGCGCATCATCATGCGCGTGGTGATGTCGGAGCCGCCGCCGGGCCCGGCATGGGTGACGACATTGACGGTATCGGAGGGGAAGTCCTCCGCCATGGCGGGAACTGCGGCCGCGGTGGCCATGACGGCCCCCGCAAGGGCGGCGGCAAGGTGACGTCGTGCATTCACTGCGCGCGGCAGAGTCATTCGTTTCCTCCCTATTTCTGCTTCGTCTTTTCGACGTATCTCTTGAAAGGTCCCGGCCCCGGCGGTTTCCGGGGCGGGTCGTCGTCAGCGCGGTTCGCCGGTCTCGACCTCCTTGTGCGCTCTGGACTGCTGCAGCGTGCTCAGGAAGCGCTGCTTGCCGTTCATGACGTGGGCGCGGCCGGCCCGGAACGCGGCCTCCGCATCGCCCGCGGCGATGGCCTCCACGATATCGCGATGCTCGTCGAGGGACGCCTCCACATTGGAGACGAAGGACAGCCCGCGCCGGCGGAACAGGTGCATCTCCTTCACGAGGCTCTCATAGATCGCCCGTGCGCGGGCATTTCCGCTGTATTCGGCAATCGCGGCGTGGAAGGCCACGTTCAGCTCGTAATAGCGGCCGTGGTCTCCGGCCTCGTAGGCGGAGATCATGTCGGCAAGGTTCTGCTTAAGCTCCGCCACCTGGCCGGCCGTGCCGTTGCAGGCGACGCCCTCCACGGCCAGGCCGAAGATCACACCGCGCAGATCGTAGAGGTCGAGCACCTCCTCCATCTCGATGCGGCGCACGACGACGCCCTTATTGGCGATGATCTCCACAAGCCCCGCCTGCGCGAGCGCCCGCATGGCCTCGCGCACCGGCCCGCGGCTCACGCCCATGGCGTCGGCCAGCGCGCTCTCGCTCAGCCTGTCGCCGGCCGCAACCTCGCCGGCCATGATCATGCGCTCGATCTCGCGCTGAACGGAGGTCGTGAGCGTCTCGACATTGCGGGCATGGAATCGCGGCTGGTCGATCATGGGGGGGCACATCCCGGTTGCGGCGGCATATTCGGGAAGCATGGTCCGCAAACAGTCGACATGTCAACTGTCTTGTGTAAATTGTTGACAGTTGACAGACTGGATGCGAAACGGGGGCACCGAACGATCCCCTGGGAGCGTCTGAGGAAACGCGAACCGCTCCTCCGCAAGGGGGAGAGGAAAGATCAAGACTGGAAGGATGACGATCCATGCCCCACAAGCCCGCCAGCCAGGCGTTGTCACGCTTCACGGTCCTTGACCTGACCCGGGTGCGCGCAGGGCCCACCGCCGTGCGCCAGCTCGCCGACTGGGGCGCGAACGTCATCAAGATCGAGCAGCCCACAACCGACAGCAAGGGACAGCTCGGCGGCCCCCGCGACGGCGCCGATTTCCAGAACCTGCACCGCAACAAGCGCAGCCTGACGCTCAATCTGAAGGCGAAGGACGGCCTGGAGATCTTCCGCAAGCTCGTGGCGCAGGCCGATGTCGTGGTGGAGAACTACCGGCCCGACGTGAAGCACCGGCTGGGCGTCGACTACGACACGCTGAAGGCGGTCAATCCCCGCCTCGTCTATGCGAGCATCTCCGGCTTCGGCCAGGACGGCCCCTATGCGAAGCGCCCCGGCTTCGACCAGATCGCGCAAGGCATGGGCGGGCTCATGTCGATTACCGGACTGCCCGGCCAGGGGCCGGTGCGCGTGGGCATTCCCATCGCCGACCTGACGGCGGGGCTGATGGCGGCGCAGGGCATTCTCGTCGCCCTGCTCGAGCGCGACGTCTCCGGCGAGGGGCAATGGCTGTCCACCTCGCTTCTGGAGGCGCAGATCTTCATGCTCGACTTCCAGGCCGCGCGCTGGCTGATGGACGCCACCGTGCCGCCGCAGGCCGGCAACAACCACCCGACCTCCATCCCCACCGGCGTGTTCGAGACCGCCGACGGCCATGTCAACATCGCCTGCTCGGGCGAGGAGATCTGGCGGCGCCTGTGCTCGGCCCTCGGCGCTCCGGAGCTGGCCGAGCGGCCCGAATACGAGAGCTCCGCAAGCCGGCTGGAGAACCGGGACCGGCTCAATGCCGAGATCGACGCCATCACCCGCACGAAGCCCGCCGATCACTGGATCGAGGCGCTCAACGCGGCGGGGGTGCCCTGCGGCGCGATCAACACCGTCGACAAGGTGTTCGACGACCCGCAGGTCCGCCATCTGGGCATTGCGCGCGACATGACCGGCTGCGAGCGCGGCGACGTCAAGGTCGTCGGCCAGCCCGTGCGCCTTTCCCGCACGCCGAGCGAAATCGCCGCGCCGACGCCCAGGGCGGGCGAGCACACCGACGAGATCCTGAGGGAGATCGGCTACGCGGAGGCGGACATTTCGCGCCTGCGCGCGGACCATGTTATCTGACCGCATCATTGCTGCGGCATGCCACCAACGAGGACACCATGGACCAGCAGAAGATACTTCACAGCGTCGCCGACGGCGTCGGGCGCATCGTCTTCAACAATCCCGAGCGCCGCAATGCCGTCTCGCTCGACATGTGGGAAACGGTGGAGGCGGTGCTCGACGACTATGCCGCCAATGACGAGGTTCGCGTCGTCGTCGTCTCGGGTGCGGGCGACAAGGCCTTCGTGTCCGGCGCCGACATCTCCAAGTTCGAATCGGAGCGTGCCGACGAGGCCTCGGTGAAGCGCTACAACGACACGACCGGCCGCGTCTATCGCAAGCTCCACAACTTCCCGAAGCCGACCATCGCGGAGATCACCGGCGTGTGCGTGGGCGGCGGCGTGGCGCTTGCCATCTGCTGCGACATGCGCATTTGCGGCGAGGGCTCGCGCTTCGCCATTCCCGCCGCCAAGCTTGGCCTCGGCTACGGCTATAACGGGCTGGAACGGCTCGTCCAGCTCGTCGGGCCGTCCCATGCCAAGGAGATCTTCTTCACCGCGCGGCTGTTCTCCTCCGCGGAGGCCCGCGAGATGGGCCTCGTCAACCGCACCGTGCCCGACGGGCTGGTGACGGCCTATGTGGACGACTACGCCCGCAAGATCACGGCCAATGCGCCGCTGACGGTTGCCTCCGTCAAGTTTATCGTCAACCAGACCTTGAAGGATCCGGCGGATCGGGACATGAAGGCCTGCGAGGACATGGTCGCGCGCTGCTTTGCGAGCCGCGACTACGAGGAAGGCCGCCGCGCCTTCATGGAGAAGCGCAAGCCGAAATTCGTCGGCGCGTAGACCCGGAACGAGACGCTGGACGGAGGATCATGGCGGATATCGATGCGGTCATCGTGGGGGCGGGCGTCGTCGGGCTGGCGATTGCCCGCGAGCTTGCCATGGGCGGCCGCTCGGTGGTCGTCCTGGAGACGGCCGACGCCATCGGCACGGAGACCTCCTCGCGCAACAGCGAGGTGATCCATGCCGGCATCTACTATCCGCAAGGCAGCCTGAAGGCGCGCGCCTGCGTGGAGGGCCGCCGGCGCCTCTACGACTATATGGACACCCACGGCGTCCCCTATCGCCGGTGCGGCAAGCTGATCGTGGCGGCGGGCGAGGACGAGCTCGCCGGCATCGAGGCGCTGTGCGCGCGCGGCAAGGCCAATGGCGTCGACGACCTCGCCATGGTGTCGGCGGCCGAGGCGCACGCCCTGGAGCCCGCGCTCGACACGGTCGGAGGCGCACTTTCGCCCTCGACCGGCATCGTCGACAGCCATGCCCTGATGCTCGCCTATCAGGGCGATGCGGAGGCGGCCGGCGCCATGGTCGCCTTTCTCACGCCCTTCGAGCGCGCCGAGATCGTCGCGGAGGGACGCATCGCCGTCCATGCGGGCGGCGCGGAGCCGATGACGCTGGAGACCGCCGTCCTCGTCAATGCGGCGGGGCTCTATGCGTCCCATGTCGCGGAGCGGATCGAGGGGCTCGACGCCGCCCATGTCCCGGTGACGCGCTATGCGCGCGGGCACTATTTCGTGCTCAACGGGCGCTGCCCCTTCTCGCACCTCATCTATCCCGCCCCCAACAATGCCGGGCTCGGCGTGCACCTGACGCTCGACCTCGGCGGCCAGGCCCGCTTCGGCCCGGATGTGGAGTGGATCGACGGGATCGAATACGGCGTCGATCCCGCGCGCGGGGAGAGCTTCTACGCCGCCATCCGGCGCTATTGGCCGGAGCTTCCTCACGACAGCCTCAATCCCGGCTATTCCGGTATCCGGCCCAAGCTCGTCGGCCCCGCAGACCCGCCCGCCGATTTCCGGATCGACGGGCCGGAGGCCCATGGCGTTCCGGGGCTCGTCAACCTGTTCGGCATCGAAAGCCCCGGCCTCACCGCCTCCCTCGCGCTGGCCTTGGAGGTCGCAACCCGCCTCGATGGCGGTGCCGCCCTGAAACTGAGCGCATAGGCCATCTCCAACGCGCCGTTCCCCGCGACGGCGGGCTTCAGATCCCGGCGGCGAGATAACCGCCATCGACGGCGAGATCGGTGCCCGTCACGTAGCGCGCGGCATCGGAGGCGAGATAGACGGCGGCGGCCACCAGCTCCTCCACGTCGCCGAAACGGTTCATGGGCGTGCGCGACATGGCCTTCGCCTTGCGCTCCTCGCCCATCCTGTCGCGGTTGATCTCCGTCATGAAGAAGCCCGGCGAGATCGAGTTCACGCGCACGCCGTCATCGGCCCATTCCACCGCGAGACTGCGTGTCAGCCCCAGCACGCCGTGCTTGGAGACGCCGTAGACGACGGCGCCCGGCCAGCCGCGATGACCCGACAGGGAGGCGATATTGACGATGGCCCCGCCCCCGCCCTGCGCCCTGAAGCGGGCATGGGCGGCCTGGCTTGCGAAGAACACGCTGCGCAGATTGATGCCCATGAGCGTGTCGTAATCCTCCGCCGTCATCTCGCTGGCCGGCTTGAAGATATTTATGCCCTGGCAATTGAGCAGGATGTCGAGCCGGCCATGGGCCTCCACGACCTCGTCGATCAGCGGCGCGAGCGCGCCGATATCGGTGGCATCGCAGACATGGCCGCTCGCAACCCCGCCCTGCGCCTCGATGGCGGCGACGGCTTCGTCGACCTTCCCGCCATTGCGCGAGGCGACGGCGACCTTCGCTCCGGCCTTCGCGAACCCCCGGCCGATCGCCCCGCCAATGCCGCCCGATCCGCCGATGGCAAGGGCGACGCGTCCGCCGAGATCGAGACTGTCGGTCATGTTTCCTCCCTTTGACGACCCGGATTTGCACCCTACATATCAGCTACGCTTCGGGTTGCAAAAGCCGCGCGCCGAATGGGCGAAAGACGGGTCGGCGGAACCGGAAAAATCCGCTAGACTGATATTCTGGATCTTAGCCGGCGGAGACTGTCCGACGTGACACCGGGCGGAGCCAACCTCACGATGAAGGCCGCGGTTGCGGGCGCGATCCTGGCGGTGCTGTCGGCCGGCCCCGCATCCGCCTCGCGCTTTTCCTCTTGCATCGACACGCTGAAGGCGGCGGCCATGAGGGCGGGGGTCAGCCGCACCGTTGCCGACCGCGCGCTCGACGGCACGAGGCCGATCGAGAAGGTCACCCGCCTGTCTCAGAGCCAGCCGGAATTCGAGACGCCGATCTGGGACTATATGGGCTTCCTGGTCGACGAGGAGCGGGTGCGCGAGGGCCGCGCCATGATGCGCCGATACGACCGGATCCTGCGCGAGGCGGAGCGGCGCTACGGGGTCAACCGCTACATCATCGCCGCGGTGTGGGGCGTGGAGACCGATTACGGCCAGGAGCCCGGCGAGATCTTCCTGCCCCATGCGCTTGCGACGCTCGCCTGCCAGGGCGGGCGGCGGGCCGGTTTCTGGCGCGGCGAGCTGATCGCCGCGCTGCAACTCGTCCAGCGCGGTGACGTGCGCCTCGACCGTCTCTACGGATCGTGGGCCGGCGCCTTCGGCCAGACCCAGTTCATCCCGTCGACCTACAAGCGGCTCGCCGTCGACTTCGACGGCGACGGGCGGCGCGACCTGATCGGATCGGTGGCCGACGCGCTCGGCTCGACGGCGAACTTCCTGCGCGACGCCGGCTGGAAACCCGGCGAATCCTGGATGATCGAGGTCAAGGTGCCGGCCGGCTACCGCGGCCCGACCGGGCGCGGCCGGAAGGCCTCGCTGACCACATGGGGCAAGCGCGGCGTGGTGCGCGCCGACGGCAAGCGGCTGTCCGGCGGGGCGCGGGCCGGCCTCCTCCTGCCGGCCGGTCCGAACGGTCCCGGTTTCCTCGTCTTCCGCAATTTCGATGCGATCTATTCCTATAATCTGGCGGAATCCTACGCGCTTGCGATTTCCCACCTCGCCGACCGGCTGGCGGGCTACCCGGCGCTCAGGACGTCATGGCCGACGGACGACCCCGGCCTGTCGCGCGCCCAGCGCCTGCACCTGCAAAAGCTGCTCATCGCCAATGGCTACGATATCGGCGAGGCGGACGGCAAGGTCGGCCCGATGACCCGGGCAGGCATCGCGGAAGCGGAGAAGGATCGCGGCATGACGCCCACCGGCCGTCCGGGGCGCAAGATCTACCGTGCGCTCGGCGGCGAGTGAACCGCCCTATACATCCACCACGAAATCGAAGCGTCCGAGTTCCCCGTCGCCGACTTCGGCCATCGTCATCACCAGCGCGGGGTCGAACAGCCAGTCGTCGCCATTGCGCGCCTCGCCGGGGAAGTAGAGCTGCGTCGTCAGGAGCGGGCCGCCCTCAGGCTGGATTTTCACATGGTAGTGCCGCGTCCGGGACCCGTAGAGGCCGGGCCTGAGGGTTCTCACCCAGTAGCGTCCGTCCGGATCGGTGAACTGGTGGCCCCGGAACCGGAAGCCGTCATTGTCATAGGCACCGTCCGGATCGGCGTGCCAGATGTCGACAAGGGCATTCGTCACCGGGCGGCACCGGGGCGTGAGGACGAGCCCGACGAGCGTCACCTGCCCGCCCGCATCCTCCGGAACGAACTCGTGGCGCATCGGAGAGTCCGGCTTGTGGAACGGGCCTTCCGTCTGGGACGGGGTCGTATCCTCCCGGTCGTCGCAGGCCGGCGTCGGGACCAGCCGCCGCTCCGCCCCCGGCGCGGACGCCGCCGACAGGGCGAGAGCGGCCGGCAGCGCCGGCAGGGCCAGCCACTGCCGCAGGACCGCACGCCGTGTCGGCCGGTTGCCGCGCATGGAGCCGTTCTCCGTTATGCCTCACCTACTCGTAGTGATAGACCGTCAGCCGGTCGATGCCGGACTCCGCCGCCCAGACCTCGCCCGGACGCCCGAGCATCTGCCTGACATTGGCGTGGGACCGGTCGATCGGAAAGCTTTCGAAGCGTTCCGTCTCCGGGTCGAACCGCAAAACGGCATTGGCCCCGAAATCGCTGACCCACACGCTGTCGGTCTCGTCGACATAAACCGCATAGGCGGCCGGATCGTCGCCCGGCAGCGGCCATTCCCGCCACGCGCCGGTTTCGGGATCGTAGCGGGCGAGCTGGCCGGCATTCCACTCGCTGACCCACAATACGCCACCGGAATCCGACCAGACGCGACGCGTCCCGGCGTCCGCCGTCGGCGGATCGACCACCTCGACCTCCCCCGTCTCCGTGTCGACATGGCCGATATAGGAGCCGGCGAGAGACGCATACCAGATCTCGCCCCCGGGCGTCGCATCGATGCCGTAGGGGCCGTAGCCGCGCGGCGCGTCGAACACGGCCATCTCCCCGGTTTCCGGATCGAGCCGGCCATAGATGCCCGCCTGTCCGGTGAACCAGAGCACGCCGTTCCCGTCGAAGGCCGCCGTATTGAGATTGGCGTTGCCGCGCCCCTCCGGCAGCGGATAGCGGGTCACGTCGAGACTTTCGGGATGCACGGACACGATGGCGTTCAACCCGCCATCGGTCACCCAGGCGAGCCCGCGCGGACCGACGATGACGCCGTGCGGGCGCGAGCCCTCGCCGAGCGCGACCTGCCGGGTCTCCCCCGTCTCCGGATCGAGCCGGCCAAGGGCGCCCTGGTGCTGGGCAGTATACCAGACGGCGCCGCCGGACGGGTCGGGCGCAACGTCGTGAGGATGGGCGCCGTCCGGCACCGCGAAGCTTTCCGTCCTGACGGCGCCGGCCTCCGCCATGGTCGCGGACCCGGCCACGAGCACGGCGGCGACAAGGGCGGCAACAAGGGCAGCGGGCGGTCTCATCGGATCACCTCGTCTCGGGACAACCGGCAACGGGCCCATTATGGGCCGCGGCGGGGCCGGGACGACAGGGGCAATTGCGCATGGTGGGCTGCTATCCCCGCGCTGTCCGGAGGTCAGGCGCGGAGGCAGGTGTCGACGGTCAGGCGCCGGGGACGCGCTCCGGCTCCGCGTCGGCGGCGGCCTCGGTGAGGGCGCGCGAACCCTCCAGGATCAGCGTCGTCGCCATGTCCGCATAGGCCTCGCGGGTCACGGGGCCGTCGGGGCGGAACCACATATAGTGCCAGTTGAGCATGCCGAAGAGCGACATGGTGACGGGTTTGAGAAGGATGCCGTCGGGCGCGAGCCCCGGATTGGCCGCGGCCAGGATCGCCGCGAAGCGCTCGACGAGTTGACGCTCCATCGCCCTCAGATGGCCTTGCTGGTCCTCCGGCAGGCGCGACAGCGCGTTGATCTGCACCTTGTGGTCGCTATCGGCGTCCCGATAGCCCTCCAGAAGCGCGGTGATCACCGCATTGAGGCGCGCGCGCGGCGGCGCGCCCCCGTCGTCGGCCTCGTCCACCGCGGCGATGAGGTCCTGCAGGTGAACCTCGATGATGTCGAAGAGCAGCGCCGACTTGCTGTCGTAATAGTGATAGAGCAGCGGCTTGGACATGCCGCAGGCCTCCGCGACCATGGCCATGGACGCCGTCTCGTAGCCATGCTCGGCGAACAGCTCCGACGCGGTGCGCAGGATCCTGTGACGCTTCTCGTCGTAATCGGCCGCGCGGGTGCGCGCCATCGCTTGAAACTCCGTCTTCCGTCCGTTGTCCGGCTGCGGGGTCTGGACCTAGCGGTTGGAGTCCCGATTGTCCACCACCCGCCTTGCCTTGCCGACCGACCGCTCCACGCCACCGGGGTCGTTCACGACGATCTCGGTGGACACGCCGATCACGCTCTTGATGTGGCTGGCGAGCTCGCGCGCACTGGCCGCGCGGGCATCGGTCGCGGCCGCGTCCGCCGTGCATTCCACATGGACGACCATGCCGTCGAGGCGCCCCTTGCGGGTGAGCTCGATCCAGTAATGCGGCGCGAGTCCCTCGCATTTCAGGAGCTGCTCCTCGATCTGGGTCGGGAACACATTGACACCGCGCACGATCATCATGTCGTCGGAGCGCCCGGTCACCTTCTCCATGCGCCGCATGGCGCGCGCCGTGCCCGGCAGAAGGCGGGTGAGGTCGCGCGTGCGGTAGCGCACGATGGGCATGGCTTCCTTGGTGAGCGAGGTGAAGACGAGCTCGCCGACCTCGCCGTCGGCGACCGGCTCGCCGGTCTCGGGATCGACCACCTCCGGATAGAAGTGGTCCTCCCAGATGTGGAGGCCGTCCTTGGTCTCCACGCATTCGTTCGCCACGCCCGGCCCGATCACCTCCGACAGGCCGTAAATGTCGACGGCGTCCATGTCGAAGGCCTCCTCGATCTCCTGGCGCATGGCATTGGTCCAGGGCTCCGCCCCGAAGATGCCGACCTTGATGGAGGAGCGCCGCGGATCGAAGCCGAGGCGCCGGAACTCGTCCAGGATGGAGAGCATGTAGGAGGGCGTGACCATGATGACCCGGGGCTGGAAGTCCTGGATCAGCATGACCTGGCGCTCCGTCATGCCGCCGGAGACCGGGACGACCGTGCAGCCAAGCTCCTCCGCGCCGTAATGGGCGCCGAGCCCGCCGGTGAAGAGCCCGTAGCCATAGGCGACGTGGACGATGTCGCCCGGCCGGCCGCCGGAGGCGAAGATCGAGCGGGCGACGACACGCGACCACGTCGCGATATCGCGCTCGGTATAGCCGACCACCGTCGGCTTGCCCGTCGTGCCGGAGGAGGCATGGAGCCGCACCACCTTCTCGCGCGGCACCGCGAACATGCCGAAGGGGTAGTTGTCGCGCAGGTCCGCCTTGGTGGTGAAGGGGAATTTCCTCAGATCGCTCAGCGTGGACAGGTCGTCCGGGTGCACGCCGTGCCGTTTGAACGATTCGCGATAGAAGGGGACATTCTCATAGGCGTGGGCGAGCGACCATTTCAGGCGTTCGAGCTGCAGCGCGCTGATCTCGTCGCGCGACGCGTTCTCGATTGCGTCGAGCCCGACCTTCTCCATCGTGATCATCGCGTTTCCTCCGTCTTGGGATGCTTGTCGTTCTTCATTGTCCCTCGCCGTCCAGGAGCGTCCCCTTGATCGTGCGGGACTGTCCGCGGAATTCCGCGACCACCGTTCCGTCGGGAAGGCTCACGGCGATGTCGTAGATGCCGGAGCGGCCGCGCCGCGAAATCTCGCGCGCCGTCGCGCGCAGCCTGTCCCCCTTCGAGACCGGGGCGATGAAGGTGATCGCGCAGTGCAGCGCCACGGTGCGCTGGTTGTAGGTATTGCAGGCGAAGGCGAAGGCGCTGTCGGCTAGGGTGAAGATGAAACCGCCATGGCACATGCCGTGGCCGTTGGTCATGGCGGGCGTGACGGTCATCTCCAGCACCGCCCGGCCCGGCGCGACCTCCACGAGCTCCATGCCGAGGCCCTGCGAGGCCCGGTCGTCGGCCCACATGGCCTGTGCGCAGGCCATGGCCAGCGTTTGTGCGCCCTCTTCCGGGATCGTCTGGTCGTTCATTGCGTTCGGGCCTCTCATTCGGGCTCGCGCCGGCCGGTGAAGACGGGCGCGCGGCGCTCGGAGAAGGCGCGCACGCCCTCCGCGTGATCGTGGGTGCGGCCGGCCTCGCGCTGCAGGTCGCGCTCGAGGTCGAGCTGGCTGGAGAAATCGTTCGCCGCGGCGGCGTGGATCGCCTGCTTGGTCAGCGCGAGCCCCGCCGTCGGGCCCTTCGCCAGGCTGTCGGCGAGCGCGTCGGCCTCCGCCATCAGCTCCGCGTCCTCCACGCAGCGCCAGATGAGACCCCATTGCTCGGCGCGTTCCGCCGAGAGCGGCTCGCCGGTCATGGCGAGCCCCTTGGCGCGCGCCTCGCCGAGCGCCCGGGTGAGCGTCCACGTGCCGCCGGAATCCGGCAGGAGACCGATCTTGACGAAAGCCTGGATGAAGCTTGCGCTCTTCGCCGCCAGAACGATGTCGCAGGCGAGCGCGATATTGGCGCCCGCGCCGGCCGCCACCCCGTTCACCGCGGCGATCACCGGCATATCCAGCGCCCGGATGAGGCGGACGGTCGGATTGAAATTGCGCTCCAGCGTCTCGCCGAGATCGAGCCGGCCATCGGGCCCCTCGGGAAAGGGTTCGGAGAGATCCTGGCCCGCGCAGAAGGCACGCCCCGCGCCCGTGACCAGCACCGCGCGACAGCCGTCGCGCGCAGCCTCCTCGAGCGCTGCACGGAACGCCTCGTGCATCTCCACGGTAAAGCTGTTGAGTTTGTCGGGACGGTTGAGCGTCACCGTCATCCGACCGTCGCCGCGCTCGACGCGCACCGGTCCTTCCGTCACCTCGTTTCCTCCCTGTGCCGGTTCTTGACGGCGCTTTTCGGCGCCTCCGGCCATCCTCGTTAACAAAACTCTTGCATAAATCGACCGGTCGGTCAATTATGTTTGAAACAAGGGAACAAGGCCTCGCCCGAGCGGGACCGGACATGGGAGGAAACGATCGGCGCCCCTCGCGGCGACCGGCCTTTTCCACAGAACACGACAGTTGGAGCGCTTTTCAGGAAAAGTGGACGCCACTTTTTCGGTTCGAAAGCGCTGCAGAACAAAGAGCTAGAGACCACGGGGGACGGGATGCTCGCGGGCATCCTGCCGGCATCGCGGCCCGTCCGGCCAGCCGGTGCCACGACCGAAACCGAAGGGACAGACCATGGGATTCTTCGACACGCACAAGCCGCTGCTCGACCGGGCGCTCAGGGCCATAGAGGAGCGCGGCTACTGGGAGGCGTATCCGGAGGCACCGTCCCGCAAGATCTATGGCGAGACCGCAAAGGAGGATGGCGAGGCTGCGTTCCGCGCCAGGCTCGGGGGGCGTTTCGCCCTCGACGGCCATCCCTCCAATGGCAAGACCGCCGGCAAGGAGGTCTCGCCCTACGGCATGGCGCTCGACATCGCCTATCCCACCGCCGATATCAACGCGCTCGTCGCCGCCTCCCGCGAGGCGGGCAAGGGCTGGGCCCAGGCGGGGCCGGAGACGCGTGTCGGCATCTGCCTTGAAATCCTCCATCGCCTCAACCGGCACAGTTTCGAGATGGCAAACGCGGTCATGCACACGACCGGTCAGCCCTTCGTGATGGCCTTTCAGGCCGGCGGCCCGCACGCCCAGGAGCGCGGGCTGGAGGCCGTCGCATATGCCTGGCGCGAAATGACCCGCACACCGGCGCACGTCACCTGGACCAAGCCGCAGGGCAAGCACGACCCCATCGTGCTGGAGAAGGAATACCGGGTGATCCCGCGCGGGCTGGCGCTCGTCGTCGGCTGCGCGACCTTCCCCACCTGGAACAGCTATCCCGGCCTCTTTGCGAGCCTGGCCACCGGCAATACCGTGATCGTCAAGCCGCATCCCACCGCCATCCTGCCGCTCGCGCTTGCCGTGGAGACCGCGCGTGCGGTGATCGCGGACGCCGGCCTCGATCCGAACGCCGTCCTCCTTGCCGTCGACGAGCCGGGCGCGGAGATCACCAAGGCGCTCGCCACGAACGAGGCGGTCGCGATCGTCGATTTCACCGGCTCCTCCGCCTTCGGCGAATGGCTGCGCGAGAATGCCCGCCAGGCACAGGTCTACACGGAAGAGGCCGGGCTCAATTCCATCGTCGTCACCGGCACGGACAGCTTCAAGGCGATGTGCGCCAATATCGCCTTCTCCCTGTCGCTCTACAGCGGGCAGATGTGCACCGCCCCGCAGAACGTCTACGTGCCGCGAGACGGCATCGGGACGGATGAGGGTCACAAGGGTTTCGACGAGGTGGCGGATGGCATTGCCGGCGCCGTCGACAAGCTGCTCGGCGATCCCGCCCGCGCCGCCGGCATCTGCGGGGCGCTCGCCGCGCCGGCGACGCTCGAGCGCGTCGGGGCCTGTGCGAAGCTCGGCACGCTCGCGCGCGCATCGGCCCCGATCGAGGGGCTCGACGAGGCGCGCACGGCAACCCCGCTGATCGTGAAACTCGACGGGGCGAACGCCCATGACCACGAGGAAGAGCGCTTCGGACCGATCAGCTTCGTGATCGCGGCCGACGACGCCCATGACTGCATCCGCCGCGCAAGCGAGGGCGCCCGGCGCAAGGGCGCGCTCACCGCGGCGATCTACGCCACCGACGAGGCCCTGATCGACGAGGCCGCGGACGCCTTCGCCGCCGCCGGCGTCGTGCTGTCCTGCAACCTGACGGGCGGAATCTTCGTGAACCAGAACGCCGCCTTCAGCGACTACCACGTCACGGGCGCCAATCCGGCGGGCAATGCGTGCCTGACGGATGCCGCCTTCGTGGCCAACCGTTTCCGCATCTCCGCCATCAGGCGGCCGCGGGCTGCGTAAGCGTAAAACCAGAAGAACGTTTGAAAACGGGAGGAAACCAAATGAAGAAACTGGCTTTGGCGGCCCTTGCCGCAACCGCTGTACTGGCAACGCCGGCGGCAGCGGAGATCAAGATCGGCTCCACGCTCGCCGTCACCGGCCCCGCCTCCTTCCTCGGCGACCCGGAGAAGAAGACGCTGGAGATGCTGGTTAAGGAGACCAATGCCAATGGCGGCGTGAACGGCGAGAAGATCGAGCTCGTCGTCTATGACGACGGCGCCGACCCCAACAAGGCGCGCACCTTCGCCACCCGCCTTCTGGAAGAGGACGAGGTGGTCGCCGTGATCGGCGGCACGAGCACGGGGGCGACCATGGCGATGGTGCCGCTGTTCGAGCAGGCCGAAGTGCCGTTCATCTCGCTCGCCGGCGCGGTCGCAATCATCGATCCGGTCAAGGAATGGGTCTTCAAGACGCCCCATACCGACCGCATGGCCTGCCAGAAGATCTTCGAGCACATGAAGGGCGAGGGGATCACCAAGATCGGCATGATCTCCGGCACCGGCGGCTTCGGTCAGTCCATGCGCCAACAGTGTCTCGACGTGGTGGGCGATTACGGCATCGAGGTCGTGGCCGACGAGACCTACGGGCCGAAGGACTCCGACATGACGCCGCAGCTCACCAACATCAAGAACACGGACGGCATCCAGGCGGTCGTCAATCCGGGCTTCGGCCAGGGCCCGGCCATCGTGACGCGCAACTACCGTCAGGTCGGCCTCGATGTGCCGCTCTACCAGTCCCACGGTGTGGCGTCGAAGTCCTTCATCGAGCTAGCCGGCGATGCCGCCAATGGCGTGCGCCTTCCCGCCGCCGCCCTGCTGGTCGCCGACAAGCTGCCCGACGACGACCCCCAGAAGCCGGTCGTGACCGCCTACAAGACGGCTTACGAGGACGCGACGGGCGAGCCCGTCTCGACCTTCGGCGGCCATGCCTACGATGCCTATCACATGCTGATCGACGCCATCGAGCGTGCCGGCAGCGCCGACCCGGCCGCGATTCGCGACGAGTTGGAGAAGACGTCCGGCTTCATGGGCACGGCGGGGCTCGTGACCATGAGCCCGGAGGACCATCTCGGCCTCGATCTCACGGCATTCCGCATGCTGGAGATCAAGGACGGCGACTGGACGCTGATCGAGGAGTAGGAGGCGGCTTCTCCTCACCCGGCGTCTTTGGCGCCCCCTCTCCCCTCCGCGGGAGAGGGGTCTCTTGAGCGCCCGCTTCCCCTTGTCCCTCTCCCCTCGCGGGAGAGGGAGGGGGGGTGAGAGCCACCGGAGCGACCATGGCAGAGCTTCTGCAATTCCTGTTTTCGGGCCTGACGGTGGGAGCGGTCTATGCGCTCGTCGCGCTCGGCTTCACCGTCATCTACAACGCGTCGGGCGTGGTGAACTTCGCCCAGGGCGAGTTCGTGATGTATGGCGGCATGATCACGGTGTTCACCTACGATGCCGGCATGCCGCTCTGGTTTGCCGCGGCGAGCGCGGTCGCCATCACCTGCCTCATCGGCATTGTGCTCAACCGGCTCGCCATCGAACCCGCCCGAGGTGCCTCCGTGGTCTCGCTCATCATCATCACCATCGGCGCCTCCATCGTGCTGCGCGGGATCGCCCAGATCGTCTTCGACAAGCAGATCCACCGCTTCCCGGCCTTTTCCGGCGACACGCCCCTCCTGGTCGGCGGCGCGACGGTCCTGCCGCAGAGCCTGTGGGTGCTGGGTGGCGCGGCGGCGATCTTCGCCGCGCTCTACGTCTTCATGACACGGACCATGACGGGCAAGTCGATCCTCGCCACCGCCAACAACCGGCTGGCCGCCCAGCTCGTCGGCGTCAATGTGAAGGTGGTCATGCTCTTGAGCTTCGCCTTGTCGGCGGCGATCGGCGCCATTGCCGGCGTTCTGGTAACGCCGATCACGCTCACCAATGCGGGCATCGGGGTCGGCATCGCGCTCAAGGGGTTCGCCGCCGCCGTGCTCGGCGGCATGGGCAATCCGGCGGGCGCGCTGGTTGGTGGCCTCCTGCTCGGCCTGATCGAGGCGCTCACCGCCGGCTATCTCTCGTCAAGCTACAAGGATGCCGCGGCCTTTGTCGTCATCCTGCTCGTGCTGTTCTTCATGCCCGGCGGCCTGTTCGCCGCGCGGACCGTGGAGCGCGTGTGAGGCCATGGACGCCATGACAAGGCCAGGCATGAAGACCGCGACGCTCATCGTGCTGATCGTGCTGATCGCCGCGGCCCCGCTCGTCTTCTCCGGCACCTATCACTACCGGGTCGCGACGCTCGTCTTCATCAACGCGATCGCCGTCACGGGCCTCGTCGTGCTGATCGGCTATGCCGGACAGGTGAGCCTCGGCCATGCCGGCTTCTTCGGAATCGGCGCCTATGCGTGCGCCATCGGGGCGACCCATTTCGGCGTGCCGCCGCTCGCCTGCATCGCCATCGGCGCGGTGCTGTCCGGCGCCATCGCCTATGCGGTGGGCCGGCCGATCCTCCGGCTGAAGGGCTACTATCTGGCGGTCGCCACGCTCGGCTTCGGCATCCTCGTGGCCATGGCGCTGACCAACGAGGCGCAATGGACCGGCGGGCCGGACGGCATGATCGTGCCCTCCATAAATCCGCGCGGCTGGTTCGCCCTGGCCGGGCTCAAGGTGAAGACGGCGGTCGCCTGGTACTGGCTCGCCGGCACCGTCATGATCGTCGGGGCCTGGATCGCACTCAACCTCAAGGACAGCACCTCCGGCCGGGCGCTGCGCGCGCTCCACGACAGCGAGATCGCCGCGCGGGTGGCCGGCGTCGACGTCACGGGCGCCAAGCTGCAGGCTTTCGTGATCTCCGCCGTCTACGCCTCCGTCGCCGGCTCGCTCTTTGCGCTGTTCAACCAATTCATCACGCCGGACGCGGCCGATTTCCTGCATTCCATCGAGCTCGTGACCATGACCGTGCTCGGCGGGGCGGGCATGGTACTCGGCGGCATTGTCGGCGCGGCGCTCCTGACGATCCTGCCGCAGGCGCTCACCGTCTTCCAGGACTACGAATCCGTCGCCCTCGGCGTCATCATGATCGCGGTGATGATCTTCCTTGGCCGCGGCCTCGTGCCGAGCCTCGCCAACGCCCTGCGCCGGAGGCCCGCATGAGCGTTCTCGCCGTGAAGGACATGTCGATCTCGTTCGGCGGCATCAAGGCGGTGGACGGCGTCTCGCTGGCCGTGGAGAAGGGCGAGATCGTCTCGATCATCGGACCGAACGGCGCCGGCAAGACGACGCTCTTCAACATGATCTCCGGCATCTACGCCCCCTCCTCCGGCCAGGTCATGCTGAACGGCCGGGACGCGACGCGCCTGCCGCCGGAAGCGCTCGCCCGGCGCGGCCTGTCGCGGACCTTCCAGAACCTCCAGATCTTCCAGCAGATGACGGTGCTGGAGAACGTCATGGTCGGCTGCCATCTGCGCGTCCGCCACAGCCTCGTCTCCGATCTCCTCGCCCTGCCGTCCGCACGCCGGCGCGCGCGCAAGGCGGAAGACGCAGCGCGCGGGTTCCTCGACCGGGTCGGGCTCGGCGAGGCCGCCGACCGGGAGGCCTCCTCTCTCGCCTACGGCCAGCTCAAGCGGCTGGAGATCGCCCGCGCGCTCGCGGCGGAGCCGGCGCTCCTGCTGCTCGACGAGCCCGCGGCTGGATGCAACGCGGTGGAGACCGCGGAGATCGACGCGCTGATCGCCCGGCTCGCGGCGGAGGGCATCGCCATCCTGCTCGTCGAGCACGACATGAAGCTCGTCATGAAGATTTCCAGCCACATTCTGGTGCTCGAGCAGGGCCGCACCATCGCGGAAGGCGGGCCGGACGACGTCCGCAAGGATCCGCGCGTGATCGAGGCCTATCTCGGAAAGGCTGCACAGGCGGAGACGGAGGACATCCATGCTTGAGGTCGCCGGTCTCAAATCCTGCTACGGCCGCATCGAGGTGCTGCACGGGGTGGACCTCTCGATCGCCAGGGGCGAGACGGTCGCCATTGTCGGCGCGAATGGCGCGGGCAAGACGACGCTGCTCAAATGCCTGTCGGGCGTCCAGCCGGTCTCGGCGGGCCACATCCGCTTCGACGGGAACGATATCACCAGGGCCCAGCCGTTCCGCCGGGTCGCGCTCGGCCTGGCCCAGTCTCCCGAGGGCCGGCAGATCTTCACCGACCTGTCGGTGGAGGACAATCTCCGCCTCGGCGCCTTCCGGGCGGGGCGCGAGACGGTCGCCGGCAACATGCGGACGGCCTACGAGCTCTTCCCCGTGCTGCGCCAGAAGCGGGCCCAGCTCGCCGGCGGGCTGTCCGGCGGCCAGCAGCAGATGCTGGCGCTTGCGCGCGCGCTGATGGCCGACCCCGCCTGCCTGCTCCTCGACGAACCGTCCATGGGACTCGCGCCCGCGCTCGTCGACCAGATCTTCGAGGTGATCGCCAGCCTGAAGGAGCGCGGAATCACCATCCTCCTCGTCGAGCAGAACGCCTATGCGGCCCTGTCGGTCTCGACCCGGGCCTATGTCCTGGAGAACGGGGCCATCGCCATGAGCGGCGAGGCATCGGACCTTGCCCGCGACGACCGAGTCCGCGCGGCCTATCTGGGCGTCTGAGGGCTTTCGGGCAGACCGGAGACTCACACCCCCTCACCCGGCGCCCTCGGCGCCACCCTCTCCCGCAAGGGGAGAGGGTTTGCACGCCGCATCGACGATCTTCTCCCTCTCCCCTCGTGGGAGAGGGAGGGGCCCATTGCGACAGCAATGGGAGGGTGAGGGGGCTTAAACCGACCCGCCCCGGATCACGCCGCGTCGAAGTCGAGCACGACCTTCTTCGTCAGTGGGCGCGACTGGCAGCCGAGGACGAAGCCGGCTTCGAGCTCCCAGGGTTCCAGCGCGTAGTTCGCCGCCATCTCCACCTCGCCCTCGACGAGCTTGCAGCGGCAGGTGCAGCACATGCCGCCCTTGCAGGAATAGGGGATCTCGATCCCGGCGCGGTGGCCCGCATCGACGATGGACGCATCCTCCTCGCCGAGCTCGAACCGGCGGGTCGCGCCGTCGAGCACGACCTCCACCTCGATACCCTCGCGGGCGGCCTCCTGCGCGCGCTCGGAGGGAGCGGCGGGCGCGGCATCCCCGGCGGGCGTGAAGCGCTCCACGGCGATGCGCCGGGCCTCGACGCCAAGGCCGGCGAGCGCCGTTTCCACCGTGTCGATCATGTCGCCCGGCCCGCACAGGAAGAACCGGTCGGCGGTTGCCGGGTCGAACAGCCCGGCCTGCGCGAAGGCACGCACCTTCTCCTCGCTCAGGCGCCCGTGCAGGATGTCCACGTCCTGCCCCTCGCGCGAGAGCACATGAATGAGCGTGAACCGGTCGAGATAGCGGTCCTTCAGATCCTCCAGCGCCTCGCGGAAGATGATCGAGGCGGTGTCGCGATTGCCGTAGAAGAAGGTGAAGCGGCTGTCCGGCTCGCGCGCGAGCACCGTCTTCACGATGGAGAGCACGGGCGTCACGCCCGAGCCCGCGGCGAAGGCCACATAATCGTGACCCGCCCGCTCCGTCGCCGGGCAGGTGAAGCGCCCCTCCGGCGCCATCACGTCAAGTGTCATGCCGGGCTTCAGCGCCTCGTTGACGAAACCGGAGAACCGGCCACCCTCCACCCGCTTGACCGCCACGCGGATCTCGCCGTCGTCGAGGCCGGAGCAGATGGAATAGGTCCGCCGCACATCCTCGCCGGCGATGGTCGCCCGCAGCGTCAGGTACTGGCCGGGCGTGAAGCCGAACCGATCCTCGAGCTCCGGCGGCACGTCGAAGGCGACGGATACGGCGTCCGGCGTCTCCTTGCGGACATCGCGAACCGACAGTGTCTCGAACTCAGCCATGGCCAGATACCGCTCTCATATGCACTTGAAGTAATCGAAGGGTTCGCCGCAGGACCGGCAGCGATAGAGCGCCTTGCAGGCGGTCGAGCCGAACTCGCTGACGCGCTCGGTGTCGGTGCCGCCGCATTGCGGGCAGGCGACCGTGTCGTGGCCGAACAGCGCGCCGCGCCCACCGGCCCGGCCTTGCGGCGGCGCGATGCCATAGGCCCTGAGCTTCTCGCGCGCCTCCTGGCTCATCCAGTCCGTCGTCCAGGCAGGCGAGAGCACGGTGCGGACTTGCGCGTCGGGAAATCCGGCCTCGGCGAGCCTCGTCACGATCTCGAACTCGATCATGCGCATGGCCGGGCAGCCCGAATAGGTCGGCGTGATGGTGACGGTCACCTCGTCGCCGGCGACCTCGACATCGCGCAGGACGCCGAGATCGGCGATGGTCAGCACCGGGATCTCCGGATCGCAGACCTCAGCGGCCGCCGCGCGGGCCCGCGCGCGGCGCTCGTCCTGGCGGGTGTCGAGCGCGCTCACCATGTCATGCCCGGATAGGCGCGCTGCATATACTGCATCTCGGCCAGGAGGTGGCCCAGATGCTCGCTGTGGCGGCCCGTCCGTCCTCCGCTCAGCATGGCGATCTCGCCCGGCCGATCGAGCCCCGCGCGCGCCAGGGTCTCGTTCATCGCACGGTCCCATTCGGGCTTCAGCGCGCGCGCATCCACAGCCACGCCCCGGTCGAGAAGCGACAGCGCGGTCTCGTCCATCTCGAAGAGCTCGCCGGTGAACACCCAGAGATGATCGAGTGCGGCGCGCGTGCGCGCATGGCTCTCCTCCGTGCCGTCGCCGAGCCGGACGATCCATTCGGCGGAATGGCGCAGATGGTAGCGCGCCTCCTTCACGGCCTTGCCGGCAATGCCCGAGAGCGTGGCGTCGGCGGAGCCCGTCATCGCCTCCCAGTACGGCGTCATGAAGGCCGCATGGAAGAGCTGGCGAACCATGGTGTGGGCGAAATCGTCGTTGGGCTGCTCGACGAGCAGCATGTTGGCGAACTCGCGCTCGGAGCGCAGATAGGCGAGCGCGTCCTCGTCGCGGCCTTCGCCTTCCACCTCGCCGGCATAGGTATAAAGCGAGCGCGCCTGGCCGATCAGGTCGAGGCCCATATTGGCGAGCGCCAGCTCCTCCTCCAGCGTCGGTGCCCGGCCGCACCATTCCGACAGGCGGTGCCCCAGCACGAGCTGGTCGTCGGCGAGCCTCACCGCATAGTCGAACAGTGCCTTGTCCTTGGGGATAGCCATCACATGTTCCCCACCTCGTCCGGGATCCGGTAGAAGGTCGGATGCCGGTAGATCTTCGATGCGGTCGGCTCGAACATCTCGTCCTTGTCCTTCGGGTCGGAGGCGACGATGTCGGCGGAGCGCACGACCCAGACGCTCTGCCCCTCGCCCCGGCGCGTATAGACGTCGCGGGCGGCCTGCAGCGCCTGCTCGGCATCGGCGGCGTGCAGGGAGCCGGCATGCTTGTGCGCCAGCCCGTTGCGGCTGCGGATGAACACTTCCCAAAGCGGTGTCGTCTTCGTCGTCATGTCGGTGTCCTGGTCGGTATGATCCGTTACGCGGCCGCGGCGTCGGCCTGGCGCGTCGCCTGCTTTTCGGCAAAGGCGGCCGCCGCCTCGCGCACCCAGGCGCCGTCCTCTTCCGCGCGGCGGCGGTTGCGGATGCGGTCGCGGCCGCAGAAGCCGCCGGACTTCAAGACGGAGCGGAACTCGTCCCAGTCGATGGGGCCGATATCGTAGCCGCCCTTCTCCTCGTTCCATGCGAGATCGGGGTCGGGGACCTTGAGCCCCAGGAACTCCGCCTGCGGCACCGTGGCATCGACGAATTTCTGGCGCAGCGCATCGTTGGTGAAGCGCTTGATCTTCCAGGCCATGTTCTGGTCGCCGTGCTGGCTTTCGGAATCGTGCGGGCCGAACATCATGAGCGACGGCCACCACCAGCGGTCGAGCGCATCCTGCGCCATGGCCTTCTGTTCGGGCGTGCCGTTGCACAGGGTGAGCATGATCTCGTAGCCCTGGCGCTGGTGGAAGCTCTCCTCCTTGCACACCCGGATCATGGCGCGCGCATAGGGCCCGAAGGAGCAGCGGCACAGCGGCACCTGGTTCATGATCGCCGCGCCGTCGACCAGCCAGCCAATGGCGCCGATATCGGCCCATGACAGCGTCGGATAGGTGAAGATGGAGGAATATTTCGCCTTGCCCTGGAGAAGCTGCTCGACGAGCTCCTCGCGCGTCACGCCCAGCGTCTCCGCGGCGGCATAGAGATAGAGCCCGTGGCCGCCCTCGTCCTGCACCTTGGCGAGCAGCGCGGCCTTGCGCTTTAGCGACGGTGCGCGGGTGATCCAGTTGCCCTCCGGCTGCATGCCGATGATCTCGGAATGGGCGTGCTGGGAAATCTGCCGGACCAGCGTGCGGCGATAGCCTTCCGGCATCGGATCGTTCGGCTCGATCTTCTCCTCGCGGTCGATCCGCTCCTGGAACGCCTCGAGAAACGCCTCGTCCTCGTGGGTCGAGCCGTCGGCATTGATCAACCCCTGTGAGTACATGGGTGCAGTCTCCTCCCGATCATCGGTTTTCCCGCAATATATGTTACCAATTATTCTATTTCAACGAAATTACGTAACATATCATAACGCGCTGACACAGAAGGCCTTTCCAGTCATCGATAGTGCGGATTGCGTCCTGTCCGGTTCAGTCGGCCCGCGAAAGGCCGCCAAAGCGCCGGAAGAAGGCTGGGCCCGGCACCTTGAGCGTTCCGCCGTTCCGGCTGGCCGCGCCGTCGAGCCAGCGCTCGCTCGGCTGGAGCAGCGCGCGGTAGAGACCGGCGACCAGGCGGCGCGCATCGGTGCCGGGCCACCCCTCCGGCAGCAGGGCCTCCGGCAGGAGCGGGTCCTTGAGCACGATGCGGCGGAAATAGTGGATGAGGAGCGTGCGTGCCGCCATGGCATCCAGTGCGCCCGGCCGCTCGCCGGCGTCGATTGCGGCCTTCACTCCGGCGAACAGCGTATCCAGCGCGCGATAGTCGCCCGCGAGCTCCTCAAGCGCCCAGGCGCGGGCCGCCAGCGCCGCCGGGTCCGCACCGCCGAGCGCATGCCCCTCGAAAAGCGTGAAGCCCGTGCCCGCAACATGGTCGCGGACGCGGTCGGCGAGCGCCCTGTCGCCTTCCTCCGGCGCGGTGTCGGGCCGAAAGTGAAGACCGGGCGCCGGTGCGGCGAAGGCATTGCGCGCGAGGAACGCCGCAAGGTCGGACCCGGCCTGCGCATCGCGCGGGGCGACCAGCATGAGCCACGCCCCCGACCAGCCCGGCGGGCCGGCGGCATAGATGCGGTGGGTCGCACGGGCGAACTCCGCCGCGCCCGCCGGGGCAAGCCGGTAATAGCTGTTCCGGCCGATGCGCGTGCGCGCGAGCCAGCCTTCCGCCGTCAGCCGCGACATGGCTGTGCGCAGGGCATTGGCCTCCACGCCGAGGCGCCCGACGAGCTCCAGAAGCGTGCCGAGCCAGACCTCGCCGCCGCGCGGCACGATGGCGTCGCCGAATATGGTGACGACGAGCGACCAGACGCGCATGTCGTTCTCCGCGCGCTTGGCCGCGATCACCGCGTCGAGCGGGCCAAAGCCCTCGCCTGCCCGCCGGTTCCCTGTCTCGCCCGTTTCCGTCATAGCCTCACCGTCCGGTCCTGCCCGTCTTCCGGGATCGCCCGCGCGATGTCCAGCCCCTTTCGTCTCGACGCCGGGTTCGGTGCCGCACGGATGGAGGCGTTTCCACCCCCGTGTTTTCCATCCCGTGGAGGCGAAGGCCATGGCGCACCGCGCCGGCGGGCCGTACTCTGTGGCCCCGCCATTCTCGTCTACGGCCAATCCGACAACAGAAAGTCTCCGCCATGAAGCTCTTCTACTCCGCCGCATCGCCCTATGTCCGCAAGGTGCTGGTCGTCGCTCACGAAACGGGCCTCGCCGACCGAATCGAGTTCCTCGACGCCGCCGCGAATCCGGTGAAGCGCGACACGGCCATCGTGCGCCACAATCCGCTCGGCAAGGTACCGACCATGCTGGTGGACGGCGACACCGCGCTCTATGACAGCCGGGTGATCGCGGAATATGTCGACGCCCAGCATGACGGCCAGCGCATGTTTCCCGCCGAGGGAGAGGCGCGCTGGGCGGCGCTGACACTGCAGGCGCTGGCCGACGGCCTGCTCGATGCCGCCCTGCTGGTCCGCTACGAGACGATGATGCGCCCGAAGGAGTTCGTCTGGTCCGACTGGGTCGACGGCCAGATGGCCAAGATCGACTCCGCCTTCGACGAGATGGAGAAGACATGGGCCGGGCATCTGGAAACCCGCCTCGATATCGGCACCATCGCCGTGGCGTCGGCCATCGGTTATCTGGGACTGCGCTTTGCCGACCATGACTGGCGCTCCGGCCACCCGCGCGTTTCCGCATGGTACGACAGCTTCTGCGAACGCCCCTCCATGCAGGCGACGCAGCCGAAAGGGTGAGGTTCCGGGACGGGGGCCGGCTCAGTCGGCCGCGCCGGACCCCGTCCCCTCCTCGAGCCATTCCCGGAACAGGCGGTGGCGGAGCGCCTCGGTGCGCGCATACCACTCGCTGTCCTGCCAGATCGCGGTGTCGAGCCGGTGCGAGGCGGTGGGAAGCTGTTCACGCATGGGTGCCATGGTGACGGGATGCAGGCCGATACGCGTCATGGCCGAGCGCCGCGCCGGCCCGTAGGGGATATGGCGGGCCTGCTCGGCCATGCGATCGGGCAGCGTGGCGAAACGAATGAAGTCCTCCGCCAGGTCCGGCTGATCGGCGCCGCGCGGGATCGCCCAAACGTCGTAGTCGAGAAGCTGGCCGTCCCAGACGATGGAGACGGGCGCCCCCTCGACAGCCCGTGCCTCGAAGAACCGGCCATTATAGCCGCTCGCCATCGCAACCTTGCCGCTCTTCAGGAGCTCCGCGGGCTCCTCGCCCTCCTCCCACCAGACGATATGGTCGCGGATCTCGTCGAGCTTTCGGAAGGCGAGATCCATGCCGCGTCGCGTGCTCAGAAGGTCGTAGATCTGGGCGCGCGGCACGCCATAGGCCATGAGCGCCCATTCGAGAAGCGCGACCGGCTCCTTCCGGAGCGCGCGCTTGCCGGGAAACCGCTCCAGATCGAAGAGATCCGCGACCGTGCCCGGCTTCTCGCCGGGAAAGGCGCGCTCGTCATAGGCGATGACCGTGGAGAAGACGAGCTGCACCACCGCGCAAGGCAGGAACGCGCCGTCGATGAAGTCCTCGCGCGCCGGCGTCCCGTCGGGCGCGGCGACGAAGATCGAGGGGTCGAGCGGCGCCAGAAGTCCCTCCCGGCAGGCCGCGCGCGCATCGGCATCGACCATGTCGATCACGTCCCAGCCGGTGCTGCCATCGGCGAGCTCCGCGCGCAGCCCGTCGAGCCCGCCATTGTAGCGCTCAACCGCAACCGGCACCCCCGTCGCCCGCGTGAAGGGATCGAAATAGGCGATGCGCTGGCTCTCCTCATAGGCCCCGCCCCAGGAGACGACCGTCAGCACATCGTCCTGCGCCGCCGCAGAGCCGAAGGCGGCCAGAACGGCGCACAGGGCGAGAAACACTCCCTCAAGCCGACTCATTTTCCTCGCGCCTCAGCTCGTTGGAGATATCGAGATAGGCACCGATCACGACGCTTTCCGGCACCACGCCGATCAGCCGGCCGTCGCCCGAGGAGACGACCGGGGCGGCCTCGCCGACGAAATCCTTCAGGCTGTCCATGGCCGAACGGATGGTGGTCGTCTCGTCGAACTGGACGGGGCATTTCGCGGCGACGGACGCGGCCGGCGCCGACCGGTCGGCGTGGAGGATATCGCGTGCCGTCACCGTCCCGACATAGCGCCCCTCGCTATCCGTCACGAAGACAGTTCCCCAGTCTGCCCCGGCCATGCGGTCCGCCAGCGTGCCCAGGGGAAGGTCCGCGCCGCAGGAGGGAAAATCCGTGACCATGTACGGCGCCAGCCGGGTATGGGAGAGGATGCCGCCATCGCGCCCGAGGGACAGGTCGCAACCGCGCGCCATAAGCTGCCGGTCGAAGAAGGACCGGCCGAAGGCGCGGAACGCGACCAGATTGGCGAAGACCACGGCGACCATCGCGGCGATGGTGAGCGGATAGCTGTGGGTCAGCTCGAACACGATGACGATCGTCGTCAGCGGCGCGCCGATCACCGGGCTGGTCAGCGCCATCATCCCGCAAATCGCGTAGACGACCGTGCCGGACGTCTCCAGAGGAAGCCCGGCGGCGACCGCCATGCCGAACAGAGCGCCGAACAGGATGCCGATCAGGAGCGCCGGGCTGAACACCCCGCCGGAGAAGCCGAAGCCGATGCACAGGGCGGTGAGCGCGATCTTGGCGACGACGAGAAGCGCCAGCTCGCCCGGCCCGTAAGCCCCCTCGATGGTCGCGAAACGCAGCGCCTCCGCGCCGATGCCCATCACCTCCGGAAGCTCCAGCGCCACCAGGCCGACGGCAAGCCCCGCGATCATCGGCCGGACAGCCGCGGGCACGGCGAGCGCTCCGGCGAGCCGGCCGAACCGGAGCAGGAGATGCATGAACCCCATCGCCACGAAGGCACACAGCACCCCTTCGAGCGCGAAAAGCGCGAATTCGTAAGGATGGGCGACACCGCCGAAGGAGACGATGAACAGCGGCTCGCGTTCGAAGACGACATTGGCGACGACATAGCCGACGGCCGCCGCCACCGTCGTGGGTGCGAAGGCCCGCAGCGAATAGTGGCGCAGGATCACCTCATGGGCGAAGACCAGCCCCGCAATGGGCGCGTTGAAGGCGGTGGCGATGGCCGCGGCGACCCCGCAGCCGACGCAGACGCCCTGCAGATGGCCGATCCTGAGATCGAACCTCGCGCCGAGCCCGCCGAAGATCGCGCCGAGATAGACCATCGGGCCGTATTGCCCGACCGACGCGCCGCAGCCGAGGGACAGGACCGCGGCGAGCGTGGAGACCGTCCCGTCGCGCAGGGAGGGGAGCGCCGTGCGGGTCTGCACGGCGAGGATGGCGTCGGCCGGTCCAAGCGGTCTCTTCACCGTCGATATGCGCTGGAGAAGGAGGCCGACGGCAAGTCCGCCGAGCGCCGGCACGAGAACGGTGGCCGCGGCGACCAGGACCGGCCGGTCCTCCAGGAGGATCCGCGCGCGCGGCGCGACAAGCAGACGGTCGTTCAGCCAGGAGACCGCATCGACGAAGCCGATGGCGGCGATGGATGCCAGCGCGCCGATCGCGATGCTGACCGTCGTCAGCACGATGATCCGGTAGAGCGGCCCCACCGGCACCTCCCCTCATCGTCCTCCAGGCAGGCCAGGCTTCTGCGGCCCGGTTTCCCAAGGCCACTCTAGCCGCTGAAGGCGGCGGGCGTAAAATGCCCGCCGCTTATCTCAGGCAGGGGAGGCTGTCAGACGATCAGCCGCGCGCCGTCCAGGCGACGCATTGCTGGCGCTGCTGGCCGAGGCCCTCGATGCCAAGCTCCATCACGTCGCCCGCCTTGAGGAACACGGCCTCGGGCTTCAGCCCCATGCCGACGCCGGGCGGGGTGCCCGTGGTGATGACATCGCCGGGCTCGAGCGTCATGAACTCGCTGATATAGCTGACCAGCGTCTTCACATCGAAGATCATCTTGGCGGTCGTGCCCGTCTGGCGGCGCTCGCCGTTCACGTCGAGCCACATGCCGAGGGCCTGCACGTCGGCGATCTCGTCGCGGGTGACGAGCCAGGGGCCGATGGGGCCGAAGGTGTCGCAGCCCTTGCCCTTGTCCCAGGTGCCGCCGCGCTCGATCTGGTACTCGCGCTCCGACACGTCGTTGACGACGCAGAAGCCGGCGACATGGTCGAGCGCGTCGTCGACCGTAACATAGCTCGCCCGCTTGCCGATCACGACGCCGAGCTCCACTTCCCAGTCGGTCTTTTTGGAGCCGCGCGGGATGACCACCTCGTCATTGGGTCCCGTGATCGAGCTCGTCGCCTTCATGAAGATGATCGGCTCTTCCGGGATCGGCAGGTTCGATTCCGCGGCATGGTCGGAGAAATTGAGGCCAATGGCCACCAGCTTGCCGATCCGCGAGACCGGCACGCCGATGCGCGGATCGCCCTCCACGGCCGGCAGGCTCGCGGGGTCGAGTGCGGCAAGCGACTTCAGCGCGTCCGGCGCGAGCGTATCGGGCCCGATATCGGCCACATGGTCGGACAGGTCCCGGATCCGGCCCTCGGCATCGAGCAGGCCGGGCCGCTCGGCGCCCGGGGCACCGTAACGCAACAGCTTCATGACGCGTTCTCCCTCGAATGGATATCGTTCGAACCGTCGGCAAGCGCCCCTCGAAGACGCCCGCATCCGGCCCCGCCTGTTCATGGCCGAATTGTCCGCGATCCGCAAGCAGAGGCCGGCCTGCCGGAGAAGGGACTTTTCCAAGGAGCGGAATAGTTTCCGCACCGCACCCTTGCCCCAACTGCGCTTTTGCCGGCGGCGAGGCAATCGACTACGGTTCCGGTGGCGGGTTGTGTGCCGGTCGCATCGGGGGCCTTCTCATCGAGGACGGCGGTTGCGAGGCGGGCGGCATGCCGGCCCGCACAGACATACAAATACACAAGCGAGGCGGACCGCGAACGGCCCGACCCGCACAAGACCATAGAGGGAGAAACGCCATGTTCAGGAGGACCGTCCTCACGCTCGCCGCGGGCGTGGCCGCCTTTGCCATGTCGCTGCCGGTTGCCGGGCTCGCCCGCGCGGAGTATCCGGAGCGCCCGCTCACCATCATCGTGCCCTGGGGCGCGGGCGGCGGCACGGACGCCACCGCGCGCATCGTCGCCTCGGTTCTGGAAGGCGAGCTCGGACAGCCCGTCAATGTGGTGAACCGGACCGGCGGCTCCGGCGTCGTCGGCCATCAGGCCATCGCCGATGCCGAGCCCGACGGCTATACGCTGGGGCTCGCCACCGTCGAGATCGGCATGATGCACTGGCAGGGTCTGACGGAGCTGACCTACGAGGCCTACACGCCGCTGGCGCTCATGAACGAGGACCCGGCGGGCCTTCAGGTGAGCGCCGATTCCGACTTCGCCGACGCCAAGGCGCTCGTCGCGTCGATCAAGGACAATCCGGGCGAGCACAAGGCCTCCGGCACGGGCCAGGGCGGCATCTGGCACCTCGCGCTCGCCGGTATGCTCAACAGCATGGATATCGATCCTCAGGCCGCGCCCTGGGTGCCGAGCAACGGCGCGGCGGAGGGCCTGCAGGACCTCGTGGCCGGCGGCGTCGACATCGTGCCCTGCTCGCTGCCGGAAGCGCGCTCGCTGATCGATGCCGGCCGGGTGAAGTCGCTCGCCATCATGTCCGACAAGCGCGCCGCGCTGTTCCCCGACGTGCCGACGCTGAAGGAGGCGACGGGATCCGACTGGATGCTCGGCGCATGGCGCGGCGTGGTCGGGCCGAAGGGCCTGCCGGACGACGTGTCCAAGACGCTGATCGCGGCGCTGGAGAAAGTCTACAACTCCAAGGAATACAAGGAGTTCATGGCCGGCCGCGGCTATGGCGTGCGCTGGGCGTCGGGCCAGGAGTTCGAGAGCTTCATGGCGCAGAGCAACGAATCGCTCGGCTCCGTCATGAAGGCTGTCGGCCTCGCGAAATAACGAACACACGCACGGGCTTTGTGCCATGCGCGTTTCCGACGCCACGCTCGGCGGGGGCCTCGTGATCTTCGCGATCGCCCTCGCCGGCTATTCGCAGACCTTTCCCGACATTCCGGGCCAGAGCTACGGGGCGGCCCTGTTCCCCACGCTCGTCGCCCTGGGCTTTGCCGGGTGCGGGGTCACGCTGATCGTCCAGGGGGCGGGCCACGGCGAACCGCTTCTCGTGCGCGCCGACTGGGCGCGCGAGCCGCGCGCGATGCTCGCCGTCTCCGGCACCGTTCTCGGCATGGCCGCCTATATCGTGCTCGCCCCGGAGATCGGCTTCGTGCCGACCATGGTCGCGCTGCTGATGATCCTGTTCGCCCTCACGCGGGTGCGATGGTGGGTGGCGCTGCCGCTCGCCCTCGTCGCAACGCTCGCCATCGAGAAGGTCTTCGCCGACCTTCTCCTCGTCCCCCTTCCGCTCGGCCTGATGCCGCGGCTGCCATGGTAGGAGGACGGGCGACACCATGACCCCCATCGAAACGGCGCTCGGCCTCGTCTTCCAGTGGGACGTGATGGTCGCCATCGTGTCCGCCGCCCTGTTCGGGCTGGCGGTCGGGGCGATCCCGGGGCTGACGGCGACCATGGCGACGGCGCTTCTGGTGCCGATCACCTTCTTCATGGCCCCCGTTCCCGCCGTCGGCATGATGGTGACCTGCGCGGCCATGGCGATCTTTGCCGGCGACATACCCGGCGCGCTCCTGCGCATTCCCGGAACGCCAGCCTCGGCGGCCTATACGGACGAGGCCTACGCCATGACCCGCAAGGGCCAGGCGGAGCTTGCGCTCGGCGCCAACCTGCTCTTTTCCGCGCTTGGCGGGCTGTTCGGCACCGCGGTGCTCATCCTCGCCGCGCCGACCCTTGCCGAGATCGCGCTCAAATTCTCCTCCTTCGAATATTTCTGGATGGCGCTGCTCGGCCTCACCTGCGCCGTCTTCATCGGCGCGCGCCATCCGGTGAAGGGGCTCGTCAGCCTGTTCATCGGCCTGTTCGTGGCGAGCATCGGGCTCGGCAATCCGGCCGCCGTTCCCCGCTTCACCTTCGGGTCGACGGACCTTCTGGCCGGGATCGACTTCATCCCCGCCATGATCGGCCTGTTCGCCGTCTCCGAGGTGCTGCGCGCCATGGCCCAGGGCGCGCCGCGCTGGACGATCGACCAGACTTCCATGGGCAACCCCTTTCGCGGCTGGGGACGGCTCGTCAGGACCTATTGGCGCCAGCAGATCCGCGGCAATCTCATCGGCACCGGCATCGGCGCCCTGCCGGGCTCGGGCGCGGATATCGGCGCCTGGGTCGCCTATGCCACGGCGCGGAAGTTCTCGCGCACCCCGGAGAAGTTCGGCACCGGCCATCTGGAAGGGATCGTGGAGAGCACATCGGCCAACAATTCCGCACTGTCGAGCGCCTGGATCCCCGCGCTCGTCTTCGGCATTCCCGGCGACACCATCACCGCCATCGTCATCGGCGTGCTCTATGTGAAGGGCATGAACCCGGGCCCGACTCTGTTCCTGTTCCAGCCGCAGAACGTCTATGCGGTGTTCCTGATCTTCATCGCGGCGAACCTCCTGCTCATCCCGCTCGGCTGGGCGGCGATCAAGCTCGCCCGACGCATCCTTACCGTGCCGCGGACGATCCTGATGCCGATCATCCTCGCCTTCTGCATCGTCGGCGCCTTCGCCTCGTCGAATTCGAGCTACGGCATCATCGTCATGGCTGTGTTCGGCGTTCTGGGCTTCCTCATGGAGGAGAACGACATTCCGGTCGCCCCGTGCATTCTCGGTATTGTCATCGGGCCGATGCTGGAGAAACATTTCATCACCTCGATGATCAAGTCCGACGGCGATCTGCTCGCGTTCTTCGACCGCCCGATCGCCGCCGCTCTCGGAGCCGCCACGCTCGCCATCTGGCTGTGGCCCGTCGCCATGCGGGCCTGGCGGGGGCGGTCGGCTCCGGCGCACCGCAATCTCGAGACAGGCTCACAGGAAGAAGGAGACAGTTGATGGCAGACAACGAAAGATACGCCGTGGTCACCGGCGCCGGCACGGGGGTGGGGCGCGCGGCGGCGCTGGCGCTCATCGCCGATGGCTGGCACGTGGCGCTGGCCGGCCGGCGTATCGAACCGCTCGAGGAGACCGCCCGGCTGGGCGACCCGGACGGCACGCGCACGCTGCCCCTGCCCACGGACGTCTCCGATCCCTCCTCCATCGCGGCGCTGTTCGACGCGGTGAAGGAGCGGTTCGGGCGGCTCGACCTCCTCTTCAACAATGCCGGCATGGGCGCGCCGGCGATTCCGCTGGAGGACATCACCTTCGAACAATGGACGAATGTGGTGAACGTCAACCTGACCGGCGCCTTCCTGTGCACGCAGGAAGCCTTCCGGATCATGCGCGACCAGACCCCCCGCGGCGGCCGGATCATCAATAACGGCTCGATCTCCGCCCATGTGCCGCGCCCGCTGTCGGCCCCCTACACGGCCACCAAGCACGCCATTACGGGGCTCACCCGCTCCACCTCCCTCGACGGGCGCGCCTACGACATAGCCTGCGGCCAGGTCGACATCGGCAACGCGGCGACCGAGATGACGGAGCGGATGACGGACGGCGTCCTCCAGCCCGACGGCACCAAGCAGCCCGAGCCGCGCATGGACGTCGCCCATGTGGGCTCGACGGTGGCCTATATGGCGAGCCTGCCGCTCGACGCGAATGTGCAGTTCGTCACCGTCATGGCGACCAAGATGCCGTTCATCGGGCGCGGCTGACGCGTCGGCCCGATGCGCTAGGGCAGCTTGTCCAGCGCCCGGTCAGCCCTATCTGATCTCGTTGATATAGCAATGGTCTTGCGTGGTCGCGCGGTGCGCGGCCACGATGACCGGGGCGCCGGCCTGGTCGTAGGCGATCTCCTCGATCACCATCACGGCTGCGGGACGGTCGAGGCCGAGCCTCTCCGCATCCTCGTCGCTCGCAAGCTCCGCCGACAGCCGCTCGCGCACGGCGGAGATACGGATACCATAGCGCTCCAGCAGGTGGAGATAGAGCAGGTCGGGCACCTCCGCGCCATCGTGCGGGAAGCCGGGAAGGCGGTCGGCCGGCAGGACGAACCGGTCGTGCATGATCGGCCGGCCGTCCACATTGCGCACGCGGCGCAGCCGGAGAACCTCCGCGCCCTCCTCCAGCTCGAGTCCCGCGCGCTCCTCCGTCGTCGCCCTGCCGACCTCGACGGAAAGATCGGACGTCGTCGAGCGCTGCAGCGCGCCGTCGCGCCCGTGCAGGCGGAAATACTGGAAGAAGAAGCGCAGGCTGTGATGCGGGCTGCGCCCGGTGACGACCGTGCCGGTCTTGCGCCGGCGCGACAACAGGCCTTCCGCGGTGAGATCGGCCAGCGCGCGGCGGACCGTTCCGACCGCCACGCCGAATTTCTGGGCAAGTGCCACCTCGCCGGGCAGGACCGTTCCGGGCGGCCAGGTGCCGAGCAGGATGGCCTCCGAAATGTGCCGCTTTACCACCTCGTAGAGCGGCGCCACCCCTTCCGAGCTCAGCCGTTTGATGGTGCCGTCAGGCGCGTCGCCGCCCTCGCCGGCTGCCCGTTTTTTGTCGTTGACAAGCGTCATTCGCTTCCCTTTTTATTTCTATATAGTTTATAGAAAACACCGTGCCTGAAGGAAAGGGCCTTATGAGGCTCCACGAGACAACCGCACCGCTGTCGCAAGCCTGGGACCGTATCGCCGAGGACGATACGGCCATCGCCGACGATCTCGCGCGCCTCATCGCGGCCGATACCTCCTTCCCTCCGGGCGACGGCTATCCCGCCTTCGCCGATCTCATGGAATCGCTGCTCGCCCCGCTCGGCTTCCGCTTCCGCCGTGTCACCGTTCCGCGCCTTCTCTGGCATGTGGACGGCTCCGGCGCGGAGGGCGAACGGGTCAATCTGATCGCGGAGCGCAAGACGGGTCGCCCCGTTTCCAGCCTCTACTACCATGTCGACACCGTACCGCCAGGGGCGGGATGGACAAAACCGCCGCTCGCCCTGACCCGCGAGGGCAACCGCCTTCATGGCCGGGGCGCGGCCGACATGAAGGGCACCATCGCCGCGACGCTCGCGGCCCTGCGCGCCGCCGGGGCAACGGGCCTCGCTCTGCGCTTCGACCCCACATTGCTCCTGTGTACCGACGAGGAGGGCGGGCTTTATCCGGGCATCCGCCATCTCGCCGAACAGGGGCTGATCGAGGGGCATCTGGTGAGCTTCAACGGTGGTGCGGCGCCGCGCATCTGGGCAGGCTGCTTCGGAAGCATCGACCTGAAGATCACCGTCCATGGCCGTGGCGCCCATTCGGGCGACCCCGTCGGCGGCATCAACGCCGCGGAGGAGGCGATCCCCCTCCTGAACGCGCTGATGGCGCTCAAGACGAAGGTCGAGGGGCGCGTCTCCGCCATGCCCCCGCCGCCCCACCGCGCAGGCCGCCCCCTCCACGGGCGCCTCACCGTCGCGGCCATGCATGGCGGCCAGAAAGGGTCCTCGCTGCCGGCCGAGTTCGAGATCCTCGTCAATCGCCGCTATGCGCCGGAAGAAGCCTTCGAGGAGGTTCTGGCAGAGCTCGAGACCACGGTCCGCGAGGCGATGGCGCCGTCGGTGGCGTTGAGCGTCGATATCCGCATGATCGGCCATCTGGCCCCGGTTTCCGACCCCACGGGCCCGCACTGGCCGCGCTGGCAGGCCGCCCTTGCGGCGGGCTTCGGCTGGGATCCGGCGGAATTCCGCCCCTGGGGCTCTTCGACGAGCTCCGACATGGGCTTCGTGCAGCAGGCGGGCATCCGCGAGATCCTGCTCGCCGGCCTGTCGCGGCCCGACAACAACACCCATGCGCCCGACGAGTTCACCACCATGGACGACGTCGTCGCGCTGGCACGTGCCATCCTGCTCTATCTGAGCGAAGACTTCACCACAAGAACCGGGGCCTAAGTCCAAAGGGGAGTTCACGTCATGACCCGACCGTTCACCGTCAACCGCCGCACCGTGCTTGCGGGCACCGCTGCCCTTGCCGGCCTCGCCGTGCCCTATGGCCGGGCGCTTGCCGCAGCCCCCCGGCGCGGCGGCACGCTGCGCGTCAGCGTCGACCAGGCCATCGCCAAGCTCAACCCGCTGATCGTGCGGGTGAACCCGGAATATCTGGTCGCGGAGTTGCTCTATTCGGGCCTCACGAGGCTCGATCCGGAGATGGCGGCCGAGCCCGACCTCGCGGAGAGCTGGAGCAGCAACGACGAACTCACCGAATGGACCTTCACGCTCCGCGACGGGCTCGTCTTCCACGACGGCTCGCCGTGCACGGCGAAGGACGTCGTCGCGACATTCGAGGCGATCCTCGATCCCGACACCGCCTCGCCGGGGCTGAAGAATGTCGGCCCCATCGACACGGTCACCGCCAAAGACGAGCGCACCGTCGTCTTCGCCCTCAAGGCGCCCTATGCGGACCTGCCCGTCACCCTGGCCTACACCAACGCCAAGATCGTGCCGGCCGCGATCATCGAGAGCGGCCTCGACCGGCTGGCCGGCGAAGCGGTCGGGACCGGCCCGTTCAAGCTGGAGACCTTCGAGCCGGAGCGCATCGTCGCCGTCACCCGCAACGATGCCTATTACGACCAGGAGAGGCCTTATCTCGACCGGGTCGAGGTGCTCGTCTATCCCGACCAGACGGCGGAAGGCTCCGCGCTCATCGCCGGCGACACCGACCTCATGACGAGCGTCCAGCCGACCGAGTTCTCCAGGCTCGAGCGCGCCTCCGGCATTCAGGGCCTCAGGGTGCCCTCCGGGCAGTTCTGCAACGTCAACATGGCTTGCAACCAGAAGCCCTTCGACGACGAGCGCGTGCGCCAGGCGCTGGCCCTGACGGTCGACCGCGAGGCCATGGTGAACTTCGTCACCGAAGGCTTCGGCACGCCGGGCAACGACACGCCGATCAGCCCGGCCTATCGCTTCTATCTCGACCAGCCCGCCAAGATGCCCGACATCGACAAGGCCAAGTCGCTGCTCGCCGATGCAGGCTATCCGGATGGGATCGAGGCTACGCTGATCGCCTCCGACAAGCCGTCCGTGCGCACCCAGCTCGCCGTGGCCCTGCGCGAGATGGCCAAGCCCGCAGGCTTCAGCATCGAAGTGCAGACCATGCCGCACAGCACCTATCTCGATCAGGTGTGGAAGAAGGGCGCGTTCTATGTCGGCTTCTACAACATGCAGCCGACCGCGGACGCAATCTTCTCCCTGCTCTACACCTCCGACGCGCCGTGGAACGAGACGCACTGGAACAACGAGACCTTCGACAAGGCGGTCATGGAGGCCCGCCGGACCCTCGACGAGGGCGCGCGCCGGGAGCTCTATGCCGAGGCCCAGCGCCTGATGGCCGACAAGGTGCCCTCCATCATCCCGGCCTTTTTCGACCTGCTGGGCGCCAAGCGCGACTATGTGGACGGCTATGTGCTCCATCCGCGCGGTGCCGTCTTCCGGCTCGACTATGTGTCGCTCGGCGACGGCGCGCCGACGCGCGGCTGATCGCGCCACGCAGAGCATGTGAGGCCTTCCGGTGTCGCCAACCTATCTCGTCAAGCGCTGCGGCCTGATCGTCTATACGCTGGCCGTGGTCTCGGTGATCGTGTTCGCGATCACCCAGATCCTCCCCGCCGACGCGGCGGTGATGATGCTGGGCCAGAACGCGACGCCGGAGGCGCTCGCCGCCGTGCGCGAGCGTCTCGGCCTCAACGACCCGATCTGGATGCAGTATCTGCACTGGCTCGGCGGTGTCCTTCGCGGCGATTTCGGCACATCGCTGCGCACCGGCCAGGCAGTCGGGCCGATGATGGTCGAGGCGCTCGGCCGTTCTCTCCTGCTCGCCGGCCTGTCGATCGCGCTGATGCTCGCGCTCGCCATCCCGCTCGGCATCGTCGCCGCCATCCGCCGCGGGCGCTTCGCCGACCTCCTGGTCAGCGTCGTCTCCTATGTCGGCGTGTCGCTGCCGGAATTCGTGACGGCGACCGTGGTCGTCCTCGTCTTCGCCGACTGGCTCCAGATCCTGCCCGCCACGGGCTACGTGCCGCTCACGGAGGATCCCGGGGCCGGGCTTGCCCATCTCGCCCTGCCGGTGGTCACCGTGTCGGTGATCCTGATCGCCCATGTCTCGCGCATGGTGCGCTCCGAGCTCGTGGACGTGCTCCATACCGACTACATCCGCGCCGCCCGGCTAAAGGGGCTGTCGGAGCGCACGGTCCTGTTCAAGCACGGGCTCAGGAACGCGCTTCTGCCGACCATCACCATCGTTGCGCTCGATATCGGCTATCTGCTCGGCGGCATCATCGTGGTGGAGGAGATCTTCGCGCTGCCCGGCATCGGCCGCCAGCTCATCGTCGCCATCGAGGCACGCGACCTGCCGGCGATCCAGGCCGGGGCGCTGATCATGGCGGCGACCTATTCCGTCGCCAATTTCGCCGCCGACATGGCCTATGCCTGGCTCGACAGGAGGATCCAGTATGACTGACCTCCTGGCCCGCCTCGTCCGCTCGCCACAGGGCGCCATGGGCCTCCTTCTGGTGGCCTGCGCCGTGGTGCTAGTCCTGTTCGGCCCGACCCTCGCACCGCACGACCCGGAGGCCTTCTCCCCGCTGGCCCGCTATCAGGGTCCGGACGCGGCGTTCTGGCTCGGCACCGACCAATATGGCCGCGACATTCTCAGCCGCATTCTCTATGGCGCACGGTCCACCGTGGTGATGGCCTTCTTCGCCACCGCGCTCGGCACCGCCGTCGGGTCGGTCATCGGCACAACGTCGGCCTTTCTCGGCGGACGCTCCGACGAGGCGATCATGCGCACGGTCGATGCCATCATGTCGATCCCGAGCCTCCTGCTCGCGCTCCTGATCGTCAATCTGCTCGGCAAGAGCGGGCTCAACGCGCTGCTCGCCGTCGGCCTCGCCTTCGCGCCCGGCATGGCGCGGGTGACGCGCTCTGTCGCGCTCGCCGTGCGCCAGCAGGACTATGTGAACGCCGCCATCGCGCGTGGCGAATCGAGCGCCTATGTGATCCTGCGCGAGATGCTGCCCAATGTGATCGCCCCCGTCATCGTGGAGATGACCATCCGCGTGGCCTTCGCCGTCATGCTGTTCGCGACGCTGAGCTTCCTCGGCCTCGGTGCCCAGCCGCCGGCGCCGGAATGGGGGCTCATGGTCTCCGAGGCCCGCCGTTTCATGCATTTGAGCCCGTGGATGATCGTCTGGCCGAGCCTTGCCATCGCCATCGTCGCCATCGGGTTCAACCTGCTCGGCGACGGTCTGCGCGACACCCTCAACCCGCGCACGTGACATCCGCCATGCAGCCCATTCTCGCCATAGACGACTACAGTCTCGACTACCGGACGCCGAACGGTCCGTTCCGCGCGCTCAACGGCGTGACCCTCGATGTCGGGCGCGGCGAAGTCATGGGCCTGGTCGGCGAATCGGGCTCCGGCAAGACCTCTCTCGCCTGGGCGATCATGCGCTACCTGCCCGACACCGCGCACGAGGCCGGCGCCATATCACTCAAGGGCGAGGACCTGATGCGCAAGAGCGCCGCCGAGATCCGCCGCATCCGGGGGCGGCGCATCGGCATGGTGTTCCAGGACCCGGGCACCTCGCTCAACCCAACGCTGACCCTCGGCGATCAGGTCGCGGAGGTGTTGATGCGCCACCGCGGGCTCGACCGCAGGGAGGCCTGGGGCGAGGGCGAGGCGATGCTGGAGCGTGTCGGCCTGAAGACGCCCGGTGCCATGATGCGCCGCTATCCCCACGAGGCCTCGGGCGGCGAGAAACAGCGCGTGGTGATCGCCACGGCCTTCGCCTGCCAGCCGGAATGCATCATCTTCGACGAGCCGACCACCGCGCTCGACGTCATCACCGCTCATCAGATCCTCGACCTGTTCGGCGAGCTCCAGGAGGAGACGGAGGTCGCCTCGCTCTATATCTCCCACGACCTTGCGCTGGTCATGAACGTCGCCGACCGCGTCGGTGTCATCCATCGCGGGCAGATCGTGGAGACCGGCGGCTCGCGCGCCGTGCTCACGAGCCCGCAGGACGACTATACGAAGCGCCTCGTCGCCGCCGTGCCCCGGCCCGACCACCGGCTGGTCGCGAGCGCGCCCGATGCCGGGACCGAGCCGCTCATGACGGTGAAGGACGTGACGGTGCGCTATGGCCGCTCCTCCGCCATCTCCAGGCTTCTCGGACACGACGAGGGCCGGGTGACCGGCGCCTCCGCCATCAGCCTGTCGCTCGGGCCCGGCGAGATCCTCGGCATTGTCGGCGAGTCGGGGTCCGGCAAGTCGACGCTCGCCAAGGCACTCACCGGCCTCAACCCGTTCGAGGGCGAGATCGTCTTCTCCGGCCGCACCATCGCGGGCCGCGCCGACATGGACGCCGCCTATCGGCGCGACGTGCAGCTCATCTTCCAGCATCCCGATTCCTCGCTCAATCCGCGCCAGCGCATCGGCGAGATCCTGTCGCGCCCCTTGCGCCTCTATGGCGGCGCGGAAGGGCGGCGCGAGCGCGACACGGTGGCCGAGCTCCTGGAGCAGGTCCGGCTGCCGGCGGACCATGCCCGGCGTTTCCCGCACCAGCTCTCCGGCGGCGAGAAGCAGCGCGTGGCGATCGCGCGCGCCTTCGCCTCGCGCCCGAAGCTCGTCATCTGCGACGAGATCACTTCCGCCCTCGATGTCTCCGTCCAGGCCTCGGTGATCGCGCTCCTGGTGGACCTCCAGAAGCGCTACGGGACCGCCTATCTGTTCATCACGCACGACCTCAACCTGGTGCGCCAGATCGCCCACCGGATCGCGGTCATGTATCGCGGCGACCTCGTCGAGCTGGCAACCGTCGGCGAGATCGCCGCTGGCCCCCGCCACTCCTATACGCGCTCGCTCATCGAGGCCGTGCCCACGCCCGTCGGCTGACCGACCCTCTCCCCCTCCCTCCCCGTCCCCAAGGAGTACCCCCATGGACCGCAAAGCATTGCTCGCCCGACTCGACGAGAAGGCCGCGCTCGACTTCCTGGCCGAGATGGTGCGCCACAAGAGCTATTCGCAAAGCGACGGCGAGCGCGCACTCGCGGAGTTCATGGCCGCCCGCCTGACCGAGATCGGGCTTGAGGCCGAGCTTCAGCCCGTGGAGGGCCGCCGCGTCAACGCCATCGGCCGGTGGGCGGGAACCGGCGGCGGCAAGAGCCTGCTCTTCAACGGCCATCTCGACACCAACCCCGCCACCGAGGGCTGGACGGTCGATCCCTGGGGCGGCATCGTCGACGACAGGTTCATCTACGGGATTGGCGTCTCCAACATGAAGGCGGGCGACGCGGCCTATTACTGCGCCGTCAAGACGCTGATCGACGCCGGCGTGAAGCTTCGGGGAGACGTGATCCTGACTTTCGTGATCGGCGAGCTGCAGGGCGGTGTCGGCACGCTCGCTGCCGTGAAGCGCGGCGTGACGGCGGATTATTTCATCAACAGCGAGCCGACCGACCTCCAGGCGCTGACCATGCACGCCGCCGCCTTCACCTTCCATATCGAGTTGACCGGCGACACCCGCCATCTCTCCAAGCGGGAGGAGGCGGTCGACGCGATCATGGCGGCCTGCGACCTCATTCCGCGCCTTAACGCCATGACCTTCTCCGGTGCCAAGAGCGAGGAGCACCGCGCGATCAACCGCGTCCATGTGGGGGTCGTGCACGGCGCGCTCGGCAAGGATCTGGAGGAATGGCGCCCGCCTCAGGTGGCCGACGTCGTGCGTATCAAGGGCTCGGGCCGCTATGCGCCCGGCCAGACGGAGGAGCAGGCCATCGCCGACATGCGTGCGGTGCTCGACGAGCTCGAGGCCCGCTTCCCCGGCCTCAAGGCGACCATCACGCCGGAGCGCCAGGAGGGCCGCCCGACCATGCCGCCCTTCGAGGTGGCCCGGGATGCGCGCATCGTGACGGCGGTGAACGCGGCCTACGAGACGGTGCGCGGCGAGCCCCAGCCGACCGGCGCCATCGCGCCACCGCGCTATTTCGGGACCGATGCCGGCCATCTCTACGAGGCCGGCGGAATGGAGGGCATCGTGTGCGGCCCGGGCGGGCGCTACAACACCATGCCCGACGAGCGCGTGGACATTGCCGACTATCTCGACATGATCCGCATCTATATGCTCGCCATCCTCGATATCTGCGAAGTGGACGAGAGCGCCTGAGGCGCGGGCGGGGGCATCATGTTCGAGAAGGCCGAATTCGCGCGCAGGGTCGCGCTGGCCCGCGAGGCCATGGCGGGCGCGGATGCCGACATCCTGCTCGTGGATCATGCGGAATGCCTCGCCTGGCTCACCGGTTACACGGTGTCGGAGACCATGTATCGGGCGGCCTTCCTGCCGCGCGAGGGCGAACCGTGGTTCGTCCTGCGCGAGCTCGATACCGTGCCCTGCCGGGCCGCCACATGGATCGACGACATTGTGGGCTTCGCCGACACGGCCGAACCGCAGGAGGTGATGGCGGGCGAACTCGCCGCGCGCGGCTTCACCGGGGCCCGGATCGGGGCGGACTTCCAGTCCTACGCCTTCACCGCCCACACCTTCGCCCGCTTCGGCGCGCTGCTGCCGGAGGCCCGTTTCGTCGACCTGCCCCGCGTCAGCGACCGGCTGCGGGCGACGAAATCGCCTCCGGAGATCGCCGTTATCGAGCGCGCGGCGGGGATCGCCGACGAGGCCATGACCGCGATCCACAGCGCGGCGCGCGAGGGCTTCACGCCGCGCGGGGCCTCCGCGCTCGCCGCGGGCATCTTCGTACGCCGCGGCGCGGATACGGGCGATGTCGGCCCCATCGTGAGGGCCCGTGGCGACAACGGCTTCCTTCATGCCGCACTCGGCGAGGACAGGCTCGGCGATGGCGACATCCTGCATGTGGAGCTCATCCCGAAGGTCGCCAATTACAGCGCGCGGCTCATGCGACCGATCCTGGTCGGCGCGGACCGGGAGGGGCTCGGCGCGGTGGCTGACCGTCTCATCGCCCTTCAGAACCGCCAGATCGCGGCCATGCGCTCCGGTATCGAGGCGTGCGAGGCCGACGCCGTGCTGCGCGAGGCGGTGCTGGCCGAGGGCTTGCGCAAGAGTTACAGCAATGTGAGCGCCTACATGCTGGGGCTCTATGGGCGCACGCCGCGCACCAGCGACTTCTCCTACACGCTCAAGCCCGATGCCCGCTGGCGGCTGGAGACCGGCATGGTGTTCCATGTCTACACCTCCGCCCGCGGCCTGGGGATCAGCGAGACGGTCGCGGTCACGCCCGAGGGCGGCCGGCGGCTCACGCGAACGCCGCGGCGCCTTCTCAGGGCGGACCTCTGAAACCGGCATGGTAGGGTGCCGGTTTAAGCGGGAGGGCATTTGGCAGATTCGTGGTCGCTCATGCCCTCCAGCGTCTTGTATTGCCGCGCTTTCGAACCGGAAAAGTGGTATCCACTTTTCCCGAAAGCGCTCTAGCGTTCCCGGAAGGAACGGCTGAAATAATCCGTCAGCGGCTTCACGAGATAGCTCATCGGCGTGCGCTCGGCGGTGCGGATGAAGACGTCCACCGGCATGCCCGGAACGAGGCCCACCCCCTCGAGCCTGGCGATCTCGTCCTCCGGCAGCACAATCTCGACGCGGTAATAGGAGGCCCTCGTCGTCTCGTCGACGAAGGCGTCGGCGGAAACCTTAGTCACGGTGCCCGAAAGCGCGGGCGTCGTGCGTCGGTCGAATGCGGGAAAGCGCAGGCTCGCCGCCTGGCCGGCGGAGATCTGGTCGATATCGGTCGGATCGATCCGTGCCGCGACGATCAGGGGGCGGTCCTGGGGAATGATGTACATGACGGGCTCCGCCGGCCGCACGACCGAGCGCGGCGCATGCACCGCCAGATCGTAGACCAGCCCGGCCGACGGCGCGCGGATATCGAGCCGCGACAGGGTTTCCCTCATCTTGCGGCGCCTCTCCGCGAATTCCAGTTCGCGCGCCCTGACCTCGCTCAGCCGCGAGATCGCCTCCTCGCGGCGTTGCTTGGCGAGCTTCAGGATCTCGATCCCGGTCTCGGTGATGCGGCCCTGCGCCTCCGCCCTCGAGGCGGCGAGCCGGCCGACGCTCCCCTCCAGCCGCGCCTCCTCGCGCTGGAGGGCAAGCACGCGGGAGGCCTGGGCGAGGCCCTTCTCGAACAGGCTGCGGACGCTGGCGAGCTCCTCGCGGATGAAGCCGAGCTGGAGGACGAGGGCGGCACGCTCTGCGTCGATCCCGGCGATCTGGCTTTCGATCTGGCCCTGGCGCCTGCCGAGCTGCTCGACCTCCCGGGCGAGCGTGTCGCAGCGCGCGTCGAACAGCCTGCGCTGGGCATCGACCATGTCGCCGACATCGCCGCGCCGGCGGGCCGCTTCCAGAAGCTCGCCCTCGAAGGTCACCGTGTCGGCCTCGTCGCGCTCCGCCTCGAGCCGGGCGCGCCGCGCCATCGCCTCGAAGAGCTGGTCCTCGACGATGGCGAGCTCCGATTCGAGCAGTGTGCCATCCAGCCTGACCAGCACCTCGCCGGCTTCGACCGCGTCGCCCTCCTCCACGAGGATCGCGCCGACGACGCCGCCTTCGGGATGCTGCACGACCTGCCGGTTGCGCTCGACCTCGATCTGTCCCGGAGCCACGATCGCACCGGCGATGGTCGCGGCCACGCTCCACAGGCCGAAGCCGCCGACGAGGAGGGCGAGCGCGGCAAGCCCCACGAGCAGCGGCGTGCGGACAGGCCAATGCCCCTTGCCTGCGGGGGACCGATCACCGCCGGTCACGGACCCGCCTCCCGGACGGCCGGCTGCACGATCCGGGCATGGTTCTCCACCTCTCGCCTCAGCACCTCGTCGCGGGGGCCGAAGGCCCGCCGCATCCCGGCCTCCATGACGAGCAGGAGATCGCATTCGGCAATGCCCGCCGGCCGGTGGGTCATGATGACGATGGCGCCGCCAGCGGCCTTCATTTCGCGGATCGCCAGATTGAGCGCCGCAATGCCATCGGCATCGAGGCTGGCATTCGGCTCGTCGAGCACGAGGAGAACCGGGTCGCCATAGAGCGCGCGGGCAAGGCCGACCCTCTGGATCTGACCGCCCGACAGGCCGCTGCCGGTGGCCGAGAGCACGGTATCGTAGCCGTTCGCCAGGCCGAGGATCATGTCATGCGCCCCCGCCTTGCGGGCCGCCTCCACGACGCGTCCGGCATCGGGTTCCCCGGCCATCCGAGCGATATTCTCCGCGACCGTGCCCGCAAACAGCGCCGCCTTCTGGGGCAGATAGCCGATATGGCATCCGAGCTCGTCGGGGTCGTATCGGTCGAGCGCGGCGCCGTCGAGCCGGACCGTGCCGGCGGTGGGCGGCCATACGCCCGTGATGGCGCGCGCGAGTGTCGACTTGCCGGCCCCGCTCTGGCCGATGACGCCGAGCGCCTCGCCCGGCCCGACGCCGAAGGACACCATGCGCAGCGTGGCCTGCGTGCCTCCGGGCGGCATGACGGTGAGCTGGCGAACCTCCAGGCGCGCCTTCGGTTTCGGCAGCGCCGTTCGCGGCGGTTCTCGCGGAATATCCTCCAGCAGCGCACCGAGCGACACCCACCCCCGCCGGGCGCGCTGGACGAGAGCCCAGTTGCCGATGGCCTGCTCGACAGGCGCGAGCGCCCGGCCGAGCAGGATGGAGGCGGCCACCATGGCGCCCGCCGTCAACTCGTGGCGCAGGACGAGATAGGCGCCGAGCGCCAGCATGGCCGACTGGAGGAACAGCCGGAAGGTGCGCGAGGCGGTGGACCAGACACCGGTCCGGTCGCTGACGGCGACGGTTTCGGCGAGCGCCCGATCACGGGCGTCCTTCCAGCGCCGGAACAGCGCCTCGCGCATGCCGAGGCTCTTCACGGTCTCCGTCTCCGCACAGACATTGTCGGCGACGGCATCGGACCGCGAGGTCGCTCCTGCCGAGCGCATGGCCGGGGCCGACGTCGTCATCTGGTTGAGCGCGGTCACTACGACCAGGATGCCGCCGCCGAGAAGGGCGAGCACGCCGAGCCAGGCATGAAAGGCGAAGATCGCCATGAGGAAGACCGGCGTCCAGGGCATGTCGAAGACGGCGAAGAAGACCGGCGCGGTGAAAACCCGCTGTACGGCCTCGAGGTCCCTGAGACCCGACAACGCCGCCCCGGGTCCCGCGCCGCGGGCGGCGCGCTCCAGGACGGCGGAGAAGACGCGCGCGTCGAGCGTATCCTGGATATCCGCACCGATCCGGGCCATGACGCGGCCGCGCGCATAGTCCAGCAGCCCCATCATCGCGAACAGAAACGCCACGATGACGAGGAGCGCAACGAGCGTCGCCTCCGAGCGGCTGGCCAGCACGCGGTCATAGACCTGGAGCATGAAGACCGGCCCGGTGAGCATCAGCGCATTGACGGCGAGGCTGAAGACGCAAACGGCAAACAGCGATCGCCGGTGCCGCGCGAGGGCGCGCCTCAACTCGTCCGGTCCCCTGTCGGTCGTCATCGCGGCGCCGAGGCTCAGGCGAACAGGAAGTCGTCGGCCGTCAACCGCGAATGGTCCGTCCCGGAGAATACGATGGAGACATCGGCAAAGGTGACGAGTGCATCCTCGCCGCTCGCCGCGATCTCGAGATCGCCGAATGCCGATGCACCCGACAGGACGGCGATCCGGTCGGTGCCATCCTCGAAATCGAGGATCGTGTCGGCCCCGCAACCCGAGCGGAAGACGAATGTATCCGCACCGGCACCACCTTCCAGCAGGTCGTTTCCGAGACCGCCATCGAGCCTGTTCTGCCCGGCATTGCCGCAGATCCGGTTATCCTGCGAATTACCCGTCCCGTCGATGTCGCCCGTCCCGGTGAGCGTCAGGATCTCGATGTACTGGCTGTGCGCATTGAGGTTGAAGGAGACGTTGGAGCGCACCTCGTCCGTCCCGAAATCCGCCGGTTCGAGAACGAGATCGCCTGCATCCTCCACATAGTAAATGTCGTCGCCCTGCCCGCCATGCATCCGGTCCGCACCGGCGCCGCCCCACAGGATGTCGTTGCCGGGACCGGCATAGATCACATCGTCGCCCGCACCGCCGTTCAGCACGTTGTCGCCGGCAGTGCCATAGATCCGGTTGTCCTGCGCATTGCCCGTCCCGTCGATGTCGCCCTCGCCAGTGAGCCGCAGGATCTCGAGGTGCTGGCCGTGCGCACCGAGGTTGAAGGAGACGTTGGAGCGCACCTCGTCCGTCCCGAAATCCGCCGGTTCGAGAACGAGATCGCCCGCATCCTCCACATAATAGATGTCGTCGCCCTGCCCGCCATGCATCCAGTCCGCACCGGCGCCGCCCCACAGGATGTCGTTGCCGGGACCGGCATAGATCACATCGTCGCCCGCACCGCCGTTCAGCACGTTGTCGCCGGCAGTGCCGTAGATCCGGTTATCCTGCGAATTGCCCGTCCCGTCGATGTCGCCCTCGCCGGTGAGCCGCAGGATCTCGAGGTGCTGGCCGTGCGCACCGAGGTCGAAGGAGACGCTGGAACGCACCTCGTCCATCCCGAAATCCGCCGGTTCGAGAACGAGATCGCCCGCATCCTCCACATAGTAAATGTCGTCGCCCTGCCCGCCATGCATCCAGTCCGCACCGGCGCCGCCCCACAGGATGTCGTTGCCGGGACCGGCATAGATCACATCGTCGCCCGCACCGCCGTTCAGCACGTTGTCGCCGGCAGTGCCATAGATCATGTCGTCGCCGGAGCCCGACACCGCATTCTCGATATGGGTATTGCGGGCGATGATCATGTTGCCCGTCAGCCCGAGCACATCGGAGATCGCCTCCGGCCTCAGATCGATGCGCTGGTCGGCGGTCTGCGAGCGGAAATCGATCGTATCGATCCCATCGCTGTCGCTGATCGTGAAGGTGACCGGATTCGTCATCGCGATCAGCCCGTCGAGCACCCCGCCCGCCGTGGAATTCTCGCCATAGACCGTATCGCCCGCATGGATCGCAGCCGGTTCGCCGTAAATATCGTGGATGGCGATGAGATCGGCCACCATCGGTGTGATGGCAAAGGCATAGGAGGCCTGGATATAGGTGTTCTCGCTCTGGTCGAAATAGGACATGAGCGAGCTTTGCCAGGATTCGTTCAGATAGTGGTTGTCGATGCCGTAAGTCGCGCCGCCATTGTAGTTTCCGGCGTGTCCGAGGCCGAGCGCATGGCCGATCTCGTGCAGATAGGCCTGGAAATAGTAGTTGTCGAGGCTCGCCCCGGACCCTGCGGGAATCGTCCAGCCGATATTGACCCGGGCATTCTGGATAATGCCGCCGAGCGTGGAGACCGCGGTGCCGGCACCCGACCCGTTGTCCGTGAACAGGATCTGGGGGTCGCCGGCGACCTCGACAAAGCCGATGCCCGTGACGGACGACCATGTGTCCAGGGCCGCTGCCGCCAGGGCCTGTCCCTCCGGCGTGAGCGAGGAATAATCGACTGTCAGAACACCGCCGGACGCCACGTCGAAGCGCGCCGCGGAACGGCCAACGTCCTCCCAGAAACCCTGCCGGAGATAGTGGGCGATCTGGCCGTTGGTGAAAACCGGCAAGGTCTCCGCCGCTTCCGCATACAGACCGCCGCCCGCGGTCCCCGTCGTTCCCGCCATCGATATCCTCCCGACCATCGCGCCATACGGTCGCCGGCTCGATCCTGCGCCGCCCTCCAAGCGCATTCGCCACGTCCGGACACCATTGCCCTTTTACACCTATTCAGTGCATTTTCAACAAAAACCCTCAAAAGTCGCTCGCTCCGCCTACGGACGGAAAGGCCCGCCATTCCGCATTTGGCGCTTCGCGGCGACCGGCTTATAGTCGTTCTAATGTGATCCGGCCCCGCCAGCCCCGCGACACACTCCGGGGGGCGGGGACCGCAAGGCCGGCAGCGCGGAAGACGGGCCGGCCCACACAAGGGATGGAGCGCCAGCCATGTGCCATATCTTTGCCGGACAGGACCCCAGGGGATACGCATACGAAACGCGCTCGGTCCGGCTTCTCGGCCACCCGACGAGCGTGCGGCTCGAGGCCCGTTTCTGGACGATCCTGGAGGAGATCGCGGAGGCCCAGGACATGCCGATGGCGCGCTTCCTCTCCAAGCTCTACGAGGAGGCGCTCGACATCCATGGCGAGGTCACGAACTTCGCCTCGCTCCTGCGCTGCTGCTGCCTGAACTATCTCGACAGCGGTTTCGACCATGAGCGGCTCGCCCGCGAGGCGGACCCTGCGCAGCGCGTCGTCGCGTAGTACCGGGATAACACCACCGCGGCGCCGTTCCGCATTAAAGTTGTTGCCATCTCGACAAACCGGAGCCTGACGGCAGGGACGCCGGGCCGGACGCGCTTTTGCGCGCCCTGTCTCCGCACGCCCGCCTCGGGAGAGACAGGGAGCAACCGTACGGAATGGCCAAACCCATTCACATGATGATCCGCGTCCTTGACGAGGACAAATCCGTCGACTTCTACGGCAAGGCCTTCGGCCTCGGCATAAAGGACCGGTTCGCTTTCGACGATTTCACGCTGGTCTATCTGAAGAACGACGAGAACGATTTCGAGGTCGAGCTCACCGTCAATCACGGGCAGGACGAGCCCTATACCCACGGCACGGGCTACGGCCATCTCGCCTGCTCCGTCGCCGATCTCGACGCCGAGCACGCCCGTTTCGAGGAACTCGGGCTTGGCCCCACGCCGATCAAGGAGTTCCACCGCGACGGCGCGCTCATGGCCCGCTTCTTCTTCGTCACCGATCCCGACGGATACAAGATCGAGGTGCTCCAGAGGCACGGCCGCTACACCTGATCCGCCTGCCCCGCGCAGGCAACGACGAGGCCCGAAAACGGGCCCAACAAGAACCAAGGAGGAAACGACAATGAGACTGATCGACAAGCGCGTGACGGTCACGCGGCGCGGGCTTATCGCCTCGGGCGGCGTGGGCCTTGTCGCGATGACCGTTCTGCCGGGCGGCATGATCGCGGGCGCGAACGGGGCTTGGGCGGCCACTGCGGATGCCCTGAAGCCGGAGACCTTCGCGACCCTCGTCCAGATGGCCCGCGATCTCTATCCCCATGACCGGCTGGCGGACAAGTACTACGCCATCGCCATTACCGGCCTCGACGCCAAGGCCAGGGAGGATGCGGGGCTCCAGACCCTCCTGGAGGATGGCGCGACGGGGCTTAACGAGGCGGCACAGGGCCGGCAGGGCCGCAACTACGCCGATGTCGCCTGGGAGGCCGACCGCGTGGCGATCCTCTCCGACATGCAGGAGAGCCCGTTCTTCCAGACCGTGCGCGGCCACATGATCACGGGCCTCTACAATCAGAAGGAGGTCTGGGCGATCTTCGGCTATGAGGGCGAGAGCGCGTCCTATGGCGGCTATCTCCACCGCGGCTTCGACGATATCGACTGGCTCGACCAGGTCTGAAGGGGGAGGGAAAGATGGCTGCGAAATTCGATCTGAACGACGACAGCGTCGTCGTCATCGTCGGCTCCGGCGCGGGCGGCGGAACGCTTGGCAACGAGCTCGCCCAGAAGGGCATCAAGACGGTCGTCCTGGAGGCGGGCGCACGGCACGATATTGGCGATTTCGTCAATGACGAATGGGCCGCCTTCACCCAGCTGTCCTGGCTCGACAAGCGCACCACCTCGGGCAGCTGGCGCGTCCACAAGGACTTTCCGGGCCTGCCGGCCTGGATCGTCAAGGCAGTCGGCGGCTCGACCGTCCACTGGGCCGGCGCCTCCTTGCGCTTCCAGCCGCACGAGTTCAAGGCGCGCACCCATTACGGTGCGGTGCCCGGCGCCAACCTCCTCGACTGGCCGGTCACGCTGGAGGAGATGGAGCCCTATTACGCCAAGGCCGAGGACAAGATGGGCGTGACCCGGACGAACGGCATTCCGGGCCTGCCGGGCAACAACAACTTCAAGGTCATGAAGAAGGGCGCGGACCTGCTCGGCTACAAGACCTGCAATACCGGCCACATGGCGATCAACTCCGAGCCCCGCGACGACCGCGGTTCCTGCCTGCAGATCGGCTTCTGCTTCCAGGGCTGCAAGTCGGGCGCGAAATGGTCGACGCTCTATACAGAGATCCCCAAGGGCGAGGAGACCGGCAATCTGGAGGTCCGCTCCGATGCGCAGGTGCTCCAGATCGAGCACGGCGCGAACGGCAAGGTGACGGGTGTCGTCTATGCCGACAAGGATGGCAACCAGCATCGCCAGAAGGCGCGGATCGTGGCGGTCGCTGGCAACTCCATCGAGAGCCCGCGCCTGCTCCTGAACTCCGCCTCCTCCATGTTCCCCGACGGGCTCGCCAACTCGTCCGGCCAGGTGGGGCGTAACTACATGCGCCACATGACGGGCTCGATCTACGGCATCTTCGAGCGCCCGGTGCACATGTATCGCGGAACGACCATGGCCGGCATCATCCAGGACGAGGCGAAGCTCGACCCGAGCCGCGGCTTCGTCGGCGGCTACGAGTTCGAGACCCTGTCGCTCGGCCTGCCCTTCATGGCGGCCTTCCTCGATCCGGGCGCCTGGGGGCGGTCCTTCTCCAGCGCGCTCGACATGTATGCCAACATGGCCGGCATGTGGATCGTCGGCGAGGACATGCCCCAGGAAGGCAACGCCATCACACTCCATCCCAGCGAGAAGGACCAGTTCGGCCTGCCGGCGCCCAATGTCAACTTCAACGACCATGACAACGACAAGGCCATGCGCCAGCATGCCTACCGGCAGGGATCGGCGCTCTACGACGCGGTCGGCGCGACGCGGACCTTCCACACGCCGCCCTACCCGTCGACCCACAATCTGGGCACCAACCGGATGAGCGAGAAGCCGGCCGACGGTGTGGTCAACCGCCACGGCCAGGCCCACGACATCGACAATCTGTTCGTCTCCGACGGCAGCCAGTTCACGACCGGCGGCGCGGAGAACCCGACGCTCACCATCGTGGCGCTGGCGATCCGCCAGGCCGACTACATCGCCGACCAGATGGGGAAGAACGCGATCTGAGCCCTTGCTCCCGCGGCGCCGGTCCCTGCACGGCGCCGCGGATAGGCAAGCCCCTCAAACGACGGCCAGCGCGAGACCTGCCGCCGCCGTCGCGGCGCCCGCGCCGCGGATCACATTGCGCCACAGCGCATCGCGCGAGACGAGCCCGAACAGGACGCCAACCCCGTGCAGGCCCGCGGTGGCGAGCGCAAAGCCCGCGGCATAGAGCAGCGCCGTTCCGGCGGCCGGGGCTTCCATGCCATGGGCGTGGCCATGGAACAGGGCGAAGACACCGATGAGAACCGCGCCGGCCGCCACCGGCAGGTCGACGGCGAGCGCGACGAGAATGCCGAGCGCAACGATGGAGGCGAGAATGCCCGGCTCGACGAAGGCCAGCGGCATGCCTGCCATGCCCAGCGCGCCGCCGACGAGCATGACGCCGACAAAGGCGCACGGCCAGACCCACAGGGCCCGCCCGCCCTTGAGCGCCGCCCACAGGCCGACAGCGACCATGGCGAGGATATGGTCCAGCCCGCCCAGCGGATGGGTAAGCCCCGCGGCGAAGGAGGAGGTGGAGCCCGCCCCGACATGGGCGCTTGCGGGCTCGACAGTGACGAGCGCGAACAGGGCTGCAGGCGCGGCGATACGGATGAAGGATCTCATGGCAGGCATTCTCCTCGGGCGAATCGGTTCACGAAAGAGCGCGAGCTTAAGCCCTTGCGCACCCGGCCCGAAACACCCGTTCACCATCCTGTCGCCGGCGTTCCGCCAGATGGGCCGCATCGCCGGCCGGATGGGAATGAGCACGGTCTGAGCGGCAGGCACGGCTGGAATTGAGAAGAAAGCGTCGTCCCGGGACTCGTTTGCGGAACCCAACGGTGTCGCGATTCTTTGGTTGCCCTCGCGGTTCCTTTGTTCGTCGTCCCCGCGAAAGCGGGGATCCATCTCTCCGAGTCCGCTCATGCGTCCCCGCTTTCGCGGGAATGACGAAAGGCGGGAAAGTCTCGTTAGATGGGCCTGAGGTCAGGCCGCCGTCCCCGCGAAGCGCGTCTCCCGGCCCGGCGCGGCTGCGAGCAGTGCGCGGGTATAGTCGTGCTGGGGATGGCCGTAGACCTCGCGCGTCAGGCCCTGCTCGACCACCTGGCCGTGGCGCATGACCATGATGCGGTCGCAGATCTGGGCGGCGACGCGCAGGTCGTGGGTGATGAACAGCATGGCCAGATCGAAGCGCTGGCGGATATCGGCGAGCAGGTCGAGCACCTGGGCCTGCACGGAGACGTCGAGGGCGGAGACCGCCTCGTCGGCGATCAGCACCTTCGGTTCCATGGCGAGCGCACGGGCGATGCAGATGCGCTGGCGCTGGCCGCCGGAGAACTGGTGGGGGAAGCGGTCGAGCGCGTCGGGCGACAGCCCCACCACCGTCATCAGCTCGCGCGCATTGGCGAGCGCCTTCTCCGCGCTCATGCCGAAATTCATCGGCCCCTCGACGATGGACTGGCCCACCGTGCGGCGCGGATTGAGCGAGCGGTACGGGTCCTGGAAGACGATCTGGATATCGCGCCGGTGCGGCCTCAACCTGCGCTCGTCGAGGCGCGCGACGTCCTCGCCATTGATGAGCACGGTGCCCGATGTGGGATCGACCAGCCGCACCACGCAGCGCGCGACCGTCGACTTGCCCGAGCCGGATTCGCCGACCACGCCAAGGGTCTCGCCGGGACGGACGGTGAGCTCGACATCCTGGGCGGCATGCACCAGCCGGCCGGAGGAGAACCAGCCCGTGCTACCATAGACCTTGTTGAGCCCCTTCACCTCCAGCGCCGGATCGGCGGGCTTGGGCTCGGGGCGCTCCGGCGGGGTAAGGCTCGGCACGGCGGCCATCAGCATCTGGGTATAAGGGTCCTTGGGCGCATTGAGCACCTCGCTTGCCGGCCCCTGCTCCACGATGCGCCCGTCGCGCATCACCACCACCCGGTCGGCGATCTCGGCGACCACACCGAAATCGTGGGTGATGAACAGCACGCCCATGCCGTGGCGGCGCTGGATGTCCTTCACGAGCCTCAGGATCTGGGCCTGCGTCGTCACGTCGAGCGCTGTGGTCGGCTCGTCGGCGATCAAAAGCGCCGGTTCGAGGGTCAGCGCCATGGCGATCATGATGCGCTGGCGCTGGCCGCCGGAGAGCTGATGGGGATAGGAGTGATAGAGCTTCTCCGGCTCCGGGAGGTTCACGTCCCCCATGGTCTCCAGCACGCGCTTGCGGCGGTCCGACGGCGAGAGGTCGGTGTGGATCTCCAGCATCTCGCTGATCTGCTCGCCGACCTTGATGACCGGGTTCAGCGCCGTCATCGGCTCCTGGAAGATCATCGCCATCTTCTCGCCGCGCAGCCGGCGCATGGCCCGTGTCGACTGCTTCAGAACGTCGATGCCCTGGACCATGACCTCGCCGGCGACCGGCTTCAGCGCGCGCGGCGGGTTCAGCCCCATCACCGTGAAGGCGGTGACCGACTTGCCCGAACCGGACTCGCCCACCACGCAGACGAGCTCTCCGGCATCCACGGAAAAGCGCACATCGTCCACCGCATAGCGCCGGTCGGCGCCCTTGGGCAGCTCCACGGTCAGACCGCGAATATCGAGAACCGGCTCGCTCACATCTTCCTCGCAATTCTCGGGTCGAGCGTGTCGCGCAGCCCGTCGCCCATCACATTGACCGCCAGCACGGTGATCGCCAGCGCGATGCCGGGATAGAAGATGATCCATGGGCTGATCTGGAAATAGGTCCGCCCCTCCGACATGATGTTGCCCCAGCTCGGGATCTCAGGCGGGATGCCCGCTCCGAGGAAGCCGAGAATGGCCTCCAGCAGCATCGCCGAGCCGCAGATATAGGTCGCCTGGACGATGAGCGGCGCGATCGTGTTGGGCAGGATATGGCGGGTCATGACGAGCGGCGTGCGCGTGCCCGCCGCGATCGCCGCCTCCACATAGGGTTCCTCGCGCACCGTCAGCACGACCGAGCGGACGAGGCGCACCACGCGCGGGATCTCCGGCACCACGATGGCGACGATCACCGTCATGAGCGTCGCGCCCGACAGCGAGACGAGCGCGATGGCGAGCAGGATGCCGGGGATCGACATGAGCCCGTCCATGATGCGCATGATCGGCGCGTCGAGCGCGCGGATATAGCCCGCGATCATGCCGAGGAACAGGCCGATCGCCACCGCGACGGCAGCCACGGCCACGCCCACGACGAGGGAGACCCTGGCGCCCGACACGACCCGGGCGAAGACATCGCGGCCCAGAAAGTCGGTGCCGAACCAGAGTTCCATGGAGGGCGGTTTCAGCCTCTGGGTGGGGTTCAGCGCCATGGGATCGGAGGTGAAGTTGGGGCCGACAATGGCGACGAGCACCATTGCGAGCAGCAGCCCGCCGCCCATGAGGACGCCGCGGTGGGCCAGCACGAGGCCGAGTGCGCTCTTCTCGCGCCGGGCGCCCACCACGCCCTCCTCTTCGGCAGTGTCCTTCGCAAGGGCCATCAGTAGCGGATCCTCGGGTCGAAGAAGGAATAGCTGATGTCGATCAGGAGGTTGATGACGATGTAGACGAAGCTGAAGAACAGGATCAGCCCCTGGATGATCGGATAGTCGCGCGCCAGCACCGCGTCGAGCACGAGACGCCCGAGGCCCGGAATGTTGTAGACGCTCTCGGTCACCACCACGCCGCCGATCAGGAGCGCGATGCCGATGCCGATGACCGTCACGATCGGTACGGCGGCATTGGCGAGCGCGTGGCGGATCAGGATGGTGAACTCGTTCTGCCCCTTGGCGCGGGCGGTGCGCACATAGTCCTCCTGCAGAACCTCGATCACGGAGGCCCGCGTCATGCGCGCGATCAGCGCGATGAAGATCACGCTCAGCGTCATGGTCGGCAGCGCGATATGGGCGAAGAAGGGGCCGAGACCGTCGGCGGGACTTCGGTAGCCCTGCACCGGCAACAGGTTGAGCTTCATGGAGATGACATAGATCAGCACATAGCCGAGCACGAAGACCGGCACCGAGAAGCCCGCCACGGAGAACAGCATCACGAACCGGTCGATCAGGCTGCCCGATTTCCAGGCCGCCACGGCACCGAGCGGGACCGCGACGAGGACCGAGAACACGATGGTTGTCAGCGACAGCATGAGCGTTGGCTCGATGCGCTGCGCGATCAGCGTTGTCACGGGCAGGTTGGTGAAGATCGACGTGCCCAGATCCCCCTGGAGCAACACGCCGATCCAGGTGAGGAACTGCTGCGGGATCGGGTCGTTCAGCCCGAGTTGCTCGCGAATCCGGGCAATGTCCTCCGCGGTGGCGTAGTCGCCGGCGATGACGGAGGCCGGATCGCCCGGCGAAAGGCGCAGCATAAGGAACACGAAGAGCGCCACGACCGCCATCACGGGCACGGTCGCGAGCACGCGCATGAGAATGTATCGCAGCATCTAGCCCGTCTTTCCGCCTGCCCGGCCGCCCCTCGGGGAGCGGCCGGGCGAGGGTTCATGGGTCACGAAACGGACAGGTTCCAGAAGAACTGGACCGGCGAGCGGATCAGGCCGGAGACTTTCTTGCTGTAGGCGACCGGCACGAAGAACTGGCCGAGATGGCCCGATGCGCCGATGGCCCAGAGACGTTCCTGGACCTTGTGCGCCGCCGCCAGCTTCTCCTCCTCGGTCTTGGCGAGGGGATAGGCCTTGCGGGCCTCCTCCAGCTCCTCGTCGGAGGCCCAGCCGAACCAGCCCTTCTCGGGATCGCCGGAGAACGCGATCGACATGGGATCGATCACGTCGGCGCCGATCCACCAGGTGTGGAACATGTTCCAGCCGCCCTTGTCGACCGGCTCGCGGCTGGCCCGGCGCGAGGTGAGCGTGGACCAGTCCATCGCCTGCATCTCGACCTTGAAGCCCGCCTTGCGCAAGGCTTCCGCCGTCACCAGCGAGAAGGCCGACAGGAGCGGAATGTCGGTCGGCTGCATGATCACGACGGGCGTGCCGTCGTAGCTGGTCTTGGCGAGCGCCTCCTTGGCCTTGGCGGGATCGCCGACCTTCATGACGTCGGAACCGACCTCGCTCGCATTGGGCGTGCCGCAGGGATAGACGGAGAAGCAGGTGTTCCAGTACTTCTGGTCGCCGACGCCGGCGGCCATGTAGTCTTCCTGCTTCATCGCCATGATCGCGGCGCGGCAGACCTCCGGATCGTTGAACGGCGGCAGGAGGTGGTTGAACCGCGCGAAGCCGATATTGCCGAGCGGGTCGTTCACCTCCACCGTGATGTCCGGATTGCTCTCCAGGATCGGGGTCAGATCGTTCGCCGGCTGCTCGAAATAGTCCACCTCGCCGGCCAGCAGCGCGTTCATGGCCGTGGTCTGGTCGGGGAAGTAGAGCCACTCCACCCGGTCGACCTTGGCGACCTTGCCGCCCGCGGCCGCCGAGGGCGGCTCGTCGCGCGGGACATAGTCCTCGAATTTCTCGTAGACGACCTTCGAGCCCGGCGTCCACTCCTCCGACACGAACCGGAAGGGTCCGGAGCCCGTATAGTCCTTGATCTGCTCGAAGGGATCGGTCTCCGCGACGCGTTTCGGCATCATGAAGGGCACGTTGGAGGAGATCTTGCCGATCGACTCCAGAACGAGACCGTAGGGTACCGAGAGCTTCATCTCGAAGGTGCGGTCGTCGACCGCCTCGAGGCTGTCGGTGACGTTCATGAGCTGCTGGCCCATGCCGTCGCGCGCGCCCCAGCGCTTGAGCGAGGCGACGCAATCCTCAGCCTTCACTGGCGCGCCGTCGTGGAACTTCAGACCCTCGCGCAGCGTGAACGTCCAGGTCTTCTTGTCGTCGGAGACGGTCCAGCTATCGACCATCTGCGGCTGCGGCTTGAAGTCCTCATCCATCGCGAACAGCGTGTCGTAGATGAGATAGCCGTGGTTGCGCGTGATATAGGCCGTGGTCCAGATCGGATCGAGGTTCTTCAGATCCGCATGGGGAATCACGCGAAGTACAGATTTGCCTTGCCCGTAGGCGGCCTTGCCCAGCACGGACGCCCCGAGCGGGAGCGCGAGCGTGGAGGCAGAGGCCACGAGAAACTCCCGCTTCGTCCACCGTTTCATGTTGTCACCCCTCTGTTTGCGGCTTCGTTCTTTGGATGCGGGAATTGAGATATCCCGTCTCATTCGCATGGCTCGCCACTGCCATCCGTTTAGGCTTGAATTAACGCGTCCCCGGCTCGCGCTGTCAACGCCTTCTCTCAGCTTGACGCAGGAGGCGACGCCGGGTCAAGCTACCGCCCGCCATCTCCGGCGGAGGCTCTCAATGTCCAGAATATCGCTGTTTCGGGCGAAAAAAATCCTCACCATGGATCCCAATCGCCCCGAGGCGACCCATGTCGCGGTCCGCGACGGTCTCGTGCTTGCCGTCGGCGGCCCCGACTGTGCAGAGGGCTGGGGAGAGGCCGCGGTCGACGACCGCTATGCCGACAAGATCATGCTGCCCGGCCTCATCGAGGCCCACGCCCATGTCATGGCCGGCGGCATCTGGCGCTACCCCTATGTCGGCCATTACGACCGGACCGATCCTGCGGGGCGCGTGTGGCCCGGCATCGGCTCGACGGATGCCCTCGTTGCGCGCCTGCGCGAGCTCGAAAGCGCGATGGAGGACGACGGCCGGCCGCTCGTCGCCTGGGGGTTCGATCCGAATTTCGTGGCGGGCGAGAGGCTCGACCGGCACCACCTCGACCGGGTCTCGGAGCAGCGGCCGGTCGCCATCCTGCATTCCAACGTCCATCTCCTGACGGCGAACTCCGCGGCGCTCGCCGGGGCCGGCCTCGACGCATCCAGCAACATCGAGGGCGTCATGCGCGAGGCGGACGGCACGCCCTCCGGCGAGCTCCAGGAGTTCGCCGCCATGGCGCCCGTGCTCAATGCGACCGGGCTCGACTTCGCCTCGCTCAGCAACAACGGGGAGGCCGTGCGCGCCTATGGCGAGGTCGCCAGGCGCTGCGGGGTCACGACGGTCGCCGACCTGCTCTCCGGCTTGCACGGGGAAGAGGTGGACATGCTCATCGGCGTGACCGGCGCGGACGGCTTTCCCGTCCGCTACGTGCCGATCATGAACGCCATGGAGGGCGACCCCGACAGGGAGGCGGAACGCGCGGTGGCTCTCAGGGCGCGCTCGACCGACAAGCTGCGGCTCGGCCGCGCCAAGCTCTTCACCGACGGCGCGATCCAGGGCTTCACCGCCAAGCTCAAGGCACCGGGCTATTACACCGGCACCGACCACGGCATCTGGAACATGGAGCCGGACCATTTCCGCGCCGCGGTGATGGCGCTCCACCGGCACGGCGTGAAGACCCATATCCACACCAATGGCGACGCGGCCTCCGAATTCGCCATGGACGCCTTCGAGGCGGCGATGCGCGCCCATCCCAATGTCGACCACCGCCATACGCTGGAGCACGCCCAGCTCGCCAACCGCGCGCAGTTCAAGCGCATGCGCGCGCTCGGCCTCACGGTCAATCTGTTCGCCAACCATCTCTACTATTTCGGCGACGTCCACCTGACCCGCACGCTCGGGCCGGACCGGGCGTTCCGCATGGATGCCTGCGCGGATGCGCTGGACGTCTTCGGCGGCGAGTTCGCGATCCATTCCGACGCGCCCGTCACCCCCATGGCACCGCTGTTCACTGCCTGGTGCGCGGTCAACCGGCTGACGGCGGAGGGCCGGCGGCTCGGCGAGGCGCAGCGCATCCCCGTGCAGGCCGCCCTGCGCTGCATCACGCTGGGGGCGGCCCATGTGCTGAAGCTCGACGACGAGCTCGGCTCCATCGAGACCGGAAAGCGCGCCGATTTCTGCCTTCTCGACGAAGACCCGCTCGCCACCCCGCCCGACGCGCTGAAGGATATCGGCGTGGCCGGCACCGTGTCCGGCGGCCAACCGACTGGAGAGACATGAGCAAGCCCCGCATCGCCATTGCCGGTTTCCAGCACGAGACCAACACCTTCGCGCCGATTCCGACCCGGTACTCCGACTTCGAGCGCGGCGGCGCCTGGCCCGGCATCACGCGGGGCGACGCGGTCCCGGAAACCTTCTCCGGCCTCAATATCCCGATCGGCGGCTTCATCTCGGCGGCGGGCGACTTCGACCTCGTGCCCGTCCTGTGGGCGGGCGCGGAACCCGGCGGCTATGTGGAGCGCGACGCCTTCGACCGCATCTCCGGCGAGATCGTGGACGCGGTCGTGGCCGCAGGCCCCCTCGACGGTCTCTATCTCGACCTTCACGGGGCGATGGTTCCAGACGGCTACGAGGACGGCGAGGGCGAGCTCCTGCGCCGCATCCGCGACGCCGTCGGCCCGGACCTGCCGATCGCGGTGAGCCTCGATCTCCATGGCAATCTGACGCCGCAATTCGCCGAACTCGCCTCCATAACGGCGATCTACCGCACCTATCCCCATGTCGACATGGCGGAGACGGGCGCACGCGCCGCCCGGCTCCTTGGCGCGCTTATCGCCCGCGGGCGCCCCTTCGCCAAGGCGTTCCGGCAGCTCGATTTCATCGCGCCGATCACCGCACAATCGACGCGGCGCGAGCCGGCAGCGCGGCTCTACGGCCTGCTGCCCGGGCTGGAACGCGACGGCGCGGTCTCCGTGGACTTCGCCTTCGGATTTCCGCCCGCCGACATTCACGATTGCGGCCCCTCCATCCTTGCCTATGGGGAGGACGAGCGCGCCGCGTCGGCGGCCGCCGACGCCATGGCGAAGGCCGTGACAGAGGCGGAAGGAGAGCTCGCCAATCCGCTGCTGCCGGCCGGCGAGGCGGTGCGCCGCGCGATGGAGATCTCAGCCGGCGCCGAGCGCCCGGTCGTGATCGCCGACCCGCAGGACAATCCGGGCGCTGGCGCGACCGGCGAGACAACGGGGCTGCTCCGGGCGCTCCTCGACAACGGGGCCCGAGACGCCGCCATCGGCGTGCTCTGGGACCCCGATTGCGCGGCCGCAGCCCACGCGGCGGGGCTCGACGCGACGATCGAAGCCCGGATCGGCGGCCGCTTCCCGGACGTCGGCGGCCCGCCCGTCACCGCCACCGCGACGGTCGAGGCGCTGTCCGATGGCCAGTTCCTCTTCACCGGCCCGTTCTATGGCGGGGCGACCGCGCATCTCGGCCCCATGGCCTGCCTCAGGATCGACACCCATGGCGGCGGGCTCGTGCGGGTGATCGTCGCCTCGACACGCGCCCAGAACGCCGACCAGGCCATGTTCCGCGCACTCGGCGTCGAGCCGACCGCCCAGCGGATCGTCGCGGTGAAGAGCGCGATCCACTTCCTTGCCGACTACGAGCCCATCGCGGAGACCGTGCTCTTCGCCGAAGCGCCCGGCGCCAATCCCTGCGCCATTGCGAGCATCCCCTACAGGCATCTGCGCCCGGGCGTCCGCCTCGGCCCCTGCGGCCCGCAATTCGCCGAGGCGCAGACCGCCTGACAGCCACGCCCCGCTCACGCCCGCGCCAGCACGCGAAGGCGGCTTGCAAACTCGCCGCGGTCGACATAGCAGCCATGGAGGTGGCGGTAGCCGGTATTCGGGTCGAACCGCTCGCGGCCATGGAGGATGCGGCGGTTGTCGAACACGACCATCTCGCCCGCATTGAGCTTCAGCGACACGACATAGTCCTGCCGGCGCGTACGCTCCATATAGGCGCGGTAGGCCCGGTAATAGCCGGCCATGATATCGGCCGGCATGTCGAAGGCCGCCGCGATATGGGCGTTGTAGCGGATCTCGGCGAGGCGGCCACCGTCGTCGAGCGTGACGACGGGACGGCGCACGCGGATATCCGTCTCGGCATCGTGGAAACGGAACGGGATCGGCACGCTGCTCAGGAGGGCGAAGGCGTCGGGATCCTCCACGCGCAGATCTTCCGCGATGGCGAAGCCGTCGGCGAAGATCGAACCGCCGCCCTCCGCCTCGTTGGCGATGCAGTGAAGGAACTGGTAGCCGGGCGGCACCTCCTGGTTCGGCAGGTCGGTATGCAGCGGCAGGTGCTCTGCCGTATAGGCGAGATTGTTCGGATCGGGACGGTTCACGACCTCGAAGGTCGTGCCGAAATTGGTCCGGCGCAGGAAGCCGATCCGTTCCGCAAGGGCGACGGTCGCCTCGGGCGTCGCGGCCACGCCCTCGACGATCGACAGGCCGAGCCGGGCCGTATCGGTCATCCAGGCGAGCAGCGCCCCGTCGCCGGCGAGGATGTCGTCCGCCCGGTGGCGCGGAATTCCCTCCGCGCCCAGCCCGCCCCGCCAGAGCTCCGGCGCGATGTCGGCGGGATCCTCCACCGGCCGGCCCGGCCGGTGGCCCTGGAGCCAGTCCAGCGGGAAGCGGCTCACATGGCCCTCGCCCGCCCACTCGACGACGGCCGCGCCCTCCTCCAGACGGGCGGCGCGGGGCTTCGGCTCCGGATCGATGGACATGAGATCCAGCAAGCGCTCCATCGTGTCGGGATGAAGCCCGGACGGGCAGTTGTCGCGCAGCCAGATATAGGGGTAGTGCGATGTGGTTCCGTCGGCCCAGCGCAATTCGAGCGCGCCGGGCCCGACGGCGAGGTCGGTGGCCGTCATGGCATGTCTCCGGTCCTGAATGGTCGTGCGGGAAGTGGCGGTTCACGCCGCGCGCGGCGGCGGCCACCAGGCCATGGGCTTGCCATAGGGCGTGCCGGGGCTGCGGCATTGCGCACCCCAGATCGGCAGAAGAACGGTCATGCGATCAGGATGCGCCGGCATCGGCCGTTCGGCAAGAGGGCATTGCGCCCGGCGCGCCGTCCGCCCCGATGCGGCGCTTTTCTCCTTTAATTCTCCTCAATTGCCCAGATATTCAAAGTTTATTAGTTCGAAAACTGGCGAATATTTTTATTATTGCGGAAGAACAACCGGCGGTGTGATACTAAATTCGCAACGCTCTTCATGCGGCCTTCTCAATATTTCCGCTTTCGTGACACATTCTACTGGTATGAGCGGGATATACCGTCAACTCATCCAGGCCGGCGAGCACCGCGACGGGGGACTTAGATGACAGCATTGGCCACGCGCGACCTTTCGGTGCGCAGCGAGCTTCCAGGCGAGATTGCCCTATTGAAGGATCCGGTCCTGTTCGCCATCGGCGTCGACCGGTCGGAACTACCCTCCACTCTCCTGAAAGCGGTGCGGGTCTTCTGGTTCGAAAGCGCCGACGACGGCGTCGCCTCCTTCATCGACGAGCATGGTGGCCGGTTCGAGGCGCGCGAGGCGCCGTTGTGCCCGCTGGCCGTCCTCGCCGACCAGTCTCGGGCGCATGGCGTGCACGACCTCGTCGAATGGCTCCAGGCGCGCGGGTCCCAGCACCGGCCCCCGGTCATGGAATGGGATCGAGGCAAGGAGTTCGACGTCGCCGCCCTGCTCGTCAGACGCACCGCAAGCGCGCTCAGCGCCACGGCGCGCCGCACCGTCATGGCCAATCGCGAGCTTCACGCGCTCCGCCGGCTCAATGACGACCTCCAGAGCCGGTTCGCGGCGGTCGAGGCCTTTGTCGGGCGCCACGGACTCCAGCCCTTCGAGCTCGCCTTCTCCAACGAACCCGTTGGCGACCCGTCCCGGCCGAACGTCCTGTCCGACGCCTCCACCGACGGCATCAGCCAGATCCTGCCGGTCGCAAGCTCCGGCGTCAGCGCCATCGGCATTCATTTCGAGCAGGCGCCGCGCGGGCGCGACGCGGTGCTCTACGCCCAGCTCGTCACGCTGGAGGACATGAAGGTCGTCGATGGCTGGGCCGTACCGGTCTCAGACCTCGTGGCCGGCTGGAACGTGCTCGGGCTCTCGCGCACACTGGCCGGGCGCCGGCGGACCCTGGAACTCAGGCTCCATATCAATGGCGGCGAGGACGAGCCGCCCCTGCTCTCGCTCGGCGGGCTCCAGCCGCTGGAGATGTTCCAGGTCCGCAGCAAGGCCAGCCGGGCTCCGCTGCTTAAGAACAGCATCGCCATGCAGGTCTGGTGCGGGCTGCCCGGCGTCGTGCTGCCCTCCTGGGCGAACTACCTGCCCGCCCAGTCGCATCACGGCGAGGAGGAGAGCTTCCGCGAGATGCCCGTCACGCAGGGCATCCTGGAGCTCGCGACCCATTCCAACAGCGATGAGGTCGATTTCGACTTCCCCGCCATCATGCCCCTGCCCGACGAGCGCGCGGTCGGCTGCCACCCGCCCGCGACAGGCATGACGATCGGGCAGCTTCCGGCCGCCTGCCCGCCGCAGCTCATGCGCCTGACCGCAAGCGCATGCATCGACAACGACAACGCGATGGATGTCGATTTCGCCATCGCCATCGCCAGCGACCTCGGCGCGGCCAGGGAGCTGCTGGACGAGGCGCGCGAGCCCGGCATCGGCGAGGCCATGTCGGGCTGGGTCCACGTCACGCCGGGCGACGTGACCCCGGTCAACGCCTTCGTCGCCGAACAGGTCGACGCTTGGCAGAACATCTATCTCGCCACCCGGATGAGCGAGGAGGGCAACAACAACTATGCCTGGGCGAAGTTCCGCGACCTGTCGGCCCTGGTAAGCGGGTGAGCGCCATGCTGGACCGAGGCCATGCGCTGAATACCGACCTGCCCGTGGAGCTCTCCGACGGCGAGGCGAGCCCGGCGACGCTCTCGCCCACCGTCGCCATCCTGATTCCGGCCTACAAGCATTCGGTCCTGCTCACCGAGGCGATCGATTCAGCCCTTGCGCAGGATGCCCCCTTCGACATCGCCGTCGTCATCGTCGACGATGGCTGCCCCTATCCGGAAACCGCGCATGTCGGCCAGCTTTATGCGCTGTCGGAACCGCATGTCTTCTACCTGCGCAAGCAGAATGGCGGCTTGAGTTCGGCGCGCAATTACGGCATCGAGTTCGCCCTGCGCACCTTCCCCGAGGTAGAGGCGGTCTATTTCCTCGACGCCGACAACCGGATCACCCCGACGGCGATCCGGGAGATCTTCCGGTTCATGGCCGAGGACGACCGGATCGACTGGGTCTACCCGAATATCGACAAGTTCGGCATCGAGTGGAACGGCAACTACACGACCGAATATTCTCGCCTTCTCCACCTCACCTTCGACAATATCTGCGAGGCTGGAAGCCTCGTCTCGCGCCGCCTGCTCGATGCGGGAATCCGCTTCGACGAGACCATGAAATCGGGCTTCGAGGACTGGGACTTCTGGCTGCAGGCCATCGACAACGGGTTCGTGGGCTCCAACCACCCCTTCTTCGGCTTCGAATACCGCCAGCGCGCGGAGAGCATGCTGCGGGATTCCAACCGCATGCGCGAAGGCATCCTGAGCTATATCCGCGACAAGCATAAGCGCCTGTTCGCCCCGGAGACGATGCTCGCGCTGGAGCACGAGGAGGCGCCGCGCTATGCGGGCATCTCCATCGGCAGCTACATGGTGGACTTCTTCACCGATCCGGAGGCGGAGCATCGCTCCTGCGGGCTGGAGGAGTTCGTGCGGCAGTTCTGGGCGGCTCGCACGGAGCCGGAAACCTTCGGCATTCCGCCGTTCCTGCTCTGGATAACGCCGGCCCATCGCGACGCGCTCGCCCAGTCCGGCCTCATCCACAACATTCTCTGGCTCGGCGAGCGGCTGTGCGAGAAGCACAATTTCGTCGCCATCCGCTTCGAGACGAACAAGTCGGAGATCGGCATCGCGGTGCGCGAGGCCGGCGAGGGACAGGCCCTGTCGGCGAAACCCTTCGCCTGGATGTGCTCGGTGGACATCCTCACCGCCTGCGTCGACGACACCTCCGACGACTGGGTGCGCACGCTGCGCAGCCCGACGCCCGCGCCGAATGTGGCGGAGATCGTGATTTCCGGTCCATTCTCCGCGCGCGACACGCAGGGCGCCATCCTGTCGGCCACCAACGGACTTCTCGCCACGCTCGGCGCGATGCGCGATTCCGGCTATCGCCGCACCGAATGCCCGCGCTGGATCTGGCGGTCCGCCTATCTCCCCAACCGGACGCAGTACTACAAGATCCTGCGCCACGCGGTGGGGGCCGCACCGATCATGCCGCGCCTGTCGGACGGCGAGGGGCCGGTGAAGGTCGGCTTCCTCCTGCCCATCGCCTCCTTCGGCGGCGTGGAGAAAGTCGCCTATGCGGTGGCGCGCGCGCTCAAGGAGGCCGGCTGCGAACCGCATCTCTTCATCCTGTGCAAGTCGAGCTATGCGCGCATCCCCGACAATGAGGGGGTGTTCAAATCGATCAACTTCCTTGCCGACGACTATCCGCTGTGGGGCGGGCCCAACGCCTTTTCGGGCCACGAGCTGCTCATGGGCCATGACGAGATGGCGCGCGCGGAGGAGATCATGGGCTTCCTCTCCGGGCTCGACGTGGTCGTCAACAATCACGTCGCCCCCGCCAATGCCGTCCTGGGCGACCTGCGGCGGCGCGGCGTGAAGATCGTCAACTACATCCATGTGCTCGACAAATCGGGGTTCGGCCGGCCCGCGGGCCATCCCTACCTGTCGCTCGCCTTCGAGCACATCTACGACGCGATCCTCACCTGTTCGCGCGACATGGCCGAATGGCTCCATGCCATGGGCGTGCCCGCGGCGAAGCTCCACCATATCCGCAACGCGCCGAGCTACCGGATATCGGCCGGGGAGCGCGACGCGCTCCTCACCGCGCGCCGCGACCGCGGGAACGACCGGCTCAACGTGCTGTTCCTCGGCCGCCTCGACCCGCAGAAGGGCATCGAGCGGCTCTATGCGGCAGCCCGCACGCTGCAGCGCCGTTCGGCGCACATCGACTGGCGCATCGTGGGAAGCGACGTCATCGATACCGGTGCGGGCGGCTCGTGGAAGACGCGGTTCGAGGAACTCGGCATAACGGTCGAACCGCCGGTCTATGCCAGCCGCCATCTCAGCGAGGCCTTCGCCTGGGCCGATGTGGTGGTCCTGCCGTCGCGCTGGGAAGGCGCGCCGCTCACCATCATCGAAGCCCAGAGGCTTGGATGCGTGCCCGTCGCCACCGCCGTGGGAGCCGTGGACGAGCTTATCAAAAACGGTGTCGACGGCGTGCTCATTCCCGATGCCGACGACGGGACGGTCACGAGCATGCTGGTCTCCGCACTGGCGACGCTGGCGGAGGATCCGGACCGGCTTCGCCGCCTGTCGGCCATGGCGGCCGAGCGTGGCGCCATCGCCAACTGGGCGCGCAGCGTGGAGCCGCTCACCAAACAGCTCGAGACGTGGTTCCCGAACCGCTTCGCGCGGCCTTCGGCGACAACAAGGCCCCAAGAGGATGCAACCTCGAGGGAGGAAGGGATGCCGGCCGCCGAACAGAGCGGCCGCAGCGAGCAGGCAAGGTCCGATGCGCTGCAGCTCGTTGGCGACCGGCCACCTGTGGCTCAGAGAGAGTTGAGGGGATACCTAGGTTCATGAAGAGACTCTTCGTCCTGAACGGTGGCGCAGCGGTCAAGGCGGGCAACAAGTCGGCCTATCTGAAGTTCGACGATCCGCTGGCCGCCTTCGCGCGCAACGGCATCAATACGGGCGACGTCCTCGTCTACGACGCCATCCTCAAGGCGCTCGCCTATGACGAGGTGCGCAACCTGCAGTTCTCCCATGCCGGCGACCGCAAGCTCTGGCCCAAGGAGCCCTACGATGCGACGGTGATCCGCGGGTCGAACTACCTGACCGAGACGGTCGACCTCGCCCATGTCGTCCCGCTCCTGAAGGAGCTCAAGGGCCCCATCGTGCCCATCGGCATCGGCGCACAGGCCGACCGCTACAAGAAGCTCAACCTGCCCAAGGGCACGGTGGAGGCCTGGAAGATCATCGCCGACAAGTGCGAAACGATCGGTGTGCGCGGCTTCTACAGCGCGGAGGTCTTCAACGATCTCGGCATCAAGAATGTCCGCGTCATCGGCTGCCCGAGCTTCTACCGCGCCTTGCGCCCCTCGATCGCGATCAAGGAGATCGACCCGGCCACGGCCCGCATCGGCCTCACGCTCAACAAGTATCTCTCCGCGGAATACGCCACCAACGCCACCAAGACGAACCGCATGCAGCGCGCGCTGATCGACGCGGTCGCCAAGCGCCCCTCGAGCCGACTCTACTCGCAGGGCGAGCGCGAGGAGACCCTGTCGATCTTCTCCGCCGACGAGGAGAAGAAGCGCCATGTCGATGCGATCCTCGCGCGCTTCAACCTGGCCGGACACAAGGAGGCCGAGGACCTGATCGCCAATCGCATGCTGGCCTTCCTCGATGTCGACGAGTGGGCCGCGGATGTCGGCAAGAATGCCGACGTCATGGTCGGCTTCCGGCTCCACGGCAATGTCATCGGGCTCCATCAGGGCCTGCCGGCGGTGTTCTTCACCTACGACTCCCGGATCCGCGAGCTCGCCTCCCTGTTCGCGGTTCCGGTGGTCGAGGTGGAGGACTACCTGCCGATCGATCTGGAGGCGATCCTGTCGACGGCGAACTTCGCCAAGATGGAGCATGTCTACCGGCTGAATTTCGCTGAGTATCACCGCTTCCTGACCGAGAACAAGCTCAACCACGTGCTGCCGAAACCGGTCGCGCCGCCCCCGGAGAAGCCGCTGTCGGCGCCGAATGTCGTGCAGATTTCCCCGGGAATGGACCAGACGCTGGACTGGTTCCGCTCCGAGGTCGATTTCATGACCGGCGAGATCGAGCGGTTGCGCACCCGCGCCTGGCATTTCGAGACGACGCTGCGCGACATGAAGCAGGCGAAGAAGGCCGGGCCGGACAAGGCTGGCGACCAGGGCAAGGCCGCCGGGCAGGACAAGACCGGCAAGGACAAGACGGAAAAGCTCGCCACATGACGGAGATTGCTGCGACCGCGACACGCCCGGCCGGCCTGGACCGCCGCGCGTTCCTGCGCGGCACGGCCGCCGGGTTCGCCTCGCTCGCAACCTTCGGACCGCCAGGCCTTGTGCGCGCCCGCGAGGCGGACGCCCTGCCGCCCGCGCTTCGGGCAGCCGGCGGGGACTGGCGCGTCTCCTTCATGGACGACTTCACGGATGCCGTGACATTCGAGCGTAACTGGATCCGCGAACGGCGCGCGGGCGGACAGCACAATACGCTGCGCCTGCCGGAGAATTCCGTCGTCGCCGATGGCGAGCTGCGCCTTGAGCTCGGCCATCGCGACGACCCGAAGCGCCCGTTCACCGGCGGTTCGGTCCAGTCGCGCGCCTTCCGGCAGCGTTACGGCTATTTCGAGTGCGAGATGCGCATCGCCGACGAGGGCGGCGTCAACAACGCATTCTGGCTGATCGCCGACCGCAAGACGGCGGATGGCGTGCGCTTCGAGCTCGATGTGGTGGAGGCGAAATATCCCAACGCCCTCATGGTTACCGCGCGCCGCTGGTACCCTGAGCGCATCACGCTGGCGGCCCATCGGCATGTCGACATCCCGCTCGCCGACAGCTTTCACCGCTACGCGATGCTGTGGACCAAGGACGAGTTCAGGTTCTTCTTCGACGACGAGGAGATCTTCGTCGCGCTCAACAGCTTCGCGCACCGGCCGGCCCTGATGCTTCTCAGCAATGCCGTCGGCCCGTTCGCCGGCAAGAACGACGGCGACATCGAGGGCGCCGCGACGGCGATCCGCCGGGTCCGCGTCTTCGAGACTGTCGGGTAACACCGGCGATCCCCCTCACCTGGAGCGCATGACAGGCGCTCTTCAGCATCCGGGAGGTCCGAAATGGAATATGGCCACACCCTCGCAGACGACGCGTCCGCCGCGCGGCCGATCTTCCTGCTGGGTGTCGGGCGATGCGCCTCGACATTCCAGCAGTCCCAGCTCTGCAATGCCGACGATGTCTGGATCTGGGGCGAGCATAATGGCATCCTGTCGAAACTGCTCGCCTGGGGCGACTGCGTGCGCGCCGATTCCAACCTCAATCGCCTGTCCTTTGCCGGCGACAACAGCCCGGAGGCGATCATGGGCGGGCCACTTGGCGGCAATGCGACGCCTGCGGCGTGGCTGAACGGCTTCAGGCCCACCGATATCGACCAGGTGGAGCGGCTGGCCATCGCGAAGCTGTTCTCCATCGGCCTGCCGCCCGGCAAGGCCCGGTGGGGGTTCAAGGAGATCCGCTACGGGCTCAATGACGACGTGCCCGAGCGGCTTCTGGCGCTGTTTCCCGGCGCCAAGATCGTCCACACGCTGCGCGACCCGATGAAGACAGCCGAAAGCGCCATCGTCACCTGGGGCTATCAGCGCTTCACCCAGATCGTGGAGACGGACGACGACGAGCGGCTCGATGCGGTCTATCAGAAACAGCTCAAGCGCTGGAAGGCCGGGACGGACTATTATCTCGACCTGGAGGAGCGCTATCCAGACCGCGTGATCACCTCCCGGATCGAGACCTTCAGGTCCGAGTTCGGCCGGATCCTGGACTTCCTGGAGATCGAGCGGGAACCGGACGACGGCAACGACGATGGCGGCGTCGTCAATCGCGGGCGGCGAAGGTCGCTGGAACCCGGGAGCAAGGCCGCGCAGATGCTCGCCGAACGGCGCGCGCGGTTTGCCGGGATCGTGGCCGATACGGCGCAACGGGCCGGATACGAGCTGCGCACACTCGCCAGCGCCTGAGCCTGAAGGAGCCAGCTCACGGATTTGTGGGTTGACGGACATCGGTTTTCCCGTCGATATCGCACGCAACTGCGAGAGGGGAGACCACGATGACCGACGAGAACGCCCGGCCCTCCGGAAAGCTCATCGTCCCGGCGATGGGCGGCCTCTATTCCGGTGCCCACGATTTCGCCGAGACGCTCCTGCGCGTCGTTGCGGGACTTGCCCTGGCGGTCCACGGATCGGCCAAGATCACCGATCCCTTCGGGGCCGCCGGCATGGTGGAGAGCCTCGGCTTCCATCCCGGCGAGCTGTGGTCGCTGCTCCTGTCCTGCACGGAATTCTTCGGCGGCATCCTGATCGCGGCCGGACTGTTCACCCGCCCGGCGGCGTTTGCCGGCATGATCGTGCTCCTGGTAACCGTCTGGTTCCACTGGATCACCCAGGGCCAGGGCTATATGGGCGCGGAGAAGTCGATCCTGTGGGCGGCGATCCTCTTCTTCTTCGTGATCCGCGGCGCCAACCGCCATTCGGTCGATGCGCGGATCGGCCGGCAGTTCTGACCATCCTCTGACAGGTCCTCCGGCCAAGCCGGGCTTGACCTGAATCAAGGCGGTGCGTTGCGAAACCTGCTTGCCTGCCGCTTCGGCCATGGGGCCGGATTGCGGAAGGAGGAGAGCAATGGCCGCCACCCCCAAGACGGAGTCGGGCAAGCCGGAGACCGGCATCCCGTTCTTCACCGAAACCTTCGATGCGACAGGACCGCTGCCGCGGCTGTGGAAGGCGATGGCGATCGACATGCCGATGACGCTGACCGCAGAGGGTCTGCGATTTGCCGGAAAGCGCCTGCAGGCGCAGGCCGAGCTGTTCTCGCAGCTCGCCCATTGCAAGTCGCTGTCGGATGCCGTCGACGTCCAGTCGCACTTCGTGGAAACCGCGATGAGCGATTACGGCGCGGAAGCCACGAAGGTCATGGAAGAGGCCCAGGACGCCATTTCGCGCGAAGTGGCTTGAGCCGGGCCAACCCGACCGGAGCCCCGCAGGATGCCGGGGTTCCGGTCCCAATCACGTCTCTTGCCGTTTGGTGGACCCGGCGCCAGCCCGGCCGGAAACCGCCCTATCTCTGCATCACATAGGTTCCCGGCGCGTCGCAGATCGGCGCGAGCCCTGCCTTCGGGTTGCCGAGCGGCGGCGGAGCAGCACGCTCGCGCGAGGAATGGCCGGCGAGCCATTTCGCCCAGGCCGGCCACCAGGACCCTTTTTGCGCCTTTGCGCGCTCCAGCCAGCTTTCGGGATCGAGATAGCCGTCCCTCTCCCGCGTCCTGAGCATGCGATAGCTCGCATGGGGATTGCCGGGCGCGGCCACGATCCCGACATTGTGCCCGCCACTCGCCAGGAGGAAGGTCACGTCCGCGTCGGTCAGGAGATGCACCTTGAAGACCGATTTCCAAGGCGCCACGTGGTCGTGCTCGGTTCCGACCGCGAAGACGGGCGCGCGGATGTCGGTGAGCGCGACGGGCCGGCCTTCGACCTCGAAGCGCCCCTCCGCCAGATCGTTGTTCAGGAAGAGCTGGCGGAGATATTCCGAATGCATGCGCGCCGGCATGCGCGTGGCGTCCGCGTTCCAGGCCATGAGATCCGACATCGGCGCGCGGTCGCCCATCATGTAGCTGTGGACGAGGCGCGACCAGATGAGGTCGTTGGAGCGCAGGAGCGTGAAGGCGCCCGCCATCTGGCCCGATTTGAGCGTGCCCTGGAACCACATCATGTCCTCCAGGAAGCCAATTTGGCTCTCGTCGACGAAGAGCGTCAGCTCTCCCGCCTCCTCGAAGTCGGACTGCGCCGCGAACAGGGAGACCGTCTTCAGCCGGCGGTCGCCGTCGCGCGCCATGGCCGCCGCCGCGATGGACAGGAGCGTGCCGCCGAGGCAGTAGCCGGTGGCGTGGACCGGTGTGTCGGGCACGATCTTGCCGATGGCGTCGAGCGCGGCGCCGACGCCCATGGTGCGGTAGTCGTCGATGCCGAGCTCGCGGTCTTCCGCGGTCGGGTTGAGCCAGGAGATCATGAAGACGGTGAAGCCCTGACCGGTGAGATAGCGCACCAGCGAGTTCTCCGGCGACAGGTCGAGAATGTAATATTTCATGATCCAGGCCGGGACGATCAGGACCGGCTCGGGATGCACGGTCTCGGTGGCCGGCTCGTACTGGATGAGCTCGATCAGCCGGTTGCGGAAGACCACCTTGCCGGGGGTGACCGCGACATGCTCGCCGGGCTGGAAGTTCTCCGTGCCCTCCGGCGGCTCTCCGCTTACCGTGCGCTGCCAGTCCTCCACGGCGTTCTGCGCGCCGCGCACGAGGTTCTCCCCGCCGGTCTCCATCGTGCGGCGAAGCACTTCCGGGTTGGTCGCCATGAAGTTCGCCGGCGACACCGTGTCGAGAAGCTGGCGCATCGTGAAGGAGACCACGTCCGCGTGATGGCGCGACACGCCGGGCACGCCCGTCGTCGCATTGTGCCACCATTGCTGCTGCAGCAGGAAGGACTGGTGAATGATGTTGAACGGCCAGCCCTGCCAGTCCGGCGCGGAGAAGCGCTTGTCCTGCGCGAGGGGCTCGATGCAGGGCTCCGCACCGTCCCTGGCCAGTGCGCAGCGCATGGCATACTGGCCGAAGCGGCTCCATTTCCTCATCGCCTTGCCGGCGAGCTGGGCCTGCTTGCCGGGCGCGGAGGCGAGATGCACCGCCCAGTCGGAGAATGCCGCCGACAGCGATGTCGGCGCGAGCCCGCCGGTGAAATTGGCCGCCCAGGCATGAACGGCCCGGTCGACGGCGACGGCCATCGCGTCGAGCGGATCGGCCTCGTCCCTGTCGGTATGCGGCGCCGTCTCGGCCCTGTCCTGTACGGGAACGACCGCTGTCCTCGCCATGACCGTCTCCTCCATCTGCACTCTCTCGATAGGGCGGTAACCGCGCCCGCGACATGATCTGCGTCAAAGCAACCGGCAGGTCCGCATAATCGCCTCCCGACACTGGATATTGTGGCAGCAAACACGCTACAAAATCGCGTTCAATGGACGCAGGGGGGAGACATGCCCTCCGCGACCGCCCTCCCCCGTGGCCCGACGCCGCCGCCGACATCCCATTGCCTGGAGCAGACCGACAATGACGATCCTTTACAGAGCCGAAACGCAGCGCGGGCGCGAGTGGCAGGAGCTCTTCGCGAGGAATGCGCCCGATCTCGACTTTCGGATCTGGCCGGACGATATCGATCCCGCCCGTGTCGACTATCTCGTCGTGTGGTCTCCGCCGGACGATTTCATCCCGCAGTTTCCCAATCTCAAGGCGGTGTTCTCCGTCGGCGCGGGTGTCGATCACATCGATCTCGACGCCGTACCGGAGACCGTTCCCCTGGTGCGCATGATCGAACCCGGCCTCGTGACCGGCATGGTCGAATTCACCGCCATGAGCGTGCTGGCCCTGCAACGCGATCTCATCGCCTATATCGCCCAGCAAAGGGCCGGCGAATGGCGCCAGCACCGCCTCGTCCCGGCGCGCGCCTGCCGGGTCGGGGTCATGGGGCTCGGCATGCTCGGCCAGGCGGTTCTCGGCCACCTCGCCACGCTCGGCTTCCAGCTCTCCGGCTGGAGCCGCACGCAGAAGACCCTGGAAGGTGTCGATTGCCATGCCGGCGCGGACGGCCTCAAGCCGTTCCTCTCAGGCTGCGACATCCTCGTCTGCCTGCTTCCGCTCACCGCAGAGACGCGCGGCATCCTGAACGCGGATACCTTCGCCGCCCTTCCCGAGGGCGCGGGGATCGTCAATGTCGGGCGCGGCGGCCATCTCGTGGAGGACGATCTGATCGCCGCGCTCGACAGCGGCCATATCAAGGGCGCGGTCCTCGATGTCTTCTCCGAGGAGCCGCTGCCGGCCGGCCATCCCTTCTGGCACCATCCCGGTGTCCTGTTGACGCCGCATATCGCGAGCGTGGCGGGAGGCGACGCCGGCGGGCTGGCCCTTCTCGACAATATCCGCCGCCACCAGCGCGGAGAGCCGCTGGAGGGCCTTATCGACAGGGCGCGCGGTTACTGAACCGCCGACCCGCAGATCACGTCCGGGTTCCGGAGTGCTCGAACGGGTCCGGCGCGTTGCTCTGCCGGTAGAGGCTGACGACACCCTGAATGTGGAACCGGACCGCGGCCTCCGCGAGCGTGACGTCGCGCTCGCGCAGCGCCCGCAGGATCATGGCGTGCTCGCGCTGGGCGTCCTCCACGGAATGGCCGCGCTCGTAGAAGCGGGCGCTGATCACCAGAACCTTGTCGTAGATCGCCAGAAGCTGATCGCGGATCATCCGGTTCCCGCACAGATGTGCAATCGAGCGGTGGAACAGGTTGGCGTGCTCGTTGAAGATATCGTACTGGCTGGCCAGATCGTAGGCCGAATAGGCCTCCAGCTGGCTCTCCAGCGCGTCGAGATCGGCCTCGCTGGCGCGCTCGACGCAAAGCCTGGCGGCCATCTTCTCCAGCCCCTCGCGAAGCTGGTAGAGCTCCTCCACGTCGGCGAAGGTGAATTCCTTGACCCGGAGCTGTCGGCCGACCTTCTCCAGGAAGCCCTCCTGCTCCAGCCGGAACAGCGCCTCGCGCACCGGCGTGCGGCTGGCCTCGTAGCGCTCGCTCAGGGTTGCCTCGTTGAGCACCGCGCCCGGCAACATGCGCCGCGCGGAGATGTCCCGGCGCAGCCGGTCATAGACCTTCTGGCTCTGGAGGGTCCGGTCGCCGCGCCCGCTGTCCGCCATCATGCCGCCTTGCTCAACCTCTGCCATTCATAGCAGGCGACCTCGTGGCCCGTCCCCACCGTCTCCATCGGAGGATGGCGCGTCGCACAGCGATCGGTGCGGATCGGGCAACGCCTGTAGAAGCGGCAGCCGGTGCGGTCGTCCTCCGTCGGATTGAACGCCTCGTCCGCCCTCGCCGTTCCCGCTACCGTGCCGTCATCGTCGCCGACGGTCGCCAGCAGGGCCTTTGTATAGGGGTGGCGCGGGTCGTTGAACAACGCCTCCGTCGGCCCGGACTCCACGAGCTTGCCGAAATACATCACGCCGATGCGGGTGCACAGATAGCGCGCGACATGCAGATCGTGGGTGATGAACAGCATGGTCATGCCGGAGGCGGCCTGGATGTCCTTGAAGAGGTTCAGGATCTGCGCGCGCACCGACACGTCGAGCTTGGAGACGGCCTCGTCGGCCACCAGGAAGTCCGGCTCCATGGTGAGCGCCCGGCCGATGGCCACGCGCTGGAGCTGGCCGCCGGAGAGCTCGTGGGGGAACCGGTCGCGGAACACCGGCGACAGGCCGACCCGGGTGAGGATATCGTCGATGCGCGCGTCCACCTGCCCGGCGGGCACCATGCGGTGGAGCCTGAGCGGCGTCGCCAGCGCGTCGCGTACCCTCTTGCGCGGGTTGAGCGAGGACAGGGGGTCCTGGAACACCGTCTGGAGACGGCGCCGGATCGGACGCAGGCCGCCCTCCGGCAGCGCGGCGATATCGCGCCCGTCGAGCAGGATCGCCCCCGATGTGGGATCGACCAGCCGCAGGATCGTCTTGCCGAGCGTGGTCTTGCCCGATCCGGACTCGCCCACGAGGCCGTAGATCTCGCCGCGCGGGATATTCAGGCTCACATCGTCGACGGCCGTGATGAAGCGCGGCCCCTTCGACATGACGCTATCGAGCCCCCGCTTGGCGCGGAACCGGACCACAAGATTGCGAAGCTCGATCAGCGGCGCGTCGGTCAAAGCCTTGTTCCTTCCGTGTTCACGGCCGTTTCACCCGTCATAGAGCAGGCAGCGCACCTCGCGGCCCGGCCCGGGGAACCGCATGGGCTGGGCGGCCGTGCAGCCCTCGCGCGCATGGGGGCAGCGCGGCTCGAAGCGGCAGCCCGCCGGCATGGACCGCCAGTTCGGCAACTCGCCGGGGATCTCCCTCAACCGGTCGACCCGCTCGACCAGCTCCGTCGCCGTGCGCACGAGGCCTTGCGAGTATGGATGTTTCGGGTCGGCGAGCAAATCCTTCGCCGGGCCGATCTCCACGATCTGGCCCGCATACATCACCGCGATCCGGTCGCAGAGCTTGGCGGCGACCGACATGTCGTGGGTGATGAACAGGAAGGAGGCTCCCGTCTCCTCCTTCAGCCTCTGGAACAGCTCGATGATCTGGTGCTCGACGATATTGTCGAGATTGGTGGTCGGCTCGTCGGCCACGACGAGGGACGGCCTGAGCTGCAGGATGAGCGCGATGAGCGCACGCTGCAGCATGCCGCCGGAGAGCTGGTGGGGATAGCTCTTGAGGATCTGGGCCCCGTGGGGAATGCCGACACGGCCGAGCACGGCGACCGCCTCGCGCCGCCAGGCGTCGCGGTCGGCGAAGAGCTCCGGCCGGCTGTCGGCGACGCGCCGGCTCGCATGCCTGAAATGCCAGCCGATGGTCTTCACCGGATTGAACGAACCGACCGGGTCCTGGAAGATCATCGCCATGCGCCGGCCCCGGAGCGCTGCGAACTCGCTCTCCGGCCAGCCGGCGATCTCCTCGCCGTCGAACCGGATGCGATCGGCATCGATCGCGGTGTGCTCGGGCAGCAGGCGCAGGATCGACATGCACGACACGGTCTTGCCGGAGCCCGATTCCCCGATGATGCCCAGCACCTCGCCGCGCTTCACGTCGAAATCGACGCCTTCCACCACCCGGATCTCGTTGTCCCGGAGCCGGAAGCCCGTGGTGAGGTTGCGCACCTCCAGAAGGTTGGTCGCCGTCATTCCGCCCTCTTGCGCAAGCGGGGATCGACGAGGTCGCGCAGCCCGTCTCCCAGAAGGTTGAGGCCGAGCAGGGCGAAGCAGACCGCCAGGCCCGACATTGTGAGTACCCATGGCGCGCGGCGGAAATATTCCTGCCCGTCGGCCATGATGACGCCGAGCGACGGCGTCGGCGGCTGCACGCCCAGCCCGATGAAGCTCAGGCCCGCCTCGATGACGATGCCGAACGCCACGCCGATACTCGCCTGGACCATGAGCGGCGCGGCGATATTGGGCAGGATCTCGCGGGCGAGCAGCCTCAAGGGGTGCTGGCCCATGAGCCGGGCGGCCTGCACATAGGGTTCCTCGCGCACGGCGAGCGTCATGTTGTGCGCGAGGCGGGCGAATATCGGGATGTAGACGAGCGCGATGGCGATGCTCACATTCACCACCCCGAAGCCCAGTATGACCATGAGGAACAGGGCGAGCACGAAGGAGGGGAAGGAGAACAGGAGGTCCATGAAGCGCATGACGAGCAGGTCGTAGAGCCGCCCGAGATAGGCCGCCGTCATTCCCACCGTCGTGCCGATGAGGAGGGCGAGCGCGATCCCCGCGCCGGAGATGACGAGCGAGACCCGTGCCCCGTAGAGCACGCGCGTGAAGACGTCGCGGCCGAAGGAATCCGTGCCGAAGAGATGCGCGAGCGAGGGCGGCTGGAGCACGCCGGTGAACGACATCTTGGTCGGCGAGTAGGGCATGAGGCTCGCCACCACGATCACGCAGAGAAGGACGAAGACCGTGACGCCGAGGCCGGTCATGGCCGTCCAGCTCGCCCTGAAGTCACGCCACATGGGCCATCTCCCCTGTCTGCCCGGCACCGGCCATCATCGCGTCCTCTTCGGGTCGAGGGCGGCACAGATGATATCGACGGTGAAGTTGACCGAGAGGACGATGGTCAGGAACACGATGGTGCAGGCCTGCACGACCGGATAGTCGCGCGCGAAGGCGGCATCCACCATGAGCGAGCCGACGCCCGGCACGCCGAAGACGCGCTCCACCACGACCACGCCGCCGAGCAGGTAGCGGATCTGCAAGCCGACGATCACGATGTAGGGAATGATCGAGTTGCGGAACACATAGTGCTCGAAGACGAAGGGCCTGGAGAAGCCGAAGGAGCGGGCGACGGTCACGTAGTCGCGGCCCGAATTCTCCAGAAGCGAAGTCCTGAGCGTGCGCGCGAAGACCGCGGCCATGGGCGCGGCAATGGCGAGCGCCGGCAGGAGCCCCGTGACGAAGGCCCCGGACAGGGATTCGAACGGGCTCGTGAAGCCGTAGGACGGCAGCCAGCCGAGTGTCAGCGCGAAGACCAGGATCAGCACATAGCCGAGCCAGAAATCCGGCATGGACACGCCGAGCGCCGAGATCGAGGTCGCCACCGTATCGCTCATCCTGCCGCGCTTTATGGCGGCGAGCGAGCCCATGAAGAGCGAGACCGCGACCGCGAACACGATGGCGTAGAGGCCGACAAAGAGCGTGTTCGGAAGGCGCGTGACGACGAGCTCGGAGATCGGGATGCCGCCGGCGATGGTCAGCGACTTGCCGAAATCGCCCTGAGCCACGCCCTGGAGCCATGAGGCGAACTGCTCGGTAAGCGGCGCGTCGAGATTGCGCTCGGCGCGGAAGGCGGCGACGGCTTCCGGCGTTGCCGATTCCCCGAGCGCGGCAAGCGCCGGATCGCCCGGTGCGGCTTGCATGACGAGGAACACGGCAAGCGCGCCGATGAACATCGTCGCCACGGCCCCGAGGAACCGGCCGAGAATGAACTGGACTGTCTTCATGTCTTGCGCGTCGCGAGGTTGATCGGTCCGTCCCCCTCGCCCGCCCGCCGCCAGTGCGGCGGACCTGCCGTCCCCAGGGAGGCAGGGCGGCGGTGCGGCCGGAGCCGGGGCGAGGGGGCGGAGCCGGTGGCTTTCCTCAACAGCCCGTTACGGCGGCCAACTGCCCGCCATAGGCCGAATAGGGAAGCTGCACGAAGCCCTTCACGGCGGGCTTCATGAGGTTGTGCACGTTGCTCTCGAAGCAGCACAGCACGGGCGCGTCCTCCAGCATCAGCGATTCCGCCTCCCTGTAGAGCGCGCCGCGCTTGGCCTGGTCGATCTCCTCGCGCGCCTTGACGATCAGCGCGTCGAGCTCGGAGTTGGAATAGCCCTGGAAGTTGCGCCAGCCTTCGGTGTGCATGATGTCGTACATGTACTCGTCCGGGTCGATGAGCCCGAGCCAGCCCCAGATGCTCGCCTGGTAGTCGGACGCCTTCAGCCGGCTGTAGACCGTGTTGGCCTCCGACACCTCGACGCGGAAATTCACGCCGAGCGTCTCGTTGACCTGGGCGACGAACACCTCCGCGAAGCGCTTCCACCACCCGGACCCCCAGGTGAGCACGACCGCCTCGGTACCGGCGCCGTATTTGGACTTCTCCAGCTCGGCCTTCGCCTTGTCCGGATTGAAGCTGCAGATCTCGCGCGGCTTGGACGTATGGGCCCAGGACAAGGCCGCCGGGATGATGCCGTTGGCCGGCTCGCCCTCGCCGAACAGCACGATCTGGACCATGGTCGCCCGGTCGAAGGCCATGGAGACGGCGCGGCGGAAATGCACGTCGTCGAACGGTGCGGCCTTGTGGTTGAGCGCGATGAAACGGGTATTGAGCCCCGCCGACTTCGCGACCGTCACCTCCGGATCGTCCACGAGCTCGGGCACGTCGGCGAAGGGCGCGGTGCTGGTCAGGTCGATGGTGCCGCCAAGCAGTGCCGTCACACCGCTCGATTCCTCGGGGATGAGCGGCATGTCCACGGCGGGAATGGCGGGTTGGCCCTCGACGAAATAGCCCTCATGCGCCTTGAGCTTGACCTCGACATTCGGCTTGTAGGCCTCAAACGCATAGGCGCCGGTGCCGATGGGCTTCTGGGCGAAGGCCGCCTCGTCGCCGCCGTCGAGAACGTGCTTCGGCACGATCTGGCTGCCGGTGCGGGCATTGGTGAGATAACTGAGCAGCGGAGCGAAGGGCTTGGCTGTCTCGATCTCCACGGTGAGCGGATCGACCGCGCGCACCTCGGTGACCGCCTCGAACTTGCTCTTGTGCGGCGAGTCCGCATCCGGCGCCATGAGCCGCTCGAAGGTGAACTTGACGTCTTCCGACGTCATCGGCTTGCCGTCGTGGAAGGTCACGCCCTCGCGCAGCCTGAAGCGCCACACGGTCGGCGAGACGGCCTCCCAGCTCTCCGCGAGATCGCCCTCGATCTCCATCTTGTCGTTGAACTTCAGAAGGCCATTGAATATCGCCCAGAGCACGTAGAACTCCGGGATCAACGAGGCCTTCATCGGGTCGAGCGTGTTGATGACGCTGTAGCCGGTAATGCCGGCGCGCAAGACCTTGCAGGCGCTCTGCGACCATGCGAGACCCGGCCACAACCCGGCGGCGGAGGCAACACCGCCGGCTGCCGCGCCCTGAAGCAGCGTGCGCCGCGTGATCTTGTGCTGAACTGGTCCACTCATCTCGTGAAGCCCTCCCTCTCGGCTCATCGGTGACCGTCACCCCCGGCCAGCAATCCGTCGGCGCGCCATCCATGGGCGGCCTAATTCAGTATACCGTAGCTTGATCGACACACACTCCATCGTCAAGACGAAGAATTCAACGTCGCACGCCTATCTTTATAGCTCTGATATTCAAAGATATTTTTTTCACACGCTTCACGCTTGACAGATCTCTCCACCGCTAGGATTGTCATTGTATACTGAACTTTCTCACCGCGACCTCGCCAGGACGGAGGACCGCCCTACCATGCGCCCGGCGCTGAAAGGCCTTTCAGAACAATCGTTTGACGCCGCCGTCATTGGCGCAGGCGTGAACGGCGCCAACACCGCGCAGACGCTCAGCGCCCGCGGTTACAGCGTGCTGCTGGTCGACAAGGGGGACTTCGCCTCCGGGTCGAGCAGCCGGTCGAGCCGGCTGCTCCATTGCGGGCTGCGCTATCTCGCCCCCGGCGGCTCCCTGTGGGACTTCGTGCGCCATCCGGGCCGGTTCGCCGTGGCCTGCCGGATGGCCCGCGACGCCATGATCTCGCGCGCCCGCTTCGTCGAGCTGACGCCGGAGCGCGTCCGGCCGCTTTCCTTCTGCTTTCCCGTCTATGACGACAGCCCCTATGCCGGCTGGCAGGTCGACGCGGCCTTCGCGCTTCTCGGCCGGCTCGGCGGCCGGTCCGTGCCGCTCGACTATCGCCGGCTCGGCGCGCGCGAGGCGCTGAAGGCTCCCCTGCTCGAACATCTGCGCGCACCGGACAGGCTGCGGAGCGTCGCCATGTTCCGCGAATACCAGTTCGACTGGCCGGAGCGCATCGCGATGGATGCCGTTCTGGACGCCGAGCGGATGGGCGCGACCGTGCGCAACTACACGCCCGTGACGCATATGGCGCGCAAGGGCGACGGCTGGCGGCTGGAGCTCGCCGACGCGCTCGACGATGCCGCTCCGCCGGTCTCCGTCAGCGCGCGTGCGGTGTTCAACATGGCCGGCATCTGGATCGACGACGTCAACGGGCGCGCCGAGCCGGACGGAGCCTCCAGGCTGATCACGGGCACGAAGGGCTGCCATATCGTCGTGCGGCTGCCGCCCGAATGCCGCGATTTCGGCATCGCCACCCTCAACCGGCTGAACGAGCCGTTCTACTGCATCCCCTGGCGGGGCCTGCATTATTTCGGACCCACGGAGACCCTCTACGAGGGCGACCGCGACGACATCCACGTCACGCCGGAGGAGATCGACTTCCTGATCGGCGAGGCGAACCACCTCCTGCCGGGGCTGACGATCTCGCGCTCCGACGTGCTCTACACATGGGCCGGCGTGCGCCCGCTGACCTACGATCCCGCCCAGCCGCTCGGCGCGCGGTCGCGCGACCTCCACGACCTCTCGCCCACGGGTATGGAGAACGTCTTCGCGATGACCGCCGGCCCCATCATGAGCCACCGCTCCGCCGGCACGATCGCCGCCGACGCGCTTGCGCCGAAACTCGCCCCCAGCGGACCCGCCGCGGAGCCCTCCTATGCCGCCCGGCCAGCCGCCGACATTCACCGCGCGGTCGCGGAAGAGCAGGCCGAAACCCTGGTCGACGTCATGTTCCGGCGGACCGGAAAGGGCTGGTCTGAGACCATGGGCCGGGAGGAGGCCGAAACCGCCGCGGAGGTCATGGGCGAGGTCAAGGGCTGGCCGCGCGACCGCATCGCGCGGGAAGTGGCCGATTATCTGGAGTATCTTCGCCGCACCCACACGCTCCCCGCCTGAAACACCCCCAAACGGCGGCGCACCGGCGCCGAAACAGCACAAAGACCACCGAGGACCTCGATCTCAATGGACGACCAGAACACCACGGCCACAGCCACACGGGACCCGCTGCTCCAGCCGCTGACCATCGGGCACCTGACGCTCCGCAACCGCATCATGAGCACAAGCCATGCCTGCGGACTGGAGGAAGGCGGCATGCCGAAGGAGCGCTATCAGCGCTATCACGAGGAGAAGGCGCGCGGCGGGCTCGCACTCACCATGTTCGGCGGCTCGTCCAACGTCGCCCCCGATTCGCCCAACACCTTCCGCCAGCTCAATGTCGGCGTCGACGAGGTCATCCCGTATCTCCAGAGCTTCTCAGGCCGCGTCCACGCCCAGGGTGCGGCGCTGATGTGCCAGATCACCCATCTCGGCCGGCGCGGCGACCCCTATGGCGATCACTGGCTGCCCATGATCGCCCCCTCGCCGATGCGCGAGACGCTGCACCGCGCCTTTCCCAAGGAGATGGACGAGCACGACATTGCGCGCGTCGTGAAGGCCTATGGCGACGCCGCGCTGCGCTGCAAGGAGGGCGGCCTCGACGGCATCGAGACGCTCGCCGGCGGCCATATTATCGGCCAGTTCCTATCTCCCCTCACCAATCACCGCACCGACCGCTTCGGCGGGTCGATGGAGAACCGCTGCCGCTTCGCTGTCATGGTGCATCGGGAGATGCGCCGCCGGGTGGGCGACGGCTTCCTGATCGGCATGCGCTACATCGTCGACGAGGGCGACGATGCGGGCCTGCGTCTCGACGACTGCATCGCCGCCGCGAAATTCATCCATGCCGAATGCGGGATCGACTTCTTCAATGCCGTCTACGGCAAGATGGACACCGAGCGCGGACTCGCGGTCGACAACATGCCGGGCATGGCCATGCCGCTCGCCCCCTGGGTCAAGCCGGTCGGCGCGTTCAAACGGGAGCTGGACGTGCCGGTGTTCCATGCCGCCCGCCTCTCCGACGTCGCCTCCGCCCGCTATGCCGTCGCGGAGGGGCTCGTCGACATGGCCGGCATGACCCGCGCCCAGATCGCCGACCCTTATCTCGTCTCCAAGCTGACGGAGGGCCGCGAGGAGGAGATCCGTCCCTGCATCGGCGCCACGCACTGCCAGTCGCCGCACCGCCCCTCCTGCCTGCACAATGCTGCCACGGGGCGCGAGACCGTCCTGCCGCAGGTCATCGAGCGCTCGCCGCGGGCGGGCCGCAAGGTGGTGATCGTCGGCGGCGGCCCGGCCGGGCTGGAGGCCGCGCGCGTATCCGCCCGGCGCGGCCACGAGGTGGTGCTCTTCGAGGCCGCGCCGGAGCTCGGCGGCCAGGTCCTGATCGGCTCGCGCGGGAGCTGGCGGCGTGACCTGACGGGCCTTGTCGACTGGCGCGCGGGCGAACTCGACCGCCTCGGCGTCGACTGCCGTCTCAACCGCTATGCCGAGCCGGAGGACGTGCTCGCCGAGACGCCCGACATGGTGGTCGTCGCGACCGGCGGCATTCCCGACCTCGACTGGCTGCCCGGCGCGGAGCTGTGTACCAGCGCCTGGGACGCGCTGACCGGCAGCGTGCCGCTGCGCGACGAGGTGATCGTCTATGACGGCACCGGTCGCCATCCCGCCCCGCTCAATGCCGAGCTCGCCGCGATGGAGGGCAAGACCGTGCGGTTCGTCTCCATCGACGGCTATCTCGCCATGGAGCTTCCCTATTCGGAGCGCTTCAACTGGAAGCGGCGCTTCTACGAACTCGGCCTCACCGCGACCTTCGACCATCGCCTCGCCGGCGTCGCGCGCGAGGGCAACAGGCTGAGGGCGACCTTCGTCAACGAGACGACGCTGGAGACGGTATCCCATGTCGCCGACCAGGTGATCGTGGAACACGGCACGGCGCCCGTGGACGAGCTCTATCACGCGCTGCGCGGCCAGTCGGCCAATGACGGCGTGACGGATATCGACGCGCTGCTGGCGCTCAGCCCGCAGCCGCGCGCCCTGAAACCCGACGCGCCCTTCGAGCTGCACCGTATCGGCGATGCCGTGGCGAGCCGCAACATCCATGCGGCGATCTACGATGCGCTGAGGCTCTGTGCGGCCTTCTAGCGCGCCGGCCCGCTCACGCTCCACCCTGTCCCGCCGCGCGGGAGGGGTGGACGGCGAGCGCCATCGCAGACAGTCCGCCTCAGCCCCATGCCGTCCCTTTCCTGCCCATTACGCCGGAATCGCGGATATCCGTTGCGCATACTTCTCGTATGCATTTAGACTGAAAGGCGATCGGGCGCGCCTGACGGGCAAGGGGAATCCTCAGGAACTCCAGTAATTCCGCGGATTTTTCTATCGCACCAGATGGCGCTTGATCGCCGCCCCATAAGCCTCTAGCATTGCATACACGTTGCATACAAACTGGAGCGCGGCAGGCGTCGCTCTCCGGCGAGGCAGGGTCGAGAGGTATCCGCACGTGACAGCTCCCGGTGACGCAACCGCCCAGACGCGCTGGATCGCAGCGGAAGCGCTCGGGCGCCGCGTGAGCGCCCTTCTTCGCCAGTGGGGCCTGTCGCCGGACAGTGCGGAGGCCGCGGCCGGGGTTCTCGTCCAGGCCGATCTCTTCGGCATCCAGTCGCACGGCGTGAACATGCTGAAGGTCTACGAGACCTACAGGAACGATGGCCGCATCGCGCTCCGGCCCGAGCCCCGCCTGGAACGCTCCACCCCGGTCTCCGCCGTGATCGATGCCGATGGCGGCCTCGGACATCTGCCTTCGCTCATGGCCGTGGACGAGGCGATCTCGCGGGCCCGGGAGACGGGGGTCGGAATCGTCGCCGTGCGCAACTCGCATCATTACGGCGCCGCCGGCATCTACGCGCTCAAGATCGCCGAGGCCGGGCTGATCGGCCTGTCCTTCACCAATGTCGGCACCTCCTCCATCGTGCCGACGCGCGGTCTCCAGGCGATGTTCGGCACGAACCCCATCGCCTTCGGCGCCCCGGCGGCCCGCAACCGCCCCTTCCTGCTCGATATCGCGACCAGCACGGCGGCCATCGGCAAGATGCTGGTGGCCCAGCGCGCGGGCCGGCCCATCCCGCCGGTCTGGGCGACGGATGCCAGCGGCGAGCCGGTGACCGACCCGACTGTGGCCCTCGCCGACCGGCGGCTCCTGCCCGTCGGCGGCGCGGAGGAGACCACCGGCGGCCACAAGGGCTATGGCCTTGCGATGATGGTGGAGATCCTCACCGCGACGCTTGCCGGCGCGAGCTTCGCCCCGCTTCGCGATCCCGCCCGCAAGACGATGGATGTGGGCCACAGCTTCATGGCCATCGATCCCGGACTGTTCCGCGAGCGCGAGGACTTCCTCGCCGACATGGACGCGATGATGGAGAGCCTGCGCGCCACCCCCAGACGCGATCCCGACCTGCCCGTCCTGGTCCATGGCGACAAGGAGTATGCCCTGGAGGCGGACCGCCTGCAGCGCGGCATCCCCTTCGAGCCCGACCAGATCGCCCAGCTTGCGGGCCTGTTCGAACGCGCAGGCCTCGTCTTCCCCGATGGCGAGGAGGCACCCGCATGAGCCGCAGGACCGCCACGCAGAAGCGCAAGCAGCCGAGCGTCTACGAGCGCATACGCAACGACGTCATCGCCTTCGTTCTCAGGCCCGAGCAGGAGCTCGACGAGAGTTCGCTGGCCGAACGCTACGCGGTCTCGCGCACGCCGATCCGCGAGGCGCTGATCCGTCTCACCAACGACCGTCTCGTGGAGGCCCTGCCCGGCCGCGGCATCCGGGTCAGCCCGTTCATCGTCTCCAACTATCCCCGCTACATGGAGGCGACCGACCTCATCCGCCGGGCGCTGGCGCGCGGCGCCGCCCACAGGCGCACGACGGTCGATCTCGCCAAGCTCAAGGAGACCCAGGCCGCCTTCGTGGAGGCCATCGAACCGCTCACCACGCGCTTTCCGGTCGCGGAGGTGGAGCTGTCCAACAGCGAATGGGCCTTCCACACCGCGCTCGCGGAGTCCAGCCACAACCACTATCTGATCGAGGCCTATTCGGCGCTGATCCTGCAGGGCATCCGCATGATGCGGATCCAGTATGGCTACCAGCCGATCGGCGCGATCTCGATCACCGACTACCTGACGGAGCTGACGGAGCGCCATGCGCGGCTCGTGGCCGCCATCGAGGACCGCGACCTCGACGGCGCCGAGGAGGCCGCGCGCGCCATGCACAAGGGGCTGGCCGACCGGCTCTCCGTCTACTTCCAGGAGAATTTGACCGAGGGGATATCGTTGTCATCGGCGGACGGCTGAGGCCTCGCAAGGCCGAAACCGGCCGGCCCGGCGGTGATATGGGAGAAAATCGAGGAGGGAGAAAAGCTATGATGCACTCGCCATCGCTTCTCAAGACACTTGCAAAGACAGCGGCAGCCGCCCTGTTCGCCATGACGGCAGTCGCCGGTACCGCCGGCATCGCGTCCGCCCAGACCATCGTGAAGTTCGGCCACACGGAAGGCGAAGGCGACCTTCTGGACAATCCGTACTGGGCCTATACGGAAGTCTTCTCCAACCTAGTGAAGAACGGCACGAATGGCCGTTACGAGGTCCAGGTGTTCCCGAACAAGCAGCTCGGCGGCCTCGAATCCCTCGCCGAGCAAACCTCGCGCGGCATCATCCAGATGGCCGGCGGCATCTCCGCGGGCAACCTGTCCAGCTACTTCCCGAGCATCCAGGTGCTCGAGATGCCCTATATGTTCCCGACCACCGCCATCGGGCGCAAGGTCATGAACGGGCCGTTCGGCAAGGAGCTCTCCGACGCCGTGGCCGAGGAGAGCGGCATCCGCATCCTCGCCTACCTGCCGTCGGCCTTCCGCTCGTTCACCAACAACGAGCACCCGATCAAGACCGCCGACGACATGAAGGGGCTCAAGATCCGCGTGCAGCCGATCCCGATCCATCTGGAGATGGTCAAGGCGCTCGGCGCGTCGGCCACGCCGATCGCGTGGGCGGAGCTCTACAACGCGCTGCAGACCGGCGTCGTGGACGGCCAGGAGAACGCGCCCTACACCATGCTGCTGGCCAATCTCCAGGAGGTCCAGAAGTACTACACGCTGGACAACCATCTCCTGAACATGCCGCTGATCATCATCAACGAGGACTTCTACGAGTCCCTGTCGGACGCCGACCGCAAGGTCTTCGACTACGCGGCCCGGGAAGCCGCCTTCGCGATGCTCGGCATCATCAAGGCCAAGGAATCGCAGGACCTGAAGACGATCTCGGAGGCCGGCGTGGAGATCTACTCGCCGACCGAGGAGGAGTTCCAGACCTTCGTGGAGGCGACCCGTGAGCCCATGAAGGAGGCCCTCAAGGACGAGATCGACATGGTCTGGCTGGACAAGCTGACCGCCGCGATCGAGGAGGCGAAGGCCTCGTCCGAATAAGCCTTTCGGGGGTCCGATAGCAGGCTCAAGCCCCCTCACCCTTCCGATTGCGCAAGGCAACGGGCGGGTGAGGGGCGCGGGCCGGCCCCTGACATTGACCGTCTCTTCGGAGCTCGGGAGCCCGCACCATGCAGAAACTGCTCGATGCCCTGTTGAAAGCAGCCGACGGTCTGGCCCGTGTCACGAGCGTGGCATCGCGCATCATGCTGCTGGCGGTCGCCGCGATGCTGTTCGTGCAGGTCGTGCTGAGATACGTCTTCCTGTACTCGCTGCCCTGGCCGGAGGAGGCCTCGCGCTATCTGATGATCTGGGTCGTCATGATCACCGGCAGCCTGCTGGTGAAGGACGAGCAGCTCGTCTCGGTCGACTTCTTCGACGCGCTCTGGCCGAAACGCGTGATCGCCTATCGCAACGCCATCTTCCGGGTAATGCTGGTGGGCCTTCTCTGCGTGCTCTTCAGGGAGGGGCTCGACCAGGCGCTGTTCGCATGGAACCGGACGACGACCGCGCTCCAGGTCTCGTGGTTCTGGCCCTATCTCGCCGTGCCTGTCGGCAGTGCGCTGATGATCTTCCACATGGCCGTGCTCGCCCTGCGCGACATCCTCAGGCCCGAAGGCGTGCAGCAGGAAGCCTCAGTCCTGCGCGCCGACATATAGGTCCAATCCCATGGACTCAGCTCTTCTCACCGTTCTCGCCTCGCTGCTTGGCCTTCTCATCTTCGGCAGCCCGGTCATCTTCGCCATCGGCACCGCCTCGCTGGTCTATTTCATGGTCAAGCCCGGCATGTGGTCGATGGTGCCGATCTATGCCCACAAGTTCTTCACCGGCATGGACGTGTTCATCTGGCTGTCGATCCCGCTCTTCGTGATCGCCGGCGAGATCATGACCTCCATCGGCATGACCGACCGGCTTGTGAACTTCTCGCGCCTCCTTGTCGGCCGGTTCCGCGGCGGGCTCGCCTATGTGAACGTCGTCGGCTCGATGATGTTCGGCGGCGTCTCCGGCTCCGCGCTCGCCGACATCTCCGCCCTCGGCCCCATCGAGATCTCGATGATGAAGAAGGACGGCTACCGGCCGGACTTCTCCGCCGCCGTCACGGTGACCTCCGCCGTCCAAGGACCGATCATTCCGCCGAGCATTCCGCTCATCATCTTCTCCAGCCTCACCAACACCTCGGTGGCCGCCCTGTTCCTCGGCGGGGTGATCCCCGGCATCCTGCTCGGCCTGTCGATGATGGTCCTCATCTTCTTCATGGCGCGCATGCAGGGCTTCAAGGCCAACCCCATCGCCGGGCTGACGCTCGCCCTGGCGGCGCGGATCGCGCTCGACGCCTTCTGGGCGCTGTTCATGCCGGTCATCATCCTTGGCGGCATCATCACCGGCGTGTTCACGGCCACCGAAGCCGCCGCCGTGGCGGTCGCCTACGCCATGGTGATCGGCGTCGTCGCCTACCGGAACCTCACACTGAAGAAGCTGTGGGACATTCTCGACCGCGCCGCGCGCACCTCCGCCTCGGTCTATCTGATCGTGGGTTTTGCCACCATCATCAGCTGGATCCTTGCCAATGAGCGCGTGCCCAACGAACTGTCGGCGCTGATCGAGGGCTCGAATATCGAGCCCTGGATGCTACTCCTGATCCTCAACCTGTTCTTCCTGTTCAACGGCCTGTGGATCAGCGACAGCGTGCAGCTCCTGCTGTTCGCGCCACTGTTCACGCCGATCCTCGCGGCGATGGGCGTCGATCCGGTGCATTTCGGTGTCATCATGACGGTCAATGTGATGATCGGCCTGCTCACCCCGCCCTACGGGCTCGGCCTCTATCTGGGATCGGCGGTCAGCGGGGTGCCGCTCGGCGACATCGTCAAGCAGACCATGCCGTTCCTCATCGGCGCGTTCTGCGTGCTGATGCTGGTCACCTATGTGCCGGCGATCACACTCACCCTGCCGCGCCTGTTCGGCTTCGTCCAATAGTCTCCACGTCCAAGATCCACCCACTGGAAAGGTTCATCCGATGCCTCTCTCCCCATCCGATCTCACCGGTGTCTTCCCGGCCATGGTGACGCCCTTCACCGCAGACGGAACGATCGACCGGCCCGCCGTGAAGACGCTCGTGGACCATCTGCTGGCCGGCGGCGCGACCGGGCTGGTGCCGATCGGCGGCACCGGCGAATACACCGCCCTGACGCCGGCGGAGCGCAAGGAGATGGTCGCGGTGACGGTCGAGGCCGCCGCCGGCCGCGTGCCCGTGGTCGCGGGCGTGCTCTCGCCGGGCTATGGCGAGGCGAAGCTCGCCGGCGACGACATGAAGGCGGCGGGCGCCGATGCCGTCATGCTGCTTACCCCCTTCTACGCGCTCGGCACGCAGGAGGGTGTGCGCCGCTACTTCCAGGCCTTCCGGTCGGATGTCGATCTGCCCATCGTGTTCTACGAGATCCCCGCGCGCACCAACATCTCCGCCAAGGCGGACACGCTGCAGGCCATCGTCGAGGATGGCTCGATCATCGGCATGAAGTATTCCAACTACGACCTCGTCGAGTTCATCAAGGTCATGAACCGCGTCGGCGACAAGGTCGCGGTGATGAGCGGCGAGGAGCCCTTGTTCGCCACCCATCTCAGCCTCGGCGCGACGGGCGGCGTTCTGGCCACCTCCAATATCTATCCGCGCATCTGGACGCACATCTTCGAGCTCGCCAAGGCAGGCAATCTCACCGAGGCCGTCGCCATGCAGAACCGGCTCGAGCCTCTGTTCGCCGCCATTTTCGGCGAGGCCAATCCGGGACCGCTCAAGCGCGCCATGAAGATGGCCGGCCTCGATGCCGGCGAGGTCCGGCTGCCGCTGCTTCCGCCGAGCGCGGAGACCGTCGACAAGCTGGAGGCCATCATGCCAATGCTGGACGACCTCGAGGCCGCCCCGCTGGCGAAGGCGGGCTGACCGGGACAAGACGGCACGACATGTCGGACGACTTCATATCCCGGCTCACGGGACTGGTCGGCGAGCGCGGTATCGTGACCTCGCCGGCCGAGATGGCCCCCTATCTGGAGGACTGGCGCGGGCGCGAGCATGGCCGGGCGCGCGCCATCGTCCTGCCGCGCACGACCGAGGAAGTCGCCGAGGTCGTGCGCCTGTGCGCGGAAACCGGCACCGCCGTGTTCCCGCAGGGCGGCAATACGAGCCTTTGCGTCGCCGCGACACCGGGGGCGGATGCCGACGGCATCGTGCTCGGGCTCAAGCGCATGAACGCCATCCGCTCGCTCGACCGGGCGAGCTCGGCCATTGTCGTCGACGGCGGCGTGGTGCTGAGCGCGATCCACGAGGCGGCGGCCACGGTCGGCCGGCAGTTTCCTCTGCATCTGGGATCGGAAGGCACCGCCCAGATCGGCGGGCTGATCTCCACCAATGCCGGCGGCACAGGCGTGTTGCGTTACGGACCGACGCGCGATCTCGTCATGGGGCTGGAGGTCGTGCTTGCCGGCGGGCGGGTCTGGAACGGGCTGTCGACGCTGCGCAAGGACAATACCGGATACGACCTGAAGAACCTCTTCATCGGCGCGGAAGGCACGCTCGGCATCATCACGGGCGCGGCGCTGAAGCTCGCCCCCGCGCTCCGCGCCCGGGCCGATGCCTGGCTGTCGGTGGCCGGCCCGGAGGAGGCCGTCACCCTGCTCGGTGCGCTGCAGGACGTGTTCGACACCAATCTCCAGGCCTTCGAGCTGCTGTCGCGGTCGGAGATCCAGAGCGTGCTCGACTTCGTGCCCGGCCGGCACTGCCCCTTCGGCGAGGCGCCGGCATGGTCGGTCATGATCGAGCTCGGCGCGCCCGACCCGGAGGCCGCGCTCACCGCGAGGCTCGAGGAGACGCTCGCCGAGGCGATGGAGGCCGGCACCGTTCTCGACGGCTTCATCGCCCAGAACGAGACCCAGTCGGCCGACATCTGGCAGGTGCGCCATTCCGTCTCCGAATCGAACAAGAAGCGCGGTGTGGGGCTCACCCACGACGTTTCCGTGCCGGTCTCCCAGGTCGCCCGCTTCATCGCGGAGGCGGACGCGATGGTGGCCGAGCACTATCCGTCCGCCGAACCCGTCGTGGTCGCCCATATGGGCGACGGCAACGTCCACTACATCGTCATGTTCGACCATGACTGGTGGCAGGACGTCATGGACCGCAAGGCGCTGCAGAACAATGTCATGCGCCGGGTCCACGATATCGCCATGGCGCTCGGCGGCAGCTACAGCGCCGAGCACGGCATCGGACGCAAGCTCACCGCCGAGCTCGAACGGCTCACCTCGCCCGTCGAGCTCGACCTGTTCCACCGCGTGAAGGCGATGCTCGATCCCGACGGCCTGATGAATCCGGGTGCCGTCCTGAGCCCCTGACGGGCGTGCAGGCCGGATCGACGGTCAGCCCGCGAACCGGGTCTTCGAGCGCGGTGAGCTCGCGGCGGAACGGCACCGTGTCGCCCGTATCGGGCGGCCCGTCGAGGGTTTCGGCATATTTGCGGCCGGAATAGACGGCGGCGGCGATGGTGCCGGGCGCGAAGGCATCGCCGATGGCGCGCACGGAGGCGATGCCGGCATCGGCCCAGTCCTCCTCTCGCGCCTTGAGGTCCTCAACGAGCCCTTCCTCCGGCAGGCGGGCGGTGACGAGCAGGACGGCATCGCAACCGATGGCGCCCTCGCGCCCGGTGAACACGCAGGCCGTCCGTACGCCTTCCGGTCCGAGCGCCGTCACGGCGGTATGCGGCCGGATCGTGACGCCCTTCTCGATCAGGCGTGCCTGGATGCGGTGCTGCTCCATGGTGGTGCGTGTCCAGGCGGAGACCTCCGCGGCGGGCGTCGCGAGCGTGACCGCGAAGCCCTCGTCCGCCAAGAGCTCCGCCAGAACGCCGCCCATATAATAGTGGTCGTCGTCATAGACGAGCACGGTCTTGCCGGCGGGGCGCCCGCCCGCCATCAGGTCGTCGGGCGTGAGAACGGCCGTGCCGTCCGCCACCGGGATCGGTGTCCGGTGATGGCGCGCCACGCCGTCGCGCCGCCAGTGGCAGCCGGTGGCAACGGCCACGTGATCGAAGCCGAAGTCGAGGATATCTCCGGCGCCGAGCGCGCTGTCGAAATAGAGCTCCACATTGGCCAGCCCATGGAGCTGCTGGAGCCGGTAGTCGCGCACCCGCGCCCAGGCGGCGAGCCCCGGCAGGCGGCTCTCGCGGGTAACGCGGCCCCCGGCTTCCATGCCGGCCTCGGCGAGCGCCACCTCATAGCCACGCTTGCCGAGGGCCTGCGCGCATTCGAGCCCGGCCGGCCCCGCCCCGACCACGAGAACGCGGGCCTCGCTCTCCCGCGCGCGCAGGATCTCCGGATGCCAGCCGCGCCGCCATTCCTCACCCATGGTCGGGTTCTGCGTGCAGCGGATCGGCGACATGGTGAAATCGCCCGCCACGCAGATATTGCAGCCGATGCATTCGCGGATGTCCTCAAGCCGCCCCTCCTCGATCTTCCTCGGCAGGAAGGGATCGGCGATGGACGGGCGCGCGGCCCCGATCATGTCGAGCACGCCACGCCTTATCATGGAAACCATCGTGTCGGGCGAGGTGAAGCGGCCGACACCGACCACCGGCCTGGTGGTCAGCGCCTTGACGCCGGCCACGAAGGGCTCCTGCTCGCCCTCCCCGCCAAAGCGTGAGGTGACCGAGTCGTTGTCCCAGTCCGACAGGGCAAGATCCCAGAGATCGGGAAGCTCGGCCATCATGGCGATGACCTCGTGGACCTCCTCCTTGTGAAGGCCCGCCTCGCCGCACAACTCGTCGGCGGCGATGCGCACCGCCACCGCGCAGTCGTCGCCGACCGCCTCCTTCGTATCCTCGATCAGTTCGCGCAGCAGGCGCGCCCGGTTCTCCAGGCTGCCGCCATACGCGTCGCCGCGGTCGTTCAGCCGGCGCGAGAGGAACTGCTGAGGCAACCCCAGCCCATGGGCGGCATAGACATAGACGATGTCAAAGCCCGCGCGGACCGCGCGCCGCACCGCCGAGCTGTGCCAGCGCCGGAGGTTTCGGATGTCCTCGAGGTCCATGCGCCGGCCCTGCACCGGGTCCGGCATGAAGGTGGAGATCGGCAGGGCCTGCGGCCCCATGGGGATTTCCCGGCTGTGCAGGTTGGACCCGCTCAGCCCGTTATAGCAAAGCTCGATGCCGGCGAGCGCACCGTGCGCCTGGATGGCCCCGGTCATACGCTCCATCACCGGAATGTCGCGGTCGTCCCACAGGCGCAGCTCGATGAAGGGCGTGATCTCGGAGGTGTGGTGGATCTCCACCTCTTCGGTGCACACCACCGCCCAGCCGCCCTCCGCCTTGATGCCGCGCATGGCGGCGAGCGCCGCCGGGTCGCGATAGCCCATGCCGTTGCAGTGCGGCACCTGATAGAACCGGTTGCGTGCCGTTTTCGGCCCGATGCGGACCGGCTCGAAGAGAATGTCGTATCGCGGATCCCGCGCCATGCCTGCCCCTCCCTGTCATTGTTGTGTCTTGCCGCCCGAGGCGAAGACCCTTTCCACGCCGGCGAGCCCACGGTCAAGCTTCTCGCCATCGCGGGCAAGCGCGCGCATGAGCTCCGCCTCGTAGCCGCGCGCAATTCCGGCAAGCTCGCCATAGGCCTTCAGCCCCTGCGGCGTGAGGGTCAGATGTTCGGTGCGCCGGTCTTGCGGATCGGCCTCGCGCATGAGCCACTTGCGCTCCTCCAGCGCACGCACCGCGCGGCTGACCTTGGTCTTGTGCATGGAGGAATGCGTGCCGATCGCGGTCGCCGTGATGCGCCCGAACTGGCCGATGGTGGCAAGGCAGCGCCATTCGGGCCGGGTGAGCCCGTAGCGCTCGCCATAGAGCCTTGCAAAGCCGCGGCTCACGAGCTCTGCGGCCCGGTTCAGCCGATAGGGCAGGAACGCCTCGAGCGCCAGGATGTCCGCGTCCGTTTCGTCCCCTGCCGGTCCCGGGCCTCCAGCCGCCATGATCCCCTCTCCGCGACGCGCTTGATAGTTACAAAATCGACAGTTACAGATGAAACAAAATAGCTCCAAGGGAGGAGAATGCAATCATGGCGCTGCGCTATATGCCGGGCTTCGGCAACGACTTCGAGACCGAAGCCCTCGACGGCGCCCTGCCCCAGGGCCAGAACAGCCCGCAGGACTGCGCATACGGCCTCTATGCCGAACAGCTCTCCGGCTCGCCCTTCACCGCCCCGCGCGGCACCAACGAGCGCTCGTGGCTCTATCGCATCCGGCCGAGCGTGCGCCATACGGCGCGCTTCTCGCCGGAGGACCGTCCCCACTGGAAGACGGCGCCCTGCCTCGACGACCACTCGCTGGCGCTCGGCCAGCTACGCTGGGACCCCGTGCCGCCGCCGGAGGAGAGGACGGACTTCCTGTCCGGCATCCGCACCATGACGACGGCCGGCGATGTGATGACGCAGGCCGGCATGGCCTCACATGTCTATGTCTTCAATGCCGACATGGAGAACGACTACGCCTTCAACGCCGATGGCGAGCTCCTGCTGGTGCCGGAGACCGGCGCGATCCGCGTCTTCACCGAGATGGGCATCATGGATGTGGAGCCCTCCGAGATCTGCATCGTGCCGCGCGGCATGATGTTCAAGGTCTCGAAATTGGGGCCGGGCGAGTTCCGGCGCGGCTATGTCTGCGAGAATTACGGCGCCAAGTTCACCCTGCCCGAGCGCGGTCCCATCGGCGCGAACTGCCTTGCCAATCCGCGCGACTTCAAGACCCCGGTCGCCGCTTACGAGGACAAGGAGACGCCGGCGCGCGTGCATGTGAAATGGTGCGGCCGGTTCTTCGTGACCGAGATCGGCCATTCGCCGCTCGACGTGGTTGCCTGGCACGGTAATTACACACCGTACAAATACGACCTGAAGACCTTCTCGCCGGTCGGCGCGATCCTGTTCGACCATCCCGATCCGTCGATCTTCACCGTGCTGACGGCGCCATCGGGCGAGGCCGGCACGGCCAATGTCGACTTCGTCATCTTCCCGCCGCGCTGGCTGGTGGCGGAGCACACCTTCCGCCCGCCCTGGTACCACCGCAACATCATGAGCGAGTTCATGGGGCTGATTTACGGGCGGTACGACGCCAAGGAGGAGGGCTTCGTGCCCGGCGGCATGAGCCTGCACAACATGATGCTGCCGCACGGCCCCGACACGATGGCGTTCGGGAAGGCCTCGACGGAGGCGCTCAAGCCGGTCAAGCTCGACGACACAATGGCTTTCATGTTCGAGACGCGTTTTCCCCAGCAGCTCACCCGGTTCGCCGCCGAGCTCGAGACGCTTCAGGACGACTATACCGACTGCTGGGCGGGCCTCGAGCGCCGGTTCGACGGCACGCCCGAAGGCCGCTGACCGCCCCTAACGCCCGAAGGCCCCGACAGAAGGCCCCGACAAGGAGACCGAATGAAGCTCGCCACATTGAAGGACGGCTCGCGGGACGGACGGCTCGTCGTCGTCTCCAGAGACCTCGCCCATTGCTGCGATGTCGGCCATATCGCCCCGACGCTGCAGGCCGCGCTCGACAACTGGGCGCGGATCGCACCGCATCTGGCGCTCGTGGCCGAAGGCGTGGAGATCGGCGCGCAGCCCGTCGAGCGCTTTCACGAGCACGAGGCCATGTCGCCCCTGCCGCGCGCCTATCAGTGGGCGGACGGGTCGGCCTATGTCAATCATGTGGAACTCGTGCGCAAGGCGCGCGGCGCGCAGATGCCGGAGAGATTCTGGACGGATCCCCTGATCTATCAGGGCGGATCCGACAGCTTCCTCGGTCCGCGCGATCCCATCGCCATGGCCGACGACGAGAGCTTCGGAATCGACATGGAGGGCGAGGTCGCGGTGATCGTCGACGACGTGCCCATGGGCGCGAGCGAGGCGGAGGCCCGAGCGGCGATCCGCCTCGTCATGCTGGTCAACGACGTCAGCCTGCGCGGGCTCATTCCGGGCGAGCTCGCCAAGGGCTTCGGCTTCTTCCAGTCGAAACCCTCCTCCGCCTTCTCGCCCGTGGCGGTCACGCCCGACGAGCTCGGCGCGGCGTGGGACGGCGGCAAGGTCTCCCTGCCGCTCTGTGTCGACTATAATGGCGAGCCGTTCGGGCGCGCCGAGGCGGGCCGCGACATGACCTTCGACTTTCCCCGGCTCATCGCCCATGCGGCGCGGACGCGGCCGCTCGGCGCCGGCGCCATCGTCGGCTCGGGCACGGTCTCCAACAAGCTCGACGGCGGACCGGGCAAGCCCGTCTCGCAGGGCGGCGCGGGCTATTCCTGCATCGCGGAGATCCGCATGATCGAGACCATAGAGCACGGCGCCCCGAAGACGCCCTTCATGCGGTTCGGCGACACGGTGCGCATCGAGATGAAGGACCGCGACGGCCATTCCGTCTTCGGCGCTATCGAACAGACCGTAGAGCCATACGACAAGGGAGCCTGACCCATGGCCAAGCCGTTCGCCTCCCAGGGCGATCTCGAGGAGAAGACGATCTCGTTCACCGAAGTCGGCCGCGACCTCTGGGCCTTCACCGCGGAAGGCGACCCGAATACGGGCGTCATCATCGGCGACGACGCGGTGATGGTGGTCGACGCACAGGCCACGCCCCGGCTCGCCGGCAAGGTGGTGGAGAAGATCCGCTCGGTCACCGACAAGCCGATCAAATATGTCGTGCTGACCCACTATCACGCCGTGCGCGTGCTCGGCGCGTCGGCCTACGGGGCCAGCGAGATCGTGGCCTCCGACACTTGCCGCGCCATGGTGGCCGAGCGCGGACAGGAGGACTGGGCGAGCGAGTTCCAGCGCTTCCCGAGGCTCTTCGAGGGCCATGAGAGCATTCCGGGCCTCACCTGGCCGACCATGACCTTCAGCCGGTCCATGAGCGTCTATCTCGGCAGGCGTCGGGTGGATCTCAAGCATCTCGGCCGGGCCCACACGGCGGGCGACATCGTCGCCTGGGTGGCCGATGCGGAGGTGATGTTCACCGGCGACATCGTGGAATACCACTCCGCCTGCTATTGCGGCGACGGCCATTTCCGCGACTGGGGCGCAACGCTCGATGCCATCGGGGCCCATCGCCCGCACGCCATCGCGCCCGGCCGCGGCGACGCACTGGTCGGCGAGGCGAAGGTGAATGAGGCCATCGCGAAGACCCGCGATTTCCTGGAGAGCACCTATCGCCCGGCGGCCGGCGTCGCCGCGCGTGGCGGCACGCTCAAGGAGGCCTGGGACGCGGTGCGCGCGGAATGCGATCCGAAATTCGCCGACTACGCGATCTACGAACACTGCCTGCCCTTCAACGTGGCACGCGCCTATGACGAGGCGCTCGGCATGGACACGCCGCGCATCTGGACCGCGGAGCGCGACAAGGAGATGTGGGAGGCACTGCAGGGTTAGGATGTCCGTGCCCGGTTGGACCGGCACCGGCCCCGCGAAGGGGAGGCCGCCCAGGGAGGATCGATGCCGCGTTACGAATACAAGCATTTGGGCTATGCCACACCGCCGGAGCTGTCCGGCGGGCCGGTGCCGGATTACAGGGTGGCCATCGTCGGCGCGGGCCCTGTGGGGCTTGCCATGGCGATCGACCTCGCCCTGAAGGACATCCCCTCGGTACTCCTCGACGAGAACGACGTCGTGTCCGTCGGCTCGCGCGCCATCTGCTGGGCGAAGCGCACGCTGGAGATTTTCGACCGGCTTGGGCTGGGCGACCGCATGCTGGAGAAGGGGGTCACCTGGAAGGTCGGCCGCCTCTATCACGGCGACCGGGAGGTCTACAGTTTCGATCTCCTGCCGGAGGAGGGCCACAAGATGCCGGCCTTCGTGAACCTCCAGCAATATTATGTCGAGGAGTTCCTCATCGAGCGGGCGCGCGATTTCCCCGAACTCATCGATCTGAGGTTCAAGAACCGCGTGACCGGCGTGGAGAACGGTCCCGACGGGGCCGCCCTCACGGTGGAGACGCCCGACGGCGCCTACACGCTCTCCGCGGAATACGTGATCGCCTGCGACGGCGCGAAATCCCCGATCCGCGACATGCTGGGCCTCGATTTCGCGGGCCAGCTTTTCGAGGAGCGCTTCCTCATCGCCGATGTGGAGATCGAGGCCGATTTCCCCTCCGAACGCCGCTTCTGGTTCGATCCGACCTTCCACGAGGGGCAGTCCGCGCTGCTCCACAAGCAGCCCGACGGCATCTACCGGATCGACCTCCAGCTCGGCCCCGATGCCGATCCGGAGGAGGAGAAGCGGCCCGAGAAGGTCATTCCCCGCATCCGGGCGGTCATCGGCGACGTGCCGTTCAGGCTCGACTGGGTGTCCGTCTACACCTTCCAGTGCCGAAGGCTCGAGCGCTTCGTCCACGACCGGGTGATCTTCGCCGGCGACAGCGCCCATATCGTGTCGCCCTTCGGCGCGCGCGGCGGCAATGGCGGCATCCAGGACGTCGACAATCTCGGCTGGAAGCTCGCCGCCATCCTGAAGGGCGATGCGCCCGAACGCCTGCTTGAGACCTACAATGCCGAACGCGTCCACGGCGCGGACGAGAACATCCGCAACTCCGCGCGCACGACCACCTTCATGACGCCGAAATCGGAGATGGAGCGCGTGCTGCGCGAGGCGGTGCTCGACCTCGCCGAGGAGATGGGCTTCGCCCGCAAGCTCATCAATTCGGGCCGGCTGTCCCTGCCCTGCTCGCTGGAGCCTCTCGTGGACGGCACCGTGCCCGACGGCGCGCCCGTGAGGCCCGGCCAGGCAGCACCCGATGCGCCGCTCGACGGGCCGGAGGGGCGCACTTGGCTGCTTGAGCACCTGCCGGATGACTTCACGCTCGTCAGCTTCGGCGGCGCTTCTGCGCCCCGTGGCTGCGCCATTCCCCATATCCGCATCGGGAGGGAGGACGGTGACCTCGTCGACCGCGAAGGGTTTGCGCTTGCGCGCTATGGCGAGGGCTTCACCTATCTCTTCCGGCCCGACCAGCATGTCTCGGCGGTATTCCGCAACGGCACGGCGGAGGCCGTCCGGTCGGCCCGCGACCATGCGCTCGGCAGGGAGGCCTGACCCATGGCCGATCTCGGCAAGGACAGGCTGGGCAGCGCCGGAGACGATTTCTACGAGGCGCTGCTTGCCGCGCACAAGGGGTTGAGCTTCCAGGAGAGCGCCGCCCTCAATGCCCGCCTCGTGCTGATCCTCGCCAATCTGGTCGGCGATCCCGACACCCTCAAGGCCGCGCTCGACGCCGCCCGGGAGACGGGCAGGCGAGACTGACCGCCGGCCTATTCCGCCGCCTGATCGTCGATCCGGCGCCAGGGCAGCACATAGCGCGTGCCGTCATGGGCGCCGAACAGCGAGGCGACCCCGTAGGCCGATCCGATCTCGGCATCGGTGAGCACCTCGCCCGGCGTTCCGTCGGCCTTCACCCGGCCGCCATCGAGCAGGACGAGCCGGTCGCAGAAGCGCGAGGCAAGTGTGAGGTCGTGGAGAACGGCGACCACGCCGAGCCCCGCGCGCGCCGCACCCGCCAGAAGCTCCATCACCTTGAGCTGGTGATAGGGATCGAGCGCGGCGACCGGTTCGTCGGCGAGCAGTATCTCCGCCTCGACGGCGAGCGCGCGGGCGAGGAGCACGCGCATGCGCTCGCCGCCGGACAGTGTCGTCACGGGCCGGCCGGCGAAATGCGCGATATCGGCCGCCGCCATCGCCGTCTCGACGGCGCGCCGGTCCGCCGCGCTGTCGGCGGGGCCGAACCGGCCCGCATGGGGCAACCGCCCGAGCGCGACGACATCCTCGGCGGCGAGCGGCCAGTCCACCTGCGTGCCCTGGGCGAGATAGGCGAGCCGGCGTGCGAGCGCGGTCCGGCCGAGCGCGCCGGCGGGGCGGCCATCGTAGAGGAGCTGACCCCCATCGGGCATTCTCAGCCGTGCGAGAACGGTCAGGAGCGTCGTCTTGCCCGCGCCGTTCGGGCCGATGAGGCCTACGAACTCGCCGGGCGCGATCCCGATATCGACGCCGTCCAGAATGGTTGCGCCGCCAAGTCGGACGGCAATGCCGCGTGCCTCGATCTTCATCGCATCTGTCCCCTGAGCCGCCAGATGAGGGAGAACAGGAAGGGCGCCCCGATGAGCGCGGTCACGACCCCGAGCTTCAGCTCCGGCTGGGCGGCGACGAGGCGCACCGCGACATCGGCGGCAAGCGTCAGGACGGCGCCGCCGAGACCGCTCGCAACCAGCAGGGCCGCCGGGCGATGGCCGGTGAACGGGCGCAGGAGATGGGGCACGACGAGGCCGACGAAGCCGATAGCGCCGCTCACCGCAACCGCGCTGCCGACCGACAATGCGATGCCGGAGACGATGACCACCCGGGTGATCCTGAGATCGAAACCGAGGCTTTGCGCGGTCTGCTCGCCGAGCGTCAGGGCGTCGAGCACGCGCGCGGTCCACAACATCATCGCCCAGCCGGCAGCCATAAGGGGCAGCACGATCCAGACATGGACGAGACTGCGGTCGGCGAGCGAGCCCATGAGCCAGAACATGATCTCCGTCGCCGCATAGGGGTTGGGCGACAGGTTGAGCACGAGCGAGATCAGCGCGCCCGCGAGGCTGTTCATGGCGACGCCGGCGAGGATCAGCGTCGTGGTCGTCGTCCCCCGCCCCGCCAGCATGAAGAGAACGAGCCCCGCGCACAGCGCCGCCGCGATGCCGCCGAGCGGCAGGAGCAGGGAGGAGACCGCGGCAAGGCCCGTATAGAACACGAGCACCGCACCGAGCGCGGCCGCGCCCGACACGCCGATGATCCCCGGCTCCGCCAGCGGGTTCCTGAGGAACCCCTGCATGACCGCCCCGGCGAGCCCCAGCGTGAAGCCAACCAGAAGCCCCAGAAGGGCGCGCGGCAGGCGAAGCTCCAGCAGGATCAGCGCGGCAAGGCTCCTCTGGCCTGCCAGCGCGTCGCCGATGGCCGCGCCGAGATCGAAGGGCGCATAGCCGATGGCCAGCGACAGGACAAACATCGCCGCCGCCGCCAGCCCGAGCCCCGCAAGGAGCGGCATGCGCGGGCGCGCCGACTGCCGAACGGTCGGGGCGGCAAGGCTCATCGGTCCGCCTCCGTGGCCCGCGCCGCCGCCTTGAGGATGGCGACGGCCTCGATCATGGCGGGGCCCGCGCAGGTCCACAGGCGCGGCGGGACCGGCACGGTGCGGACCTTGCCGTCGAGCCCCTCGAGAACCGGATGGTCGAGCATCTCGTGGGCAAGCGCCGGGGCGCCGGGCTCGGCATTGAGCACCAGAATGTCGGGGGCGAGCGTGACGAGGGTTTCCAGCGGCAGATAGCCGTAATTGTCGAGCGTGCGCTCGGCGGCGAGATTGCGCAGGCCTGCCGCCGCGATCAACGTGTCGATGAGAGATCCCTTGCCGACCGCGAACCCGCTCGGCCGGTAGACGATGGCCGAGGGGGCCTGTCCGCTCCCGGCCTGCGGCAGGTCCGCAAGGCCCTCGCGCAGGCGGGCGATCAGGGCCTTCGCGCGGGCCTCCGCCCCGAGCCTGCGGCCAAGCCGTTCGATCTGGGCCTCGACCTCGCCAAGCGTCGTCGGCACGCCGAGCTCCATCACCTCGATGCCGACCCTCTTGAGGAGGTCCACCGTACTGCGCGTCGTGTAGCGCCCGGCCACCACGAGGTCCGGCTCCATGCGAATCACCTCCTCGGCAAGTCCGCGATTGGCCGGATAGCGGCGTGCGGCCTCCGCGACCGTCGACTGCTCCGGGTCCTGCGAGAGCGCGGTGACGGAGACGATCCGGCCGGGCTCGGCGAGACGCAGCACGAGCTCGTCAGCGCAGAGATTCATGGAGACGATGCGCCGGGGCGCCGCTGTGTCCGCGCGCGCCGGGCCGGCGGGCATGCCCAGCGCGACGGCAATCGCAGTCGCGACCGCAAGAACGAAGCCGGCCATCCCCGCAGGACAGGGGGCGGAAAGCGGTGTCATACCAAAAACCTCGCAACGGCGCACGGGGCCAATCGGCACGTCACCGCGATCGAGGCAGCACCACACGGAAAGGCATGGAGAACCGTCCCATCGAGACACCCCGCTCGATGCGATCGCGCGTGACCACGGGCGACGGCAGGTCTCCTGACTCGCGGGTCAATGTCGTCCCGTCGCCTTCCCGAAGCCCGAATGGGCTCCAGTGGCCTTGAACGGTCGACTCGCCGCCTACAGTTGCGGGGACAGTCGCGGCCTTGGATATCCTGCGACATCCGCACCGCGTTCCCTTTCAAGCCCTTGAACAGGGCACCGTCGCGGGGGATTGGATACCGATCCGGCGCCACGCGTCAAGATTGAAGATGGATTTTGCGGGACGGGCGGCCCTTCTCCGGGCACCCCTCGGCTCCCGCACGGGAATTGTGCATGCGTGTCGCGGTGACACGGCGCGCATCTTCGGCTAACAAGACCGGTCATGGGCAGGATGCGGCAAATGGCGGGGACAAGGCTGTCGGGGCGTGCAATCGCGCTCCTTGCGGCCTATGTTCTGCTCGTCCATGGCGTCATGATCGCGGTCGCCCAGGGCGCGATGGCCGCGCCCGGCAACGGGCTGCCCTTCGTCATCTGCGCGCCGAGCGGGGCGGCAACGCTCCCCTATGACGGATCGGACAAGGCTCCGGCCCGGAGCGGGTCCCACGATTGCTGCGCCGTCCGCTGCCAGATGCTGTTCGCCGCCAGCGCGTGCCTTCCCGAGAACGCGCTCGCGACGGCCTTCGCCCCCCATGGCGTGCTCGTGGCCACTCCGCCCTCGCGGACCGGTCCGCCGCGCTCGAGACCGGCGCGGCTGCTGGCCGAACCGCGCGCCCCTCCCCGTCTCTCCGCCTGACACGAGCCTGACCCTGAACGGGACCGGCGGCAACCGCTTTGACGGCCCGGCCCGTCCCCTGCTCATACGGAGAGACCCATGAGACTTGCAGCCTTCCTGCTGGCCGCCGCGATGCTGGCCGGCATCATCGCGCCCTTTGTTTCCGCCACCGTCGCGCCCGCGCACGCCCAGGACTACACGGCCGGCGAGATCGTGCTCAGCGATCCCTGGACGCGCGCGACCCCGCCCGGCGCCCGCACCGGCGGCGGCTTCGTGACCATCGCCAACACGGGCGACACGGCCGACCGCCTTGTGAGCGCCTCCTCGCCGGTCGCCAAGCACACCGAGATCCACACCATGTCCATGGACGACGGCGTGATGCGGATGCGCCACCTGCCGGACGGCATCGAGATCCCGGCGGGCGAGACCGTCGCGCTGAAGCCCGGCAGCCTCCACATCATGTTCATCGACCTCGAGCAACCCATCGAGATGGGCACGCCGGTGCCGGTGGTCCTGACCTTCGAGAAGGCCGGTGCGGTGGATGTGGAGATGACGGTCGCCCCGCCCGGCGCGCCGGGCCCGAAGGGCAAGGCCGGCCACAAGGCGCACGGAGACCAGTGATGCGGATGAAAACCGCCGGACTGGCGGGCGCGGCGATCCTCGTGGTCGCCGCCACCGTCTTCGCCGTGACCGCGCTCATGCAGGCCCCACCCGCCGGCGACGGCAATGCCCGGGGCGGCTTCGCCGATATCGGCGGCCCGTTCACCCTGACCGACAAGACCGGAAGGACCGTCACCGAGGCCGATTTCAAGGGCAAGCCGAGCGCGATCTTCTTCGGCTTCACCTTCTGCCCCGATGTCTGCCCGACGACGCTCTACGAGCTCTCCGGCGCCATGGAGGAGCTCGGCGCGGACGCCGACCGGATGAACGTCGTCTTCGTCTCCGTCGACTGGGAGCGCGACGGGCCGGAAGAGCTCGAGCGCTACGTCTCCGCCTTCGACGACCGGATCAGGGGCCTGTCCGGCACGAAGGACGAGATCGAGCGGATCACGCGGGCCTATCGCGTCTATTACAAGCGTGTGCCGACGGAGGATGGCGAGGACTACACAATCGACCATTCCGCCCTCGTCTATCTCATGGACAGCGACGGCCGGTTCTTCGGGACCATCTCCTACAATGAGAGCCCGGAGATGATGCTCGGCAAGCTGAAACGCCTGATCGCCGAAGGCTGACGCTCATCCGGCAAGGCCGCTACCGTCTCCTCGGGGAAGGCCCGGATCGGCTCACACCCCGACCCGTCCGGCCCTGATGCTCAGCGGCCAGCGGATCTCGCGGCGGTCTCCGGCTCCGCCCCAGGCGGCGCGCAGATCGGCGGCGAAGCGCTCGACGGGCGCGCGGCCGATCTTCGCCTCGGCGTTCCTCACCGCCGACCACGTGTCCACATAGCCGACGAGCTCGTCCACCGTCCACATGGCCGTCATTGCGAAGGACGGCGCCGTCTCCTCCCGGAACGGGAACGCCATCTCGCGATAGCCGGTCTCCACATGGCGGCGCTCGGGCGGCCAATAGGGCGCGATCACGTCATGGTAGAAACGGGACAGCACGGCCCCCGCCTCGCCATCGGTCTCGATGACGCCATAGGTGACGAGCGCCAGCGGTCCGCCGGGCTTGAGGACGCGGCGGACCTCTGCGTAGAAGGCGTCGAGATCGAACCAGTGCGCGGCCTGCGCCACGGTCACGAGGTCCGCGCTACGGTCGGCAAGCCCGGTCCTGTCCGCCGGGGCCTGCCGGTATTCCACCCTGTCATGGGGCTTCGCATTGGCGATCTGCTCCGCGCTGGCATCCACGGCGACGACACGGGCGAAACGGTCCGCCAGCATCGCCGAAAGCTGGCCCGTGCCACAGCCGCAATCGAGTGCCAGATCATGGTGCCCGGCAAGCCCCGCCAGCCAGTCGACGAGAGCCGGCGGATAGGTCGGGCGATAGGCCGCATAGTCGGTCGCGCGCGAGGAGAAATGATCCTTGAAGGTCTTCGCCATGGCCGGGAACCTCTCGATCTCCAGATCAGCCTGCACTCGGGCGGACCCACCTGAGTGCAGGAAAGTTGATCGTTCTATAAAGTGTCAGAGCAACTCATCTGCGTCCGACCGGACGCAGCTTGCTCCGGGTTCGGGAACAGGCGGGGTCCGTCACCTCATGAGCGAGGCGGCGATGGAGGACAGATAGTCCATCAGCTCCGCCATGGCCAGCCCGGCGGCCTCCTCGTCCTGTACCTGGATCGCCTTCATGACCTTCACATGCCGCATGGCCGAAGCCTCCGGCCCGCCCTCGGCGCTGAAGCGGACCCAGAAGCGCCGCGCATGGGTCTGAAGCGGGGCGAGCACCTTGGTCAGAAACGGGTTCTCGCAGGCCCGGTCCAGCGTCTCGTCGAAATCCTTGTCGGCCTGCAGGAAGCCGGCCATGTCGCGCGCCTTCGCCGCCGCCATCATGCTGTCGGCGCATTCGGCGAGCCGCGCCCGGTGCATCGCATCGGCAAAGCGTGCCGCCTTGCGCGCCAGAAGCGGCTCCAGCGCCACGCGCGGCTCCATGACGCGGCTGTAATCCTCCGGCCGGATATCGGCGATCTTCACGCCCGAGCGCGGCACCACCTCGATGAGCCCCTCCCAGGAGAGCCGCTGGATCGCCTCGCGCACGGGTGTGCGGCCGAGCCCGACGAGCTCGATGAGCTGCTTCTCCGTGATCGAGCTGCCGGGCCTGAGCTCCAGCGTGACGATCTTGCCCTCAAGGACGAGATAGGCGGTATGCGCCCGAGAGACCTGAGTTTCCACCACGCCTTCCTGAATCCTCTCCTGCTTGCCAGGGCTTGATATATCAGCACTTGACAGCATTCAATACCGTGTGGATATTTTTAATATATCAGATCATATGCGAAAGGCTTAATCACCATGTGGCACGGCGTCTTTCCCGCAGTGACGACAAAGTTCACAGCCGACGATACCCTCGACAAGGCGGAGATGGAACGCTGCTTCGCGCTTCAGATCGAGGCCGGTGTCGACGGGCTGATCGTGTGCGGCTCGCTCGGCGAGGCCATGGCTCTGGAGCCGGAGGAGAAGCTGGAGATCCTCGCCATCGCGCGTTCGGTCTCAGCCGGCCGGCCGGTCCTCATGACCGTCTGCGAAAGCTCCACCCGGCGCGCGGAGGAGGCCGCCGCCTCGGCGGCCCGCAATGGCGCCGACGGCTTCATGGTGCTGCCGGGCGTGCCCTACCGCTCCGCCCCGCACGAGACGGTGGCCCATCTGCGCGCCGTCGCGCATGCCGGCGGCAAGCCCGTCATGGTCTACAACAATCCTGTCGCCTATGGCGTCGATGTCTCGCTCGACATGTTCGAGGCGCTGGCCGACGACGAGCTGATCGTCGCCATGAAGGAATCGACCGACGACATCCGCCGCGTGACCGAGGTCATTGCCCGCTTCGGCAACCGGTTCGACATTCTCACCGGCGTCGACAATCTGGCGCTGGAGAGCCTCGTCATGGGCGCAGACGGCTGGGTGGCGGGCCTCGTGGTCGCCTTCCCCGCGGAGACGGTGGCGGTCTACAGGCTGGCCAAGGCCGGGCGCATCGAGGAGGCCCGCGCGCTCTACCGCTGGTTCCGCCCGCTGCTCGACCTCGACGTGTCGACCAGGCTCGTCCAGAACATCAAGCTCGCCGAGGCGCTGGCCATCGGCTCCAACGACCGGGTCCGCGCGCCGCGCATGCCGCTTCGCGACGGCGAGCGCGCCCGCGTGACCACCGTGATCGAGGAGGCCCTGGCCAACCGCCCCGACCTCTCCAAGCTCGATCTCGACGCGAAGGCCGCCTGACCGGCCTGACATCCAAGCCATGGCCGGGCGGCCGCGCCGTCCATGGCCCAACCAATCCCCGCGGCCAGGTGAAGGGAACGGTGTCATGAACTGGAAATCCGCAATTCTGGGGGCGGCCTGCGCGATGCTGGCCGGCCTTCCGGCCCATGCTCAGGAGGTGACGTGGCGCGTGCCGACGTCGGTTCCGGAGGGGAGCTTCTTCTACAACAACTTCCTTGCCCGCTTCGCCGACAATGTCGACAGGCTGACCGACGGCCGGGTCGAGATCCAGCCCTTCGGCGCGGGCGTCGTCGTGCCGGCGCTGAAGGTCTACGAGGCCGTGCAGGACGGCGTCGTGGAGGCCGGCCACTCCACCCCCTCCTATCTCGTCAACCAGGACCCCACCAACGCCATCTTCGCAAGCTTCCCCGGCGGCATGTCGGCGGAGGCCACGCTGACCTGGCTCTATGAGGGCGGCGGTGCGAAGGAACTCGCCGAGTTCCGGAAGGAGGAGATGGGCCTTCATTCCATGGTGGTCGGTGTCGGCACCTCGGAGGTCCTCGCCCATTCCAACAAGCCGCTGAAGACGGTGGAGGACTTCGAGAATCTCAAATACCGCACCTCCGGCGCCTGGGCCGCCGTGCTCAAGGAGGATCTGGGCGGCGTGCCGACCGTCGTGCCGCCGGGCGAGATCTACACGCTGCTCCAGCGCAAGGGCGTGGACGCCGTCGAGTGGGCAACCCCCGGCTCCAACATCACCGAGGGTTTCCACGAGGTCGCGCCCTATCTCATCCTGCCGGGCGTCCACCAGCCGACCTTCGTCTGGGAGGTCGTGGTGAAGGAGGACACCTGGAACGCGCTGCCCGACGACCTGAAGACCAAGATCGAGCTGGCCGCGAAGCTCACCACTTATGAGGGCTTCACCCATTTCCTCGACGCCGACATGAAGGCGATGGAGGAGTTCGCCGGCACCAATGTGGAGATCATCACGCTCGAGCCGGAGGTGGTCGGCAAGCTGCGCGAGGCCGGCCGCAGCTGGGCGCGCAAGCAGGCAGACGCCAAGGCCGCGGACGGCGACCAGCGCATGGGCGAGGTTCTGAAGGACTATCTCGACTACCAGGCGCGCTGGACGGACGGATCGAAGTATCTCGTGCGCGACGGAAACTGACGACAATATGGGGGGCGGCCCGTGGGACGGCCGCCCTTCTTTTTCTCCTGGGGGAGGGTCTATGACGCGTTTGCTCGATGCCGTCGACGGCATTTCCGGGATCGCGGGGGCCATCGCAATGGCCATGCTGGCGGTTCTGGTCGGTTCCATGATCTTCGAGGTCGTCGCGCGCTATGTCTTCGGCGCGCCGACGATCTGGGCGTTCGACATCTCATACATGCTGAACGGCTCGATCTTCCTGATGGGCGCGGCCTACGCCCTGAAGGCGGACGCCCATGTGCGCATCGACTTCCTGTCCTCGCGCCTGCCCGAACGCGTCCAGCGGATCGTCAACGCCGCCGTCTACGCGCTGGTGCTCGCGCCGGTCTTCGCCATCTTCTCCTATATCGGCATCGAGAAGACGGTGAAGGCCTACCGGACGGCGGAAGTGGAGATGGTGAGCCCGTGGGCACCGCTCATGTGGCCCTTCTACGCCGCGCTCGCCGCCGGCCTCCTTGTCATGACGCTGCAGCTTCTCGCCGAAGCCGCCCGCTTCGCGCTCGGCCACAAGTCGCCCGGATCGACAGAGCACGAGCTCGAAGACACGGAGGCGCTGTGATGTCGGCCGTGCCCGCCCTGATGTTCCCGGCGCTGTTCGCCCTCGTCTTCGCCGGAATTCCCGTCTCGCTGTGCCTGATCATCGTCGCGGTGGCCTTCGGCCTGTCCGCCTTCGGGGATCTGGTCTTCCTCCAGCTCTACGGCGCGGTGCTCACCACCGCCTCGAACTTCAACCTCGCCGCGATCCCGCTTTTCGTGCTCATGGGTGCGGTGCTGGAACGCACGGGCATCGCGCTGCGGCTGTTTCAGGCACTCCAGCTCTGGTTCGGCCGCATGCCCGGCGGCCTCGCGGTCACGACCATCGCCATGTGCGCGATCTTCGCGGCCGCCTCCGGCGTGGTCGGCGCCGTCGAGATCGTCGTCGGCCTGATGGCGATCCCGGCCATGCAGCGCTATCGCTACGACATGGGGCTCGGTGCCGGCACCATCTGCGCTGGCGGCTCGCTCGGCACCATCATTCCCCCCTCCATCGTGGTGGTGATCTACGCCTCCATCGCCCAGCTCTCCATCGGCAAGCTGTTCGCCGCGATTATCGTGCCGGGCCTCATGATGGTGGTGTTTTTCCTCGCCTATGTGGTCGTGCGCTGCATGCTGCGGCCCGCCGACGGCCCGCCCGTCTCGCGCGAGGAATTCGACAGGCCGCTTGCGGAGAAGCTTGCCGTCACGGCGAAGGCGCTCGTCCCGCCGCTCGCCCTCATCGTCGCCGTGCTCGGCTCGCTCCTGACGGGCGCCGCCTCGCCGACGGAGGCCGCCGCCGTCGGCGCGTTCGGCACGCTCGTCCTCGCCGCCGTCCTGGGCGAGCTGACCTTCCCCATGCTCCGGCAGGCCTTCGCCGTCTCGATCCGCATCTCCTGCATGATCATGCTGATCGTGGTCGGCGGCACCATGTTCACCAGCATCTTCGCGGTGACCGGCGGCAGCACGCTGGTGCGCTCCGCCGTGGACGCTCTCGGCGTCGGCGACGTCGGCGTGATCGCCGTCTTCCTCGCCATCGTCTTCGTGGCGGGCTTCGTGCTCGACTGGATCTCGATCGTGCTGATCTGCGTGCCGATCTTCACCCCCGTCATCAAGGCCATGGGGATCGATCCGATCTGGTTCGCCGTGCTGGTGATGGTCGTGATCCAGACATCCTATCTGACCCCGCCCATGGCGCCCTCGATCTTCTATCTGAAGTCGATCACCCCGCCATCGATCACCTACGGCCACATGTATCGCGGCGTGATCCCCTTCGTGCTTGCCCAGCTCGCGGTGCTCATCGCCGTGCTGCTCGTCCCGGCGGCGGCGACCTATCTGCCGTCGATCATGGTAGGGCTGTAGGGACCGGCGACCCCGCGGCAGAGGGTTGCCGCGGGCGTCAGACGCGGCGCGAGGGGGCGCCGTCGGCGAACAGCCGGTCGCCCTGCTCGTCGATGATGTGCCTGGCCTTGGTGATCGCGATGGTCTCCGCGTCCTCGCGCGAGGGCACGGTGTCGGCACGGTCGAACTGGCGCTCCATGTCGCCCTCGCTGCCCGCCTTGACGATCACCCCGCCGACGCGCCACTGGCTGCCTGCGGGGATCGGGGCGGGACGGATGGTGAGATCCTTGTAGGTGACCGCCTCGCCCATTTGCGGGGTGTCGCCCGGATCCTCGTCCTTTTTCGAACCGCCGCCGAAGAGTTTTGAGAGAAATGATGCCATGGCCGTCAATCTAGCACAGTTTCCGTTCGGGCTGCACGCGCGCCCTCAGCCGGACAGCTCCATCTCCATCGACGAGATCCAGTCGGCGTGGAGCGTGCAGTTCGGCGGAACGGAAACGAGGCCGCACAAGGCACCCGTGGTCACCACCTGGCCGGCCTTCAGGCCTCCGAGCCCGTCGATCTGCGCGTTGGCATAGGCCAGGACCGGCGACAGCGGATCGCCATTGGGGTGGACAGCCGGCCCGGAGAACAGCGTTTCCGACCCGCAGCGCAGGACAATCGGCGCCAGATCGGCACTTTCGCCCGCCACCGCATCGATCACGGCAGGATCCACCGCAGGTCCCAGAACGAAGCCGCCATTGCCGATCCGGTCGGCGAGGAAGAGCGGGAACGGTCCCTGATTGCCGTCGTCGAGCCGGAAGCTCAGGATCTCGATTCCCATATGGACCGAGGCGATATTGTCCATGAGCGCCTCGCGGCTGTAGGCCGTTCCGGACCGCGCCGGCATGTCGTCCCGGAGCCTCACGGCGATCTCCACCTCGACCGCCGTGAGCAGCGGCGAGCGGTATGCGACGGGCTCCGGCCCTTCCGCCTCGACGATATCGACCAGCGGCGCGGCCACCGCCACGCCCTCCGGCCGCACCGCGACCTTCCAGCCGGCGACCGGCCAGCCGCCGGCGACGACGCTCGCCGCCTGCGCCGCCATGCCTTCCGCGATCGTCTCCGGCACGAGCCCGGCGGCGGCAAGCTCCGGCGTGGAGAGCACCCGGCCCTCGCGCGCGGCTCCGGCGAGCGTCCGCCCCAGCCTTTCCTCTTTGGTCGTTTCCGCGGTCATCCGTTCCGGTTCTCCTCAAAGCAGCCCGCGCCGGGCCAGATTGCGCATCAGATGGCTTGCCCCGAACCGCCATGGCGCGCAGTCGGTGCTGTGCTTCATCCGGCTCACGAGGCGCCCGAGCTCGGGCGCGGCCACCGTGACGATATCGCCGATATGGTGGGTGAAGCCCTGCCCCTCACCGTCGCGATCCCTCGTCGGGGCGAACAGCGTGCCGAGAAACAGCACGGCGCCGTCGGGATACTGGTGATGCGGCCCGACCATCTGGCCGACGAGGTCGGCGGGGTCGCGGCTGATCTCGTCCATGCGCGAGACGCCATCGAGGCGGAAGCCGTCCGGTCCCTCCACCGTCAGCGTCACGGTCATGGCGCGCACCGTGTCGAGATCGAAGCCCTCATCGAAGAAGCGCAGGAAGGGGCCGACGGCGCAGCTCGCATTGTTGTCCTTGGCCTTCGACAGGAGCAACGCCGAGCGCCCCTCCACGTCGCGCAGATTGACGTCGTTGCCGAGTGTCGCGCCGACGATGCGCCCGTCGGACGCGACGACCACGACCACCTCCGGTTCGGGATTGTTCCAGTGCGACATGGGATGGAGCCCGGCATCCATGCCCGTGCCGACGGAGGCGAGAACCTGGGTCTTCGAGAAGATCTCCGCATCCGGGCCGATGCCGACCTCCAGATACTGGCTCCACAGCCCCCGTTCGATCAGCGCGTCCTTGAGCGCCATCGCCTCGTCCGATCCGGGTTTCAGGGCCGACAGGTCGGTGCCGATGATGCGGCCGATATCCTTGCGGATCGCGTCCGCCTCGGCCGGGTTGCCCCGGGCGCGCTCTTCGATCACCCGCTCGATCATGGAGACCGCGAAGGTAACGCCGGCCGCCTTCACCGCCTGGAGATCGATGGGGGAAGCAGCCACGGCGCCGACGGGTCGCGGGTGTCCGGCGGCGTGTTGGCGGCGATCTCCTCGAGCCGGCCGACGATCTCTCCGGCCGCCGCACGAAGCGCCTTCGCCGGATCGGGCATTTCGCAGAGATCCCGCATGGTGGGGAAGGTCGCGGAGATGTCGTGGATGCCGTCGTCCCTCACCGCCACCACGGACGGCCCCTCCAGATCGGGACGCCAGATGCGCCCGGCAAGCGCCCCGGCCGTGCCGTCGTCCGGCAATGTGCTCGCGGCGGCGATCTCGAATTCGGCGGTCACAGGCAATCTCCCCCATCGTCTGTCTTGTCGTTGGCGATGCGCACAGATCTCTCTTGGCGGGACCAGCGCGCACCGTCAACGCCAACTTGCCCGATCTCTTCCACCCTGAGAAAAACCCGGCGACGCCGTCACGGGGTCACGATCACACCGGCATCGAGCGGCCATGCAAGGACCGCCGGGGTCCCCGCCTCGACCGTCGCGCTCGCGCCGAAGGAGGGTTGCAGCACCAGCAACTCGCCGAAGGCCGTCTCCACCTGATAGAGGACCTGGGACCCGGTGAAGATCGCGGAAAGCACGGTGCAGGCAAGGCTGTTCTGCCCCTCGTCCACTGCCGCGGTGCCACGGGTAATGGCGATCCGCTCCGGCCGCAGCGCGATCAGGCACCGGCCCTCCGCCGCGCCGCCTTCCGGCTGCGGAACGCGCACCTCCGCATCGCCGTGGCGCACGGCGACGATGCCGCCGGAGACGCCCGCGACCTCGCCTTCGAGGAAATTCGCCCGGCCCAGGAAGTCGGCCACGAAGCGCGTGGCGGGATAGCGATAGAGGCTTTCCGGCGCGCCGATCTGCTGGATTCGGCCCTCATGGAGTATGACGATCCGGTCCGACATGGTCATCGCCTCCTCCTGGTCGTGGGTGACGTTGATGAAGGTCATGCCGAGCCGGGCATGGAGCGCCTTGAGCTCGAGCTGGAGCTCCGCCCTGAGCTTCTTGTCGAGGGCGGACAGCGGCTCGTCCAGGAGGATCACCGACGGCTCGAAGACCAGCGCGCGGGCGAGCGCCACGCGCTGCTGCTGGCCGCCGGAGAGCTGGCGGGGATAGCGCTCGGCGAAGGCGGTGAGATGGACCTGGTCGAGCACCCGGGCGACGCGTTCCCGGATATCGGCCTTGCCGACCTTCCGCAGTTTCAACGGATAGCCGACATTCTCCGCGACCGTCATATGCGGAAAGAGCGCATAGCCCTGGAACACCACGCCGAAATTGCGCGCCTCCGGCGGCAGGGCCGTCACCGAGCGCCCGTCGAGCAGGATGTCCCCGCCATCGGGTTTCACGAAGCCCGCAATCGCCATGAGGATGGTGGACTTGCCGGAACCCGACGGCCCGAGCAGGCTCAGGAACTCGCCCGGCGCGACATCGAGGCTCACATCGTCCATGGCCCGGATCGTACCGTAGGCCTTGGTCACGTTCCGCAGGGAAACGGCGTGTTGCTCACTCTTCGACATGGGGCACCGCCTGCCTCAGCTTTCGCGCGGGGTGACGAGCGGGGCGACGGGCTCGCGCCAGAAGGGCAGCCGCTCCTCGCGCGGATGCCATTGCCCGGTCTCGACCAGCCCCTCTATATGCTCGGCGATCTCCGCCATGGTGGCGAACCAGACACCGCCCTTCTCCTGCATGTACGCGATGAGCCCGAGGAGCGCCTCGGCCCGCGCCAAACGGCCCGACACGAAGGGATGGAAGATGCTGACCCAAAGCCCGCCATGGGTCCAGGCCGCGTCGAACTCCGCCCGGAACACCTCCAGGGCGCGTTCCGGCGAGCGGATCGGCATGGTGCAGCCGAACTCCTTCATGTGCACATATTGCGGCCAGTCGTCGAGCGCGTAGTCGGAGGGCAGCTCCACGAGCCGGCCGCGCGCGCCGGAGACGAGATAGGGCACGTCGTCGCCAACCAGCGAGCTGTCATAGGAAAACCCGTGCTCGACCAGCAGGTCGAGCGTGTGTTCCGACATGGCGTAGGACGGCGCGCGATATCCCCGGGGGCGCGTGCCTGTCGCCGCCTCGATGGCCTCGATCCCGCGCAGGAGCACCCGTTCCTCGTCCTCGCGGGAGAGCGTGTTGGGCTTCTCGTGCAGCCAGCCGTGATGGCCGATCTCGTGGCCGCCCTCCACGAGACCCGCAATGGCGTCGGGATAGGTCTCCACGCACCAGCCGGGCACGTAGCCGGTCAGCTTGATACCTGTATGACGCGCGATCTCCACGAGGCGCGGCACCGCGATGCGCGGCCCGTATCTGAGCGTCGCGCTCGTGCCGATGAGCCCCGGCGCCGCCTCCCGGTGATAGAGATGCAGGAGGCTTTCGGCATCCATGTCGAAGGTGAAGGCGACCGCGCAGCGCGCGTCTCCAGGCCAGGGCGGCGGGTTCGAGATGAGGTTCAGGACCATGACGATCTGCTTGTTATCCCTGTTTTCCGGTTAGCTCTCGCCGCCGCGCGCGGCCTTGCGGCCCGAATAGGCCATGGCGATACCGACGGCGAGCGTGGTCATGACCATCAGCACGACGGCCACCGCGGCCACGGTCGGGTCGACATTCTCGCGGATGCCGTCCCACATGCGCCGCGGCAGCGTGTAGACGGCCCGGGTCGAGACGAACAGCGTGACCACGATCTCGTCCCAGGAGATGATGAAGGCGAAGATCGCGCCGGTCAGCACGCCGCCCCTGATATTGGGCAGGATGATCTCGAAGGCGGATCGCCAGGGCGATGCCCCGAGGCTGCGCGCGGCCTGTTCCAGCCGCGGGTCGACGAGCGCGAGCGAGGTGCTCGCCGTGATCACCACATAGGGCAGCGCGATGATGGTGTGGGCGATCACCACCCCCGGCCATGTGTCGTAGAGATAGAGCTCCACCCATAGCCGGTACATGGCGAGCGCGGAGACGACCGGCGGCATGATCATCGGCGTGACCGCGATGGCCCCGCAGATCGCGCCGATCCGCCCGCCGATCCGCCACAGGCCGATGGCGCACAAGGTGCCGAGGAACACTGCGAGCACGGTCGCGCTGGCGGCGATGGTGGCGCTGTCGGCGAAGCTCGACAGCCAGCCCGCATCGGTGAACAGAGTCTCGAAATGGCGCAGCGACAGGCCATCCTTCGGCATCGCCATGAACCGCGTGTCGTTGAGCGCCACGGGGATCGTCACGAAGCCCGGCAGCATCAGGAACAGGGCGACGAGCCAGGCCGCCGCCGCCACAAGCCGTCTCGCGCGGGCCGACAGTTCCATCACGCCATCCCCGTTATGCGCTTGAGCCCGACGACCCGGCCGATCAGGTAGACGAGTGCCACGGTGGAGATCAGGAGCACCATGGAAAGCGCGCCGGCAAGCGACCAGCGCAGCGTCTGCAGCACCGAGACGCTGACATACTCCGACAGCATGACCACGCGCCCGCCGCCGAGAATGGCGGGCGTCACGAAGAAGCCGAGCCCGAAGATGTAGACCAGGAGCCCCGCGCCGAACAGCGCCGGCAGGGTAAGCGGCAGATAGATGTCCACGAAGGCCCTCCAGCTCGACGCGCCCACGCTGCGCGCGGCCATGATGAGCCGCCCGTCGAAGCTCGTCATCGCGGCGAAGAGCGGGAACACCGCATAGGGGATGAGGAAGTGGACCATGCCGATGATCACCCCGGTCTCGTTGCGCACCAGCGACAATGGCCGGTCGATCAGCCCGGCCCCCATCAGCCCCTCGTTGATGAGCCCGTTATGGCGCAGGAGGATGAGCCAGGAGAGTGCGCGGGCGAGCACCGAAAGCCAGAACGGTACCAGCACGAACAGCGTCAGGAACAGGCGCTGGCGCTCGCCCATATGGGCCATGGCGAAGGCGACCAGATAGCCGAGCGCCAGTGCGATCGCCGTTGTGACGGTGACGATGCGGAATGTCGTCCACAGCATGTTCCGGATGCCGTCGGAGGTGACGATCTCGCGATACCAGTGGAGGGTGAAGCTGCCGGGCGCCTCGAACGAGATCAGCACCATCCAGCCGAGCGGGACGAGGAACATCGCGGCGACGAGCACGATCGCCGGAAGAACGAAGCCGTAATAGGATCGCATGATATGCGCGCCGCCTGCCCTTGCTCCAACACTTTGAGACCGATCAACTTTTCCGCACCCAGGCGAGTCCGCCCGAGCGCAGACCGATCGAGCCGGTAAGGGACGCGGCCGGGCACCGACCCGGCCGCTCCGCAGAGTGCGTCAGCTCGAAATGCCGTCGAGCCACTTCGCCAGCGCGTCGTCGTAGTTCTTCTCGTACCACGCCTCGCTGCGGGTGACCTGCTTGGCGACATTGTCGGGATGGCCGGGATCGATCCGGACCAGATCGCCCTTGAGCATGGCGGATGCGGCCGGATTGCTCGGTCCGTTGCCGAGCAGCTTCAGGAGCTCGATCTGACGCTCCGGGATGAGCGAGGAAGCGAGGAACTTGTTGGTGATCTCCGCGCCCGCCTTGTGGCCCTTGGGCATCACGAAGGAGGAGTGGCAGAACAGCCCGTCGTTCCACGTCCAGGTGATGCGCCCGTCCGTGTCGCGTTCGAGGACGCTCGAGCGCGTGTTCCAGATATTGCCCATGACGACCTCGCCGGTCATGAGCATCTGCTGGCTGGAGGCGCCCGATTCCCAGAAGATCAGGTCGTCGCCCAGCGTCTTGGCCTTGGCGATGGCGCGGTCCACATCGGCCGGGTAGAGCTCCTCCGGCGGCACGCCGTCGGCCAGGAGGCAGGCTTCCATCGCGCCCATCTGGTATTTCCACATGGTGCGCTTGCCCGGATAGGTCTTCGTGTCGAAGAAGTCCTTGTAGGTCGGCGGCCGGTCCGGGAACAGCGTCTTGTCGTAGGCGAGCACGAAACTGTAGGTGTAGTTCGCGATGCCGTGCTGATAGGCCCAGCCGTCGCGCACCATGGACTTGTCGACGATGGAATAGTCGACCTCGTCGAGCAGGTCCTGGAAGCCGAGCTGGTTGCACAGGAATCCATCGCCGTCGCACACGTCCCAGACGACATTGCCGGATTCGACCATCGCCTTGATCTTGCCGGCCAGCGGCGTGGCGCCGTCGACGATCACCGGCGTGCCGGTATCCGCCGTGAAGGGCTCGCCCCACGCCTCGCCCATGGCCTTGACGGCATCGCCGCCGAAATTGGCGAGCACGATCTCGTTGGCCTGCGCCAGAGCGTCGCGCGCGGAGAACAGGCCGCTGCTGGCGGCCACCGGCGCGATGCCGGCGGCAAGGCACAGCCGGACGAAATCGCGCCGGCCCATCCGGCCCTTCGCCACCTCCTGGCGGGCGAGGTCTATCAGGTCGTCATTGATTGTCTTGCCAGTCATCCTACTCCCTCCATCGCCTCTCAGAGGCCTTGTTGAACTCCACCCCCGATCAATGCCCTCCGGGACATCCCATGGCCCGACGGCCTGCGAGATAGTCCTCGACGAGATCGATCATGCGCGCCCGGTCGAAGATCGGGCCGTGGCCGCCAAGCCCCCTGCGCACCGGCAGTTCCCGCAGCCGGTCCATCGTGTTCTCGTAGCGCGCCGGGTCCGAGCGCGGCAGGTCGTCGAGCAGCCGGCCGTCATAAATCACGTCGCCGGAGAAGAAGTCGCCGGACCGCTCGTCCACAAGCCCGACGGATCCCGGCGAATGGCCGGGCAGGTGCACCACGGCCAAGCGCCGGTCGCCGAGATCGATTGTATCACCATCGCGCAGGATCCGTGTGGCTGGCCTCGCCTCGACCGTGAAGGCCGCGAGCCGCCATCCGGACTCCGGCAGGGCCGTCACTGCCTCCGGCGTGTCGCGGAAGAAGGGGCCGAGATGCACGCCGTCGTCGCCTTCGAGCGCCGCGGCGTCGGCACCGTGGATCGCGCGCCGGTCGAATTCGTGGAGTCCGCCCATATGGTCGACATGGCCATGGGTGGCGAGCGCGAGCACCGGCCTGTCGTCCATCTCCTCCAGCGCCGGGCGCAGGGGCGCGATGCCCATTCCCGCATCGACCAGGAGGTCGAGATCGCGGCCCCGGACATACCAGATATTGGCGCGGAACCATTTGTGGACCGCCGGCTCGCGATAGAGCGTGAGGCCCGGCTCGACCGGCCGGCGCTCGAACCAGCGATCCCGCACGGCCAGCCCGCCGCCGCTCATGCCGCGCTCTCCGTCAGCCGGGCGAGCGCGGAACCGACATCGGCAACCGTCGCCGTCGCGCCGAGCACGCCGCCCTCCACCGTCATCAGATAGACGGCGGCCTCGTGGGCGCGCCGGTCGCCCGACCCGCAGGCGTCGGAGACGAGCAGGCATTGATAGCCGCGGTCATTGCCATCGCGCACCGTGGCATGGACGCAGCAGTCTGTGGTGATACCGCAGACGATCAGATGGCGAATACCGCGGATCCGCAGCACGGTGTCGAGATCGGTGTCGTGGAACGGCCCGTTGGCGCTCTTGTCGACGACCGCCTCGCCATCGGCCGGCGCGAGTTCCGGCACGATCTCCCAACCGGGCTCGCCGCGCACGAGAACCCGACCGAGCGGCCCTTCCCGACCCACGCCGCTACCGAAATGGTTCGCGCGCCAGGCCTTGTGGGCCGGCAGGTCGCTGAGGTCGCGCCGGTAGCCCTGCCGGGTGTGGACGATGAAGAGACCGGCCTCGCGGGCCGCATCCAGCAGGCGACGCACGCCTGGAATGGCAACGCGCGTCCCGTCGATATCGCCGCCGAGCGCGGCCAGATAGCCCTCAGGCTCGAGGAAGTCGCGCTGCATGTCGACGACGACCAGGGCGGTCGCCTCGCGGGCAAGCCCGTCATGGGGAAACGGATACGGCTCTGCCCGGATTGTCAGCATGAATGACCCTTGCGCCCCTGTTCCGTCCGGGAAGTCTTCCACAGAGGATTTTAGAGTCAAGTCCAATTTTGAAGTTGACTAAAATTACGGCGCGGGATTGACTGTCGCCCAGCAGGACAGGAAGGGGGTCCGGACCGGACATGACAGGCCTTCGCGCACGCAAGCAGCAGGCACGGTGGGAGCGCATCCTCGATGTCGCCGCGGCCCTGTTTGCGGAGAAGGGCTACCGGGACACCCATGTGACCGACATCGCCCGGCGCGCCAACCTGTCGGCGGCGACCGTCTACAACTACTTCTCCACCAAGCGGAACATCGTGCTCGGGCTTGCCGTGCGCCATATCCGGCAGGCGCTGCCGGAACGGCTCGCACTTCTGAAGAACCCGCCGGCCAATCCGCTGGAGGCGGTGTGCGCCTACGAGAACCTGCTCGTGGTGCAGAGCACCCGCATCCTCACCCGCGACTGCTGGCGCGTCATCTTCGGCACCCTCTACGAGGAACCGGGCGGCGAGGCCCACAGGACGGCGATGCGCCTCAACCAGATCCTGCACCGCCACTACACACGCATGCTGAACGCCTTCCAGAGGCGCGGCCGGATCGCGGCGGACGTGGACACCGACGCGCTCGCCAGCCTGATCGTCGGGATCGGCACCTTCCACTGGATGAATTTCCTGGCCGACGAGAGCGTGACCGCCGACGAGCTCAAGTCCCGGGTCAACGGCCAGCTCGCCATCGTCTTCCGGGGCGCGGCGCCGGATCCGGCAACCGGCAGGGAACAGGAGAGAGCGGAGCAATGGAACTGACCGGGCGCCGCGCGCTGGTCACGGGCGCGGGAAGCGGCATAGGACGGGCCTGCGCGGACACTCTGGCGACGCATGGCGCGGAGGTGATCGTCCAGGACATCGATCCCGCCCGCGTCTCGCAGGCCGTCGCGGAGATCGAGGCGGCCGGCCATGCCGCGAGAGCACTGGCCTGCGACGTCGCCGACGAGGCCGCCCTCAAGGCGGCGGTCGCCGATGCGGGACCCGTCCACATCCTGGTGAACAATGCGGGCGTGGCCGGCAACAACGCACCGCTGGAGGAGATCGACCGGGCGGCCTTCGACCGCATGATGAACACCCATGTCTGGGGCGCCCATGCCGCGATGCGGGCCTGCATTGCGGGCATGAAGGAGGCGCGCTGGGGCCGCATCGTCAATATCGGATCCAACAGGGGACAGGTGGGCTTCGAGCGCTCCTCGCATTATTGCGCCGCCAAGGCCGCGCTGATCGCGATGGCCAAGGCGTGGGCGCGCGAATTCGCCCCCTGGGGCATCCTCGCCAACGCCATAGCGCCCGGCGTGACCCGCACCGCCATGACGCTCGCCTATGGCGAGCAGGCGGTGGACGAGGAGGCGCGCGAGAATCTCCTGTCGCGGGCGGCGAGCCCGGAGGAGATCGCCGCCTGGGTGGCGGTGCTGTGCGGGCCCACGGGCGACTTCATGACGGGCCAGCTCCTCTGCCCCAATGGCGGCGACCCGATAGTCGGCATCTGAACGGTTTTTCGAGAATGGAGGGTGCGCGATGAGCGCGATGACGGAAAACGAGTGGCGCTACAATCAGCTGATCAAGCTGTTTCCTTCCCATGCCGAACCGCCCTTCGAGGACCGCGGCCAGCAGAAGACCGTCTGGGGCCGGGAGTGGGGATGCCGCAACGATGTCGGCCGCCTGCGCGCGGTCCTCATGCACCGGCCGGGCGAGGAGCTGAACGTCGTGGACACCGCCAAGCGGCTGCCCATCGGCGCCTATGGCGACCTTGAGGCGGGCTGGTACTGGCGCGGCGACACCCCGCCCGACCTTCCCGCCATGCAGGCCCAGCACGACGCCTTCGTCGCGGCGCTTCAGGCGGAAGGCGTCGAGGTCGTGATGATCGACCGCGCCGAGCCCGGCATGATGAAGACCTGCTACACGCGCGATGTGGTGATCGGCATAGACGGCGGCGCCATCGTCACCCGGATGGGTCCGACGGTCCGCCGCGGCGAGGAACGGTCCGCCACGCGCACGCTCGCCAATCTCGGCTGCCCCATCCTGCGCACCCTGTCGGGCAATGCCATCGCGGAGGGCGGCAGCTTCGCCTGGATCGACGAGCACACCGCCGTCATCGGCCTGTCCTCGCGCGTCAACGAGGAAGGCGCCCGCCAGATCGAGGAAGTGCTGCGCCCGCAGGGTGTGGAGCTCCTGCGCGTCCAGCTGACGGGCTACCGGCTGCATATCGACGGGACCTTCCTCATGGTCGCGCCCGACCTCGCCATGGTCAATCCGTCGATCGTGCCCTTCTGGTTCCTGGAGGAACTGAAGACACGCCACATCCACACCATCGAGCTTCACCATTCCGACAATCCGTGGATCGTCAACAGCCTCGCCGTCTCGCCGGGGCGGCTGATCGTTCCGGAGGGCATGACCGACATGACGCGCGAGGCGCTCCACCGCCACGGCGTGGAGACCGTGGCCGTCGCTTACGACAAGGTCTGCGCCGGCGGCGGCGGGCTGCACTGCTCGACCGCTCCGCTGATCCGCGATCCCGTGTGAGCCCCGCAAAGCCCGGAAAGGGAATGTCGACATGACCGTCTCCGACGAGGAATTCGCCGCGCGCAAGGCCGCGATGCAGCCCTGGTACTGGTGGGGCATCCCGACCTTCTTCAAGTGCCCCTGGAACGAGGATCCGTCGGCGAGCGACATCGCGCTCGTCGGCGTGCCGCACAGCTCCGGCAACGGCTCCACCGAGCGCGACCAGCATCTCGCGCCGCGCGCGGTCCGCGACATGTCGGGGCGCTATCGCCGGGCCCACGAGACCTACGGCTTCAGCCCTTGGGACATCCTTCGCGTCAACGATCTCGGCGACGTGCCCCTGCCGGAGGCCATGGCGAACGACATCTCGGTGGGCCATATCGAGGACTATTTCCACCGGCTCGACCGGGCGGGCGCGCGACCCGTCTCCATCGGCGGCGATCACGCCATCACCGGCCCGATCCTGAAGGCGCTGGGCGGGAAGGACACCGCGCTCGCCGGCGGGCGCAAGCTCTCGCTCGTCCATTTCGACGCCCATCGCGACGACTACGACTATCTGCCCCACTGGCTCGGCAATCGCCGCTCGGCGGCGCACTGGGCGGCCTATTCGGTTCAGGAGGGCCATGTCGATCCGGGCCGGTCGATCCAGCTCGGCATGCGCGGCAATCCGCTCAAACCCCGCACCGGCAATCCGGCCGACAGCGATCTCGGCTACGAGATCATGCCCGCCGAAACGGTCTTCGACGAGGGGCTGGACGAAACCGCCCAGCGCATTCTCGACCGGGTCGGCGACAATCCCGTCTACATCACCTTCGACCTCGACGTGCTCGACGTGGCGGACGCTCCCGGCGTCTCCAACCTGGAAGCGGGATACCGCGGCCTGCGCGCCTATGAGGCCATCCGCCTGCTGCGGACCATGCGCGGTCTCGACATCGTCGGCGCCGACATTGTGTGCATGATGCCGACGCGCGACAACCCGAACCAGATCACCGCGCTCACGGCGACCGTTCTCATGTTCGAGATGATCTGCCTGATCGGCGACCGGATCCGGCAGCGATAGGCGGGAGCCCCATCCGCTCGGGCGGCACCGACCCGCTTCCCTACCCGGGCCGGTTTTGCCCGTCATTCCCGCGGAAGCGGGAAACCATTCGGTGCTTGCCGAATAACGCTGCCTGATGGATGCCCGCTTCCGCGGGCATGACGACAGTCGAGGTGACCGGGTGGGGGCGGGCCAGTGCCGGTCGGAACGCGGAGAACCGCCCGCTCAGTCCGTCTCGAAGGTCATGGCCGCCAGCCAGTCCGGCAGCATCGCATTGCCGAGCGGGTCGTCGTGGATGAGCGGATACTGCTCCGGCTCGGGCAGGTTGAAGTGCCACCATTCGTAGGGCTGGGCGGCGAAGCCCGACTGCACCATGATGCCGGTCAGGAGATAACGGTTGCGCTGCGCCTCCGGCGAGATGGTCGTGCAGGCCATGTGCGAGCGCTCGTCGAAGGCGTCGAAGCCGGTGCCCATGTCGAGCACTTCGCCGTCCTCGCCGATCAGCGTGAGGTCGACCGCGATCCCGCGCGAATGGGTCGAGCCGACCCGCGGATCGGCCACATAGCGCCTGTCGGGAACCACGCCCCAGAAATAATGCTGCACCCGGGAGGGCCTGTAGGCGTCGAAGATGCGCAGGCGGCATCCCTGTATGGCAGCAAGCCTCGCGGCGAGCGCGAGCGCCTCCGCGGCCTCCGGTATCAGGAGACAGCCTGCGGTCTGCGCATAGACGGGGCGGCCGGCCAGATTGTCGCTCGTCGCGTATAGCAACATCAGATCGAGACCCGTCGCCTCCTCGTCGACTCTCATAAGGCTCATCGGCGGGCCCTCCTGGATCGCTGGCTGGACAGTTAGGTGTGTAACGAAAATCCCTTGACCGTTTCGATTATAACATTTCATAGTTGCCGGCAAGGGATGCGAGGGGAACAAAAACACCATGGCAAGCGACGTGCGCGAGCTGGTCAAGGAGCGCTATGACAGCCTGACGCGCTCGGAGCGCCTGCTCGCCAATCTCGTCCTCGCCGAGCCCCATATCCTGCTTCTGGAGACCAGCGCCGCCATTGCGGGACGCGCCGGCGTCAGCGCCATGAGCGTCACGCGCTTTGCCCACAAGCTTGGGTTCGACAGCTTCCAGGAGCTGCGCCAGCACGCCAAGGGCAGCAGCCTCGACGCGCCGCTGAGCGGGCTCGTCGCGGCCCGCAGATCGGTCGGCACGGGCGCGGGCGACGGGGCCTTCGAGGCCGATTGCCAGACGATCCGGCGCGCCTACGAGCTGCGCGAGCGGCCGGACTGGAGCGAGGCGGTCGGCCTCGTCGCCCATTCCGACTGCGTCTATGCCGCGGGCTTCCAGACCACCGCGCATCTGGCGCGCGCCTTCGTCGACCATCTCGAATATGTCCGCCCTCGCGCCTTCCATCTCGACGGTACGAATGGCGATTATTTCAACGTGCTCACCGATCCGGGACCCAATGTGGCGCTCGTGCTGGTGGACATCTTCCGCTACGGGCGCGCCGGGCCGCTGCTCGCCGAATTCGCCCACAAGCGCGGCGTGAAGGTGATCGTGCTGTGCGACGATCTGTGCGACTGGGCGGTGCCCGTCGCCGACCATGTCTTCACGGTGGCCGGCAATCGCGGGCCCTTCATGGGCACCACCATCGCGCTCTATGCGCTGATCAACCTTCTCCTGCGCGATACCGCCAACATGCTCGGCGACCGGGCACTCGACCTCCTCGAGGTCGCCGCGGAGGCGCAGGACTGGTTCGGCCAGCATCTGAAGGACAAGAACTGAGGGGAGTTGACAAGGAGAGCCATGATGAAAGGACTTCTGAAGCGTCTTCTGGGCGCCGGCATCGGCGTGGCCCTGATGGGTCTTGCGGCCATGCCGGCCTCTGCCGAACAGGACGTGTTCGTCATCGCCAAGGCACAGGATCCGACCTCGCTCGATCCGGCCTTCACCATGACCAACAACGACTGGACGATCACCTATCCGGCCTATCAGCGTCTCGTGCGCTACGGCGTGAAGGACGGCGTCGGCCAGACCTCGGTCGAGGGCGAGCTCGCCAAGAGCTGGGAGGCCAGCGAGGACGGCAAGACCTGGACCTTCACGCTCGTCGACGGCCAGGCCTTCGACGACGGCACGCCCGTCGACGCGGCGGCCGTCAAGTTCAGCTTCGACCGGCTGAAAGCCATGGGCAACGGTCCGGCGGACGCCTTCCCGACGCTTGAGAGCGTGGAGGTGATCGACCCGAAGACCGTGCGCTTCCATCTCGCCGAGCCCTTCGCGCCCTTCCTCTACACGCTCGCCAATAACGGCGCGGCCATCGTCAATCCGGCGATCGCGAGCCACGAGAAGGACGGCGACCATGCGCAGGGCTGGCTGTCGAGCCACACGGCGGGCTCGGGCGCCTTCCGCCTCGTCTCGTGGGACAAGGGCCAGTCCATCGTTCTGGAGCCCAATCCGCATTATGGCGGCGAGGCCCCGGCCTTCTCCAAGGTGGTCGTGAAGATGATCGGCGAGGCCTCGACCCGCCGGCTGCAGCTCGTGAACGGTGATGTGGACCTGGCCGAAGAGCTGCCAATCGACCAGCTCGACGCCATCGCCAACGAGGACGGCGTCGTGGTCAAGGAGTATCCGAGCTTCCGCATCACGCAGTTCTACCTGAACACCTCCAAGCCGCCGCTCGACGACCCGGATGTCCGCCGCGCGATCAACCATGCCATCGACTATCAGGGCATCATCGACGGCATCCTGCTCGGCAAGGGCATCCAGATGCGCGGGCCGATCCCGAAGGGCATGTGGGGCCATGACGAGACCGTGCTCCAGTACGATTACGACCTCGACAAGGCCAAGGAGCTGATCGCCGGCAAGGACATCGGCACGCTCACCTATCTCTATGCCTCCACCGACCCGAACTGGGAGCCCATCGGCCTCCTGCTCCAGGCCAGCCTCGCCCAGCTCGGCATCGAGCTTAAGATGGAGAACCTCGCCTATGCGACCATGCGCGAGCATATCGACAAGGGCGACTTCAACATCGCGGCCGGCAACTGGACGCCGGACTTCTCCGACCCGTACATGTTCATGAACTACTGGTTCGACAGCGCGAAGTTCGGGCTCGCCGGCAACCGGTCCTTCTACAAGAACGAGAAGGTCGACGAGCTGATCCGCACCGCGGCCCGCCTGACGAGCCAGGAGGAGCGCACCAAGCTTTATCAGCAGGCCCAGGAGATCGTCGTCAACGACGCGGTCTACGCCTATCTCTTCCAGCGCAACGAGAACATCGCCATGCGCGAGGACGTGAAGGGCTTCGTGTTCAATCCGATGCTCGTGCAGATCTACAATCTCGCCGATATGAGCAAGTCCGAGTAGACAACAGCCGCCGCGGCGGGCCCTGTCGCCCGCCGCGGCCCCATCTGCCGCACAGAGGCCCGGATGCAGTTCGCGCGTGTCGTCTCCAAACGCCTGTTCTTTCTCGTCTTCGTCGTTGCGGGCGTCTCGCTGATCACCTTCACCGTCTCGCACCTGATCCCCGGCGACCCGGCCCGGCTGATCGCCGGCGACCGGGCCAGCGCGGAGACCGTCGAGGCGATGCGCGAGCAGCTCGGCCTCAACCGCCCGCTGCCGGAGCAATATGCGATCTATGTGTCCGACCTCTTCAAGGGGGATCTCGGCACCTCGATCCGCACCGGCCGCCCGGTCCTTGAGGACATCAAGGCCTTCTTCCCCGCGACCATCGAGCTCGGCGCGGTGGCGCTCCTCATCGCCACGCTGATCGGAGTGCCCTTCGGCGTCCTCTCCGCGATCTATCGCGATAGCTGGATCGATCAGCTCTGCCGGAGCTTCGCCGTGATCGGCATCTCCACCCCGGCCTTCTGGCTGGGCCTCATCCTGCTCTTCGTGCTCTATGGCGAACTCGGCTGGTTTCCGGCCGGCGGGCGCATCTCGCAATCCCTCGGGGCCCCGCCCACCATCACCGGTTTCTATCTGGTCGACAGCCTGCTGGAGGGCAGCCTGCCCCGCTTCTTCAGTGCGCTCGGCCATATCGCGCTGCCGGCGATCACGCTCGGCGTCGTCCAGCTCGGCATCGTCTCGCGCCAGATCCGCTCGGCCATGCTGGAGACCATGCGCGAGGATTATGTGCGCACCGCGCGCGCCAACGGGCTGCCGGCCTGGCGGGTCGTCCTGCGCCACGGCCTGCCCAATGCGCTCATCCCGTCGGTCACCGTGCTCGGGCTCGCCTTCGGCGACCTGCTCTACGGCGCGGTGCTGACGGAGACCGTGTTCTCCTGGCCCGGCATGGGCGCCTATGTGGTCGCCTCCATCCAGGCCCTCGACTTCCCGGCCATCATGGGGTTCACCGTGGTTGTCTCGATCGCCTATGTGCTGGTCAATCTCGTGGTCGATCTCGTCTATCTGGCGCTCGATCCGCGCATCCGGGAGGTCGGCTGATGAGCGAGGCCCGCATCGGGAGGAGGCGCCCTGCGCGCAGCTATTTCTGGTGGCGTGTGCGCCAGAGCCCGCTGATGATCGTCGGGCTTGCGATCATCGCCGCCATCGTCATCATCGTGGCGGTGCCGCAGCTTCTGGCGACCCACGACCCCAATGCGGTCGATATCCGCATGCGGCTGGCCGCGCCCGGCTGGACGCATTTCTTCGGCACAGACGAGGTCGGCCGCGACATCTACAGCCGCGTGATCCACGGGGCGCGCCAGTCGGTGGGTGTCGGCTTCTTCATCGTGCTGATCGCGGGCACGTCCGGCGTGCTGATCGGCGCCTTCAGCGGCATTGTCGGCGGGCGCACGGACACCGCCATCATGCGCATCATGGATGTGGTCCTGTCGGTGCCCTCGCTCGTCCTGACCATCGCGCTCGCCGCGGCGCTGGGCCCGAGCCTCTTCAACGCCATGCTCGCCATCGCGCTGGTGCGCATCCCCTTCTATGTGCGGCTCACGCGCGGCCAGACGCTCAGCCTGCGCGAGATCGGCTATGTGCAGGCCGCGCGCAGCTTCGGCGCGTCGCGGTGGCACCTCATCCGCTGGCATGTCGGACCGAACACGCTCTCGCCGATCATCGTGCAGGCGACCCTCGATCTCGGCGCGGCGATCCTCATGGCGTCCGCGCTCAGCTTCATCGGGCTCGGCGCCCAGCAGCCGACCGCGGAATGGGGCGCCATGGTCGCCACAGGGCGCACCTACATCTTCGACCAATGGTGGTACTCCGCCTTTCCGGGCTTCGCCATCCTGGTCGCCGCCTCCGGCTTCAACCTGTTCGGCGACGGCCTGCGCGACATCCTCGACCCGAAGGAGAGAGGCCGGTGACCACGGACACGACCGTTCTCGACATTCACGATCTCGGTATCGACCTGCCCACATTCCAGGGCGACGTCGCCGCCCTCAACGGCGTGTCTCTCGCGGTGAAGGCGGGCGAGATCGTCGGGCTCGTGGGCGAATCGGGCAGCGGCAAGTCGGTCACCGCCATGATGGCCATGCGGCTGATCGAGGAGAAGGCCTATCGCGTGCGCTCCGGCCGGATCGCCATTCTCGGGCGCGACGTGCTTGCCATGTCGGAGCGGGAGCTGTCGCGCATGCGCGCCCGCGACGCGGCGATGATCTTCCAGGAGCCGATGACCGCCCTCAACCCGACGCGGCGCATCGGCGACCAGATGTGCGAGGTGATCCGCCAGCACCGCGACATCGACCGCGCCGGCGCGAAACGGCTCGCCGCGGATCTCCTGCGCGAGGTCCAGCTCGGCGATGCCGAACAGACGCTCGGCAAGTATCCCTTCGAGCTCTCCGGCGGCATGCGCCAGCGCGTGCTCATCGCCATGGCCTATTCCTGCAACCCGAAGCTCATCATCGCCGACGAGCCGACCACCGCGCTCGACGTGACGGTGCAGAAACAGATCCTTTTGCTCCTGCGCCGGATGGCGGAGAAGACGGGCTCGGGCGTCCTGCTCATCACCCACGACCTCGCCGTGGTGAGCCAGATCTGCCACCGCGTCTATGTGCTCTATGCGGGCTCGGTGATGGAGACCGGCGCGACGCGCGACATCATCCACGCGCCGCGCCATCCCTATACGAGCGCGCTCCTCAAGGCCCTGCCCGACCAGGGAACGCCAAGGGAACCCCTGCCCTCCATCCCCGGAACCGTGCCGGACCCGCGTGCCCTGCCGGCGGGCTGCCTGTTCGCAAATCGCTGCGAGCGGCGCCTTGCGCGCTGCGACGAGCGTCCGCCGCTCTTCAAGTCGGGCACACGCGAGGTCGCCTGCTGGCTCGAGGCGCGGGAGAGCGAGGAGAGCGAACGATGAGCGCGCCCGTCGAGATCCGGATCGAGAACCTCCGGCAGCGCTTCCCCGGCCGGCGCAACTGGTGGGGACGCACCGTCGAATATGTCCATGCGCTGAACGGCATCGACCTCACCGTCAACAAGGGCGAGATCCTCGGGATCGTCGGCGAATCGGGCTGCGGCAAGAGCACGCTGACGCAGATCCTGCTCGGACTGCAACAACCGAGCGAGGGCCGGGCTGAGGTCCTCTCCTCGCGGCCTCAGATCGTCTTCCAGGATCCGCAATCCTCGCTCAATCCGCGCCTCCCCGTCTGGCGGGTCGTAACCGAGCCGGTCTTCGCCCACAGGAAGGCCGCGCGCGAGGAGCTGCGTGCTCTGGCGGAACGCCTGCTGGTCGATGTCGGGCTCAAGGAGGAACATCTCGACCGCTATCCGCACGAATTCTCCGGCGGCCAGCGCCAGCGCATCGCCATCGCCCGCGCTCTGTCCTCCGACCCGGATGTCATCATCTTCGACGAGCCGACCTCCGCCCTCGACATCTCCGTCCAGGCGCAGATCCTCAACCTGCTCCTCGCGCTCCACCGCGAACGCACCCTCACCTTCATCGTCATTTCGCACGACGTCTCGGTGATCCGCCATATCGCGGACCGGGTCGCGGTCATGTATCTCGGCCAGATCGTGGAGGAAGGCCCCGCCGGGCCGCTCATGGGCGCGCCCGGCCACCCCTATACGCGCACCCTTCTGAACGCGGTGCCGAAGCTCGACGGCGACGACGCCTTCTTCCACGAGGACGCCGTGCGCGAGCCGACCAGCAACAGGCACCTGCCGGAGGGCTGCTTCTTCGCCAATCGCTGCCCGGATGTGCGCGACGACTGTGCCCGCCCCCAAGCCCTGCGCACGCTCGACGACCGAAAGCTGCGCTGCATTCTGGCGGATCGCCCCAATCAGATTGCATAATCAGGCATAATTACGCTTTAATTCCGTCATTCACATTTTTTCGTATTTCGATACAGTTTCTGCAATCGTGGAGAACACCTTAGCCGCGCGCCCGCAGATCTCCCGAAGCCGGATCGCGACAAGCACAAAACACGACAGCCTGGCGATTTTTGGAAGTATTTCCGATAACAATACTTAAACGTGATCGGATGATTTGAAATCCAAATCCATTTTCCCTTGAAGTTCAAAGCGATATAAGCTCCCACGGTCACCGCAGCCTGGACGGGCCGACCGGATCGACAGGGCGCACGCACCACCATACGGGGAACGCTTGCTGGACCGGCTGGAATTCATCATCGCGCTTGCCCGCGAACGCCATTTCGGGCGCGCGGCGGAAGCCTGCGGCGTGTCCCAGCCCACGCTGTCCTCTGGCATCAAGCAGCTCGAGGGCGCGCTCGGCGTCCTGCTCGTGCAGCGCGGCTCGCGATTTCTCGGCTTCACGCCCGAGGGCGAGCGGGTGCTCGACTGGGCGCGCCGCATCGTCGGCGACGCACGCGCCATGCGCCAAGAGGTGGAAGCGCTCAAGACGGGGCTGGCCGGCCATCTGCGGATCGCAGCCATCCCGACGGCACTCGCCATGGTGGCGGGTCTCACCACACCCTATCGCGCGCGCCACCCCAATGTCCGCTTCACCATCATCTCGCGAACCTCCGTGGAAGTGCTCACGCTTCTGGAGAACCTCGAGATCGACGCCGGCATCACCTATCTCGACAACGAGCCCCTGGGGCGGGTCAGCACCGTGCCGCTCTATCGCGAGCGCTACCATCTCCTCACCGCCCCCGATGCCCAGTTCGGCGACCGGGACAGGGTCACCTGGGCGGAGGTCGCGCAACTGCCGCTGTGCCTCCTGACCCCCGACATGCAGAACCGCCGCATCATCGACGGGCTCTTGAGGTCGGCCGGCGGCACCCCGTCGCCGACGCTGGAATCGAACTCCATCGTGGTGCTGTTCGCCCATGTGCGCACCGGGCGCTGGGCAACAATCATGCCCACCAAGCTCGCCGACACGCTGGGGCTGACGGACACCGTGAAGTCCATTCCCATCATGGAGCCCGACGCGCTGCACACGGTCGGCCTCGTCGTTCCCCACCGTGAGCCCATGACGCCGCAGACCGCCGCGCTCGTTTCCGAAGCCCGGCATCTCGCCCAGACGCTCGCCCCCGATCTCGTCGACGACCCGTCCTATCAGTGTGCCTGACGTCCGTCCGCACGGACGGACAGACTTTCTCAATAGAAAAACCCAATCACTCGATAGAATATCGGGAATACACATCTCGTTATTCTCATCGATTACGTTTTGCTATCGCAACATGGAACAGCTTTGTTGATAGAGCCGGGATTATAACTGTATTGATTCAAGAAAACGGGACGGAAACGCGCAAGGACAGCCATGCCACGATACGAGCCCTGGACTGCCGACCGCACTGTCGAAATCGCTCGGGCCCATGCTGGCCGCGAGGGGCCTCTGCTGCCCATCCTGCACGAGATACAGGAGACCTTCGGCCATGTGCCGGAGGCCGCCGTACCGGTGATTGCGGAGGTGCTGAACCTGTCGCGCGCGGAGGTCCATGGGGTCGTGTCCTTCTATCACGACTTCCGCGCCGCGCCGGCGGGCCGCCATGTCGTGAAGCTGTGCCGTGCCGAGGCCTGCCAGGCCGCCGGCGGGCATCGCATGTCCGCACGGCTGCAGGACGCGCTCGGTATCGGCTTCGGCGAGACGAAGGCCGACGGGACCGTCACGCTCGACGCCGTCTATTGCCTTGGCCTGTGCGCCTGCGCACCGGCGGCGATGGTCGACGGCAGGCTCCGCGGGCGGCTCGACGATACCGCGCTCGACGACATCCTCGCGGAGGTCCGGCAATGACCCTGACCCTCCACGTGCCGGGCGATGCCGGAGCCCTGGCGGTCGGAGCCGACGCCGTCGCCGACGCGCTTGCCGCCACCCTCGCCCGGGCCGGCATCGAGGCGCGCATCGTGCGCACCGGATCTCGCGGGCTCTACTGGCTCGAACCGATGGTGGAGGTCGCCAGCGCCGCCGGCCGCATCGCCTACGGCCCGGTGACGCCCGCCGACGTGCCGGGCCTCGTCGAGGCGGGGCTCGCCGACGGCGCCGCCCATCCCTTGCGGCTCGGTGCGCCCGAGGAGATCCCGTTCCTTGCGCGCCAGACGCGCCTGACCTTTGCGCGCTGCGGCGTGATCGATCCGCTGTCGCTTGAGGACTACGAGGCCCATGGCGGCTATGCCGGGCTCGGCCGCGCCCTGTCGCTCGGCGCCCCGGACACCGTGGAGGAGGTCGTGGCTTCGGGTCTGCGCGGGCGCGGCGGCGCAGGCTTCCCGACCGGCGTCAAGTGGCGCACGGTGGCGGAGACCGATGGGCCGCAGAAATACATCGTCTGCAATGCAGACGAGGGCGACAGCGGCACCTTCGCCGACCGCATGATCATGGAGGGCGATCCCTTCGTGCTCATCGAGGGCATGACCATCGCCGGCCTCGCGGTCGGGGCCACGAAGGGCTACATCTATCTGCGCTCCGAATATCCCCATGCCGGCGCCATCATGGGCAAGGCCATCGCCACGGCGCGGCGCGCAGGGCTTCTGGGGCCTGCCGTGATGGACTCGTCCCATGCCTTCGACATCGAGCTGCGCATGGGCGCCGGCGCCTATGTGTGCGGCGAGGAAACCTCGCTTCTCGACAGCCTGGAGGGCAAGCGCGGGCTGGTGCGCCCCAAGCCGCCGCTGCCTGCGCATCGGGGTCTGTTCGGCAAGCCGACCGTCGTCAACAACGTGCTCTCGCTCGCCGCCGTGCCCGGCATCCTTGCCGACGGGGCGGAACGGTACCGGGATTTCGGCATGGGCCGGTCGCGCGGCACCATGCCCATCCAGCTCGCCGGCAATGTGCGCCATGGCGGGCTGTTCGAGACCGCCTTCGGCATGACGCTCGGCACGCTGGTGGAGGAGATCGGCGGAGGCACGGCCACGGGCCGCCCGGTACGCGCCGTCCAGGTCGGCGGACCGCTCGGCGCCTATTTCCCGCCCGCCCTGTTCGACACGCCCTTCGACTACGAGGCCTTCGCGGAGCGCTCGGGCCTCATCGGCCATGGCGGCATCGTGGTGTTCGACGACACGGTGGACATGGCCCGTCAGGCGCGCTTCGCCATGGAGTTCTGCGGTGTGGAATCCTGCGGCAAGTGCACCCCCTGCCGGATCGGCGCGGTGCGCGGCGTGGAGGTCATCGACCGCATCGTCGCCAATGAGGAGCGCGACGCCAATATCGCGCTCCTGGAAGATCTCTGCGACACGATGGAGTTCGGCTCGCTGTGCGCGCTCGGCGGCTTCACGCCCTATCCGGTGCGCAGCGCACTCCACCATTTCCCCGAGGATTTCGGTGCATCGCCGATGCGCCGAGAGGCAGCCGAGTAGCGACACGTAAGGAGGCCGCCCCATGACACTCGTGACCGAAACCGACTACGGCACCCCGGCATCGCCCTCTGCGAAGACGGTCACCGTCACCATCGACGGCGTCGCGGTCACGGTGCCGGAGGGCACCTCGGTGATGCGCGCGGCCATGGAGGCCGGCACGGAGATCCCCAAGCTGTGCGCGACCGACATGCTGGAGCCCTTCGGCTCGTGCCGCATGTGCCTTGTCGAGATCGAGGGCCGGCGCGGCACGCCCGCCTCATGCACGACGCCGGTCGCCGAGGGCATGGCGGTGACCACCCAGTCGCAGCGTCTGAAGAAACTCCGCCGTGGGGTGATGGAGCTCTATATCTCCGATCACCCGCTGGACTGCCTGACCTGCGCGGCCAATGGCGACTGCGAACTGCAGGACATGGCCGGCGCGGTGGGCCTGCGCGACGTGCGCTACGGCTATGAGGGCGAGAACCATCTCGGCGACGAGAAGGACCAGTCGAACCCCTATTTCACCTACGACCCGTCCAAGTGCATCGTCTGCTCGCGTTGCGTGCGTGCCTGCGAGGAGGTCCAGGGCACATTCGCGCTGACGATCGACGGGCGCGGCTTCGGCTCGCGGGTCGCCGCCGGCATGGACGAGCCGTTCCTGTCGTCGGAATGCGTCTCCTGCGGCGCCTGCGTCCAGGCCTGCCCGACGGCGACACTGTCGGAGAAGTCGCTGATCGAGATCGGCCAGCCGGAGCATTCCGTCGTCACCACCTGCGCCTATTGCGGCGTGGGGTGCACCTTCAAGGCGGAGATGCGCGGCGAGGAGGTCGTGCGCATGGTCCCCTACAAGGACGGCAAGGCCAATCGCGGCCATTCCTGTGTGAAGGGCCGTTTCGCCTGGGGCTACACCACCCACAAGGAGCGCATCACGACGCCCATGGTACGCGACAGTATCGAGGAGCCGTGGCGCGAGGTCTCCTGGGAAGAGGCGATCCGCTATGTCACCACGGAATTCCGTCGCATACAGCACACTTACGGGCGCGGCGCCGTCGGGGCATCACCTCCTCGCGCTGCACCAACGAGGAGACCTTCCTCGTCCAGAAGCTCGTGCGCGGCGGGTTCGGCAACAACAATGTCGATACCTGCGCGCGGGTTTGCCACTCGCCCACGGGCTACGGGCTCAAGACCACCTTCGGCACCTCCGCCGGCACCCAGGACTTCGATTCCGTGGAGCAGGCGGATGTGGTCGTGGTCATCGGCGCGAATCCGACGGACGGCCACCCCGTCTTCGGCTCCAGGCTCAAGAAACGCCTGCGCGAGGGGGCGAAGCTGATCGTCGTCGATCCGCGCCGGATCGATCTGGTGCGCACGCCCCATGTGGAGGCCGCCTGCCACCTGCCGCTCAGGCCCGGCACCAATGTCGCGGTCCTCAACGCGCTCGCCCATGTGATCGTGACCGAGGGCCTCGTCGACGAGGCGTTCGTGCGCGAGCGCTGCGACCGGGAGGCTTTCGAGCACTGGGCCGCCTTCGTGAGCGAGGAGCGCAACAGCCCGGAGGCCGTCCAGCCCATGACCGGCGTGCCGGCGGAGACCGTCCGCGAGGCGGCCCGGCTCTATGCCAACGGCGGCAATGCGGCGATCTATTACGGCCTCGGCGTCACCGAGCACAGCCAGGGCTCGACCACCGTCATGGCCATCGCCAACCTCGCCATGGCGACCGGCAATCTCGGCCGGCCGGGCGTGGGCGTGAACCCCTTGCGCGGCCAGAACAACGTGCAGGGCTCCTGCGACATGGGCTCGTTCCCGCACGAATTCTCCGGCTACCGCCATGTCGGCGACGACGCGACGCGCACCATGTTCGAGACGCTGTGGGGCGCCGAGCTGGACAGCGAGCCGGGCCTGCGCATCAACAACATGCTCGACGCGGCGGTCGAGGGCAGCTTCAGGGGCATCTACATCCAGGGCGAGGACATCCTGCAGTCCGATCCCAACACGCACCATGTCGCCGCCGGTCTTCGGGCCATGGAATGCGTCGTCGTCCAGGACCTGTTCCTGAACGAGACCGCCAATTACGCCCATGTCTTCCTGCCGGGCTCCACCTTCCTGGAGAAGGACGGCACCTTCACCAATGCGGAACGGCGCATCCAGCGGGTGCGCAAGGTGATGCGCTCGCGCTCGGGCTATGCCGACTGGGAGATCACCATGGCGCTCGCCAACGCCATGGGCTTTGCCATGGACTATGCCCATCCCGGCGAGATCATGGACGAGATCGCCCGGCTGACGCCGACCTTCGCGGGCGTTTCCTACGAGACGCTCGACGCGCTGGGTTCGGTGCAGTGGCCCTGCAACGAGGCCGCCCCGGAGGGCACTCCGGTGATGCATGTCGACCGCTTCGTACGCGGCGAGGGCAGGTTCATGATCACCGAATATGTCGCGACCGACGAGAAGACCGGTCCGCGCTTCCCGCTGCTCCTGACCACGGGCCGCATTCTCAGCCAGTACAATGTCGGCGCCCAGACGCGGCGCACCGCGAATGTGGTCTGGCATGAGGAGGACAGGCTGGAGATTCACCCCCACGATGCCGAGCAGCGCGGCGTGCGCGACGGCGACTGGGTGAGGCTCCAGAGCCGGTCCGGCGAGACGACGCTGCGCGCGCTCATCACCGAACGCGTCGCGCCAGGCGTCGTCTACACGACCTTCCACCACCCCGCGACGCAGGCCAATGTGGTGACGACGGACTATTCGGACTGGGCGACCAACTGCCCCGAATACAAGGTCACAGCCGTCCAGGTCTCTCCCTCCAACGGCCCGACGCCGTGGCAGGAGGAGTACGACGCCTTCTCGCGCCGCAGCCGGCAGATCGCATCCGCCATGGATGCGGCGGAGTAGCGGCGGTGACCGTGGGGCCCGTCCATCATGCCGAGCGGCTTTCCATTCGCGGCGGCATCGCCGGGCGCGGACGCCGTGCCGTGCCGGAGGAGACGGCCGTCGCCCTGAGCTTCAATGGCGGAACCCATGCGGTGATGATGGCCACGCCCGCCGACTTCGCCGACTTTGCCGTGGGCTTCGGCCTGAGCGAAGGCATCATCGAGAAGCCCGGCGACATCGAGAGCCTCGACGTCGTGGAGACGCCGGACGGCATCGACCTGCAGATCTGGCTCACCGCGGACCGGGCCGCCCCGCTCATCGAGCGCCGGCGGCGCATGGCCGGGCCGACGGGCTGCGGGCTGTGCGGGCTGGAGATGCTGGAGGACGTCATGCGGCCCGCCCGCCGGGTCGCCTCGCAATGCCGCTTCGCGCCGCGCGACATCGCCACCGCGCTCGCGGCCCTGCCCATGGCACAGGCTCTCCACCGGGAGACCCGTGCGGTGCACGGCGCCGGCCTGTGGTCGCGCGAGACGGGGCTCGTCGAGCTGCGCGAGGATGTCGGCCGCCATAACGCCCTCGACAAGCTCGCCGGCGCCCTTGCCCGGCAAGGCACGGAAGCCGGCGACGGCTTGTTGCTGCTCACCAGCCGCGTGTCGGTGGAGATGGTGCAGAAGGCGGCCGTCATCGGCGCGCCTGTCATCGTCGCCGTCTCCGCGCCGACCGCGCTCGCGCTCAGGACCGCCGAGGCTGCCGGCATCACGCTGTGCGCCATCGCCCGCGACGACGGGTTCGAGATCTTCACCCATCCCCACCGGATCGCTGCGGAGGTTACGGCCGATGTCTCATGAAAAGATCGTGCGCATGGCCAACCAGATCGCGGATTTCTTCGCCTCCTATCCGCCCGAAGAGGCGGAAGCGGGCATCGCCGGCCACATCAACAGCTTCTGGGAACCGCGCATGCGCCGGCAGCTCTTCGACCACCTCGCGGACGGTGGCGAGGGCCTGCGCGACGTCGTCGTGAGAGCGGCGGAGCAGATCCGCAAGCCGCCGCCTTCGGACGGAGCAGGATACCAGCATCAGAAGCAAACGGAGGAAACCCCTGATGTTCGACGCGCTGAAGAAGGAGCATATCGTAGCCCCTGAGGGCTTCAATCGATGGAAGGTGCCACCGGCCTCCATCGCGATCCATCTGTGTATCGGATCGGTCTATGCCTGGAGTATCTTCAACCCGCCGCTGACCCGCGAGCTCGGCGTCGTCGCCAGCGCTCCCGGCGACTGGTCCCTGAGCTCCGTCGTCTGGATCTTTTCCGTCGCCATCGTGTTCCTGGGCCTTGCCGCGGCGTTTGCCGGCAAGTGGCTGGAAGAGGTCGGCCCGCGCATGGTCGGCGCGGTCGCCGCACTCCTGTGGGGCGGCGGCTTCATCATCTCCGCCGTCGGCATCGCCACCCATCAGCTCTGGCTCATCTATCTGGGCTATGGCGTGCTCGGCGGCTGCGGGCTGGGGCTCGGCTATGTCTCGCCGGTCAGCACGCTGATCCGGTGGTTCCCGGACCGGCGCGGCATGGCGACCGGCATGGCCATCATGGGCTTCGGCGGCGGCGCGATGATCGCCGCGCCGCTCAAGGAATGGCTGCTCGGCCTGTTCTACCGCGCCCCGGAATATCTCGGCACGGTAGACCAGGTCCAGCTCGTCACGGAGGGCGGCCGGCGCCATGAAGGAGGTCGTCGTGGTGGGCGCCAACGAGGTCGCCCAGATGCCGGTTCCGGGGCCTGAGGGCGTCTATGTGGTCGGCACCGGCTCGACCGGCGCGATGGAGACCTTCCTCACGCTCGGCATCGTCTACTTCGCGGTCATGATGGTCGCCGCCTTCTCCTATCGCGTGCCGCGCGAGGGCTGGCTGCCGGCAGGCTGGACGCCGCCGGCGGAGGATGCCGCAGCCAAACGCATGATCACGCAGAACAACGTCCATATCGACCAGGCGCTCAAGACGCCGCAATTCTACCTGCTCTGGATGGTGCTGTGCATGAACGTGACCGCCGGCATCGGCGTGATCGGCGTCGCCAAGACCATGATGATCGAGATCTTCGGCACCACGCTGCCGACGATCGTCAACGGCGCCTTCGCGGCGACCTATGTGCTGATGATCTCGGTGTTCAACATGTGCGGCCGGTTCTTCTGGGCGAGCATGTCCGACTATATCGGCCGGAAGAACACCTATTACGCGTTCTTCGTGCTCGGCTTCGTGCTCTACATGTCCATCCCCTTCACCGCCCAGGCCGTGAACGCCGACCCGGCGGTGATGTGGCTCGTGCTCTTCTATGCCGCCACCATGATCATCTTCACCATGTATGGCGGCGGGTTCGCGACCATTCCGGCCTATCTCGCCGATATCTTCGGGACGAAATATGTCGGCGGCATCCATGGCCGGCTTTTGACCGCCTGGAGCACGGCGGGCGTGCTCGGCCCCCTGGCGATCACCTCGCTCAGGGAGAGTTCGCGCGCCCAGGCCCTGCACGATCTCGCCGCCAAGGTCGACCCGGCGCGGTTCCAGGAGACCTTCGGGGCGACGATCCAGAACCTCGACCAGCTCATCGCCGCCAACACGGTCACCATCTCCAAGCTGATGGCGATCGCCCCGGAGGGCACGATCGACCCGACACCGAGCCTCTACAACACGACCATGTTCACCATGGCCGGCCTGCTGCTGGTGGGGCTGGTGTGCAACATCCTGGTGCGTCCCGTGGCCGACCGCCACTTCATGGAGACGCACGAGGCCAAGCAGCCGCTGCGCGAGGCGCCCGCCTCGCAGCCGGGCGAGTAAGGCCCGCGACCGGGGGTCGAAAACCGCGGGGGCAGGCCGATCTGCCGCGCCTTCCCCCGCGGACGAAACGAAAGCGGAAACATCGGTTTACGGCCGGTCCCCGACATGGGGATCGGCCATTTTTCTTGTGTTCGTCGAGCCGCCCGGCGACCGCTCGGCACATGGAAAATCGCCCGTGTCGCCCATCGAATGCGGCGTGTCGCTTTCGCACTCGCTGGCGCACGCGAGCGATGGTCTGATGGCCATGCTCGAGGTGCCGCCACGGAGGGAGGTGGCGGAGAATTGGGAAGCCGGTCGAAACCCGGCGCTGCCCCCGCAACGGTAGTGGAGCGTCAATCGCGGCGAAAAGCCACTGGACCCGAACCCGGTGTCCGGGAAGGTGCCGCGCCAGTCCCCCAAGGGACACGCTCCTGAGCCCGGAAACCAGCCTTGGGCGGTGTGCAACCGACTGATCGCGGTGGGCGGTCAGGAGGGGATCGCTTCGGTCGGATCCGTCGGGACAAGTCTCCGGGCCCGGCAGGCGAAGTCCGTGTCCTCCTCCATCACCACCAGCTCAGTCCCTGGGACAGAACGAGGACTGGACATGGACGTGCGCGCAGACATGCTTCGCCGGCTCCGCAACCGGCAACCGGGCTTCAGCCTCGACCGGCCCTTCTATACCGATCCGGATTACTTCCGGCTCGATCTGGATCTCATCTGGTATCGCGACTGGCTGTTCGTCGGCCACGATTGCGAGTTGCCTCGCACCGGCAGCTATTTCACCGTCCAGATCGGCGACCATCCGGTCGTCGTGGTGCGCGACACCGCCGGCGAGATCCGCGCCTTCCACAATTCCTGCCGGCACCGCGGCTCGCGTGTGTGCACCGCCGCGAAGGGAACCTCCGCCAAGCTCGTCTGCCCCTATCACCAATGGACCTACGACCTCGACGGCCGCCTGGTCTTCGCGCGCCAGATGGGCCCGGATTTCGATATGGGCCGCTATGGGCTCAAGCCCGTCGCCTGCGAGGCGGTGTGCGGCTACATCTTCGTCTGCCTCGCCGACGAGCCCGCCGATTTCGCGCCCGTGCGCGCGGCCATGGCGCCCTATTTCGCCCCGCACAGGCTTGCCGAGGCCAAGGTCGCCTTCGAGAGCACCATCGTGGAGAAGGCCAACTGGAAGCTCGTCTGGGAGAACAACCGGGAGTGCTATCACTGCGCGGGCAACCACCCGGAGCTCTGCAAGACCTTCCCCGAAGCGCCGACCAATTCGGGCGTGGAGATGTCGGGCGAGGATCCCGAGATGGCCGCCCACTGGGCCCATTGCGAGGCGGCCGGGCTGGCGAGCGCCTTCCGCATCGATAGAGGCGGCCAGTACCGCATGATCCGCGTGCCACTTCTCAGAGACGCGGTCAGCTACACGATGAGCGGCCGGCCGGCTGTCCGCCGCCGGCTGAGCGACGCGGTGGAGGCCGACCGCATCGGCTCGCTGCTCCTCTATCACTACCCCACCACCTGGAACCATGTGCTCGGCGATCACGCCGTGACCTTCCGCGTGCTCCCGGTCAGCGCCACGGAGACGGCGGTCACGACCAAATGGCTCGTCCACAAGGATGCCGTCGAGGGCGTCGATTACGACCTGGCCGAGCTCACCCATGTCTGGACGGAGACGAACGACCAGGACCGCCGGATCGTGGAGGAGAACGCCGCCGGCATCGCCTCGCCGGCCTATGAGCCCGGCCCCTATTCGCCGGTTCACGAGGGTGGCGTCATGCAGTTCGTGGACTGGTATTGCCGCTTCGTCGAGCCACGGCTGGCGGAGACCGAGGCGCCGGCGCTGCTCGGCGTCGCCTGAGGTGGGGGAGAGGCACGATGACCGCAGCGCAAGAGGACTCCCTCTACAAGCATCTCGACGAGATGACGCCCTGGGACGACACGCTCCAGGTGCTCGAATGCGTCGGCGTGGTGGAGGAGGCGCCGGAGGTGCGGACCTTCACCTTCCGCTCCGACAACCAGACCTGGTTCCGCTACCGGCCGGGCCAGTTCATCACGCTCGAGCTACCCGTGGACGAGGAGCCCGTCCACCGGACCTATACGCTCTCCTCCAGCCCGTCGCGGCCCTTCACGATCTCCGTGACGGCGAAGGCGCAGGCGGCGAGCCTCGGCACGCGCTGGATGTTCGACAACCTCCGGCCTGGCGGCCACATCAAGGCCTACGGGCCGGCAGGGTCGTTCTCGCTGCACGAGTATCCCGCGGCAAAGTATCTGTTTCTGTCGGCGGGCTCGGGCGTCACGCCGATGATGTCCATGCTGCGCTGGCTCAATGACTGTGCGCCGTGGACCGATGTCGCCTTCGTCAATTGCGCGCGCACGCCGGAGGACATCATATTCCGCAAGGAGCTCGACCTTCTGGGCAACCGGATGCCGGGCCTGTCGCTCGACTTTCTGGTCGAGAACCGGTCGAGCCGGGACGGCGGCTTCGGCCAGCGCGGCCGGATCGATGCGGTCAGGCTGCCGCTCCTGGTGCCGGACTTCCACGAGCGCGAGGTCTTCTGCTGCGGACCGGAGCCGTTCATGCGCGCCGTGCGCGAGATGCTGAAGGCGGCGGGCTTCGACATGCCCGCCTATCATCAGGAAAGCTTCGGCACGCCGCCAGAGGAAAGCCTCGCGGAGGCCATCGAGACCAGCGCGGCGGCGGCTGAGCTTGCCGGGGATGCGAGCCCCGACGGCGAGGCCGTGGCGATCCGCTTCACCCTGTCCGACACGGAGACGGAGAGCGTGCCCGGCCAGACGGTGCTGCAGGCCGCCCGCGCCGCCGGCGTGCGCATTCCGGCAGCCTGCGAGCTCGGACTTTGCGGGACCTGCAAGGTGAAGTGCTCCGGCGATGTGGAGATGAGCCACAATGGCGGCATTCTCGACCACGAGATCGCCGACGGCCTCATCCTTGCCTGCTGCTCGCGCCCCCTCACCGCCCTGGAGGTCGAGGCCTGAGGCCGGACGGACCGGGCATGGGGGCGGGCACCGCTCCCGAAGGTCCTGTCCTGTCTATATGGCGCCGGCCAGCCGGTCGGCCATGTAGATCTCGCGCAGCCGCCTGGCGACGGGGCCGGGCTTGCCCGTGCCGACCGGGGTGCCGTCTATGGCGACGACGGGCACGACGAAGCTCGTGGCGGAGGTGATGAAGGCCTCCTCCGCCGAGCATGCCTCCTCCACCGTGAAGGGCCGTTCCTCGACGCCGATGCCGTCCATCCGGGCGAGATCGAGCACCGAGGCGCGCGTCACGCCGTGGAGGATCTCCGTGCCGAGCGGCCTCGTGACGATGCGGCCGCCAAGCACGATATGGGCGGTGGCCGAACTCGCCTCGGTCACCAGGCCGTCCTCGACGAGCCAGGCGTCGTCGGCGCCCTTCGCGGCGGCCTCGCTGGCGGCCAGCGAGGGATAAAGGAGCTGCACCGTCTTGATATCGCGGCGCGCCCATCTAAGATCCGGCAGCGTGACGACCGAGATGCCGGCCGCCGCCTGCGGGTTCTCCAGCACCGCCTTCTTCTGGGTGAACAGGAGCACGGTGGGCTCGGTGTCCTTCGGGATGACGAAGGTCCGGTCGGCCGCACCGCGGCTGATCTGGAGATAGATCAACCCCTCCTCGACACCGTTGCGGGAGACGATGTCCCTGTGAAGCGCCAGCAAGGATGCCTCATCGAACGGACAGGCCATGCCGAGCTCGCACAGCGAGCGGCGCAGGCGGGCGGCATGCGCCTCGTAGTCGACGAGCCTGCCGCCGACGACCGCCACCACCTCGTAGATCGCATCGGCGAACAGGAAGCCGCGATCGAACGCCGACACATGCGCCTCGCCCTCGGGCAGCCACTGCCCGTTCAGATACACGGTCCTTGTCATCTCTCATGCTCCGTTCATGGCTTGGCGATGCGGTCCGGGAGGCGGGATCGCGATGGAAACAGCGATACACATCCGGTATACCGCCGGGATATCAGCGTGCTATCCTATTGCCGGCAGCGGCGCAACACCCAAACCACACCGAACATGCAGCACGGATAAAATGACCAAGACCATCGATCTGAACTGCGACATGGGCGAGAGCTTCGGCGCCTACACCATCGGCGACGATGCGGCGATGCTGGAACTCATCACATCCGCCAACATCGCCTGCGGCTTCCACGGCGGCGATCCGGAGGTGATCCACCGCACCGTGCTCCAGGCGCGTGAGAACGGCGTGTCGGTCGGGGCCCATCCCTCCTTCATGGACCTCTACGGTTTCGGACGTCGGCGCATTGCGGGCGAGACGCCGGAAGCGCTGAAGGCCCAGCTCATCTACCAGATCGGCGCGGTCAAGGCGCTCACGGAGGCGGCCGGTGCGCGCCTCACTCATGTGAAGACCCATGGCGCGCTCGGCAACATGGCCGCGGAGGACGCGGAGCTCGCGCGGATCTGCGTCGACGCGGTCATCGCGGTCGACCCGACGCTCACCTTCGTCACCCTGCCCTATTCGCAGACCATGCATGCCGCCGAGGAGGCCGGCCTCCATGTCGCCAGCGAGATCTATGCCGACCGCACCTATACCGACGAGGGCCGGCTCACGCCGCGCAAGGAGGCTGGCGCGGTGATCCACGATCCCGACCAGAGCCTCGCCCAGGTGCTTCACATGATCCTCGACGGCCATATCCCCACCACCGGCGGCAGGAAGCTTCCGGTCAAGGCGGACACGCTGTGCATCCATGGCGACAATCCCGCCGCGGTCGCGGTCGCGCGCAAGCTGCGCGAGGAACTGGAGCGCGCCGGCATCGGGATCGCGCCCTTCCGCACTTCGGCGCCGGCGACGGCCTGAGGCGGCGTGGAGATGGCTTGCCCGATTGCCCTTGTCACCCGGCTGTCCCCGGAAGAGGAGGACGCCTGGGCCGACGCGCTCAACGCCGCCCTGCTCGACGAGACGGTGACGAGCGTCCGGTCCATGACGCCGGAGGAGCGCGAGCGGTGTGAGATCGCCATCGTCGCCAATCCGGACCCGGCCGACATCGCGCTGTTGCCGAACTGCCGCTGGATCCAGAGCGTCTGGGCGGGCGTGGAACGGCTCGTCGCCGAGCTCGCCGACCGGCCGGTGCCCATCGTCCGCCTTGTCGACCCGGCGCTCGCCGACAAGATGGCGGAAGCCGTTCTCGCCTGGACGCTCTACCTCTTCCGCGACATGCCCGCCTATGCGCGCCAGCAGCGCGCCCATCTCTGGAAACAGCGGCCCTATCGCCGCGCGGAGGAGATGACGGTGGCGCTCCTGGGGCTCGGTGCGCTCGGGCAGGCCGCGGCACTGCGGCTCGGCGAGGCCGGCTTCCGGGTCGCGGGCTGGAGCCGCCGGCCGAAATCCATAGACGGCGTTGCCTGCCATGCGGGCGAGGACGGGCTCAAGACCGTTCTGGCGGCGGCCGATATCCTCGTCTGCCTGCTGCCGCTGACGGAAGGGACGCGAGGCCTTCTCGACGCCGCGCGGTTCGGGCAGATGCGCGAGGGCGCATCGCTCGTCAATTTCGCCCGGGGGCCCATCGTGGCGACCGGCGACCTGATCGCCGCACTCGATTCGGGCCATCTCGATCACGCCGTCCTCGACGTCTTCGACACCGAGCCCCTGCCAGCGGACTCCCCGCTCTGGGACCACCCGTCCGTGACCGTCCTGCCCCATATCTCCGCACCGACCGACAAGCGCTCCGCCGCCCGCATCGTCGCGGAGAACATCTCCGCCTACAGGGTGGATGGCACTATCCCGCCTATGGTCGACATCGCCCGGGGCTATTAGGGCCCGATGAATTCAGGCGTGTCCGCATCTCGGTAATAAACTCCGGCACCGTTCCGGCGCTTATTGCCTAACGACGTCGCCGCCGGCGCAGGCGTCCGTCGCCAACCCTTGCGTCTGGCGCCAACCCTTAAGTCTGACGCCCCTCTTCGTCATTCCCACCTCCCTTCGTCATTCCCGCGAAAGCGGGAATCCATAAGCAGCGTCAAAGATATGGATCCCCGCTTCCGCGGGGATGACGGATAGCAAATGCCGCTTGCCAGTTCCGTCGGCAAGAAGGCAAGGCAGCGGTCCGTCATGGATATCCGGGTCGAGCCCAGGCATGGCGGACGAGACGGGTTGGGGCGCAGAACAGCAAATAGGCCTGACGGCGGACGGTTGCTTTGATCTTTCGGCCTATGCGGGCCGGGCCTGTGCGTCGGCCCAGGCGGCGGCCACGCAGCGCACGGCGTCGGCGAGGTCGGCGGGGTCCATCCCCTCGTCGGGATTGTGGCTGCCATCCCAGTTCCGGATGAAGACCATGCCCGATGTCCAGCCCGCAGCGGCGAAGGCAGCCGCGTCGTGCCCGCCGCCGGACACCATGCGCCGCGGCGAGAAGCCAAGGGGCCCCGCGGCCTCCTCCAGCCGGTCGGCGAGCGTCTTCGACAGGGCTGACGGCGTGCTTCTGGACGATGGGCCAAGGCGGAACGTCACGCCGCGCGCCTCCTCGATGCGCGAGACGATCCGGCCGAGGCGGCGGTCCATCTCGTCGAGCACGGCGGGGTCGATGCTGCGCATGTCGAGGCAGAACCCGACGCGGCCGGGCACCTTGGCGAAGGCGTGCTCGTCGGTGGCCGCGTCCACCCGCCCGACGGTGACGGCGAGGTCGTGACCGGCCTCCAGCATCTCCGCCCAGTCGCGGTCGAGCGCCGAAATCATGTCGGCGAGCGCGAAGACGGCATCGGAGCGCAGATGGCGTGGTGCGCCACCAGAATGAGCCCACACGCCCTCGATGGCCGCGAAGCGGTAGCGCAGGCCCCCGCGCACCCCCTCGATCAGCGCGAAGGGCTCATGCGCGGTGTCGAGCAGCGGACCCTGCTCGATATGGAGCTCCAGGAATGTCGCCGCCGGCAGGCCGGGGCCGGCCAGCACACGGTCGGGGTCGCCGCCCTCCTCGCGCATGTGGTCGGCGAGCGTGCGGCCCGTATCGGCGCGGCGCGCCTCCATCTCCTCCGCCGTCAGGCGCGACAGCGCCGCACGCGAGCCGATATAGGAGACCGGGAACCAGACGCTCTCCTCCGCGCGCGTGACGGTTGCCACGATATCGCAAGGCGGCGTTTCCCCGCGCTCCACGAAATGGGCGACGAGCGCCATCGCGGCGGCGACGCCCGCCACGCCATCATAGGCGCCGCCCATGGGCACGGTGTCGAGATGGGATCCGATATAGAGCGGCGGCGCGGACCGGTCGCGCCCCGGCAGGCGCGCGAACAGGTTGCTGCCGGCATCGCGCGTGACGCCAAGGCCGAGCGCGCCGGCCTCCTCCTCGATCACCCCGTGGGCCTCGGTTTCAAGCGGGCTGTAGGAGGGGCGCGTGAAGCCCGGCCCGCCCGCGCCAATGGCGTTCACCCGCGTCAGAATCCGGTCGATCGTGTCGCGTATCACATCCGTCATCGGCTTCTCCAGAACGTGTTTGCGGGTGGTCTCGGGGCGTCGGACCCGGTGGAATCGCAGGTCCGGCCCATCCTATCCGATTGTCCGGGCACGGGCCCACTCCCCCTGGCACTCAGACCTCGCCGAGCTTCTGCAGGATGCTCGCCTTCACATTGGCGATATGGGATTGCATCCCTGAGCGCGCGGCCTGCTCGTCGCCGCGGCGCAGCGCGTCGAGCATCGCCAGATGCTCCTCGTGCCCGATGACAAAGCGCTCGGGAACACGGTCGACATTGAACATGTGGGTGCGCAGGCGCAGCGCCTCGATCATCTCAGCAAGCACGCGGTTGCCGCTCGCCCTGGCGATCAGCCCGTGGAAGGCGCTGTCGACCTCCCAGTCCTCCGCCCCGCTCGCATTGGGCCGCTCCAGGAGACTCCTGATATCGGCCTCCACGGCATCGATCGCCTCTGCCGGGATCCGCCCGATGGCGAGCGAGATCGCCTCGACCTCGAGCAGCATGCGCACATGGAGCGCCTCGATCAGCTCGCGCGGCGAGATCTTCTTCACCACGAGCGCCCGACCCGGCGAACGCTCCAGAAGCCCCTCGCTCTCCAGCCGGTTGAGCGCCTGGCGCAGCGGCGTGCGGGAGATCTTGAGAAACTCCGCCAGCGGGCGTTCCTGAAGCACCGTATCGGCGGGCAACTCGCGCTGGACGATCATGTCCAGCAGGCGCTCATAGGCCCGGTCGCTCAGGCTGGTCGCAGACTCGCCGACAAAGCTCGGTTGGGGCTTGCCTTCAACGCTCATCGATATCATCCCCCGGATGGGGGCCGGACGACCGGCGCCCGGCCACCTTGTCATTCGATCGTCTTGATCGGGTCCTTCGGCGCGGGGCTGAAGCCGACCAGCTCGGTCGTGAGCTCCGCATAGGTTCCGTCTGCGATCATTTCTGCCAGAGCCTCGTTCACCGCGGCAACGAGTTTCGGCTTGCCCTTCTTGAAGGCGAAGCCCTTCTGGACGTGGCTCACATAGTCGTCCGTCATCTTCAACGGCATCTTGGCGTCCGTGATCGCGTAGGCCGCGGCGATGGAATCGGTGATGACGGCATCGATATTGCCGTTCACGAGATCCTGCATCGCATCCGATTCCGCCTTGTAGGTCTTGACGCTTGCGCCCTTTTCCTCCGCGATCTTGCTCCAGTTGGAGGCGACCAGCGCGCCGACCGTCCTGCCCTTGATATCGGCCGCCGACTTGATGTCGGACTCGAGGGGAATAACCACCCGGCCACCGGATTCCAGCCAGCCATCGGCAAAGGTCACCTGCTCCTGACGCGCCTCGGTGATGTCCATCGCGGCGCTGATCACGTCGAACTGGTTCGCCTGGAGGCCCACCAGCAGGGAATCCCACTTGATGAGAACGGGCACATATTCGAGGTCGAGCCGTTTCGCGATCTCCGACATCACCCGGATCTCCAGCCCGTCCAGCGTGCCGTCCGGCGCGCGCATGCTGAATGGCGCATAGGTCCCCTCTGTCGCCACCTGCAGCTTGCCCGGCTCGAGCAGCTCGTACTCCTCCGCCTGGACCATCGTGGCGGACCCGATGCCGACGAGCATCGCCACGGACAACATTATCTGTCTAATCATCGTCAACTCCCTCCATCGTGCAGTCGTCAGTCAGGTTATCGTTGCAATTCAGCGTCTTGCCCCCGTCATCCTCAGCGGTCTGCGAGCAGCGCGAGGAATTCCGCCAGCACCGTGGCGCCGAGCAGCGCGGTGATCTGGCCCGGCCCGTCATATTGCGGATTGATCTCCACCACATCGCAGCCCACCAGATCGATGCCGTGAAGCCTACGGACGAGGTCCAGGGTCTCGCGCGCGCTGGCGCCGCCCGATTCCGGGGTCTGCACACCCGGCGCGGAGGCCGGATCGACAAAGTCCATATCAAAGGTGATGAAGGCCGGGCGCCCCGCCACACGCTCCGCGATACGGCTGGCGAGCACATCGAACCCCATCTCGAACAGCTCGTCCGTCGTCACCACGTCGAAGCCCAGATCGAGCGACTGGCTCACATCGGACGGCTGGAACAGCGAGCCGCGCATGCCGATCTGGATGGAATGGGCCGGATCGATGATGTTCTCCTCCACCCCCCGGCGGAAGGGCGTGCCGGCGCTGTAGCGCTCGCCGGCGAAATACTTGTCCCAGGTGTCGGTGTGGGAATCGAACTGGATGAGCGCCACCGGCCCGTGGCGCTTCGCCACCGCGCGCAGCTCGGCGAGCGTGACGGAGTGGTCGCCGCCGATCCCGAAGGGAACGATGCCGGCCTCCACCAGGGCGGAGACCGAGGCCTCGATGCGCTCCAGAGAGCGCACCTCGTAGCCCGGCACGACCGGCGTGTCGCCGACATCGGCCACACGGATGCGCTCGAAGACGTCGAGACCGCCGCGATAGGGATTGATCGGGCGCAGCATGATCGACATCTGGCGCACCGCGTTCGGGCCGAAGCGCGCGCCCGTGCGGAACGGCGCGCCCGAATCGGAGGGAATGCCGATGACCGCGGCGTCGAGACCGTCGAGCGTGTCGGCCTGCGGCAGGCGCATGAAGGTCGGGATGCCGCAGAATCTCGGGGTCTCCAGCGAGTCGGTGGGCAAAGCGGACATGATGCCTCCTCAGTCAGGCGGTTCGGAATGCGGCGGCCATCGATCAGCTCAGCCGCGCATAGTGCCGCTCCAGCCAGCCCGCGAGTTGGGAGAGGATGGTCGTCAGCACCAGATAGATGACGGCCACCGCGATATAGAACTCGAAGGGCCGGAAGGTCGCCGCGATCAGGGTCTGGGCGTAGAGCGTGAGCTCCAGAACGGTGATCGTCGAGAGCAGCGAGGTGTTCTTGAGCGTCGTGATCGCCTCGTTGGTGACCGGCGGCACGATGATGCGGAAGACCTGCGGGAGGATGATGCTGCGCATGATCTCGCGCCGGTCGAGCCCGAGGGCCAGCGCCGACTCCGTCTGGCCGCGCGGAATGGCGCTCAGGCCCGAGCGCACGATCTCCGCCACATAGGCACCGCTATTGATGCCGAGCGCGAGGATGCCCGCCGTGTAGGGCGAGAGCCTCACGCCGAGCTGCGGCAAGCCGAAATAGATGATGAAGATCTGGATCAGCGCCGGCGTACCGCGCATGAACCAGATGTAGAAGCGTGCCGTCGCCTGGAACGGGACCACCGAGGAGGCCCGTGCAAGCGCCGCGGCCAGCCCGCAGATCCAGCTCACCACGATGGTCAGGACCGTGAGCCACAAGACGGTCCACGACGCCTTCAGGAAGCCCGGGCCGTAAAGGCCGATCTCTGCAAGAATCGCGTCCATCACTCGTCCCCCTCCACAGCGGCCGTGGTCCTGTCGTGAAGGATGCGGTGCAGGAACTGCCGCAACCGGTCGCTCTTGGGATTGCGCAGCACCTGCGAGGGCGGGCCGCTTTCCGCCATCACGCCCTGATCGAAGAAGACGACGCGGTCGGACACGTCGCGGGCGAACGCGATCTCGTGGGTGACGAGGATCATCGTCATCCCGTCGGCGGCGAGCGAGGCCATGAGCTCCAGAACTTCCTCCACGAGCTCGGGATCGAGCGCGGAGGTCACCTCGTCGAACAGCATCAGCTTCGGCTTCATCGCCAGCGCGCGCACGATCGCCACGCGCTGCTGCTGGCCGCCTGACAGGCGCAAGGGGTAGGTATCGCGCTTCTCCGCAAGGCCGATCCGCTCCAGAAGCTGCTCGGCGCGCGCGATGGCCTCCCTGCGCTGAAGGCCGTGAACCTTGATGGGCGCGTGGATGACGTTTTCCAGAACCGTCATGTGCGGCCAGAGATTGTAGCTCTGGAAAACCATGCCGATCTCGGAGCGCAATGTCTGGAGCTGCGCCTCTGTGGGGCGCAGGCGCGACCCCTTGGCGAAGTCGAAGCTGTAGTCGCCGAATTCGAGCCGGCCCGCCTGCGGCATCTCCATCACGTTGATGGTGCGCAGGAAGGTACTCTTGCCCGAGCCGCTCGCCCCGATGACCGAGACGACCTCGCCCACCGCCACGTCGAGGGAGACCCCCTTGAGGACCTCCACCTCCCCGAAGCTCTTGCGGATGTCCCTGACGGAGAGCAGCGGCCCGCCGGCCGCCGGCGTGCTCATGCGACGCCTCCGGGCGCTGCGGGCGCGATATCGACATGGACGTCACGCACCTGCCGCTCCGCGCCGTTGATCGGGGTGACGTCCTGCGGGCAGGCCGACAGGACGAGCGTCAGGTCCATCTCCGCGCGCAGGCGCACATAGTCGCCCGGCATGCTGGCCGGCGGCACCCGGTCGACCGTCCCGTCCATCTGCACGGGAACGTTCATGAACACGTTGAGGGACGCCGGCGTGAACGGGCAGGTATGCCCGACACGCTCCAGCGCCTCGTGGAAATTGCCGGTGCAGCTGCGATGCGCGCCCTTGCAGCCGAGCTCGCGATAGATCGCCGCGTTGCAGGGGCACAGGAGCGTATCGTGGCAGAGCCCCGCCCTGTCCTCGACCATGGTGAGCATCGCCCGGCGCTCGCTGCTGTAGACCGTCATGCCGGTCTTGAAGAAGATGTTGCTGTTCTTCGACCGGGTGTGATCCATGGAGGAGTGTTCGGCCGGATCCTCGCCGCCCAGGGCCCACAGATCCACGACCTGGGAGCCGTATGTGTTGGTCAGCCGCACGATCTCGCCATGCCGGACCGAAATCGCCACGCCCCTGCCCGCCGGAACTACCGTCGACCGCACGTCGCCTTCTGCCATTCTTCCCCTCGGCTGCCCGGAGCATAGCCCGGGAGGCCGCTCCGAAATGGTTCGAATTTTTCGTCTTTCTTTTGGAGGCTAGCCGGTATACCGAAGGAATTCAAAGCGAATTCGACAGGAACCGGCGAGATAACGACAGAACGTCCAAAAAACGTGCATATCGGGCAGGCATTCTCGGTGATTGATCTGATTTTGTGCAGACCCGGCCGGTCTTCCCGGCGCTGTGACGCGGCGCTCTGGAAGAGGTGGCCGTTCCGTGCTAACCGCGTCTGGCGCCGGCGCCGGGCCGGGCCGCATGCCGGAACGGTCCCGTCGTTTCGGCACCTCCCGTCCACGATCCGCGCTCGCCGCGCGGCAGAACCGCCAGCGAAAGGGTTGCTCCGTGCCTGACATTCAGCCAGAGGCGTTTCCGCGTTTTGCGGCCTGTGGCGACCGGGCCCTCGCCGTGGAGCTCTCCGACCGGGTGGACGAGACCGTGAACGAGACGGTGCTCGCTCTTGCCCGCGCGCTCGAGGACGGCCCGCCGGACGGGCTCGACGAAATCGTCCCGACCTATCGCTCCCTGCTCGTGTTCTACGATCCCGTCCGCACCGGTCATGGCGAGCTGGCTGAGGCGATCCGAGCCCGGCTGGACAGCCTGCCGCAGATCGAGCGGGCCGGCGGGGAGCTATCCATACCCGTCCATTACGGCGGCGAGGCCTGCCTCGATCTGGAGGAGATGGCGGCGTCGAAGGGCATGGACCGCGAGGAGGTCATCGCCCTGCACCTGTCAGGCGACTATCGCGTCTACATGATCGGCTTCGCGCCGGGCTTTGCCTATCTCGGCGGCCTGCCGGACGCGCTCCACACCCCGCGCAAGCCCGCGCCACGCCAGCGCGTGCCCGAGGGCGCGGTCGGCATTGGCGGCGCGCAGGCCTGCGTGAACTCGGTCGCAAGCCCGAGCGCATGGCATTTCATCGGGCAGACGCCGCTCAAGCTCTTCGACCCCCATCGCGAGAGGCCATTCCTGCTTTCGGCCGGCGACAGGGTCCGCTTCCGGCGGGTCGGGGCGGACGAGTTCGCGGATATCGAGGAGAGAATCGCCAATGGCGACACCGGACTGGAGCGGGACGGATAGATGCCTGGAACCGTAGAGATCCTGCAGGCCGGGCCGATGATGACGGTCCAGGATGCTGGCCGCCGGGGCTATCTGAGATACGGCGTCTCCGCGTCCGGACCGATGGACCGCGACAGCTTCGCCGTCGCCAATGCGCTGGTCGGCAACGACGCCGATTGCGCCGTGCTCGAATTCGCGCTGACCGGCGGCACGCTCCGGCTGTCGCAGGACCGCACCGTCGCGATCACGGGCGGCATGGTGGACATCGCCGCGCAAGGCGCGCGCCTTGCGCCCTGGGCCGCCCATCGCGTGCGCGCGGGCAGCGAGATCCATATCGGGGCCTTGCGCGGTGCGGTATGGGGCTATGTGGCGATTTCGGGCGGCATCGAGACCGAGCCCGTGATGGGCAGCCGGGCAACGCATCTGCGCAGCGCCATTGGCGGGCATGAGGGCCGCCGCCTCGAGCCCGGCGACATCCTGCCCGTCGGCGAGGACACCGGCGCGCCGCTGCGCCGGCTGGTCTCGCCGCTCAGGCCGCAAGGCGGCCGGATCGCGGTGATCCCCGGCCCGCAGGACGACTATTTCGACGAGGCGGCCTGGTCTCTCTTCCTGTCGAAGCCCTTTACCGTCGCCTCCATGCGCGACCGCATGGCCATGATGCTCGACGGCGTGCCGGTCCGTGCCCATCGCGGCCACGACATTGTCTCCGACGGCACGCTGATGGGCTCTATCCAGGTCCCCTCGTCGGGCCGGCTCATCGTGCTCATGGCCGACCGCCAGTCGACCGGCGGCTATCCCAAGATCGCCACCGTCGCCTCCGCCGACCTGCCCCGCCTCGCCCAGGCGCCCTCGGGATCGCCCGTCCGCTTCCACCGGATCACCGCCGCCCGGGGCGAGGAACTCGAACGCGAGGCCCGCGCCCGGCTCGAACGGGTCCTGGCCGAACTCGCCGAGACCTGACGGCGGGGACGCGGGAGACGAGGCGCCCCGGCTGCGTCTCCATCGCGGCCTGTATGGCGTTTCAGGCCTGACGTTCCTCGAAATAGTCCAGAGGGATTTTCAGGTAGGAGCGGCCGTTGGCTTCCGGGTCGGGCTTGCGACCGCCGCGAATGTTGATCTGCAGGGCGGCGAGCATCAGGCGCGGCAGGGGCAGCGTTGCGTCGCGGGCATCGCGCACGGCGCGGTACTCTTCTTCCGACGGCGCGCCCTTCAGGTGGATGTTCTCCGCCTTGTGCTCCGCGACCGTCGCCTCGCAGGCCGGCGCCCGCCCGCCCGGCGCATAGTCGTGGCCGACGAACAGGCGCGTCTCGTCGGGCAGTGCGAGGATCGCCTCGATGCTCTCATAGAGCACACCGGAATTGCCGCCGGGGAAATCGGCCCGGCTGGTCCCGCTGTCGGGCATCATCAGCGTGTCGTGCACGAAGGCCGCGTCGCCAGCCACATAGGTGACGGAGGCAAGCGTGTGGCCCGGCGAGAACATCACCCGGACCGGAATCCCGCCCACCGTGAACGTGTCGCCGTCGGCGAACAGCCTGTCCCACTGACGGCCATCCGTCGGGATGTCGCCGGGCAGGTTGTAGATATCGGTCCACAGTGCCTGGACCTCCACCACATGCTCGCCGATGGCTGTCGGGGCGCCTGTGTGCTCCTTCAGCCAGGCTGCGGCGGAGAAATGGTCCGCATGGGGGTGGGTATCGAGGATCCACACAATGTCGATGCCCGCCTCGTGCACATAGTCGAGAATCGTCTGCGCATTGCGGGTCGCGGTGCTGCCCGACAGCGGATCGTAGTCGAGCACGGGATCCACGATCGCGCCCTTCATCGTATCGGGATCGTGGAAGACATATTGCCAGCTTCCGGTCGGTTCGTCCCAGAACGGCTTGACGACAGGGATCTGCGACATGGCTGTTCTCTCCTCAGGCTCTCTCCAACGAATCAGTCGCGTGTGCGGCACCCGGGCGGCGTGGCCCGGGTGCAGGATGGCGCGTGATGCGGCGGTGGGCAAAACCCGCTCAGAGCGGGCGGGTGGAAAAGTACCAGTCCACCGTGTTGTAACCTTCGTCCTTGCGGGCCTCGGCCGCCTCGGCGGTGGCCGGCGGCGAGACGATCACCTCATCGCCCGGAACCCAGTTCTCGGGCATGGCGCACTGGTTCTCATCCGACGTCTGGAGCGCGACCAACAGCCGATGGATCTCGGCCACGGAACGGCCGGCATTCATGGGGTAGTAGACCATGGCGCGCAGCACGCCGTCCGGGTCGATGAGGAAGGTTGCGCGGACCGCCGCGGTGTCGGAGGCGCCGGGCTGGATCATGCCATAGGCCTGGGCGACCTTCATGTTCAGATCGGCAATGACGGGAAAGCCGACCTCGATCCCGAATTTCTCCTTGATGTTCAGTATCCAGGCGATGTGCGAGAAGTTGCTGTCAATCGATAGCCCCAGGAGTTCCGCGCCGCGCTCAGCGAAGTCGGCCTGGCGCCTGGCAAATGCCATGAATTCCGTGGTGCAGACCGGGGTGAAGTCAGCCGGATGCGAGAACAGGACGAGCCACTTGCCCCGGTAGTCCTCGAGCGTCCGGCGGCCATGGGTGGTCACCGCGTCGAAGGCCGGCGCCGGTTCGTTGAGGCGGGGCATTGCGGGCTGGGCGGTCTCGGTCATGGAGCGTCTCCTTTCGGGAAGAATGTTGCGACACTTCCGAGATAGGGCTTGAATACTTATATGTGAAATCAATATATTGACTGACTATGATAGATATTGTGAATATCAGATGATCAATCTGCGCCAGCTCCGCTTTCTTGTCGCCCTCGCCGACGAGCTGAACTTCTCGCGCGCGGCGGAGGTCTGCCACGTCACCCAGCCGACGCTCAGCTCCGGTCTCAAGGAGCTGGAGGACATGCTGGGCGTGCAGCTTGCCGAGCGCACGCGCCGCTCCGTGGTCATGACGCCGGCGGGCGAGGAGATTGCGGCACGCGCCCGCAGTCTGCTGATCGGCGCGCGCGAGATCGAGGCGCTTGCCGCCCGTCACCGCGACCCGCACGCGGGCGACCTGCGGCTCGGCTCCATCCCGACCGTCGGGCCGTTCCTGTTGCCGCGCGTCCTGCCCCGCATCCGCAAGGCCTTTCCGGATCTCCGCCTCTATCTGCGCGAGGAACTGACCGAGCAGTTGCTGGACGGCCTCAATACCGGCCGGCTGGACGCCGCCATCGTGGCCCGGCCCTTCGATCTCGGCACGCTGGAAACCGAGGCGCTGTTCGACGACGGATATCATCTGGCCGCCCCGCCCGGCTTTCCGGGGCCGGCCTCGAGGCCGGCGACGGGGCGCGATCTCGAGGGCCACAAGCTCATGCTCCTGGAAAAGGGCCATTGCCTGCAGCGCCATGCGCTGTCGGCCTATCCCGATGCCGGGATCGAGCAGGACGAGAGCTTCTGCGCGACGAGCCTTCAGACCCTCATCGCGATGGTCTCGGAGGGGCTCGGCATCACCCTGCTGCCCGATCTGGCCATCGATGCGGGGGTGACGCGCGGCAGCGACCTCGTCCTCGCGCCGCTGTCCGGCGCCTGCCCGCGCCATGTGGTTCTCGCCTGGCGCGCGACATCGGCCCGCGCCGATCTCCTGCGCGAGATCGCCGGCCTGCTGCGCGACGCCCGCAAGGCCCTGGCCGACGAGAGACGAGCCGAGGCGCCCGCGGCCTGAACCGTGGTCGCGCCGTCAGCGCTCGAAACGCGGGAGGTCGAAGGCAGTGACGGGCGGCGCGTCCGTTATCGGCCCGCTAAGCTGGACGATGCAGGTCTGCGCCGCACAGCCCTGGGCGAAGCGCGACGTGCCGACATCGAGCGTCAGCACATTGGGGTTGCCGTGCTTGTCGCGCCCCGTCTCGTCGGGATCGTACCAGGCCCCCGTCGACAGGCGCACCACCCCCGGCATGACGGCATCGCTCAGCCGGGCGGCGGCAAGCAGGCGCCCGCGCGCATTGGACAGCTCCACCACATCGCCCTCGCCTATGCCGCGCCTGGCGGCATCGCGCGGATTGATCGCAACCTGCTCGCGGCCGCCGACCTTGCCGGCCCGGCTGTGCTCGCTCGCATCGAGCTGGCTGTGCAGGCGCCGCACCGGCTGGTCGGACAGCATGTGAAGCCCATCCTCCCCGATACCCTCCATGCCGAGCCATTCATGAGGCTCCAGCCAGACCGCGTGGCCGGGGCAATCCTCAAGGTCGAAGCCGGCGATGGTGTCCGAGAAGATCTCGATCCGTCCCGACGGCGTCTTGAGCGGCGCCGCGTCCGGGTCGGCCCGGAAGGCCTCCAGCATCACCACCGGCTCGTTCGCCTCGTCGAAGGCGATCAGGCCCTGCTCCCAGAAGGTGTCGAAATCCGGCAGGCGGTTTCCGGCCCTGCCGGCCTTCTCCCGGCTCTCCTCGTACATGCGCCGGAGCCAACCCTCCTCGTCGAGACCTTCGGCGAAGGCCTCGCGCACGCCGAGCCGGTCGGCCAGACCGCAGAAGGCGTCGAAGTCGCTGCGCGCCTCGCCGGCCGGCTCCATCGCCTTGCGCATGGCGACGATGTGGCCCTCGCGTGTGGCGAAGCCGATATCGTTGCGCTCCAGAACCGTGGTCGAGGGCAGCACGATGTCGGCGCGCCGGGCGGTCGCCGTCCAGTACTGCTCATGCACGACGACCGTTTCCGGCTTGCGCCAGGCGCGCTCCAGCCGGTTGAGATCCTGATGGTGGTGGTAGGGGTTGCCGCCCACCCAGTAGACCATGCGGATGTCGGGATAGGTGTGGCGCTCGCCCTCATAATCGAACGGTGCGCCGGGGTTCAGGAGCATGTCGGCAATGCGCGCGACCGGAATGAAGGCGGAAACCGGGTTCTTCCCCTGTGCGAGGACGGGGCCGGACGCCAGCGGAAACCGGCTGCCGAGCGCATTGACCGCGCCGTAGCCGAAGCCGAAACCGCCGCCGGGCAGGCCGATCTGGCCGAGCATCGCCGCAAGCGTCAGCAGCATCCAGCAGGGCTGTTCGCCATGGCTGGCGCGCTGCAGCGACCAGGCCATGTTGAGCATGGTGCGCGACGACGCCATCTCCCGGGCAAGCGAGCGGATGCGGCCGGCGGGCATGCCGGAGATCGCCTCCGCCCATTCCGGCGTGCGCGGCGTACCGCCATCGGCGCCGGTGAGGTATCGGGCGAATGTCTCGAAACCCACGCAATAGCGCTTCAGAAAATCCTGCGCGTGGAGCCCCTCCTCGAGAAGCACATGGGCGAGCGCCAGCATGACCGCGGTGTCGGTGTTCGGCCGGACCGGAAGCCATTCCGCCTCCGGCGCGTCGAGATTGTCGCCGACCGGCCCGATATTGACGATGCGGGTGCCGGACGCCCGCAACGCCTCCATGCCGCCGCGCGTGAGGTGCCGGCGCACCCCGCCCGGCGAAACCTGCGCGTTCTTGCGCGGCACGCCGCCGAAAGTGACGAAGAGCTCGGTATGGCGCGCCATGACGTCCCACGAGGTGTGGTCGGCCATCAGCTCCTTCATCGGCGCAACGAGATGCGCCATGAGCACATGCGCCGCCCCGAGGCTGTAGGAATTGAGATGCCGGACATAGCCGCCGACGGCGTTCATGAAGCGGTGCACCTGGCTCTGGCCGTGATGGAACCGCCCGGCGCTCGCCCAGCCATAGGAGCCGGCGAAGATCGCCTCGTTGCCGAAATCGGTACGCACGCGGTCGATATCCTGCGCGACGAGATCGAGCGCCCTGTCCCAGCTCACCTCCACGAAGGGGTCGTGCCCGCGCCGCTCCGGCGCCGCGCCCGGCCCGCCCTCAAGCCAGCTCTTGCGCACGGCCGGCCGGCGCACCCGGAGCCGCTGCAAGCCGGGCTGGGCGAGATCCATGCCGATGCCGGAGGGGTCGGGGTCATCCGCCAGCGGCCTCGTGGCGACGCCGCCATCGGCAGTGTCCCGGACCTCGTAGAGGCCCCAGTGGCTGGAGGTATATCGCATGGCTGCCGGTCCGTTTCGAAAATGGAGAGAGTGGGACGGGAAGGTCGTCGCAATGCTCGCACAGGCAGGCGCCGCGATAAAGCCCCTCGGAGCGCGTCACCCAGCGCACAGATCCGCGCGGTGCCGGTCGAGGCCGAAATCCGGATTCGCACCGATCAGCTCCGGCAGGGATGCGAACCGTTGCGATGCGGGCCCCACAATGGCGACTGGAAGCCCCATCCGCCGGGCCCCCAGACCGTCGGTCTCCGGGGTGTCGCCAATCGCCAGCACCCGGCGCCCGGGTCCTGTCCGCTCCAGCGCGTATCGGTAGAACTCGCCCGACGGCTTTCCGAAGGTGCTGAGGCGGATGTCCGGCAGGACCGTGCGGATGGCCGCCAGCAACGCCCCGGTTTCGGGGATGGGGATGCCGTCCGGACCGGGCCTGCTGGCGTCCGGATTGGCCCCGATCACCGCCGCGCCGCGCGCCGCGTGGGCGACGATGGCGTGGAGATCGGCACAGGTCAGCCCGCGGTCGCCGGTCACGAGGACATGGGTCGGCTCGGTCGCCGCCGGATCGAGGCCGCATGCGCGGGCATGGGCGCGGAGCCCCGCCGATCCGTAGAGGGCCAGCCGGATGCCGGGCCGGCGCGCCAGCACCTCCACGGCCGCCGCACCCGCCAGCAGGATCCGCTCCGCCGGAATGTCGAGTCCGAGCCGCGCGAGACGCAGGGACAACGTGGCCGGCGTCTGCGTGGAATTGTTGGAAAACACCCTCAGGCGGTCTCCCGCGAGCGCGATCAGCTCCGCCGCTCCGGGCAGGAGCGCGTTCTCCGCGATCAGACATCCGTCCAGATCGCAGAGATAGGCGTCGAACGCGTCGAACCTCATCCGTGGACGCCGAGCTCGGCGGGGCTCGCCGCCGCGGCGGCGGCAGGGCTTTCCAGGTCGAAGACCGGCCCGTCATACAGGAACGGGCAGGAATGGATCACCACATTGCCGCGCGAGACGGAGACGTAGCCGAGATCCGGTGGCTCGACCGCACCGCGGATCCGCCCCGGCTCGTCGAAGCGTGCGGCGACCTGGTGCATCAGCGCGCGCTGCAGATGGAACGGTATGCCCTCCCACGAGCCGGAGATCGGCCGGTGCACATGGCCGAAGAACATGTGGTCCGGCTTGCGCCCGACGCGCTCGAAGACGGCGAGCTCCGCCTCCGCATCGACCATGCGGATCGCGTCCATGGGCGGGATGGAGAGGTCGAGCGGGGGATGATGCTGGAACAGCAGAACCGGACGGTCGCGCGGCGCCGCGGCCATCGCCTCCTCCAGGAAGTCCAGGCGGACCCCGCACAGGCGGCCGTGATGGCCGGGCTCGTCCTCGCACAGCGTGTCGAGGGCGATGATCGTGGCCTGATCGAGCACACGCACCGTCTGCACGAAGCCGCCCGTGTCCGGCGCGAGCGGAAACGCCTGCCGGAAGGGCGCCCGGCGGTCATGATTGCCGAGCATCGCGATCACCGGAAAGGGCAGACCGGAGAGCATGCCGGCAAGGCTGCGATAGGCCTCCGGCTCCGCCCGGTCCGTCAGATCGCCCGTGACGATCAGGAAATCGACGCGGGGCAGCTTGTCGCGGATGAAGCCGAGGGCATGGCCCAGCATGGCACGCGGATCGAAACCGTAGATCGTCTGCCCTTCGGGGACGAAATGCGTATCGGTCAGGATGGCGAAGCGGAGCGGTTCGGTCATGGGGGTCCCCGATTGCGGAGCGGCCGGCAGTCGCCTGCCGGCCGACCGGGTTCAGTTCAGCAGATCGTTGACGTCGGCGACCATCTCGTCGCGCAGGCCCGGCATGTCGTCGGCACCACCCACCACGATCTCTTCGAGATAGTCCTCGATCGTCCGGGTCGCGGCCAGCCCGTTGTCGCCCGGATAGGCGAACCACTCCGCCAGCAGCGGCAGCTGCTTCACAGCGGTCTCCTTGTTCGGGTTACGGGCATAGAAGTCGGCCAGGAGAACCTCGTTGGCGACCTTGTTCGGGGGGATGTAGCCGGTGGTGCGCGCGACTACGGCCGCCCCCTCGCCGGATGTGGCGTACTTGATGAACTGCCACGCCGCCTCGAGAACCTCCGGATCCTGCGATGTGGAGGTCAGCATCGCCGCATTGCCGCCGGCAGGGAGGGCCTTCGGCGCACCGCCGATCCCCGGATAGGGGCCGGTGACGAACGCCCAGTCGCCGACGCGCGTCCCGTCCACCGTCGCGACATAGGCGGTGGTGGTGAACATCATGGCGAGCTCACCCGCGGCGAAGGACTTCAGCGCGTCCCCGCCGGAGACGTTCTTCATGCGGCAATCGCGCACGACCGTGCGGATGCTCTCCAGCGCGGCGACGCCTTGCGGATTCTCCATGTTCAGCCTGCCGTCGCGGATCGTGGGAACGCCCTGCGACCAGAGCGCGGCCTGCAGCAGCCAGTTGCCGGTGATGTTCCAGTGCAGGAAGGCGGCGTCCTGCCCGTTCGCCACGATCTTCCGGCAGGCCTCCGCGACCTCGTCCCAGGTCTCGGGCCGGCCCTCGACGCCAGCGGCCTCGAGCATGTCCATGTTATAGTAGCCGATAGGCGTGGAGACGGAGAACGGCAACCCGTAGATCCCCCCGTCGAAGGTCGACAGCTTCAGCATCGCCCGATGGTAGCCATCCGCATCGAAATCGGTCTCCTGTGCGATGAAGGGATCGAGGGGCCGGGCGATCCCGCGCTCGACGAGGACCGCCTGCCGGTTCAGCCCCTGGAAGCTGACATCCGGCAGGGTATCCGCCACAGCCTCGCGCAGGACGGTGTTGGTGGCGTCCTCGTAGTTCTCGTAGCTGGCGCGGAAGGTGATCTCGATATCGGGATGGGCGGCACTGAAGCCCTCCACGATCTGTCGCATCGTCTCGTCGAAGATCGAGCCATAGGCATAGCCGACCTGGATTTCGACGGCCTGGGCCGGGCCGGCGAAGCAGGCGGCGAAGGCGGCAAGGCAGAGATAACGCTTCATGAGGGCGGTCCTTGGTTGGGAATGTCGGGGGTCACTTCATGCCCGCCATGGCGATGCCGTCGACGAAGCGGCGCTGCGCCAGGAGGAAGGCCACGACGAGCGGTGTCACGATGACGGTCGCGGTGGCCATCATCGGACCGTAGAAATTGCCGTCGAGATCGCCCTTGAACTCGCGGAGGCCCAAGGGCGGGGTAAACAGGTCCCGGTTGCCGGTGATGACGACGCGCGGCCAGAAATAGTCGTTCCAGTGGGCCACGACACTGAAGATCGCAAAGGCCAGGAGGGCGGGAATGGCGGCAGGCAGCATAACCCGCCAGACGATGGCGAACTCCCCCATGCCGTCCATGCGCGCCGCGTCGACAAGGTCGTCGGGCACCGTCAGGAAGAACTGGCGCATGAGGAAGATGCCGAACGCGGAGACCGTCCACGGCAGAACCAGCGCGGCATAGCTGTCGGTCAGTCCCAGCCGGGCCAGAAGGACGTAGAGCGGCAGGGCGATGGCGTGGACGGGGATCAGCAGGCAGAACATCACCAGCGCGAAGGCGGCGTTCCGCCCCCAGAATCTGAGCTTCGCCAGGGCATAGGCGGCCGGCAGGGCCACGAGAACCTGCAAGAGGAAGATCGAGACGGTCACGGCCACGCCGTTCAGCATGTAGCGCCACAGGGGGGCCTTGGCGAAGGCCTCGCGGTAGTTCTCGACGACCGGCAGGGTCGCGCAGTCCGCATCCGTTCCGCCCCGGGCAAGGCAGGACCGGCTGACCACCGGCGCCTGGGCCCCGAAGGCCCCGCCGGTTGCGGTCATGATCTCCGAAGGCGACTTGAAGGAGGTGGCGACCATCACATAGAAGGGCAGGAGCACCACGACCGCGCCGATCAGCAGCACCAGATGCGCCAGTGTCTGGGAGGCGGAGAACTGCCGGATCATGCGTGCACCTTCCTTTCGACGAGGCGGCGCTGGATCAGGCTGACCGCCATGACGACGGCCAGGAACACCACGGTGAGCGCCGCGCCGACGCCGACCAGGTTCTGGCGGATCGCCTTTTCGTAGATCGCGAACAGGATCGTGTAGGTCGACCGTACCGGACCGCCATCGGTCAGGGCCTCCACCGTGTCGAACACCTGAAAGGAGCGGATCGTGGTCACGGTCACGACGAATACCGTCGTGGGGGCGAGCATGGGCCAGGTGAGGAGCCGGAACCGCTCCCATCCGCTGCGGACACCGTCCATCTCCGCGGCGTGGTAGAGCTCCGGCGGTATGCCCGAAAGGCCCGCGAGATAGAGCACCATGCTGAAGCCGAAACCCTGCCAGATGCCGATGAAGGAGATGCTCCAGATGGCGTAGTCCGGATCGCCGAGCCACAGCGGGAACCCCTGCACGCAGCCCCGGCCGAACCACGTCGCGCCGGGGGCGAGCCCGGCCCAGCTTCCGCTGAGCGCGGCACGCAGCCCGTCGACCCCGCAAAGCGCCTCGAGCCCGCGATTGACGATGCCAAGCGTGGGGTGGAGCGCGAATTCCCACACGATCGCCATCGCCAGCAGCGACGCCATGACGGGCAGGAAGTAGACGGTCTTGTAGAGCGCCTGCCCAACGCGGAGCGAACGGATCAGCAGCGCCGCGCCGAGCCCCAGCCCGACGGAGGCGGGCGTCACGATCAGCACATAGGCGAGCGTGGCGACCATCATCTTGCGATAGGCCGATCGCGACAGGAGCTGCGAATAGTTGTCCGTCCCCACCCAGTCGAAGCCCGGATTGCCGAGCGCGTAGTCGCTCGCCGACAGCACCGCGGCGATAGCCACCGGCAGGATCAGAAGGACGATCATCAGCACCAGCGCCGGCAGGAAGAGCAGATATCCGGCCCGGGCCTGGCGTATCTCCGGGCGTGGCTCAGACATGAGCGGCGACCTCTGCGCGCACCAGCGGCACGGCCTTTCCGGCGGCGTCGAACGCGATCATGCGCCCGACCGGCGCGGCAAAGAGAGTCTCGCCGATCCGCGGCCGTGGCGAGACGGTCGGCGCGCAGCGCACGGTAACCGGGCTTTCGGCGCCGAGAACGCCGATCTGCACATAGATGTCCGATCCGAGGTTCTCCACCGCGCGGACCCGGCCCGCCACCGGCCCGTGCGGCGCCGGGGCCAGCGCCTCCGGCCTCAGTCCCAGATGCGCGATCCGGCCGCCCGCCGCCGCGCGCATCCCCGTATCGTGCCCGCACAGCAACACATGCCCCGAGGCGTCGGTCTCGGCGGGCAGGATGTTGATGGCGGGCGAGCCGATGAACCGCGCGACGCGGATATCGGCCGGGCGGTCGTAAAGCTCCTCCGGCGTGCCGAGCTGCAGGATCTCCCCGTCCATCATCACCGCGATCCGGTCCGACATGGTCATCGCCTCGATCTGGTCGTGGGTGACGTAGAGGAAGGTCGTTCCAAGCCTGCGGTTCAGCGCGGCGATCTCGGTGCGAGTCTGCAGGCGCATCTTCGCGTCGAGATTGGAGAGCGGCTCGTCGAGCAGGAAGGCGGCCGGCTCGCGCACCATCGCACGCCCGAGCGCCACACGCTGTCGCTGGCCGCCGGAGAGCTGTCCGGGCCGCCGGTCGAGCAGATGGGCGATATCGAGCATGTCGGCGACGGCGCGGACGCGCGCCTCGATCTCCCGGCCCCGGCTTCGCGCACCGGGCAGGACCGGACCGAGGAGCGGCAGGCGCTGCGCCGCCGTCAGCCGCCTCATGCGGAGCGGTACCGCGATGTTGCCGGCCACGGTGAGGTGGGGATAGAGCGCGTAACTCTGGAACACCATCGCCAGATCGCGGTCGGCGGCCCGAAGATGGCCGGCCGGCACCCCGCCGATCTCGACACTGCCCTCGTCGGCGCTCTCGAGCCCCGCCACGATGCGCAGGAGGGTGGACTTTCCGCATCCCGACGGCCCGACCAGCGACAGGAACTCCCCATCGGCGACCGACAGGTCGACTTGCTTCAGGATCTGCGTCGTCCCGAACGATTTGCTCAGGCCCCTGAGCGCGAGCGTTGCCATCTGGCGTCCTCCGACGATGAACTGCCCGCTCAATAGGTTTTCATTGCGACAGTCATGTTTCAGTTACAGGCAAAGCCTATGGAAGGCGCAGCCAAAGCCTGACGGGCGGCGGACAACGGACAGGCCGGATGGAGGACTGGAATGGGGCTGACGCTTTCGCGCCTGCGCGCCTTGCATGCGGTCGTGGAGACCGGCGGGTTTTCCGCAGCGGCCCGGCGGCTCGGGCAAAGCCAGGCCTCCGTCAGCCAGCAATTGCGCGATCTGGAAACGGCCTTCTCCGTGTCACTGCTGGAGCGGCGGGGGCGCGAGCTGGTGCCGAGCGCGCTGTGCCTGCGGCTTCATGACATTGCGGGACGCATCCTGAAGGGCGAGGCCGAAGCCCTGCATGTGCTCACGCGCCATCGCGACCTGCTGGACGGCGAGTTGCGCGTCGGCCTGGGCAATGCCATGCCGGGCATGGCACTGCTCGACCGGTTCCAGAAGCTCTGCCCCGGACTTGAGCTGCAGATCGAGATGGGAAGCTGGGGGCGGATCCTCGACGCGGTGACGGAGGGCCGGGTGCATCTGGGGATCCTGCCCGACGTGCCGGGCGACGGGCGGTTCCGGCGACAGGCCTGCGCGCGCCAGTGCGTCGTCGCGGTGGTGCCGCCCGGGCACGCCCTCGCCACGCGCGATATGGTGCGCTGCGCCGATCTCATGCAGGAAAGGCTGATCTTCCGCGCGCGCGGATCGTCGACGCAGAAGGTAGTGGACGACGCGTTCCGCCGCTCGGGGCTCAAGCCGCGCCCGGCCATCGTCCTCGACACGCGCGACGGGGTCTTCGACGCGGTGGCGAACAATCTCGGCGTCGGCTTCATGTGGGACAGGGGCACGAGCCGGGTCGGAGGCTTCGTCCAGGTTCCCTGCGAGGAGATGGCGGCGGAGCGCATCGAGTATATCTTCGCGCGCCAGTCGGGAGGCAACACGCTGGTAGACCTGTTCTTCGGCGTCAGCCGCGACCGGATCGAGACGGTATCGTAGACGGGCGCGACGGCCGTCACGGTCCCGCCGGGCCGGACGGCGGCAGGGGCTCCGCCGCCCGCTGGATCTGCCCGCGCAGCCAGAGATGGCCGGCATCCGCCGTATGCCGCTTGTGCCAGACCTGGGTGACGGGGAATGGCGGGACCTCGAAGGGCGGCGGAGCGAGGGCGAGATCCAGATCCTTCG